>JAIUNY010000014.1 GCA_020161505.1 Armatimonadota bacterium | reverse complement strand
GAGCAGGGAGGCGGTGACCGGTTTGCGAAGAACGTCGCCGATACCGACCTCGGAACCGGGAATGACTTCACGAAGCTCGTCGGAAAACTGGCCGAAGAGGAAGGCGCGGAGATGGTCATCATTTCGGCTCAGGTCGAAGCAGAACTGGCTGAGCTGGACGAAGCCGACCGTATGGAATTTCTGGAGAGTCTCGGAGCGAGCGAAGGCGGGCTCAATCGATTGATCCACGCCACGTATCACTTGCTCGGCCTACAAACCTACTTCACCACTGGCCCGAAAGAGACTCGAGCCTGGACGATCAAGCAAGGGATGAAGGCTCCTCAAGCGGCGGGAGTGATCCACAGCGACTTTGAGCGTGGCTTTATTCGGGCCGAAACAGTGGCTTACAACGACTTGGTCGACGCAGGCAGCATGGGTGCGGCGAAGGAAAAGGGCAAAGTCCGCAGCGAAGGCAAGGACTACGTCGTCCAAGAGGGCGACGTGATGTTGTTCCGATTCAACGTCTGAGCTCTAGTCTTCTTCCACCATCGAGCTGATGGTGATCACGCTTCGGAAGCTGATCTGGCCGAGGTCTTGTCCGCTCACGCCTTTGGAGAAAATCTCCATGCGTAGTCCTTCAAAGGGCACTTCCTTCGTCAATTCCCAGACACCGTCTTCGTTGGCGGTTGCCTGTCCGACAAGCTTTTGCTTGATCCAGACTTGAACCAGGGTTCCCGGGGCAGCGGTGCCGCTGAAGTCGATCGGCCCGGGGCGGAACTTCGCGTTTGCTGGGGGAAGATCGATGGCGAATCCATAGGGCTTGATCGCCCCGGTATCGTCCACTCTGGCGAGAACGGGGAGGGCCTTGCCACGCGAGAGAACTTTTTTGTCCTTGCCCATCTCCACAAGTTCGACCTTTTTGCCAAACACCGAGGAGAGCGGCACTGTCATTTGGTAGCGTTGCCGCTTGCGATCCACGTCGGCCGTCGCAAATCGCTTGCCGTCGACCAACAGGTCGACGCTCACGCCCGAAGAGTCTCCGCCGTAGTTGATGAATCCGAGATCCTGATACACGCTCCAGGGTCGCTCGACGGTAAACGAGACGGGGTCGGCAGCGGCGGACTCAACGGGAGCATTGTAGTCGCGGGCGAGAAGACTCAGGCCGAACAAAGTGGCAAGCAGTACGGTTCCGCTGGCTTTGATCACACCCAGGGTTCGGAGGTCATCTTGCAGAATCGAAACTTGGCTCATGAGTTTTCTCCTTCGCTGAGCTTGGCTTGGGCATCGGCGATCCATTGGGCGGCGTGAATCGGTTGCCAGCTCTGAGGCTGAATGATGGATTCGATATCCACGGCGGAGGACTGGGCGAGGGCTTGGAAGGAGTCGATCCCTGCCGCCACCAGCTTATGTTCCGCGTAGGGGCCGATCCCTCGAATGGACTGCAGATCGTCGTGAGGAATCCCACGACGACTGAGCGTGTTCTTGAGATGCGCGACCTGTCGGAGTGCTTCCTGAAGTTGGCGGTGCGCCTCGTCGCGGTGGGTGGTCTGCACAGATTCTTGTGAGGGCACCGAGGGTTCTGGGGAAGTGTCTTCACTCAACGGCTGTGGCTCAGGATGGCCCAACATGCCGTTGGCATGGCCATTGGATTCGGCTCTTGTCGCCTTCGCTTCGGACACGTCATCCGAGGCAAGGTGGAGGACAACTTGTTCCGCCACGATTGGCTCGTCATCGAGTCCTGGCAAGACGGGGCCGCGGTCTTCCTCGGCCTCCCGAGGTTCTTCGACCTCGATGTAAGGAAACGTGAAGCGCGGAATCGCGGCAGATGTTGCGTTGAGCTCCGCGCCAGCGAGGGCGTTGGAAATGGGGCGATCAATCGGAGCGAGCGGGCCGTCCTCGAGTCGAATCGGGGAAACAGCGCTCTTTTGCGGCAGATCCACGTTGGGATCGAAGGCGCGCGGAGCGGAGGTCGGCTTGACTGGCTCGACACTCGCCTCACTCTCGCCGGCCAAGAATGCGCCGGTCGGTGCGGCAGTTGTGGGAGCGGGCTCCGTCAAGTGCTGATGAAGGTGAGCGGCATCCTTTCGATGCAGTTCCTGCTGAACCGGGGTCAAATCGACCGCTTGGATTGAGTTTCGACGCCAGTACCAGGCATCGAGCATCCAGTGAAGCACCCATCCGGTGAGTGCCCCTCCGAGCATGTATGGAAGTCCGTTCCAAATATCCAAAGTAAGTCCGCCAAACGCAAAGATCAAATTCGCCCAAAGGACGAACGATAGTGGAGTGTACGGCATCCAAACGGGTTTTCGGCGTGCCAAAGATGCGGGATGGGTCGATATCTGGCACATGTAAGGGGGACTGATTCCTGGGGCTCTGGAATTTCGGCGGGTGTCGCGCAAATCTGGCAGGTACGCTGATTCTCTATGGGACAAATTCGCGTGATTCCTCTCGGCGGAACCGGAGAAATCGGCAAGAACTGCACGGTCGTGGAGACAGAAACCGACCTCTTCCTTGTTGATTGCGGCATCTCCTTCCCGCACGAAGAGCATCACGGCGTGGACATCGTGATCCCCGATTTCACCTATCTGTTGGAGCGAAAGGACAAGTTTCGCGGGATTATCATCACTCACGCGCATGAAGATCACGTTGGGGCGCTTTCCTTCTTGCTGCCTCAGATCAATGTTCCGGTGTACGCGACCCCTCTCGCCGAAGCGCTGGTGAGAAGCAAGCTGGAAGAACGTGTGAAGCATCTGGAGCCGAACTTCCAGCGCATGGTTCCGGGCGTTCCGTTTGAGCTTGCTGGGATGAAGATTGAACCGATTCGCGTGACCCACTCAATCCCCGAAACTTGCGCGATTGCCTTTCACACCGAACACGGCATCATCCTTTTCACCGCAGATTTCAAACTCGATGCTTCCCCGGTCGACCATCTCACCAGCGACGTCAAGCGTCTCGCGGAAATCGGAGAAGAAGGCGTTTTGCTCCTTCTTTGCGATTCTACGAACATCGATCGTCAAGGGTGGAGCCCCAGCGAGAGCGAAGTTGGCCCCAGCCTCAAGGAGATCTTCCACAAGGCAGACGGGCGGGTTTTGGTGACCCAGTTCAGCAGCAACATCCACCGGATGCAGCAGATTGTCGACGCGGCTTATGCCACCAAGCGCAAAGTCGTGGTGGGAGGCCGGCGAATGGACATGACCTTCCAACTGATGCGCCGGATGGGCTATCTGAAAGTGGAAGGCGACATTGTGATCCAGCACGATGAGGCGAAGAAGTACAAAGATCACGAACTCGCGATCATCGTGACCGGCAGCCAGGGCGAAAAGATGGCGGCGCTGAGTCAGATGTCGCGCGGTGAATACAGCCGACTCAAGATCATGCCTGGTGATACCGTGGTCTACTCAGCCAGACCGATTCCTGGGAATGAAGGCGGAATCTGGCGCGTTGTCAACAACCTCGTTCGGCGCGGCGCGAAGATCATTGACGAGTTTCATAGTCCCATCCACGTCTCGGGCCATGCCTATCTGGATGAGATCAAGGAGATGGTGCGGTTGACCAAGCCGTTCTACGTGGCTCCCGTCCATGGCGAGCCGAGGCACCAGCAACACTTCCGCAACATGCTGCTGGAAGATGGTCATGCCGAGCATCGCGTGTTTGTCCTCGACAATGGCGATCAGCTGGCCATTAACGACGAGCGTGCCTGGATTGATGAAGACAAGGTCACCACGAGCGACGTGTACATTGATCAGCACGGAAATGCGGTGGTCAGCCGCGACGTTCTCCGCCAGCGGACGAGCTTGGCGAATGATGGGGTCGTGGTGCTCACGATTGTGGTGGACAAGCGAGACGGTGCGATTCTGAACCGCCCCCGTGCAGATGTCAGTGGATTTGTTGCCTCGGGCGATGCCGTGGAGGACATCCTGGACGATCTGAACAATATCCTCGGGCGGCTCTCACCGGCGGAAATCAGTCAGGCAGAGTTCTTGGAGGCGACGGTTCTTGAAGCCTCGCAGAAGATTATCTGGCGACGGACTTCGCAGAAGCCAGTTGTGATTCCGATTGTTGAAGCGGTCTGAGACCGCTTCAACTTGCGAGCAATTGGGAGATCAGGATTCTGTGGGGATGGTGTGCCCCATTTTTTCGCGCTTGGTTTGGAGGTATTTCTCCGAGTAAGGAGTGGGTTCGCAGACGATGGGCACAGTTTCCGTGATCTCCAGGCCAAATCCGTGGAGTCCCGCGCGCTTCGCAGGATTGTTGCTGATGAGGCGCATCTTGCGGACACCGAGATCGTACAAAACCTGGGATCCGAGACCGTAGTCGCGCTGGTCAGGCTTGAATCCGAGAGCGACGTTGGCCTCGACAGTGTCCATGCCTCCATCTTGCAACTCGTAAGCGCGGAGCTTGTTGATAATGCCGATTCCCCGACCTTCCTGGGCGATGTAGAGCACAACTCCCTTCCCTTCTTCTTCAATCATCTGGAGGGCAGCAGAGAGTTGGTCGCCGCAGTCGCAGCGAAGCGATCCGAGGATGTCTCCGGTGAGGCAGCTGCTGTGCACGCGCACCAGGGTCGGCTCGGCGTCGATTTCGCCCTTGACAATTGCCAGGAACGGCTCGGCCTCGACGTTGCTCTCGTAAGCGTACAGAGTGAATTCGCCGTACTTGGTCGGGAACTTGATCGGGCCAGCGGCGCGGTGGATGAGTCGCTCGGTGTGGCGTCGGTGAGCGATGAGATCCGCGATGGTGATGATCTTGAGGCCGTGTTGTTTGGCGTAGGCTTCGAGGCCGCCGTCGCCAAGTCGAAGCATTTCGCCATCATCACCTACGATTTCCACGCCGACCGCCACCGGCGGCGATCCGGCGAGGGCACAAAGATCGACACTTGCTTCGGTGTGTCCGGCGCGGCGAAGGACTCCACCTTCTTCAGCGCGAAGCACCAGCATGTGGCCGGGACGCATCAGGTCGCCGGGGACGGCGTTGGGATCGCAGAAAACTTCAACAGTTCGAGAGCGGTCTCCTGCGCTGACTCCGGTGGTGGTGCCGTACATCGCATCGGCGGTTTCGGCCATCGCGGTGCCTCGGCGAGCGGTGTTTTGCTTGGTCATCATGGGCACGCCGAGTTCTTCCAATCGCTCGGGGGTCGTGCTGATGAAGGGCACTCCGCGGCCTTCCTTGATCATGAAGTTCATCGCCTCGGGCGTGCAGTGCTCGCCGAGCATGATGAGATCGCCTTCGTTCTCCCGGTCGGGATCATCCACCACGATGATCATCTGGCCTGCGCGGAGCAGATCCAGGGCTTCGGGAATGGAGACGAACGGCATAGGTTCTCTATTCTACGGCCCGAGACCAGCCTCTGCTCGCCTCGGGCCTACTCGACTGCGTTCTCAGAGGTCGAATCGGGACTCAGAAGCGGTAGCCGAGCGAGAATGACCACTGCTCGGTGGGAAGCCCGGCGACGCGTCCGGCGGACATGTATTCCGCTTCGACGATGAAGCTCTGATCAATCTGAAGGCCAATCATCACCTTGCCCGCGATGCTGAAGGTCTCTTCTGGGACAAAGAAGTCGTCGTCAAAGCGCAGGTAGGCACCGCCGATCCCGAGCCCGAGGTAAAGAGGGGTTTCCTTGGAGGTGAAGCGGTGGACGACCATCATGGTTGAGGTCTGGAGGTTTTGGGAGCCGCCCAGGTACGACCAGTAGCCCTCGAGACTCGTCGACTTGGCGAATGGGTAGCCGTAGGTGATGGAGAATCCTTGGGCGTCGGTTGCGCTCTTCAGGGATGCTGCACGGGGCACGACGTAGCCGAGTTTCATGTATCCCGGAACCTGATTCGGCAGAGGCCCCTGGGCCAGCGAAGTCGCCGGAATCGTCAACGCGAAAGCGCAAGCGAAACCAAACAAAGTGATGCTTTTCATCATTCTTCCCAACGCGCGGGGTCAAAAGACCGCTACGCTATTCTGCACGGAAAAGAGTCCTTTGGTCTGCGCTATAGTGAGGCTATGACCATCACTCCTTTGGCTACCGGTTGGGAATTCAAGCAGATCGTTCCTCCGAAGGTTCGATTGAGCGATCCTCGACTCCAGGAGTGGTTGCCCGCCCAAGTTCCAGGTCATGTCCACACCGATCTGATGGCGAATAGTCTGATTCCGGATCCGTTCGAGCGGGCATTTGAAGCAGGGGTTCAGTGGGTGGATGAGGCGGAGTGGTCGTATCGCACGACGTTTGAGTGGTCGCCGGATGACGCTCTTCCGACACGTGTTTTGCGCTTCGAGGGTCTGGATACAATCTGCGAGATCTTTCTGAACGGCGACAAGATCGCCAGCCACGACAACATGTTCGTGCCGCTCGAAGTGGATGTGACCAACCTTTTGGTGAACGGCGAGAACACGCTTCAGATCGACTTCAAGAGCGCGGTCGTCGAGGGCGAAGCCCGGCAATCCGAGTACTTCACCAAGTACGGCATGCGCTGGGACATGAAGAACTTTGAGGAGCGTGCCTTTGTCCGCAAAGCCCAGTACATGTATGGCTGGGACTGGGGTCCGCGTCTGGTGAGCTGCGGGATTTGGAAACCTATCCAATTGGTGGAATTTGCGTTCCGGGTGACGAACACCCACATTGTGACCACCCCGATTGATGAAGAGCAGTGGAAGGTTGAGATCACGATGGAAACCCAAGGTGAGGCTCCGCAAGATGGCCTGATGGTCGCACTTGCTCCGGAAGGGGACGATGAGGGTGAGGAAGGCGTCGCCTTTGCGGTGGCTCACACCAGTGGCGGAGTCTTCAAGGGCGAAGTGATCGTGGAGGATCCTGACCTCTGGTGGCCGAATGGATTGGGCGAACCTTGCCTCTATGAATGCACCGTGTTTGGCGGCGGCGATGTTCTCCACCAAGAGATGTTTGGTTTCCGCACCATCCAGCTACTCCGAGAGCCGGATGCCCACGGCGAGAGCTTCCGGTTCGAGGTCAACGGTCATCCCGTGTGGGTAGTGGGAGCGAACTGGATTCCCAACAACTCCTTCCCCGCCATCATCACAGGCATGGAGCTCGCGGATCGCCTGGAATCGGCGGTCGCGATGGGCATGAACATGCTCCGGGTTTGGGGCGGCGGTCTCTACGAGAGCGAAGAGTTCTACGATCTGTGCGACTCGCTTGGCCTGATGGTATGGCAAGACTTCCCGTACGCGTGTAGCTACTATCCGGAAGAACCGGAGCATGTGGCGGCTGCGAAGGTGGAAGCGACCGCGAACATTCGACGCCTGCGCAATCGGGCGAGTTTGGCCCTGTGGTGCGGCAACAACGAAAACTATCAGATGGCGGTCGATAAGTGGGGCGGCGAAGAGTTCAATCCACCGATCCACCACGGCGCCAAGATTTATGAGCATGCGCTTCAAGAAGCCTGCGATGAAAACGATCCCTCGCGCACCTACATTCTGGGTAGCCCCTACGGCCTCGATGTCGATCTCGCCCTCAAAACGGGTGAGCATCCGGGACACAACATGGGCTATGTCGGAGACTCCCACTACTGGGATGTTTGGCATGGACGCGGCGACTGGATTCATTACACCGATTCCACTGCACGGTTCAGTTCCGAGTTCGGGTTTGCCAGTGCGCCCAGCATGGAGACGATCGAGCAATACATTGATCCGAGCCACCACTACGCGTTCAGTCCGGAGATGATCTGGCATGACAAAACGCGCAAGCCGCTGGAAGTGTTCAAGGGCATGGTCGCGATTCACTATCCCGAAATGCGCACGATTGAGGATCAAGTGTTCTACACCCAGCTGAATCAGCGGGACGCCATGCGCTACGGCATCGAGCACTGGCGACGCGGCGAGCTCTGCAAAGGCACCCTGATTTGGCAGATCAACGACTGCTGGCCGGTGCAAAGCTGGGCCCTCGTGGATCATCTGGGTCACTGGAAAGCGGCGGCTCACGAACTGGTGCGGGTTCACCAACCGGCTCTGATCTCGCTCCTGAAGAAGGAGGATCTCGTGGAGCTTTGGGCCGTGAATGATGATCCGTTTGAGGAGTTCGAATGCGCTGTTGACCTGGCGGCCTACGATCTCACGACCGGCGAATCGAGCCGAGAGGTGAGCTTCGAGGCGGTGCTTTCGCCGGGAGAGAGAGTGAAACTGGGCGAGATCAGCACGAAAGATCTACCAGAAAACAGCACACTCATCTTCGCGGAAAGCGAGGAAAGCGACACCTGGGTTCTGCTCGGTGAGCCGAAGAATCTGGCCGGGATGACCCCCGCCCCGATTGATCTGGCGATTATCGACAGCGACACGATTCAAGTGCGAGTGAACGGTCCGGTGGTGGATCTGTGGCTGCGCGATGTGGAGAACGGAGCACAGTTCCATCCGAACTTCCTCACGAGCGTGGGAGCAGATGTCTGGGAGTTGGAAACCGACCGAGTTCCTGGGCGGATTGTGGCCCGTAGCCTCGCTGGAGAGCACGTCGTGCGCGTTTCCCGAACCCCGCTCGCCTGATCTCCTGGGTTTCTGAGGCAGAAACCGTGAGAAGTTGTGCAAATGATGCGCAACAATTCTCACGGTTTTTTGATATGCTAGGGGGCATGTGGAGAGATCGCGCCACTGGCCTTCTTGCTGTCTTGTCGCTTGTCATCCTTGTCGGATGCGCCCCTAAGAACGTTCAAGCCCTCAAACGCGATGCTCCCGCAATAGAGGTGCCTCAGGGCTGGACTTTGCGAGAGGAGACCGGCTACTCGATCGTCGTGCCGAACGATTACCGGGTTCCTTCTGGAGCAACCATGGGCGCTTCGGACTTGCAGAATCTAGGGAGTGCCGGTGCGAGCTACGGTCTATCGCCCGGACAAGAGAGCAACAATGCCAACGCCCAGCTCACGCTGGTTGACCGAAACTTCCGCATCATCCCGGGCGAACCGGCCACCGGGATGACGATGAACATCCACACGCGAGGTGGCGGCGCCGATAGTGAAGCCGAGCTGGCCCGAGTGAAGGATGCCTTCATGAAGGAGGAGGTCAACATGGTGGAGCTCCCGGTCGGCACGATCCCGGAGGTCAAGGCCCGATTCAAGCTGATCTCAGGAGATGAAGTCTGGGTGATTGTCTATCTGTTCTGCGACAAGGACAAGGTCTACGAGATGAGGTTCGAGACAACGAATGGCGCAGACGCAATCAAGGAAAAAGCCGCCTGGATCGCCAGCTCGTTCCGCGTGACGGGCTGATTTCCGCCTTCAACACACATTGCCCGGAAATCCATGCGGATCGCCCGGGCAATTTGGGTTGGTGCGCTCTCGTTCTCAAACGTCGATGGGCTGAGCTTTCCGGGATGCCTTGCCATTCGGCTTGGATTCCGCCGTGCGGGCGCGCTCTTCTTTTTGCATGCGACGCACGATTTCGGCAAACTGTTGCGGACATTCGAACCCTCGATAGACGCTGGAATACCGGATGTACGCAATGGAATCGATCCGGTAGAGCTCATCGGTGACCAGTTCGCCGATTTCGCTGGTCGAGATTTCTTGTTCGTGTTCATCGAAGATGTGGCGCTCGATGCTTGTCACGGCATGCTCGAGATCTTGGATGGCCACGGGTCGCTTTCCGCAGGCCAGGAGCATCGAGCCCATGAGCTTTTCTCGATTGAAGTCCTCGCGTGTGCCATCGCGCTTGACGACGAAGACGCGGGGCTTCTCTGGCTCCTCAAAGGTGGTGAATCGTCGCTGGCAGTGGTCACACTCTCGGCGGCGGCGGACAGCTGTTCCTTCCCTGGCTGGGCGGGAGTCGAGCACTTTCTGTTCGGCATTGCCGCAGTAGGGACACTTCATGTCAGTCGTCCAGGTTATCCCCAATCGACCTGGTTCCCGGCCCACTTTTCCCCGGAGATTTCCACCTTGAGGTGTCTAACGAGAAGATCGCGTCCCCCACATCGGCGGACGCGATCGTGAAACTGCAAAAGAGCGATGAGCCTTACTTCTTGGCGACTTCTTTGGCCACGCGGGCTTCCATGTCCTTCTTGATCTTGTCGTCGAATCCGAACCAGGTTTCGATGACACGGCCCTTTCGGTCGATGAGAACGAACTGCGGGATGCCGCTGACACCAAAGGCCTTGGCAACCTTGTCGCCGTCGTAAGCGAAGGTGAACGTGTACTTGCCCTTGGCCTTGTAGTCACGGGCTTCCTTCGGGCCTGGCTCATCTTCGAGTGAGTTCACGCCGACCACGGTCAGTCCAGCCTTGCTGTGCTTCTTGTGCAGAGCCTCCATGGTCGGGGTTGCCTTTTTGCAGGGTCCGCACCAGCTGGCCCAGAAGTCGAGGAGAACCAGCTTGCCCTTGAAGCTATCGTTGGTGATCGTCTTGCCATCGGTGGTTTTGAGGCTGAACTTCGGCGCGACTTTTCCTTCCAGCTTGGCGGTGGAGTTCTGCGGAACCGCGATCAGCGCGGCGGCCACCGCGACAGCAGCAATCATCAATCCAGTGCGAAACTTTGTCATCTTGGGTTTTCCTTGCTTGCAATCATAACGCACCAGATGGGTGACCGGTTCACCGATGCGGCGCGATTGGGACTGCTTAGACCCCCTTGAAAGGGGATAATACAGGCGCATGAAGCGCTGGCTCCCCTGGTTCGTGATCCCTGCGATCATGGCGGTATGGATCGTACTGAGCCACGGTCGCGCGGGACACCTGCTGAACGATTCGGACACCGCGGTTCTTTTGCGGGCCTTGAAAGCCCAGCCGGATTTCTGGGCTTGGTTCAAAGGGGATTGGCCCTTGTTCAACCACTTCTATCGGCCGATCTCCACGCTTCCCTTCCAGACCGATCTGGCCCTCTATGGCGATTGGGCCCCGGGATACGGTCGAACGAATGCCCTGATCGCAGCGGCTTGTTTGCTTTTGTTCTTCTGGCTGGTGCGGGAGCTAACGGAATCGCCTTTGATCACGGGGCTTTCGACAATCCTCTTTGGGCTCTATCACATCAGCTATGGCGTGCTCGAGACGCTGGGTGGGCTGCTTTGGATCGTGGCTTTCGGGGTTTGGTTTGGACTCGCGCGTGGCGGCAAGGCAAAGTTCTGGACGGTGCTTTCTGCGTCATTTGGGTGTGTTTTTCTTGCCTCCATCTTGATTGGGCCGGTGGATTTTCGTGATCGTGTAGTCTATTGGCTTCCTGGCCGAACCGCCTCGACGATGATGCTCTTCGTGCTGATCAGCATGGCGGCCTACGCCCGGTACGAGCGGCTGACCGCCGGTCGACTTTCTGCTCCCGACCCCACGGCGACTGACCTGCCGGCTACGAAAGGAACAGAAGTCGCGAAGCCAGGCCGGGCTCCTTGGCTGTGGCTCGGCGTCTCGTTCGTCGGCGTCGCGCTCTCGCTGGGCGCGTATGAGCAGGCGGTGATGCTGCCCGCGATCTTGCTCGGGATCGCGATCTTCTTCCGATGCAATCGACGACTGCCGCATTGGGGGGTTCATGTCGGGTTCTGGGCACTTCTGGTCGGCTACTTTGTCTTGAGACGGGCTTTGGTTCCGAGCGAGGTCTCCGGGTATCAGGCACAGCAATTTCGGGATGGCCCGGGGCTGTTCTTCTCGCTTCTGGAGTGGTCTTTCCCGGCGGGCAACAATGTACGCGAATTCCTGCATTCGATGGATGTTGGGATCCTGCTGTTCCTTACTGCGGCACCCTGGACGAATATGATCGGGCTCGGCAGCAATGTCACCACAATGATCTCTCTGTGGACAGAGCGCGAGCGGTGGCTGGGGATCGCGGCACTCCTGATGGCGTTCTTTAGCTACTTGCCGATGGCGTGGCTCAAGTATTTCGGTCACTATGTGTATTGGCCAAGCGCGATGTGGGCGCTGTTCGTGGTCGTCGTCGGGATTGTCGTGATGCGGCAAGTTGGTCGCGCTTTCGCTCCCGCGCCGATCCAAGCCCCAGGACGTGTGAACCCTGCGCCCGGTTCGTTGCCTTCTGGAGGATAACGATGAAGAAAGAAACTCTCGCTCTGATCCGGCGCACGGTGATCACGACGGTGATCGGCGCGGGCGCGGGATATGGCTATCATCTCGTGATGGCCGCGATGAAGTCTGGCTGAATCTCATGTCAATCGCCGGTGGTACCGGTGATCGCAGGGACGGTGTTGGGGCTCATTTCCGGGCTCACGTCTCGGGACTAGGTTGTCGGGATTGACCTTTCGCTGGAGGGCGTAACCGGGTAGCTTGATTCAACCATGAGCGGCGAACCGATTGCGGTCTACATCCACACGCCGTTTTGTCCGAGCAAGTGCGGATACTGCGACTTCAATAGCTACGCCATGACGGGCGAGATCATCGACCGAACCGTGCGGGCGATTGAGACCGAAATCCGGCAGTCTCCGGAAGCCGGTCGTCCCGCCAAGACGATTTTCTTTGGTGGGGGAACGCCCACTTTTCTCTCCGGAGATCAGCTCACGGGGTTACTCCGAGCCGTGCTGGAAACCCATCCTCCGATTCCTGGCGCCGAGATCACGAGCGAGGCGAACCCTGGCACGGTGGACATGCCGAAGTTCGATGCGATGGTTGCGGCGGGGTTCAACCGGGTCAGTCTGGGCGCACAGAGCTTTGATTCGAGCGATCTGCTCAGGCTGGGCCGGGTTCATGAGGCGAGCCATGTCGCGCAAGCGGTGAGTGCGGCTCGGAAGGCGGGGTTTGGAAGCATCAACATCGATTTGATGTTTGCTCTCCCCGGCCAAAGCCTGAAGGCGTGGGAGACGAATCTTGACCTCGCACTCGGGCTGAAAACCGACCATTTGAGCCTCTATTGCCTCACGATTGAGCCGAACACGCGCTACTATCGCCTGCATTTGAGGGGGATGCTCGATCTTCCCGATGACACGACGCAGGTCGCGATGTACGAAATGGCGGTGACGAAATGTGCAGGGAAAGGTCTGGCCCAGTATGAGATCAGCAATTTCGCCAAGCCAGGGCACGAGAGTCAGCACAATCTTTGTTACTGGCGGGCCGAGGACTACTTGGCCTTCGGCCCGGGAGCGGTGGGGTGCCGAGTTGTGGACGGGCAACGGATTCGCTCGACCAACCTCAAGCACCCTCTCGGCTACTGCGAAGCGGTGGAATCGGGGACGAATCTGGCGTGCGAATCGGATGTCCTCAGCGCGGAAGATCAGGCATTCGAGCGGCTTATGCTCGGCCTGCGGCTGAACTCGGGGATGGAAACGACTGGGCTCACTTTCGATCCGGCGGGTCTCAAGAAAGTCCGTGAGCGAGGCTGGATTTGGGAAGAGGGCTCCCGGATGGGACTTACCGAAGAGGGTCGGCACTTCTGCAGTGAGGTCGCGATTCAACTCTCGCCCGAATGATCGGGTCGCCATTCAAGCGGCTTAGTGACCGCCCCGAATGTGCTTGACCAGGAAAATCGAGCCGAAGAACAAGGTTCCGGCAATGGCGATCATCGCCTGGTACCCCGCGCCGAAATGCAATCGGTTCAGAGTGTCGATGAGCAGTCCCATGAGGATTCCCGCCGGGATTTGAACGGCGGTTTCGCTGCTCTGCCAGGCCCCCATTTCAGTCGCGGCTTTTTCGCCTTGGGGCAGGATATCGCTGACAAGCGCCCAGTCGGCGGCGGCGTAGATGCCGTTACCTATGCCGAACAACAGCACACAAAAGAAGATTGCCGTGAGATTGGGGAGAAATCCGATGGGAATGAGAGCGCAGGCGACAATGATTCCCGATCTCACCAAGAGTGGCTTGCGGCCAATTTTGTCGCTGACCCTGGCACTGAAGATTGACCCGAGTATCCCGGCGAAGGAGATCGTGAGGGCCAGGGCAATCGCGGCATTGTCCGCCGAGCCGAGGTTGAGTCCGAAGATTCGGTACTCGGTGAACATGTCCTTGAGGAAGTTGAGAGTGTAGGCACTCACGCAGGCGAACGCGAAGCTCACGATCACGCGGTTCAGCCAGACGATGCGGAAATCGTGGTCGCCGAATGGCTCGATGTATTCCTGCCAGAACCCCTTGCGCTCGCCTGGCTCCGGGCGAGGGGGGATAGATCGAATGGTGAGGCTCGTAGAAAACGCAGCGATCACGTTCACCAGGGCAATGCCGAGAAGAATTAGTTCTGGGCGTTTGAGCAACACGGCGGCGACCGCCGAGCCGATTTGCCCGGCCAGCTTGCACGCTCCGAGGATCGAGCTCGCATATCCCCGATGCTCTTCCGGAACGTTGGAGGCAACCATTCCGGCATACGGGCCAGTGCCGAGATCGTCGCCGAATTGGAGCAGGAAGTAGCCGACCGCCAGCACCCACAAGACATCCGCCGAGTGAATGGTGAAGAGGGCGATGCAGGTCATCGCGGAGCCGAGGAGGAGCCAAGGCGCAGTCGATCGCCATCGTCTGCCCAGGGTTTCGCTGAGGCGACCAAAGATTGCAGGCCCGATAAGCGCCCACACCGCCCCCGTTCCGAGCACGAGCCCCCAAGCCGTGTTCTTGGTGCCGCCCTCCACCATGTCGTCCACCATGCTCGGAAGGAGGATGAAGAGCAGGATGAACCACTTGTAACTGGTGGCAAACCAGTAGCTGGAAAATCCGAGATTCCACCCCAACGTGTGGCGATATCCTTGGGGTGCTGTGTCGGACATGTGCATTCAGTTTGGCACGATTGCCCGGGGTGATCGCGCATACTCGGATCGTGTCGTCGGGGATCCGGGGTGAATCGTGGTGGAAGCAGATCGTTGGTGCTGCTTCTGGGACACTTCTCGATGCCTTGTATCCCAGCAAGTGCGGGCTTTGCGGGCGAATAGGCGCGCCCGCGATCTGCGAGACTTGCCGAGCGAAGTTCCGGTCATGTCCGCGTGGCACTTTGGCGGCCCCACCGGGGGTGGACGAATCGCACGCGGTTTTTTACTATGAAGATCGGGCCGGACAGGCGGTTCGGCGGCTAAAATATGAGCGGGTGACGAGCCTCGGAGCTCCCATGGCGGAGCTTGTGGCGGAATATGCGGCGGCTCACTTGCAAGATCGGTACGACTTGGTGGTTCCGGTTCCGATCAGTTGGGCCCGGGAGCAGGAGCGGGGATTCAATCAGGCGGCTCTGCTTGCGGAAGGGTTGGATGCGGGATCCGCGCAAGGCGGCTTGCTCCGGATTCGGTATACGCAACCGCAGGTTGGCAAGAATCGGGAGGAGCGAACGCAGAATCTCCTCGGTGCGTTTCGGGCGATCGAGGCGGTTAATGGGAGGCGGATTCTGCTGATCGACGATGTGGTGACAAGCGGGGGGACAGCAACCGCCTGCGCTCTGGCTCTGCGGGAAGCGGGGGCTTCGCGGGTGTTGCTGCTGACGTTTTGCGCGGAGATGATTGGCGGGGTGTCGGGAGTGTGACGCCGGGGTTTTTGGCCATTCGGCGTGTCTGTTCGAGGGGGCGGCAATCCCGACCCTGAAGGGTCGGGGCACCCGGAATGTGTTCTCATAGGGGGGCTCTTCGGGAGAACTCACTTCCAAACTTGCGGACGACCTTTGGACTCGCCCTCCACCGATTCCCATCGGGGGAGGGTGCCTGAAGGGCGGGTGGGGGAAATCCGAATCCTCTTCGAGGATTCGCCGGGCCAAAGGCCCGAGTCAAAACAGGTGGCAAGCGGGCTCGACTGGGCTACCGCCCCGCCGAGTACGGAACCCCCTCCTGCCCCTTCGGGGCATCCTCCCCCAAATCGAAGATTTTGGGGAGGACGTCGATTGTCACTCGGTGGTATCCCGACCCCGAAGGGTCGGGGCACCAAAACTGGGGGGGCCTCACAGCCTTGAGAAGCGGCGCACGCTCACCCGCCGGCTTGGATCGCGGAGCGGACGATGTCGGCGAAGCCTTTCGGATCAAGGGAGGCACCTCCGACGAGGCCGCCGTCGATGTCAGGTTGGCTGAAGAGTTCCAGTGCGTTACCTGGCTTGACCGATCCGCCATACAGAATCCTTGCATTCGAGGCCACATCCGCATCCGCAACTTCAGCGAGCACCAACCGCACTTGAGAGCAGACCCGTTGGGCTTCCGGGGTATCGCAGGTGACGCCGGTGCCAATCGCCCACACCGGTTCGTACGCGACGATGAGTTCGTAGAGTTCTGCGGCCTCCAATCCATCGAGGGCACCGCGTATTTGGCTGGCGATGACCTCATCGGTCTTCCCCGCTTCGCGCTCGGCAAGAGTTTCACCCACGCAGAGGATCGGCTTGATGCCGTAGAACATCAACTTTTTGATCTTGAGGTTGATCGTCTCATCGGTTTCGGCGAAGTATCCCACCGTGGTCTCGGGCACTTCAAGTTGACCGAACTTGCCTCGGGTTTCGCTGTGACCGACCAAGCAGTAGTCGGCGCAGAATTCGTGGAGTTGCTTCGCGCTCACGCGGCTGGTGAACGCGCCTTCGTCCATCCAAAACACATCTTGGGCGCCGAGCTTGACGGGGGCGCGGCGGCAGATCTCGGCGATGCGGGGGATGGAGAGATAGGGAGGGATCACGATCACGTCGATGGGAACGTGATCGTTCATCGCATCCAAAAACTGCTCGACAAGGGCTTCCCCTTCCGCCGAGGTCTTGTTCATCTTCCAGTTTCCGGCCACGAGCTTGCTGCGCATGACCGGAGTTTAGCCGGAAAATGGGTCGATTCGGTTAGCCGCGAACGATGGTGGGCTCGATCTCGATTTCGACCTTGCCGCGCAGGGCGTTGGTGATGATGCAGTAGGAATCCGCCTTGTGCGCCATCTGGTCAGCGAGAGCGACTTGGTCGTCGGTGGCGTCGGCGGCGAGGCGAATCGTCGGGCGAAGGGTGATCTTCTTGTAAGTGAACTGCGGGCCGTTTTCTTCGACCTCACCCACGGCCTTGGTTTCGATTCCGAGGAACGGGAGGCGTCGGGCTTCCGCCACGATGCCGAAGGTGATGGAATAGCATCCCGTCACGGCCTTGGCGAGCATCTCTTCGGGGTTGGTTCCTTCACCGGGGCCACCGAATTCGTCGGGGACGCTGAGCGGAGCGGTGACTCCGCTGCGCTGTGCGCTCACACTGCCATTGCCCGTGCGGCCACCTTGCCACTGAACAGAAACCGGATACTCGTGCATCTTTGCCATGCTGACTATTCTACGCAGACGGCGCAGATTGATCGGTGTCAGGTATCCAATCGGCCCGATGAGATCAGGACTTCGGGGCGGGCCTGGCCTCAGGAGTGGTAATCTTCTGAGTCCCGAGGCGACGTGCCCAAGTGGTTAAGGGAAGGGACTGCAAATCCCTCATCCGCCGGTTCGAATCCGGCCGTCGCCTCCAAAAGCTTCCTCTTGCGATCCCGGTTCATGTTGCCCGAAGTGGCACCGGAAAGTTGCCCCGAGTCCCGGTTCGCTTCGCGCTTCGATTTCGCCATGGTGGCGCTCCACAATTCGGTGGGCGAGAGAAAGGCCAACACCCGAGCCAGGGATATCCTGGGTGCCTTCCAGTCGGCGGAAGGGCTCAAAAGGCCAGAGGTTGTCGGCGTGGAAGCCGATTCCGTTGTCTTGCACCACGATCCACGGTTGCCCCTGATGGATCTCTTGCCGGATGGCCACAACGGGGGCCGCCTGGCGGGAAGAATACTTCACGGCGTTGTCGATGAGGTTCGTGAGGACGATCTCGACCAGTCGGACGTCGGCCACGATGGTTCCGAGCGGCTCAACGTCGAAGCGCACGTCTCGGTTGGGCTTCAACTGCCGCCGGATGATGCCAGCCACAAGCTGATCGAGATTGACCACCGAGTGATGCAAGGCGACGCGGGAGATCTGCGAGAATCTCAGCAGGTCGCTGATGAGGTGGGTCATGCGCCGGTTGAAGTCTTGGATCTCATTGAGCTGCTCGATGCTCTCATCGGTGAGTCCGCCTTCGCGATCGAGAATTTCCTGAATCCTGAACGAGACATGCCGGATCGGAGCGCGAAGGTCGTGGCTCACCGAGTAGCTGAACGACTCCAAGCCGCGATACAGCTCTTCGAGTTCTGAGGTGCGCTGGGCCACCAACTCTTCGAGGATCTGGTTGTGGGCGGCTCGGTCGAGTTCGGTCTGCTGCATCCGGAGCGCGGAATTAAGGGCTTGGGCGAAGATCAGCCACACCGTTTCGAGGTCTTTGGCTCGCCACGGATGTTTGCTGAACCGGACGCAGAGCGCGGCGCACTCGTCAGGGCCAGCGGGGACACAGCTCAGGGCGACAGCTTTTTCTGGGAATTGCGAGAAGAAATCGGTGCCCTGGAGAAGCGTGACATCCCCTGAACGTCGCACGACGACGCTCTCTTCCAGCTCAACCATGGGGTGGTCGATCGTGGCGTTCTCGGAGAGGGGGATTCCGAGCCCAACTCTGAGATCGAGGCACCGACCATCCCGACATCGGCGCCACATGACCTCTTCGCCGCCGAGGACATGGAGCATCGCGCGCAGCACTCCTTCCGGCGAGGGGGCCCCCTCGGAGAAGACAGTGGCAATGGCCTTTTCGGTCTCCTCGATCAGCACCATCTGGGTGACATCAACCTGCGCGGTGAGGAAGGATGGCGGCCGAGTGACCCCCTTTTGGGAGGGCGTGATGGTGATAAGCAGCCAGGCCAAGTCGCCATCGCCCGAGAGGGTCAGTCCGACATAGGGGCCGCTTCCCTTTCCTTCACGAAATGCCGCACTCGTCGCGCGCAAGCGATCCGCGACCTGGGTGCCACGCAGGGTCATGGCTCGGCGAACAATTTCGGCACCGGATGTGGTTTTGTGGAAGTCGTAGTCCGATTGATTCGTTCGGAGTCTGCGGACGAGCTTGGCTGCTTCGTGGAAGAGCTCGGGGTGCTGCGCGAGAACTTCTTCAGCGGGGACTCCGTGTTCGCGCTCCAGCTGATCGTAATAATCCCACACTTCGAGCATGCTCTCTTCTCGGAGCATGATGGGGGAGGAATCAAAGATGTTCTGGTAACGCAGATCGAGAGCGGTCAGGGTGGTGGCGATCTCCTCGACGGTTTGCTGACTGATCCCTACGACGACCCCTCTCAGCGGAAGAAATCCGTCTCTCTCGACGATGAGGACTTCCGATGAAACAATGTTGGGGAGTTTCTGGGCCGGATTGATCGGCTCACGAGAATGAGTCCAGGTGCGATCCCGGGAAAGGAAGAGTCCAAGGAAGTCGGCAAGTCGCTGGATTTGGGCTTGGCTCCGATAGTCCACTGCGCACGAGAGAATGTGCTCGTACAGGGGCAGCGGCTTATCAGGCGAGAGACCGAAGGCCTCGTAGGCGACATCGTTGAGTCTGAGGACGCGGCATTTCCCGAGTGCGGCGACGGCTTCCTGCGCATGTTGGGCGATGTAGGTTTCGGCCTTTTCGCGGGTTTGGGCTTCGCCGCTCTGACGGAGCCAATCAGCGAAGGGTCGATAGTCGACCTCGAGGACGATGTCGCCGAAATCTCCACTGCCTCGATAGAGCTGATTGGGAAGGCTCATGGACACGACAGCGCGATCCAGTCGCTCCTGCAGCGAACGCCCTCCCTCGTATGGATCCGTTTGTTGCGCAGACATGCTCGCGTCGATTCGCTCGTATCGAGCGAGATCACCCCGCCCTCAGCATACAAAAGACGATGATGAATTGCAAGAAGAATATTTGCAATGTAAATATGCGTACAGAAAAGAGCGTTCTCTTAATCTCGCACCCTCTCGCGGTTTGGTGGAAAACCTTTGCGTTTTCGTGCTACCCGCTCTCACTTGGAAGCGTCTGGAGGGGAGAGTGGCCATGGCCGTTGCTTTGCCCCGTCGTCGGGATGATCAAATTGGACCCCTGGGTGTTCTGGATCCGCCAGATATCCAGATTGAGTGTGCCGCATTCACCGGCTCGCTTGGGATGTTGTTTGTGTGCGTCCGAGAACGCAAGATTGATCTCCTCGACGTGCCGCTCGCCCCGATCTGCGAGGCTTACTTCCAGTACGTGATTGGTAGTGCGGCCGATGACTTGGAGTCCTCAGCGGTCGCTCTCACCGCATTGGCCTATTTGTTGGAGCGGAAAGCTTGGGTGTTGATCCCGGCTCCTGAGGTGGATGAACCGGAGGCGGATGATCTCTTTGATCAAGTGGAGCCGTATGTTCACGAGTTCGTGCCGATCATCGAAGATCTGCTGACTCGGCGTGAGGAGCGGGAGAGCCTGTTCTTCCGTGCGGCTGATCCTGTGCTTCCCTACGAAGTTCCGTTTGACACAGGAGATGTGACGCCGAACGATCTGGCACGGGCGTTTGAGCGCATTCTCTCGCGGGCCAAGCCGGACACGGTGGAGCCGCTGAGCCGACCTCGCCGAAGTTTGAGCGATCAGATGATCCTCGTGCTCAAGGCTTTGCCGAGCGAGTTTCAGTCGCTGGAAGAGATCGTGGTCGGGGAGTTCACTCGGAGCGAAGTGGTGTGGTGGTTCCTCGCGCTTCTTGAGTTGATCCGCCTGGGTCAAGCCTCCGTCCGATTGGAGGAGGGCGAGGTTCAGTTCGCCAAGAAAGCCCAGGAGGCAGCAAGCTGAGGGTTCTCGACGCAATCGAAGCGTTGCTCTTTGTTGCCGACAGCCCAGCGACTCCGGAAGAGCTGGCCCAGGCGATTGGGGTTCCGACGTACGAAGTCGAAGAGGGGCTTGAGAAGCTGGGAGGTCGCTACATCCATACCTCGGCTCTGCAGCTCGTGCGGATTGCCGGAGGCTATCAGATCTGCACGAAGCCCGAGTACGCAGAGATTGTCACCCGCTTTTTGCGACCGCAACAGCAGAAGCTCTCTCGGTCTCTGATGGAGGTTCTCGCGGTGATTGCCTATAAGCAGCCGATCACGATTGCGGAGGTTGATGAGGTGCGGGGCGTGGAATCCTCGTACGGGGTTCGGCAGTTAGTCGAACGTCGGTTGGCGTGCGAAGTCGGGCGTCGTTCAACTCCCGGTCGGCCGGTGCTTTATGGCACCACTCAGCAGTTCTTGCATACGTTCAACTTGCAGTCGCTCGATGATCTTCCGCGGATCATGGGGGATGCCGATATCGCCGAGATGGTGGGGCAAGGTGTCCCGCCCGAGCAACCGGCCCTGCCTGAGTTCTCAAACCCAAGTTTGCTATGATCGCGAGTCTCGTTTTGGCGTGGCTCGGAGGGGCTTCTACGTTCACCGGCCCGATGGATGCACCGCGAATCAGTGCCCGAGCCGCGGTTCTGATGGATCCTTCAACCGGTCGTGTTTTGTGGAGCAAGAACGGGGATCTGCCTCTATATCCCGCGAGTACGACGAAGATCGCGACGGCTCTCCTCGTGATGAAGAAGGTGGAGGACGGCACTCTTTCGCTGAATCAACGGCTTCGAGCGGGTGAGAAAGTCAAAGAGATTGGCGGCAGCAGCCTCTACATGGAGCCTGGGGAGGTGGTGAACGTGGGTGATCTGCTCGCTGGACTGATGCTCCGCAGTGCCAACGATGGAGCAGAAACCCTTGCTATCGCGGCATCCGGTTCTGTGGAGGCGTTCGCCACCGAAATGACGGAGCTTGCTCGCTCGACCGGATGCGAGAACACGACTTTCAAGAATCCCCATGGTTTGCACGAATCGGATCACATCACCACGGCGCATGATCTCGCGCGGCTTGCCGGATATGCCTCGAAATTTCAGCAACTGACGGAGCTGACGCGCAAAACCAGCGTGACGATTGATCGCAGCATTCGCAAAGAGAATGTTCTGCTCAAAAACCGGATGGACCTGGTGGTGGAAGATCCCCGGTTCATCGGGCTCAAGACGGGCTACACCAATCCGGCGGGCAAGTGCTTCGTGGGTCTCACGGAGAAAGATGGCGTCCGGTTCGTGACGGTCGTGATGCGTTCTGAAGATTGGATCAAAGATTCTCAGGCTCTCGCGGACTGGGGTTATGCGACATGGAAGAGCCGGGAGTCAGAAGGGATTGCGCTTTCTGGAGTGGCACAAGTCTCCAACGGTCACCGGAAGACGGCCCGGATTTCGGCCAACGTCCAAACCTCCAGCCCGCTCTCGGATGAAGATGTCAAAAGCCTTGAACTCAAGTTCAGGCAGCCTCTTCGTGCGCCGATTATCTCGCAGGCCCGGGTTGGCTTCGGGACTGCGAAACTACCGGATGGCACCACTTTCGAAGCGATCGTGTTTGCCGGTGAAACAGTGGAAGAACAGCCATCCAACTTTACGGGATTGGGTCTCGTGGTGCTGGCCGGGGCGTTCGGACTGACATACTGGATGCGCAAGCGGGCCCGTCGCGGCCTGATGTGACCAGTTTTATGCCCACCTTCGACGACAACGCGCCCATGCGCCTCCACAAGTTTCTTGCCCACTGCGGCGTGGCCTCGCGCCGGAAAGCCGAGGAGATTATTCTCGCGGGCCGAGTGACGGTGAATGGCGAGCCCGTCATCGAATTGGGCACGAAGGTTGAGCCGGACGATGTCGTCACTCTTGATGGGAATCGGGTTGGGCTTGCGCAGCATGCCACGTATCTGTTTTTCAAGCCACGCAATGTGATGACCACCTTGGACGATCCTCAGGGCCGTCCGACGGTGCGGCAATACATGCCGCCGAGCGCCCCGGTGGTGAAGCCGGTTGGACGGCTTGACTTCCAGACGGATGGTCTTTTGCTGCTCACCAACGATGGCGACCTCGCGATGCGCCTCACCCATGCTCGGTATGGGATTGAGAAGGAGTACAAGGCGACGGTTTCGGGATACCCAGATGAGCGCACCTTGCGCAGACTCCGTGCTGGGTTGGTGATTGAAGGCAAACGAACCGCGCCCGCGGTGTTTGATGTCATCAAATACAGCGAAAAGACAGGCACCACGGATCTCTGCGTGATTCTGCACGAAGGCCGGAAGCGGCAAATTCGGGTGATGATGGAGATGGTCGGGCATCCGGTGGTGAACCTTCGCCGGGTTCGAATTGCCCATCTGACCACCAAAGGGATGGTCTCCGGCGAGCTCCGATTGTTGGGCATGAAGGATGTCGAGCGGCTTCGCCAAGCGGTCGGCCTGCCCCCTCGCCCTTGATCAGGCCTGAGTATTCTGGGAGGCATGCCCAACCGGCTCGCCCACGCTTCGTCGCCTTACCTCCGCCAACATGCCGAGAATCCGGTGGACTGGCAGGAATGGGGAGATGAGGCTTGGGAGCAAGCCAGGCGGGAGAACAAGCCGGTTTTCTTGAGCGTCGGGTATTCCAGTTGTCACTGGTGCCACGTGATGGCGAGTGAGAGCTTTGAGGATCCCGAGGTTGCAGCGGCACTGAATCGAGATTTTGTGAGCATTAAGCTCGATCGTGAGGAACGCCCTGATGTGGATGACATCTACATGACGGCGGTTCAGCTCGCCACAGGCCACGGAGGGTGGCCCATGTCGGTGTTTCTCACACCTGATCAGAAGCCTTTCTTCGCTGGAACCTACTTCCCTCGTCATGGACGGCAAGGCGTTCCTGGATTTTTACAGTTGGTGACGGGTCTGGCCGCAGGTTGGCGGGATGATCAGGAAGAGATTCTGGGCACGGCGGAAAAGTTCACCGAAGGGTTGAAACAGGTTTTGGAGCGGTCTCTGCATGCGGTGGGGGATCGCTTGGACGTAGGATTGCTGGATCAAGCGGTGCAAGCTTGGCACGGCCAGTGGGATCAGGAAAATGGCGGCTTCGGGTCTCGACCGAAGTTCCCTCCTCATGCTGCTTTGCAGTTTTTGATTCGATACGCGGGCGTGCGCCATGCTTTAGCGGGGGCCGACGCGCTGAAAGATGAACTCTCGAATCAGGCGGGATCGATGGCCCTGCACACCTTGGACTCCATGGCTCTTGGGGGGATTCGCGATCATGTCGGGGGAGGATTTCACCGGTACGCCACGGATGAGAATTGGTTTCTTCCTCACTTTGAGAAGATGCTCTACGACAATGCTCAGTTGCTGAGTGCTTACACTCAAGGAGCGGCGGCGACGGATGATCCAGGGCTTCGTGAATTCTTCGCCGAAGTGACTGATCAACTCGTAGGTTGGGTGACCCGAGAAATGACGACCTCCGAAGGCTTGTTCATGAGCGCCTTGGATGCAGACACCCACCATGAGGAAGGTTTGAGCTACACCTGGCGGTATGAAGACTGGGCATTGGTTGCCGGAGATCCTTCGCTCATGGAGAAATACGGAATTGAACTCGACGGGAATAGCTACGATGAAGCTACGGGAGAATCGACGGGTCGGAACATTCCGTTCCTCCGCGAGCGCGTGCTCAGGGATCCCGCATTGGATGATCTTTTGGCAGCGAGACTCCGCTGGCCTCAACCTGGGCTAGATGACAAGTGTTTGCTTGGTTGGAACGGCCTGATGATCGGGGCCCTCGCGGAAGCGGGATATATTCCGGAAGCCGAACGAGCGGCGCGGGCATGGATCGCCTTGTCCGATGACCTCCCCCACCAAGTGGTGAAAGGCAAACATTCGGGGTCAGCCTTTCTTGAAGACTATGCTTACTTCATTGAGAGCCTGATCACCCTGCACGAGGTAACAGGGAACGGAGAGTATCTTGAGGTCTCCGAAAGAATTTGTGACGAGATGGTCGATCTTTTTGGGGATCCACGGGGAGGTTTCACCTTCACGGGTCGCAAGCACGAGGTCTTGATCGGCGTTCAGAAACCTTGTCTCGACAACGCCACCCCAAGTCCGAATGGAGTGGCATGTCGGGTGTTGCGACGGCTCGGTCGGCATCAGGAGGCCCTGATTCACCTGAGCAGCAGTCTGGGCTGGGCTCAGCGGTTCCCGACGGGCGCGGCGACGCTGCTCTCGGAGGCCCTGGAGCATCTGCTTGATGCGCGGCAAGCTTCACTCTCCTCTGACGATGCTCCGCAGATCACCCTCAGCCTTGCCCCGGCCTCGTTAAGGTTCGGTGAAGATGGCTGGGCTCACACAACCCTGACTCTTCGCATTCCGAATGGTTATCACATCAACGGCACAGAAGCTTCCGCCGATTGGTTGGTCCCGACTCGCCTGACGGTGGAAGGAGCCTTTGCCGAGGCAGCCTTCACCGACGAGGCCCAGTTTACAGGTGAGCTGGAGGTACCGCTTCGACTGCGGCAAAGGGGCGAAACGGATACGTTCACGGTGGCAATCGACTATCAACTCTGTTCGGATTCCGAATGCCTTTTGCCTTCCCGGGCGATCATTGCCGGTAGCATCGATCATGCCTAGCCGTCCACGATTCGAGCCGGTCAACCGAAGTAAACTCGGGGCATGAAGATCCTTGTTGCCGATAAGCTCGAAGCGACTGCCCTGAACGGAATGAAAGCCCTCGGGTGCGAGGTGATTTCGGAACCCGATCTCGTCGACGACGCCCTGGTGGCCGCTCTGGCCAGCCACAATCCGGACGTTTTGGTTGTGCGCTCGACCAAGGTTCCGCGTGCGGCCATTGAGGCCTGCACAGGCCTTGATCTCATCATTCGGGCCGGAGCGGGATACAACACAATCGACGTTGAAGCGGCGAGTGAGCGCGGGGTTTACGTCGCGAACTGTCCCGGAAAGAATTCAATTGCCGTCGCCGAACTTGCTTTTGGCTTGATGCTCGCACTCGACCGGTCGATCCCCGATAACGTGAGTTGCCTGAAAGAGGGCAAGTGGAACAAGAAGGCATTCAGCAAGGGTCGCGGTCTCTATGGCTGCACCCTCGGCCTGGTGGGGATGGGCAACATCGCCCAGGAGATGATCCCGCGAGCCAAGGCATTTGGCATGAACGTGATCGCTTATTCCCGCTGGATGATGCCGGAATCGGCCGCTGCGCTTGGCATCGCCCGCGCCGACAGCATGGAGGACTTGGCTCGGCAAGCCGACATCGTCTCGATCCACGTCTCGCTCCGACCGGAAACCAAGGGAATCATTGACGACGCTTTTCTCAGCGCGATGAAGCCAGGCAGCTTCCTCATCAACACAAGCCGCGCCGAAGTCATTCATCAGGGCGATCTGCTGAAGCATACGGAGAGCGGTCACATCAAAGCGGGACTCGACGTTTTTGATGGCGAACCATCTGGTGGAGAGGGTTCCTACGAAGGCCCGATGACGAGTGCGAAGAACGTTTACTGCACCCACCACATCGGTGCGAGCACCAATCAAGCTCAAGAAGCGGTGGCTCAAGAAGTCGTGCGGATCGTGGCCGAATTCAAGACGACCGGCGTGGTGCCGAACGTGGTCAACATCACCAAGGGCGCCGTGGCCACGCACCTCCTGGTGGTTCGACACCAAGACAAGGTTGGTGTTCTCAGTCACGTTCTCGGGGTCTTGAAAGAGGAAGGTGTCAACGTGCAAGAGATGGAAAACATCATCTTGGGAGGGGCCTCATCGGCGATTGCTCAGATCGCTCTGGACAAATCCCCAAGTGCGGATGGCCTCACGGCAATCAAGACGCACCCTTCCATTTTCGATGCCAACCTGATCGATCTCAGCGGCAGCTAACCGTAAGGTCAGCCCCCAGATCGGGGATGAAGATACCGACGCGACACCCGGGTCATGATCCGGGTGACGATTTCGTGAGTGTTTGTCCCTGCCCGCTTCGCCAGTTCGGTCGCGAGTAGATTTTCGCCCAAGAGCTCGACGACATCGCCAATTTGAGGATTTCCCTGGAAATCGGTCAGGTCGATCATCATTTGATCCATACAGACCAGCCCCACGATCGGGCACCTCTGCCCTGCCATCCACACGACGCCCTTACTGCTCAGTGATCGAGGATATCCGTCTCCGTAGCCGACCCCGAGCGTCCCGATCAGAGAAGGACGGTCTGCCTGCCATGTGCCGGAGTAGCTCACCGTTTCTCCCTGCGCGATTCGCCGCAAGCTGGTGAGCCTCGCTCGCCAGGTCATCACAGGACGAAGATCATCTTGGAATCTGCCTCCGGGGGCGAGTCCGTAGGCATGAATTCCAACCCGTGCGAGAGACGTCCCTGATTCGCCCAGGTGCCGGGCCGCTGCGGAATTCGCCGCATGAACCAAAGTGCCACTGGGAACCTTGGCCAGGCATGCCTCAAAGGCCTTGGTTTGCTGAGCCGTCCGCTCGGGATCATTCAAGCTATCGATGTAGTGCTGGGCAATCCCACGGAGCTCCACCTGCTTTGACGTGAGAATCGTGTTCAGGAGCGCTGCAACACCATCCGGTTGGACCCCGAATCGGTGAAGCCCGGTGTCGACCTTGATGTGGACAAATCCCGTGCGCCCCTGGTGCACCGCCGCTCGGGAAACTGCTTCGACCATTTCCGACGATTCCACAAAGATATCCAGTTGGTAGAAAACGGCCTGATCTGCTTCAATGGTGAGGACGGGCGACATGACCATGATCGGCACATCAACCCCGGCGTCACGTAGAGCCACGCCTTCCTGAACCGTCGCGACGGCGAGCCAATCAGCGCCGTTCTGCGCTGCAAACCGCCCAATCGGCACCAACCCGTGCCCATACGCATCGGCTTTGCATACCAGGGCAAGCAACTGACCCGGACGCCAATCCCGCTTCACCACGGCGAGGTTGTGCCGTAGATTCTCCAGGTTCAATTCAATCCAGGTGCGCGGGTAGGGCTGCACACCGTTCATTCTACTGAATCCTTGATCAAAAGCCCAAGTCTGTTGGAAATCACCATCTGGTGGGTTAGAATAGAGATATGAAGGCACGACGTTCCGAAATCATGCAAGTCGCGTACGACATGCTCGGTCAAAGTGGATTGGAGGCGGTTCATGCTCGCACCGTGGCCCAAGCGGTCGGGATCAACCATGCCACCGTGCACTACTACTTCCCCCGACGCACCGACCTTTTGGTGGGGGTAGCTGAGCATGCCCTCAACCTTTTGCGAGCCGACCGCGCCAAGTTCCAAGAAGGCCTGAAGTCGGCGGAGGACAAGATTGAAGGCGAGCTTGCTCTAGCCGAAGCCTATAGCAAGCCAACCAGCCGATTTGGGAAAGTTCTCGCTGGCCTCACCGCTGCGGCAACTTCTGAGCCTGAGGTGAAGGATCGCATCAACGAAATCTGGCGCGAGTGGACGGGCGAACTCACCCCGCACTTGGCGAAGGCAAAGCTCCGAAAATCAACCCCGTATCGAGATGCTGACCTCTTGGTGGGGAGCCTCTTCGGGTTCATCATCGCCTCGCACCTCACCGACGGGGCCTTCAATGCCCAAGCGAAGATCGACGAGGTTTTCACCTCAATGTTTGGTTAAACCCACTCGTTTGGATCAGTTCCGGCGATCACGCGGGACTGATCCACCTTCCAGCAGGCGGCCTGGGAAGCGGTATCCGTGCTCATCAGGCCCGGCTCTTCACCGCATGGTTCAAACCGATAGGGGCACCGGGGAGCAAAGGCGCATCCCGGAGGGAGATCTTGAAGCAACGGCGGCTGACCGCTGATCACTGTCAAGCGATCCTGCCCAGTGGATGGCATCGCTGCCATGAGAGCTTCGGTATACGGATGCCTCGGTCGGGTGAGAACATCCGAAACCACGCCGTGTTCCACCACGCGACCGGCGTAATAAACGCTCACTTGGTCGGCGACGCTGGCGATGACTCCAATGTCGTGAGAGATGAGAATCACTCCCGTCTTCTCCTCGCGTTGGAGCTCCTTTAGAAGCCGCAGAATTTGCGCCTGAAGCGTCACGTCGAGTGCGGTCGTCGGCTCGTCGGCGATGAGAATTTTGGGGCGCGCAGCAAACGCAATCGCAATCACCACCCGCTGCCTCTGCCCGCCGCTCATCTGGTGCGGATACTTGCGCGCCGAATCTTCGGGCGAAGGCACCCCGACCTTGCGGAGCATGTCCACGGCCTCTTTGCGAGCTTGCTGCTTGGTCAGCCCTTTGTGGAGCGTGAAGACTTCCGCTATCTGATCCCCGACGCGCATGAGCGGGTTGAGGCTGGTGAACGGATCCTGCATCACCAGAGCAATATCCTGTCCGCGCACACCATTCCACTGCTTGTCGGTCAGATGCGTCATGTCGCGCCCTGCCAGGTTGATGGTGCCCCGAGTGATTCTTCCCCCCGTTGGGAGCATTCCCATCAGCGCGAGCCCGGTCATCGACTTTCCGCACCCAGATTCGCCCACAACCCCGACCGTTTCGCCCGCATCGACGTGCAAAGCCACACCGCGCAAAATCTCGGTCGAGCCGATCGAGACGTGCAGATCGTGGACTTCCAGCAAGGACATGGGATCATTATGCCCCGTTCCCTAGCGGATTCTCGTCGCGAGATCCCAGTAGAATCGCCCAGCGGGGCAAGCATCAACCGCTTCAACTGTGTATAATCACCCGCATGTCGTCCACCATTCGAGTCGTCATCAGCGATGACGAACCCGCGTATCGGAACGCCATCCAGCGGACACTGACACTCATGCCCGAGTGCCAGATTCTCGCCGTCTGCAAAGACGGTCAAGAAGCCCTTGAAGCGTGCCTTCAAGATCCCCCCGACGTCGTCCTTACTGATATCAATATGCCGCGGATGGACGGTATTGAACTGATGCGCCGCCTTCTCAAAAAAGAGAAGGATATTCAGGTGGTGGTTCTGACCATTAACGAAGAAGACGAGACCGTCTTCGAGGCCTTCCGGGCCGGAGCCTTGGGATACCTTCTCAAGACCTCGACCCCGCAGGAAGTCATCGATGCGATCCGCCTGGCCCACCGTGGCGAGGCCAAGATCACGCCGAAGATCGCCACCAAAGTGATCGAAGACTTCCGCCGCGTGAAGGATGACGATGAGACGGATGACACCGAACTCTACGTCCTCAGTGATCGCGAAACCGAAATCCTCGAGCTCATTGCCAAGGGCATGCGCAACAAGGAAATCGCGAATCATCTGAGCATTGCTGAAAAGACGGTGAAGAACCACGTCAGCAACATTCTCAAAGCATTGCAAGTCAACTCCCGAACCGAAGCCGCGATGAAAGCTGTTCGCGCGAAGTTGGTCCAGGGAAACTGATTGAGGGCGACCGGGCGGACGAGGGCTTCGGCGACTGAGCCGGAGCCCTTTTCCGTTCGGAAGCCCCTTCCGACTTCTTTATTACAGAATGGAATAATTTCCGGAACCGCTCCGGCGCGCCCGTCCGTATGGAAAGGCGATGTTTATCTCCGCGACGGCCGCCCTCTCTGTGGTGAGCCTGCTTTCCGCCGCGAACCCCGCCGCTGTTTCAGCGACTCGAAATCCGCTTCCCCGAAAGCCGGCGCTCGGTGCTCAGTTCCAGCAAGGCACCACGACGATCCAAGGCGTGTTGCCTGGTCTCTCCGCTGAGGGCACCCTCAGAGTCGGCGATCAAATCCTCAAGATGGATGGAGTCTCGGTCGCCAGCCCCGCTGAGATCACTCAGGCCCTGATGAAGCGCGTCTCCGGCGAGACCATGACGCTCGTCATCAAGCGAGACGGCAAAGAGACGGAGATCAAACTGCTCCTCAAGGAGCGACCGCGCGAAGTCTCGCCCGACTACGATGTTCTCTACGAGCACGTCGTGAGCAACGGAAAACGGATCCGGGTCATTATCACCAAGCCGAAAAAGGCGGGCAAGTTCCCTGTGTTCATGATGATGCAAGGCCTGGGTGCCTTCAGCATGGATTACGCGCTCAGCGGACAAAGTGGGCCCTACATCGAGTTCCTTCAGCCATTTGCCAAGCGTGATTTTGTGACGCTTCGCGTGGAAAAGCCCGGGATGGGCGATGCCGAAGGTGGCCCTTACAACGATACCGATTTCGTCACCGAAGGGGATGTCTATCTGCAAGCCCTGCGATACATCAAGAAGCAACCCTACGCCCGCGCCGACCGAACCTTCATTTTCGGCCACAGCATGGGGGGCACCTTCGGCCCGTGGGTGGTCAGCCAGGAGCCGGTGTTTGGGTTCATTCCCGCCTCGACCATCTACAAAACCTGGACGGAGTACTGGCTGGAGAACATCCGCCGACAGCTGATCCTGGGCGGCGCGGGCCGGGCCGAAGTCCAGAACAGGCTGAAGTCCACCGCGGTCATCCACTCGCTCGTGATGCAAGAGGGTATCGCGCCGTCCGAAGTCGCCGAACGGTATCCGCAGTTCAAGGAGGAAATCGCCGCCGAATTCCCTCAAGGCGACCGCTACCAGGGCCGAACGCTCGGGTTCTGGCGACAGCTCGCCCAGCTGAACTATCCGGAACTCTGGGACAAGGTCGATGCCCGAACCCTCGTGATGTGGGGTCAGTGGGATTTTGTCTCGACCGAGGAGGATCACTTCATGATCCGCGATCATCTGAACGCGCGCAAGCCCGGCATGGCAACCTATGTGCGAATCGACAACGCCGATCACGGGTTCAGAACCACCACGGGCTGGCAAGAATCCTATCGATCCATGATGACGGGGACGTTCAATAGCAACGCGGTCAAGACGATGTCCGACTGGATCGATCAGCAGCTCGCGGACGCGGACAAGCAGAACTGACTCCCGGATATCCGGGAAAAGCACCGAGAAACCGGGGAACCAGCAGGTTCCCCGGTTCTGTATCGCACGGTAAGGCATGCGACACAGTTCGGCCGGACGGCCCGCAAGGGTGAGCGTCCGGCCTTTTTTCGTTTTTGGCAAGCTACTTCGGCAGGAGAGGCCTAAACCGCAGCCTTCACCGCATCCCGAACCTTGATGAAAGCCTTCAGCGCGTCTTCGAGATCTTGATCAGTGTGAGTCGCGTTGGGCATCGTGCGGATGCGAGCCTTGCCGAGCCCCACCGTGGGATAGACAATCGCGAGGGCATAAACTCCTTCTTCCCAGAGGAGCTTTTCGGCGAGCTGAGCCGCCTTCTCTTCCCCGAACACCACCGGGGTGATCGGAGTCTCGCTCCCCATCGTATCGAACCCGGCTCCGTGGAGCATCTCCTTCCACTTGCGAGCGTTGTCCCAGAGCTTGCGCATCGGCTCAGGATCGTTCTCCATGATTTCCAGCGCGGCAATGAGGGCCGCCGCGACCATCGGAGGATGCGCGGTGCTGAATAGATACGGTCGCCCGCGATTGATCAGCCATTCCTTCAGGGAAGCCGACCCTGCGATGTATCCGCCGATCACGCCAAGAGCCTTGCTGAGGGTGCCGAGCTGGATATCCACCCGGCCATAGAGGTCGAAGTGACTCGCGGTTCCCGCGCCATTTTTGCCGAGAACGCCGCTCGCGTGGGCATCATCCACCATCACGAAGGCATCGTACTTTTCCGCCAACTCAACGATCTGCGGCAAGGGGGCGATGTCGCCATCCATGCTGAACACGCCGTCGGTGATGATCATGCGCTTCTTGAAGCCCTGCGCTCGCTGGAGACAATCCTCCAGTTCATCCATGTTCTTGTGGCCATACACCCAGCCTTCCGACTTCCGGTACGCCGCAGGAGAAAGTCGGACGCCGTCGATGATCGAAGCGTGGTTCAGTTCATCGCTGATGACCACATCTTCCTTCGTGAGAACCGCCGGGATACAACCCGAGTTCGCGGTGAATCCGCCGGTGAAGACGAGAACGGCCTCGGTTTTTTTGAACTTGGCAAGACGCTCCTCCAGCTCCTGGTGAACCGACATCGTGCCGCCGATCCATCGAACCGCGCCGGCCCCGACGCCCCACTTTTCGACCGCTTCCAACGCCGCCTCGCGCACCTTGGGGTGATTCGCGAGGCCGAGATAGTTGTTGCTGCTCAGGTTGATGACCGACTTCCCGTCCATCATCACTCGCCCGCCGGCTGGGCTCTCCAGGATGCGGGGAGTTTTGTAGAGATGCTGATCCTTCAGGCCTTGAATCTCATCGGCGAGCCAGTTCTGCAGGGTGGGGTTCATGCTGGTGGTTTACCTCAAAAGAGAGCCGCTCCCGGCTCAAGAACCCCGCGTTCGAGCGACAAACTCCCGTACCTCGGTGGCGAGCTTGCTCAGCGATCCCTCGTGGATATACATCATGTGGCCCGCCTCGTATTCGCGAATCTCGATGTTCTTCTTGAGCGAGGGGTCGAGTCCCATGTGACTGACCGTGTACTCCGTCGCAAAGAACGGGGTTGCCAGATCGTAGTATCCACTCGCGACAAACACGCCCATGTGAGGGTTCCGGCTCATCGCTTTGCGAAGGGCATCGCTCGTATCCGGGAAGCCATCTCGGGCGGAGCCCCAATCCCATGGCTTTTTGATCCCGCGGAAGATGTGATATTCGAGATCGGTCTCGAATCCGCACTGCTCGCGGGCGTACTGGCAGTAGAGCGACGCATAGGGCCCCATCAGAAGGCTCATGCTCGGGTCGTGTTCCGGGCCTTCATTCACCCCTTGCGAGAGGTCATCGATGCCCTTGAACCGGCTGTCGAGCCGCCCCACGGATCGGCGCTCCTTGCGCAGGAGCTCCTTGCAGAACTTCCAGATATGAGGGCGAAGATCGCACAAGTCGAGATACTCCTCGCTGAGGCCGGTGAGGCCGCTGAGTCGCTTGCGGATATCCGCCCGCCGTTCGTCGCTCAGGTTGTCGCCTTGGGCAAGGGCGAGCGTGTAATCCCCAAGAGCAAATTCTCGGGCCTCGTTGATTCGATCTTGCAAGTCGCCCGTGATCTGCCCGTGATAGTGCGCGGTCGCGGTGTAGGTCGGCAGATACAGGGTGTACGGAAGATCGTTGCCCTTGGTGAAATCAGCGGTCTGGAAGTTGATAATCGAACTGACAAGCACAATGCCATTGAAGGCGATGCCCCGCTCGATAAGGTGCCCGGAGATTCCTGCGGCTCGCGTGGTTCCGTAGCTTTCCCCGGCGAGATAGAGCGGTGAGGCGAACCGGCACTTGCGGGTCAGGAAAAGCCGAATGAACTCAGCGTTGCCCTCGATATCCCCCTTGACGCCCCAGAATTTCTTCGCCGTTTCCTCGTCCTTGGCCCGGCTAAATCCCGTTCCAACCGGATCGATGAGCACCAAATCGGCAAATTCCAGCCAGGTCTCGGGGTTCGGAACGAGCTTGAAAGGTGGCGGAGGCATATCACCCTCCGGAGTCATCTGCGCCCGATAGGGGCCAAGCGCACCGAGGTGAAGCCAAAGCGACGGCGAGCCCGGCCCCCCGTTGAAGCTGAACATCAGAGGGCGATTCTCGCCCGCGCCCTCTCGCTTGTAGTAGTGATAAAAAACAAGAGCCTCGATCTCTTCCTTCTCGTTTTTGATCGGAAGACGACCGGTCTCGACGGTGTAGCGGATTCCCGCGACTTCACCTTGGCGAATCACGGCTGGCTCTTCGACGAGAACCTTCGGTTCTTTCTTCTTCTCTTCCGGCTTCGTGGTCGATTCGGTGGCTTCAGACATGGCGCTAGCTTACAGCCTGCACCCTCTGCTCATGCCGGGTCCGGGGTCAACTCGGCTTGTTCGTCGTCGAGTTTCTTTTTGGCGCGCAGGATATCGGTGACGGCAAGCAGGAGCGTGAGGATCATCGGCCCCGCCATCAGGCCGACCGGCCCGAGCACGAGCACTCCACCCAGAAGCGAGAAGAAGATCGGCATCGGATGAAGCTTTGCGCTGGCCCCGATGAAGAACGGCCTCAAGATGTTGTCGATCTGCGAAATCACGAGGAAGCCGAAGAGCAGCAGACCAACGCCCTCAGTGGTCTTGCCCTGGAGGATGAGCGAAAGACTGATCGGCACGTAGGCAATCGGCGATCCGAGAAGCGGGATCATGCAGAGAACGGTCGTGACGAGCATCCAAACAAGGGCTCCCGGAACTCCGCAAATCCAGTAAGCGATTCCCGCGAGCGTGCCTTGAATGATCGAGACCATCACCACGCCGATGAACACCGAGCGCACCGTGATCGCAACTCGCTGGAGAATCCCTTCGACGACGTCCTTCGGCAGAGGGATGATTTCTTCGAGCACTCCCTTCATGTTGTGCCCATCGCGGACCATGAAGAACATCGTCAGCAGCGAGATGACGAGGGTGACGATCGTGATGACAAAACTCTTGAGGCCATTGGTGAGCGGGCCAGAGATGTTTTCCGTGATCTTGTCGCTGTTCTTGGTGATCACGTCCGCGAGGTTGACGTTCGCCACCCCCACCTGGAGCAAAATCGGCTGGATCGCCGAGTCGATTTCCGAAGCGACGGTGTGAAGCAGCGCGGAGCTACCGCCAGTTTTGGTCTGCTGGAAGAGCTCATTGGCGTAGCTCACCACCTGAACACCGGCAATGCTTCCCATCACGACAACCGGAAGAATCAGGATGAATGCAGGCATCAGGGTCACGGTGAGAGCCGCCACTGTGCGATTCCAACCCTTCTCGACCATCTTGAGAAACTGCGGGTACAGCAGGATGCTGAACACGGTGGCCCAGAGGATCGCGGGCAGGAAGGGCGAGACGATCATCGACGCCGCCACAACGAGGGCGATGGTGATGAGCCAGAAAATGATCAGCCCGTTTTTTGAGGTGTGTTCCGTCACGCTTGCTCCAGGAAACTTGGTGGTTCTGCGCCAGTTTGGCAGATTGTACGGCTTACGAATTCTCCCGGTTGCGGGCCCACTCTTTCAAGACGTCGGTTGCCTTCGCCTCATCGCCCGGGATCAGTTCGCCGATCAAAACTTGCTCGGTCAGAAAAGCCTTTGCCTGCCCAACGATCTCACCCGACTCCACGCCAAGGATCGACATGATCTGCCGTCCGGTGAGCGGGCTTTCGAGCATCTTTGCCGGGGTCGCTTGTTCAACCTCACGCAGCTGGGCCCGGACTTTCTCGATATCAAGCGTTCGAACCCCGGCCTTGAGTCCCTTGGCGTCGCAGTCGATCAGATCGAGCCACGTTTCGAGCAGCGGCCCGAGGTCGCGGATGATTCGACGCGCGGCGGAATCGCTGAGTTCCGGCGCAGAACAGAGCCGCATGTGGTTTTTCACGAGCAGCGCGACGTCGCGGGCGGTTTCTTGGGAGAATCTCCAGCGGACGCACATCTCATGCGCCATCTCAGCCCCGATGTTTTCATGGCTGAAAAACCGCGTTTGACCAGCCTCATCGATGCTCCGAGTGCGAGGCTTGGCAATATCGTGGAGAAGTGCCGCGAGCATGAGTATCAAACTCCCGCCACTTGCATGGTTCACCACCTCCAAGGTGTGCCCCCACACGTCCAAGTGGTGCCACTTCCCTTGTTCCACTCCCACCATCGCCAAGAGTTCGTCCGCCCAGCCGTTTAGAAGCCCGAGAGTGCGAAGCTCTTCAAGCGCGCGGTGCGGGTTTCGTCCCAGGAGAATCTTGGTGAACTCCTCGGTGATTCTCTCCTGGCTGATCACGCTGAGTCGGTGGCTCGATTCCCGGATCGCCTCGGCGAGGCCTGGGGCGTACGCGAATCCCAATCGCCAGCGGAATCGCACCGCGCGGAGCATCCGCAGAGGGTCATCCTGGAACGTCACTCGGGGATCGAGCGGGGTGCGCAGGATTCCTGCTTTCAAATCTTCAAGGCCTGTGCCAAGGAGATCAATCACCTCGCCGGAATCGAGATCCATCGCCAGGGCGTTGACCGTGAAATCACGACGAAGCGCGTCTTCGAGGAACGACGCTGGCTCGACATGGGGCTTGCGGGAATCCGCATCGTAGCTCTCTTTGCGGGCGGTGACAAATTCGATTTTGAGCCCATCCACCGAGACCATCGCCGTGCCAAATCGGGGGTAGATCGCGGGGGGATGATCGGCCAGTCCCAGGTCAAAGACTCTCTGAGCAAGCGCCGCTGCATCCACTTCGACCACCAGATCAAAGTCGTTCTGTGGGGGAAGCTGGAGCAGGTGATCCCGCACCGCCCCTCCCACCAAGTGAATTGGGGCAGTGAAACCATCGGCTCGCAGAGCCAACGCCATTCGCTCCAGCGTCGGATGGATCACGGCATGATTATGGGCGGACTTGACATAATCAGGCCGTGCCCAGGGTCATCATCGTTACGGGAGCGGGAGCGGGAATCGGCCGGGAAATCGCCCTTGCGCTCTCGGAAAAGGGAGATCGGGTTGCCTGCGTGGATCGCAACGAGTCCGCCGCGATCGAGACCGCTTTTGCGTGTCGAAACGGGGCGATGTCGTTCCGCTGCGATGTCGGCGACCCGGATCAGGTGCGCCGCACCATGGAGGACATCCAGGAGACGATGAAAACCCCGTCGGGGCTCGTCAACAACGCGGGGATCATCCTCCGCAAACCTGTTCTGGAGACGTCGCCGGACGAGTTTCATGAGCTTATCCGCATCAACTTGGGCGGCGTTTTTCACTTCACTCAAGCCATGGCGAAGGTTTGGAGAGCAGCGGAACTCGGCGGGCAGATCGTGAACATCAGCAGCGGCCATGCGAGTATCGGTGGATACGACCGCACGGCGTACGCTTCCAGCAAGGCCGCGATCGAGGCCTTCACCCGCAACTGCGCCGTCGAGCTCGGGCAGTACGGCATCATCGTCAACGCGATCGCACCAGGGTTCACGTTTACCGAGATGAGTCGCCAATCGCTGGTAGGCGAGCGCAAACGCATGGTCGAGCGCAGGCTGCCGATCCGCAGAATCGCGGAGGCCCGTGAAGTCGCAACCGCCGTGATTGCCCTCCTCGATGGGCAAATCCCCTACATGATCGGTCAAACCCTCAAGATCGATGGCGGTTGGAGCAACAGCGATGTGGACTACTCGCGCTTGATGCCAGAATCCGACGATCTCTGAGCCATTCTCTCTGCGCATGCCGCCGAAACCCGGCATACTTGCACTGGCCCGTGATTCCGCAAACTCCCATGCTTCAGCAGTATTTTCAAGCCAAAGATGCCCATCCCGGGGTCTTGGTGGCGATGCGCGTGGGGGACTTTTATGAGTTCTATGGGGAGGACGCTGAGACCGCCGCCGCCACTCTGGAAATCACTCTGACCGGGCGAGAAGATGGCAAGAATGGTCGCATCTCGATGGCCGGCGTGCCGTTCCACAGTGTCGAGAAGTATCTCGCTCGGCTGGTGGCGGCGGGGCACAAGGTCGCTCTGTGCGATCAGGTCGAGGATCCTAAGAAGGCCAAGGGGCTCGTTCGTCGGGAGGTCACTCGGGTTCTGACTGCGGGCACTCTGCTCGAAGATGCGATGCTTCAAGCAGGCGCGAACAACTTCCTCGCCGCGGTGAGCATCGTGGATGGAAAGGCCGGGCTCGCCACGTTAGACCCCAGCACGGGAGAGTTTTTGGTCACCGAAATCGACGGAGATCGCGTCCCCGAGCGCATTCTCCAGGAGCTTTCGCGGCTGATGCCTGCCGAGCTCCTGACCACTCCCGGCACGGAAGAATGGCCAGAAGCAGCCAAGCAGAGCTTGGGAATCGTGACAACGGAGAAGGCTCCGCCCGATGCTCACCGTGCCGAGCAAACTCTCCTCAAGCAGTTTCAGGTTGCGAACCTCGGTGGATTTGGCATCGCGGGCAAAACCGGCGCGATTGTCGCTGCGACCATGGTGCTCGACTACGCTCAGTCCAATGGCCTCAATCTGAGTCACGTTGATAGCCTCGCGACTTATTCGGTCGATGGCTTCATGCGCCTCGATCCGAGTACTCGGCGGAGTCTTGAGCTGACGCAAAACCTCAGCGATGGAACCAAGCGCAACACGCTCCTGCAGACGCTGGATCACACGATCACGAGCATGGGAGCGCGGCTGCTCCGTCGCTGGATCGATCAACCGCTTCTGGATCGCGCTGAGATCACCCAGAGGCATGGCGCGATAGAGCGCCTCGCGGGGCATGCGCTGGTTCGGGGCGATCTGCGGGATGCCCTCAAGAAGATTGCCGATATCGAGCGGTTGGTGTCTCGGTGTGCGACCGGGCTGGCCTCCCCGCGTGATCTTTCGAGCCTTCTCCAATCGCTCGAAGCCCTGCCCGATGTGGACGATGCCTTGCGCAAAGTCGCCTTGGAGCATCTGCACACGCTTCGCCAGAACCTTCACTTGCACGAAGATCTCGCCGATATTCTGCGCCGCTCCATCGTCGCGGAGGCCCCTCTGGTCGCCCGGGATGGTGGCGTGATTCGTCCAGGATATGACGCAGAACTTGATGCTTTGCGCGAGCTGAGCAAGAACGGCAAGCAGTTCATCGCCAAGCTGGAAAGCCAAGAAAGGGCGGCTACAGGAATCGACAAGCTGAAGGTTGGCTACAACTCCGTGTTTGGCTACTACCTGGAAGTCAGTGCCGCGCATCTGAGCAAGGTGCCAGAGCACTACATCCGCAAGCAGACTCTCGCGAATGCGGAGCGGTACATCACCGCCGAGCTCAAAGAGCACGAGTCTGCCGTCCTGGGTGCCGAAGAAAAAGCGATTGCTCTGGAAGTCAGCCTTTTCGAGAAGATTCGGGACAAGGTTTCTGCGCATGGCCCCGCGTTGCTCAAGACCGCACGGGCCATTGCCGAGCTCGACGTGCTGGGGAGCCTAACGGAAGCCGCCCTGCGAAACCGATACGTCCGCCCCGAACTCGTGGAGGAGGACATCATCGAGATCCACGAGGGTCGGCACCCGGTGGTCGATGCCCAGGTGGGCAAGTTTGTCCCCAACGATCTATCGCTCGGCGATCAGACGCGGCTTGTCGTGCTGACTGGCCCGAACATGAGCGGGAAATCGACATATTTGCGGCAAAGTGCACTGATCGCCCTCATGGCGCAGATCGGGAGTTTTGTTCCGGCTAGTTCATGCAAACTTGGACTCTGCGACCGCATTTTCACCCGCATCGGGGCGAAAGACGAGATCGCGCTTGGGCAATCGACCTTTATGGTTGAGATGGTCGAGAGCGCGAACATTCTGAACAACGCCACCGAGCGCAGCCTGGTGATTCTCGACGAAGTAGGCCGGGGGACGAGCACGTTTGATGGCCTTGCGATTGCGTGGGCGATGGCGGAGCATCTTGCCAAGCTAAGGGTGAAGACGCTTTTCGCCACTCACTATCACCAGATGAACGCGATTGCCGAGCAGATGAGCGGCGTCGCAAACTTCCGGGTCTCGGTGGAGGAGATCGGGGATCGAGTGATTTGGACGCACCGGGTTCTGCCCGGCGGCACGGATCGAAGCTACGGATTGCAGGTCGCCAAAATGGCGGGGGTTCCGCCAAGCGTCGTACGCCGGGCCGAAGAGGTTCTCGCCAGCGTCGATTCCCGCGAGGAGCCAGTACAAGTCGCGGCCTCGGTGCAAAACCTACAGATGACCTTGTTCGAGGTGGAATCGCACGAAGTCGTGAAAGCCCTGGAAGGGCTCGATGTGAACTCCCTCACCCCGATCCAGGCTCTGCTGATGCTGGAAGAGTTGAAGCGGAAGGTTTGACCCTTCACCTCAGCGACGCAAAGAGATCAGTCTGGACTTCCTCCAGCGGCACCTCGGTGCAGTCGTTGACATAGTGCTCATAAGTCCAAGCCGGATTCAGCTCGCGACCGCATCCCGAGAGAACTGGCCCCATGAACTCGCCCCATGCCGCGCCGAGGCCCTCGTAAGCACCCATGTGGGTCGCTTTCAGAAAGTCGCCCGCTGGCACGTCGAGTACGGTGAACTTCTCGCTTGGCGATTCGAAATCCAGAGGAACTTCGCATCCCGCGTAGCTTTCCAGCTGATCTTCCGGCAGATCGGGGCCACTCATGTAGAACCCGACGACCCCCAGCACGGGAACGCCCAGCGGCATCGCCTTCCCGAAAAACGCCTCAAACGTGCCCCCGATGTGATGAAACGGCCCGTGATGACGCAAGGTGAGATAGCGCTTGGCGGGGAGCGAAACAATCAACGATTCCATGCCCGCAGTCTGCCTGAATCACACGATTCTGTCAAGACAATTACAGAACTTCCCCACTGCCCCGAAGCCCGACCAGGTAAGACCAAGGAATGATCACGCAGCCCCTGGGCAAAACTGGCCTCTCCGTCTCCCGACTCGCCTACGGATGCATGAGAATCGCCGGAACGTGGGATCCTAAGGAGATCACAGCGGCTCGAGAAGCAGCGGCCTTTGCTTCACTCCGCGCGGCTTACGAGGCAGGCTACACCCTGTTCGACCACGCCGACATCTATGCTCAAACTGGCTGCGAATCTCTGCACGGCAAGCTTCTGAAAGAGGAGCCCAGTCTGCGCGAGAAGGCCATGATCGCGACCAAGTGCGGCATCCGGTTTGGCGGCGATCCCCAACCCGATTCTCCGCACCGCTACGACTTCGCAGGTGAGCATATTGTTTGGAGCTGCGAGCAGTCGCTTACTCGGCTTAACACGGACTACGTGGATATCTACCAACTCCATCGGCCGGATGTCCTTATGGATGTGGGCGAAGTTGCCGAGGCCTTTGCCAAACTCAAGGAGCAAGGCAAGGTGCGGTTTTTCGGCGTCAGCAACTTCAGCCCCAGTTTTGTGGACTTGCTGCAATCGAGGTTGCCCGATCCTCTGGTCGTGAATCAGATCGAGGTGAGCCTGTCTCACCTACATCCCTTCACCGATGGCACTCTGGATCAGTGTCAAAAGGACACGATCACGCCGCTCGCCTGGTCTCCGGTCGGCGGAGGGTGGCTTGCCAGTGACACATTTGATCCTGGCTCGGACTGGGATCCGGCTCGCGCCAAGCTCCACAGCACGATTTCTGCCACCGCGAAGGCTCATGGGGTCAGCAATGCAGAGATTTGCTTTGCGTGGCTCCTGAAGCATCCCAGCCGGATGATCCCGATTGTGGGATCGACGGATCCGAAGCGGATTTCCTCGGCGGTGAAGGCAACAGAGATCGAGCTGAGTCGCGAGGAGTGGTATCGGCTCTATCTCGCAGCCCGGGGTGAGGCTCTGCCTTAGGCCCATCCTTACCCTCGTCACGCAAGGAGCCTGATACAATAGCGGCGTCGAGATAAGGCGCAACGGCGAAGCCGGCGGATCCTCGCATGGTGAATCATCACCAACCGGGATGCGTCGGCTTCTCTCTGTGTGCGACGTCGGCTCTCCGGTTGAGGAGAAAGAAAAATCTATGGCAACTCTCGTCATCGTGGGCGCGCAATGGGGCGACGAAGCGAAAGGAAAAATCGTTGACGTTTTGGGGGATCAGGCGACGTTTGTCGTCCGATACAGCGGCGGAAACAACGCTGGTCACACCGTGATCACGGGTGGACAAACCTATAAATTCCACCTTCTTCCCGCCGGGATTCTTCACCCGAATGCGGTCTCGATTCTTGCTGGAGGGATGGCGGTCTGTCCGAAGAGCCTTCTGGAAGAGCTTGATCGAACCAGGGCTCAAAAGCCGGAACTCGGTGAACTTCGGGTGTCTCCGGCGGCGCACGTCGTGTTTCCCTACCACCGCGAACTCGATCGACTGGAAGAAGCGGCGCGCGGGGACAACAAGATCGGCACGACGAGCCGAGGCATCGGCCCGATGTATACCGATAAGGTTCAGCGAATCGGGATTCGGATGGGCGAGTTTGTCGATGCGAAGAAGTTCCCGGTACGGCTCCGCGAGGTGCTGGAGTTCAAGAATCGCTTGATGCAACTTCTCGGTGGCGAACCGATTGCCTACGAACCCCTGTTGGAGGAGTACACCGCTTACGCCGACCGAATTCGACCTTACGTGATGGATACGGAGGCGATTCTTCAGGAAGCGGTTCGCCGAGGTGAAAGGGTGCTTTTCGAGGGTGCTCAGGGCACGTTCCTGGATCTCGACCACGGCACGTACCCTTATGTGACAAGCAGCCACCCGACAGCGGGCGGCGCGTGTCTCGGCACGGGGATCGGGCCGCGGGATATCCATAACGCGCTTGGAGTCTGCAAGGCCTACACCACTCGGGTCGGCGAAGGCCCGTTCCCGACTGAGCTGGACAACGAAATTGGGCAGCAGATCCGCGATCAGGGCCACGAATATGGCACGACCACGGGTCGGCCTCGGCGTTGCGGATGGCTGGATTTGGTTGCCCTCAAGCACTCGTGCCGACTGAACTCGCTCAGCGGACTGATCATCACACGGCTCGATGTGCTCAGCGGAGTGGGTGATCTTGAAGTCTGCACGGCGTATCACGCGCACGGTGGCCCGCTCGGGCACCTTCCCTACTCCATCGAAGAATGGGAAGGTGTTGAGGCTCAAACCCAGACGCTCAAGGGTTGGAGCGAGGATATCCAAGGCGCGCGAAGCTGGGACGATCTCCCGAAGGCGACCCAAGATTACGTGCGCTTCATTGAGGAGTTCACGGGGACTCCCGCCGCGATCCTGAGCATTGGCCCGGATCGCGACGAGACGATTATCCTCCGGCCTGATCTGGTGTGGGGTTCGTAGCCCCCGGATCTCCCGAGGTCGTGGAGCCCGAGCCACCGGTGGTTTGATCGCCGGTGGCTCCTCCGTTTGTAGCCGAGCCATCGGTTGTCTGACCGGGGTTGGGGTCTCCGGTTCCGTTCGGTGGTTGCTGGGGATCCACCGGCGGGGTCACCGGGTTTTGGGGTTGCTGGGCGTTGCCCGTCACGGGGGCGCCACTCGCACCGGCTCCGGTGGCCCAGGGATTCGGGAAGAGCACCTTAGCGAGGGCTTCGACGGGCTGAGATGCTGCTGCGGCCTCATCGAATGCATCCCGTGAGACGGTTCCCACGAACACCAGGTTCCGATCAACCGTAAGCCTGATCGTCGCGGTTCGAGTCTCTCTCCTCCCCGCAAAAACACTCCAAGCCAGTCGAGTGGCAGTCACATCCGCTGCCTCATCTTCGGCCATGGTCGCAGTGACCGTAACCAATTCTGTTGCGGGGTCTACCAGCAGAGACGTGATCAAGTTGCCGCGCTCACCGGTTGATTGAATCGCTCGCAGTGCCGTCAGATCGGTGTTGGAGCTCGTTTTGCCATCAGCACTCATTTTGGTGGCAGGGTTTCCGAGAGGTTGGGCGGGCTTACCGGCGGGGATCTGAATCGGCTCTGATGCCTCGGGCTTCATTTGAGCGAGGCGGTTTTTGCTGGTTGCGGATCCGATAAAGAAGGCCGCCAAACCCACGGCCAGGATCAGCGCGGCGACCCCCACGACGTATGCCGTGGTAAACGAGCGGGGCTGAATCTCAAGCTGCTCAATGGTTTGCTTCTTGTTGGCAGCTTCGAGCTGAGACTTGGCCTTGGCGAGCATGGCTTGATCTCGAGCGTTCTTCGGATCGAGATCAAGTGCCATCTCGAACCACTGCACCGCTTGATCGGGTTCATCTCGTTCGAGATAGATTTCGCCGAGAAGCGAGTGGGCGGTGACATTGTTGGGATAGCGGCGCAGAATTGCGAGGCAGGCATCAATGGCCTCCTGAAGCTGGTTCCGCATGCGCAAGACGTTGGCGTTGGCAATTTGCCCGCTGACGTCGCTATCGCTGCTGCTGCGCGTTCCATCGAGACTGGCCCCGCAGTCGGTGCAGAAAGTTGCCGCTGCCGTATTCACGGCAAAGCATCGCGGGCAACTCCGCTTGTTGTCATTTTGTCCCTGTGCTTCCAAATCCGCCACCTCCTCGTTCGGTCGAGTCGAGATCGTCCACTTGCACAACTCGTGCCTTTGCCACCGGGCAGATCACGAGTTGGGCGATCCGTTCGCCTTTGGAAAGTTGGACGACAGAATCGCTCAGATTGATCAAAATCACTCCAACTTCTCCACGAAAATCGCTGTCGATGGTGCCGGGGGTATTCACCATGCTCAGTCCGAGTCGGAGGGCGAGGCCGGATCGCGGGCGGACTTGGCCCTCGAATCCTTCGGGAATCGCCATCTTGAGTCCGGTGCGGATGAGCTTACGCTCCAGGGGGTTGAGGTGGACATCTTCGAACGCGCGCAGATCGAGTCCGGCGGCTCCTTCGGTGGCGTATGAGGGGAGTTCGGCGCCTGGTTCAGCAGTGATTCGGAGTTCCGGGGTCATGTTGGGGTAAGAGTGGGGGATGCGGTTCGAGCGCGTCGGTGATTTCCTCGTGATTATGAAGGATTGCCCCGGCCCTGCGCCCGCTGTCGCGAAGAAGATTCGGGAGGCCAAGGTTGCCGGTGTGATCGACGCCGTGCCGTGCTTCGACTGCGTGGGGATCTACCTGGGGGTGCATGAGCCACGCGGGAAGCACCCCTCGGAAGAGATCGCGGCGTTGGACTGGAGTGATTTGCCGGCATCGTTCGAGGGTCGGCATTTTCGAGTTCCGGTGGTGTACGACGGGGAGGATCTCGAGGCGGTCGCTGCTCGACTTGGGCTCGATGCGAGCGAGGTCGTTGCTCGGCACCAGGAGTCGAAATTTCTCTGCGAAGCGGTGGGATTCTGCCCAGGATTCGGCTATCTCACCGGGCTTCATCCAGCACTGAGCGGGCTGTTCCGCCTGGATTCCCCTCGCCCGCGCGTGGCTCCTGGATCGGTGGCGATCATGGGAGATCAGTCAGCGGTCTATCCGATGGAGAGGCCGGGCGGGTGGTGGCTGATCGGGCGGACGCCGCTTGAGTTTGTGAACGTGGAGGAGCGATTCTTCCCGCTGGAAGTGGGAGATACGGTGGAGTTTTTCGCTGTTTCCGAGGCGGAAGCCCGCGAATTCGAAGGACGTCGCCTGGAGGCCGTTCGATGAAATGCATCGATCTCAATGCGGATATGGGGGAGGGGTTCGCAAGTGACCTGGAGTTGCTTTCGGTGGTCACCAGCGCGAATGTATCGTGCGGGAAATACACTGCGACAGGCCAGATTGACCACCATCTGCTCGGGGCAGCGGTGAAGTCGAAAGTGCGCGTTGGCTTTCACCCGGGATATCCCGATCCAGACACCTTCGGGCGTCGGCCCTTTGCGGATCTCCCTGACGAAATCGTGAGTCGGTTAAAAGAGTCCTTCGAGGAATCCCTCCGGAAAATTCCTTCGGAAGCCCGGTATCTCAAACCCCATGGCGCGCTGTATCACGATTGCCTTCTCCCGGGATACCCTCGAACCGTCGTGCGAGAAATGCTCCGGGCAACGAAGTTGCCTCTGATGGGTATGCCTGAGAGCGAGCACGAAACTCTCGCGCTGGAAGCGGGTGTGCCTCTGATCCGAGAAGGTTTCGTGGATCGAAGGATGCAACCGGATGGAAGGCTCGTGCCAAGGGGGCACCCGGGTGCGATGCTCCACGACTCCCGCGAAATCGCAGAACAAGCGGTGCGGCTCGCCGAGAAATGTGATTCGCTCTGCTTACATGGAGATGGCGATGATCCAGTCGGAGTCGCGCGGATCGCCCGAGCCGCGCTCGAAGGCGCCGGGTTCAAGGTATCGAGTGGGATGCTTGGGACGGTGCGCGTTAAGTCTTCGCTAGGGCCCAATTTTTGGGTTCGGTCCCTGAGCACGGAGGATGAACTTAGGAGGTTCGGGGTTCCCAGCGGCCACTCGTTTTACTCTGAGTTCGGGAGCATCTCGTGTGCGCTCCTCGACAGCGAGGGGATTCTGGAGCTCTCCGGACCGATCACGCTTGAGTTTTTGATCCCGACGGCGGTCGCGCTCTACGGTGGTGCGGAGGTGACGCTTTTGAATGGCGAGTTGATTGCCCATCCCGTCACCCGGATGGTTCCTGCTGGCGGCGTGCTTGAGCTGGGGGCTCCGAGCCAGGCCGCTCGACGATGGATCTCGTGGGCGGGGCTGGAGAGTCCCGGCTTGACGCCTCGGCTGCTGCGTACCGGTGACGAGTTCCTTGCCGCCACGCCGTACCGACGTTTTTCTCCGGTTCCCGGTGCTTGCTTGAGCCCGCCACGTGAGCTCACTTTCGAGTCTTTTGTTGGGAGAGTTGCCCCGATGACCTTCACCGTCCATCACCATTCCAGCCGGGTCGGCATCCGGCTTGTTCCTGCGAGCGACTTGACGAGCGTCCCCCCCCTTGCAACCAGCGAGCCGAGCGTTCCGGGCGTCATCCAGCAGACGCCCCAAGGAGAATGGATCATCCATGGCCCCGATGGGCCAACGATCTCGGGCTACCCGAAGGTGGGGGTTCTTGATCAATTCGAACTCGAGGATGCCAGCCTCCTGCGAATCGGCGACACTGTGGTGCTCCAGCCGAGGCAGACCCCTGGTCGGAGGCTGAGCGAGCATGGCTATCGCTCCTGGGGAGCGGAAGACTCGGGAATTCCGTACCCGGCAGCAAGGCAGGCCCCGCTTAGCACGCGTACTTTTGAACTCCCGCCGCCACCATCGCGCGGCGCGGGCGTAGAATGAGTGAACGAGGAATCGAGTGAAGGAATGGTGAAGCGCGACTGGCTCCTTTGGGACGGGCAATGTGGGATGTGTTCTCACTTTGCCGGGGTTGCGCGTCGCCGAGATACCAGAGGCCGATTTGAGATTTGTGCGTTCCAACACTGCCCCACTCCGCCAATGACGGCCGAGATCATGGCGCGGTGCAAGCGGGAAATGGTGATCGTGACGGCCTCGGGCGAGGTGCTGGGCGGGGCTGACGCTGTGCTCTACAGTCTCCACATGACAGGTGGAAGCTGGGGAATCGGCATTTTGCGCGCACTGCCGTTCATCTGGTTCGCCCGGATTGGGTACCGCCTCGTCGCGATGAATCGCTCGGTGATCAGCAAGGCGTTTTTCGGGAAAAAAGCCTGCGGGCTCGAAAATCGAATGCCTTCAAGTGAGGCTTTGCCTCCAAACTCGCGTGACTCAGCGAACCCGGACACGCTCGGCTAGAACCGAGGCTCCGGCAGGTTGCGTCAGACGATCCAACGCCTCCGCTATTTGCTCAGGGTGAGTGTAGGTCAGCAGGTGCCCGGCATCGTCCCACACTACTTCGGCATGACCAGGAACCAAAGGGATGATATCGTCTTTGCCTCCGTGGATCTGATGAATGGCAGGATGGCCCTCGCCGGTGTGCGGCCCCGCGAAACCCCAATCTGAGCAGGCTCCCGCCGCCCATCGAAAGAAGGAGAGATCGGTGCTCTCCGCCATTTCTTGGAGCCAAGCGCGCTGCTCCTTCGTGAGGGGATCAGTGGGAGAAAATCGAGCGCTAAACGCCACCAAGCCCGTGCGCAGAAACGCATCCGGAAGATAGCGCATGAGTTGAACGCGCGAAGCAAACTGCTTGGTGATCGCTTCCTGATTCCGGCAACTGCTGACCAGCAGAATCCCTCGGCAGGCCTCGCGGAATCCTTCATGTCGGGCCGCCGCCTCCATGGCGACTTGCCCGCCGAACGAAAACCCAACGACCACAAATGGACGGGAGAGGTCGAGGGATTCTGCGAATCGGAAAGAGTAGTCACTGAGGCTCTCTTTGATGGAGGGCTCGATCCATTTGGGGGTCGAAGGCTCAGCGAGGTGGGGTGCGAGAGACGTAAATAGGCGACCATCTGCCCCGAGCCCGGGAAGCATGTAAGTACGCCATCGCTCCATCGACCCGTACTACGCGGGCAGAGGGAGCGATGGCGGCGTGTCTATAGCGATCCGGACTTTAGCGGAGCATTTGCCCGATGCGCGGCGGGATGAACCGGGCATCGTTCATGGCGGCGATCGCGGCATTCACCACGGGATCAACGCCATTCTCTGTGCGCCCGGTGGCTTCGACATGGGGCCTGACCGGGTCGCCTTCCAGGCGTTGCCCCTTGACGGTGACATAGTCGCTGACCGGGTATTGGATTTCGAATCCTCCCTCAAGGCGCCCATACACTGAGGCGAGCACGGCGCCCATGGAGTTTTGTCCGACGATGGTGCCGCCCCCCACTTCCTTCATCGCGGCGGCAAAGATTTCAGATGCGCTTGCGGATGCCCGATTGATGAGAACCGCAACCTGACCGTTGTACCGAGCAACTTTCGGCGTGGTGGGTCGGAACTTGCGGGTCGTCCAGTTCGCGATTTCCTTGAGCTCTACTGGCTTCTCAGGGAACTCCTTGGCGTACTCGTCGACAATCCGCCGGTTCACGAAGGTTCCTACGGCTTCGGTTTCCGGGATGAAGAGGCCGAGCAGGTGGGCCAGGTTGTTCACCGCGCCACCGCCGTTGTTCCGCAGGTCGATGATGAGTCGCTTCGACTTACGAGCTTCTTCGACGAACTTGTCGATGGCCTCTCGTTCGTAACCGCGGGCAAAGGTGTTGATGCGGAGGATCGCGGTTTCCTCGTCGATCCACTTGAGGGAGTCAGCGCGCGTGTTGACAAAGGCAGCGGCCTTCAGCGTGACATCCCGCTCCGTGTTGTCGGCACCCATCACTCGAAGGATGACCTCTTGCTGACCGCTCGGCATGCGCGAATCGGCGTTGATGGGGTTGCCGGCGATCATCGTGATTTTGTCGCCGACTTTGAGCCCGGCTTGATCAGCCGGAGAACCCGGGGCGACGATCTCGACGACCATGACGGTTCCGTTGACGCGAGCCGAAAGACCAAACCCGACTGTGGTTCCCGTTCGACGTGTTTCCGCCGCTCGTGGCGTGCGCAACGACACATGGCTAATCCGAAACTCCCGCAGTTGTCGATTGACGACCCGGACGAAATCGGTCTCGGTCTTGGCGGCATCAATTTCCGCTTTGCCCTTTTCGACCATGTCATCCCACCGCTTGAAATCGAGGCCAGGGACGAAGGCTCGCTCTTGAAGAATCTGCTTGATTCCATCAAGAATTTTGGCTTTCGTTTCTTCATTGAACGGCGCGGGAGTAGCTTGGGCTGGCTGACCAGTCCCGGGCTGGGATCCTGGTTGGCCTCCGGTTTGAGCTTGGGCGATGCCGAGAGCCGCGAGGGCCAGGGCACACACAAATTTGATACGCAACGACACGATAAGAGTGATAACGCAGATTCGGCGAAAATGTTCGCCCGATTTTCAGTTGGGCGGACGCGGTCGCGGGAATTCGGTTGAAACGGCTCTAGGCAAAGGCGAGCCTTCCTTGAGATCTGACGACTTCTTCGAGGGCTCCGATCAGTGATTGGGCGAGGGGCTTGAACTCGGTGAGTTCGTGGTCGAACTGCCAGATTGTCTTGGTGGCATCGCCCAGACGGATCCCAAAGTGCTTACCGTTTCCAGTCGCTCCCAGCGTGAGGAGCGCTTCATCACCGGCGAAGACAAGCGGGCTGTTCGCGCCGCCATAGAACTCGGCACCTCCCCACTGACCGCCATCAATTTTGGTCAAGAGGCTCCAGGCGTCGGGCGGGAGAAGGGGCTTGAATGTGGCAAAGAAGGGGAGCAGATCTTCTTCTCCAAGCGGGCTCGACGACTTGTCGGGCGCCCTGCGTGTGAGCCAAGTTTCAGCTTCATCGGAATATCGCTGGGCATGGGTGCGGAGGTCTTCGGCATCCCAAGTGAGGAAAGTGGATGACCATTCCGCTTGGTCGGGCCGCCATTTGTGCCGCCATGCTTGATCGTTGTCTGCGACCAAGCAGATCAGGCCATTTTCGGCCCAGACATCGAATCGGAAAGTGGCTCCTGGGGTTTGCGCCTTCAGCTTGGCGAGTCGCCACGTAGTGGCTCCTCCGGGGAGATGATCGCTCTCGGGAAGAACGGAGTGCCACTCAATCGCCCTCGTGCAACTTGACTTATCGGTGCGCAGGGAGGAATCCGCCTCGGCCTGAGCCCAGAGAGAGGCTTGCCACGCTTCGGGGGCATTTTGAGCGAGGTGGAGGAGAATCGGTTGGAGAAGCGGCTGTTCTTTTTGGAAGAGGGAAAGGATCATGAGAAGGTTGGCAGAGCCGGGTGAGATATGCCGCGTTCGAGGGCGGGTTTGTCTGGTGGGGTTGCTGGTTTGGTGGGTCGGTCCTTGACCTTGCTTTGGGTTTGGTGGTGTAATGAAAAGCCTCGTGGGGCATTAGCTCAGCTGGGAGAGCGCTTCCATGGCATGGAAGAGGTCAGGGGTTCGAATCCCCTATGCTCCACCAAAATCTCCCTCGCTGTCCTGGTGATCTGTACCGGACACATCGGTAACACCTTTTTCGCTCATCGTTGATTGGTCTGGGCATTGACGTTGATTGCGGTGCCTGGGCTTCCCGCAAGATCACCGATGAGCTCTCGCTAGAGGGTGTTCTGGTGGCGACGATCGGTCAGTTGAAAGGCGGCACTCCGCGACGATTTGAGTTCCGGAGAGAGTCGTCGGTAGCTGCGGAACAGTCTGCGGAAACCAGAGCCAACTGAGAAGCAAAGCGGCCCTGCTCCCAACTCCACAAAGGGTTGGACGCAGGGCCGAACTGTCGTTTGACGAGCCTTACTTTCGTCGTCTTCGAGCGGCGATCGCGGCCAAAGCAAGCAGCGAGAGCGTCGCTGGCTCGGGGACGGCCTCGAAATTGATGTTATCGTAGTACACGCCGGTCGGGTCGTAGTTCGTGGCTCGGTTGAGGAATCCGAACTGGAGGATTTGCCCCGTCCAAGCATTATCGATAGTCAGGCTCACGCTTCCTGTCGCCCAGCTCGAGCCGGAGGCCGTCGTGGTCACAAGAGTTGGGAAGGCGAGGAGCGAGAAGTTTGTGGAGTCCAGGACCTTGATGAATGCAAGGGCGCTCGCGGAGCCAGCCGGGCCGAACTGCGAAGACGCCTTGTAATCAAAGGTGAAGGTGGCAACCTTGCCGAGATCCGCAGCCGAAATTGTCTGCTCCTGGAAGACATTCGCTTCGATAAATCGATTGTTACCGTGATCGGTGTTGTTGTAGTCACTGAACACGTTGAGATACTGGCTTCCCTGCGCCGCTCCCCCTTCACCGGTTGCAATGGACGAAAATCCATTGCCTCCGTTTGGTGCGGGAAAGACTCCGTAGCCATAGAGATGATTCGAGCTGTTGTCGAATACGTTGGCAAAAATCTTCCAGCCATTGTCGCCGAGTGCGGTTGGCGAGCTGAGGTTGAGAGACTCAAAGTCTTGGGAGTAGGTGGTGAGAGCGGCTTGAGAAGAAGCGGCAACGAGGGCGGCGAGGCCGACCATCAGAGATCGTGAAGCACGAGTTTTCATTTTGTTTTTTCCTCTGCGATGAAGAAATCGCGAAACGTTTCGGATCATACGTGATAACGTTGTGGCAAGTCAGCAGAGTCGCCAAAATCTGGTAGTTCTGTCAGGGAAAACAACTGAAGCGGACACGCAGACCAGCAACTGGAATGAATTTATTACGGCAACCCGTGATACCCCTAAATAACCCGCAGGCGGCCACAAGAGTCGCCCGTGGCAACGACGACCTCGCTGCTACGGACAAAAACACAGCGCCGGGGCCAAATGATTCAGGCTGAACGTCCCACGCTCTAAATCTGGCTCGCATCGTCGGAGACCTGAACTGTGTCCGACTGGAGCCGACCTGCGCAAGCGTTCGCCCTGATACCCAGGCTGGTGACCTCACTATAGGTGCGTGACGCCGACCCGATGATAATCCTGCCGTCATTTTGACCGCAGGAGGTATAGTCGCGTGATGCTGCTTCTTTTCAGAGTGAAAAACTTCAAGTCATTTCGGAGCATGACTGAGTTTTCCATGCTCGCCAACAACTACTCAAGGGCATTGCCTGAAAATTGGGAACATGTCGGTCAGGAGCAGAAACGAAAATTGCGGGTGCTAAAAGTTGCTGCTATTTTCGGTGCAAATGCAGCGGGAAAGTCAAATCTTCTGCAAGCACTTACCACTGTCAAAAGGTTTGTAACTTCAGGTCTAGCTTCTAACCCAACACAGGTCACCGGGACTGTACCGTTCAAACTGGATGATGCTAGCACAAAACCATCCTATTTCGAATTGATTTTCCAGATCGAGGACGAAATCATGCGGTACGTCCTCGAGCTGAGCGAAACCCAAGTCGAGCGGGAAGCCCTTTTTATTAGGCAAAATGGAGTAGAGAAACTCGCGTTCGAGAGACTAGCACACGCCTCTGGGACACATACTTATACATATCAGACGACACGATTGTCCCAGGATGCATCATTAGAACATAAGACACGTCCAAATGTTGCGTATATCACAGTTGGCGCACAATTCAATTCACCGTTACTAACGAGTGTTTTTAGGTGGTTCGAGGATATTCTTCGGCCAATCAGCATACAAGAACTATCGAACATCGCCTTAACCAACCGAACCGGAGAATTGTTCGCCGACAATGAAGGCTATCGACAGAAAATCAAAGATCTTGTGCGGGCGGCCGATTTGGGAATCGCTGAAATCGAAGTAGAGGAAAAAGACTTGCGTCTGGAAGACGTGAAATTCGAGCCCAACGTACCGCGAGAACTGTTAGATCTTGTCAAGGCTGAGCTGATGAAACACAGGCACTTCGATGTGACATTCAAGCACTTTGCTGGCAATGCCCAGGTAACGATGGGCCTAGACGAGCAATCGAAGGGCACGATTCAAATGTATCTGCTAGCCGGCCCCTTACTAAAGTCATTTGAGGGAGGCCATGTCATCATTGTAGATGAACTTGACTCTAGTCTGCATCCATTACTCATCAGATTTCTGATCCGAGAGTTTCAGGCCAGGAGCAAAGGCAAACAGATCGCCCAGATCATTTTTACGACTCACGATGCAACTTTATTGGATTCAGGCTTACTACGTAGAGATCAGATTTGGTTTGTGGAGAAAGATCGGCACGGAGCTTCAAGAACGTATGCGCTTTCCGATTTCCACAAGCTCGAGAACGAGTCGGCTTATAAGGGTTATTTGGGCGGAAGATATGGGGCGATCCCATACATATAGAGGAGCACGGCATCAATGAGCAGTATCAAAAGAGCTCAATCATCTCGGCAACCCAGGGACAGATTCTTGATTGTTTGCGAAGGAAGTAAAACGGAGCCTTCCTACTTCAAAGGCCTCACCAATTACTTACAAATGCCCGCATCCGTTGAAGTGATCACAAGTCCTGGCTCCGCTCCCATTAGTGTCGTGGATGAGGCGATCAAACGGCTCAGCAAGAAAGGATCACAGTATGACCAAGTTTGGGTTGTTTTTGACCGTGAACAATGGAATTACAACCCAACTTTCGGGGTTGCTGTTGACAAAGCCAGCGCAAATGGTATCGCTGTTGCAACTTCGAATCCATCGATCGAGTTCTGGTTTTTACTGCATAATGAGTTCACAACAAGACAGTTTCTGAATTGCGACGATGTCATGAAGCATCTAAAACAATTCTTACCAGACTACGCTAAGGGAGGCTATGATTTCAGAAATTTATTCGAGAATACGCAGACTGCGTGCTGCCGCGCTGAGAAAGTCCTGCAATACCATAGGGCGGCATCCCAAGATGACAGTGACGAATCCAATCCCAGCACAAAAGTACACCGATTGGCTGAAGCGCTGCTCCAAAGTCTCAGCAAAAGTCGTCCGAGTGACGCGGATCAGACAGACTAATTGGGCTTGTAAGGCATCAGACATATGAAAATATCAGTCGTGGTTCTCGTGGGGCTTGCGGTGAGTGCGGGCGTGGCTGATTCTTTGACGGCGAAGATTGATCCGAGCAAAGGACGGCGACCGATTTCGCCCCTGATCTTCGGGGTGAATCATGATTTCCCTGGCCCGAAGGACGGCACGATTCGTCGGTGGGGTGGAAACTCCACCGAGAACTACAACTGGGAGACGAACAACAACAACTCCGGCACCGACTGGCAGCAGGACTCCGGGAGCTGGCTGAACCGATACACCCCTGATGCGGAGAAAACGAATCCTGCCGCGGCGATCGTGACATGGCATCGGGAATCCATTCGGCGCGGCGTGCCGAGCATCGTGAACATCCCGACTCTCGGCTGGGTGACCGCAGACGGCAACGGCCCGGTCACCGAAGCTGAAACCGCTCCCTCGAAGCGGTGGAAGAAGGTGGTGCCGCAAAAGGGAAAACCCTTCAGCCTCCAACCGGACCTGACCGACGAGGTCGTCTACACCGACGAACTGATCCACTTTTTGACCCACACCTTCGGGAAGAGCAACTCGAAAACGGGGATTGCCTACTACTCGGTAGGAAATGAACCGGGCTTGTGGAACCACACGCACCCTCGGATTCAGCCTCAAAAGGTGAGCTGCCGCGAGCACATCAGTCGGGCAATCGCCAACGCGATCGCGATCAAGCGGGTGGATCCCACGGCCAGGATCATCGGGCCATCGGGTTTTGGAGTTTATGAGATGGTCGGCTTTGTCGATGCTCCGGATTGGCCGGAGGTGAAAAAGGCCGGCGGATACCGGTGGTACATGGATTTTGTGCTCGACGAGTTCGCCAAGGCGAGCAAGAAGGAGGGCAAGCGGCTCTTGGACGTCGTGAATTTTCACTACTACACGGAGGGCGAGATTATTGAGCACGGCGGCGCGCTGGGGGTGATGAACGCGCACCGAACGCTCCGCGAATCGGGTTTTCGCGAAGCGAGCTGGATTAGCGAAATTCTCACCGAACACTTGCCCGTGATCCCGAACCTCAAGCGGAGCGTTGCTCAGTACTATCCCGGAACTCTGATTGGTGTGACGGAATACGAGCGGGCGATGGCGGACAAGGTCTTCGGCGGGATTGCCATGGGCGATCTGCTGGCGACCTTTATTGAGGAGGATCTCCATTTGGCGACCGCGTGGCCGCTCAGCGGGTTCGATCAAGAGAACCCTGCACCCTACTTTGTGGCGGGGCGGCAACTGTTCTTGAACTTCGATGGCCAAGGCGGCCGATACGGCGACACGCGGGTCGAGTGCCTGGGCGATAACCCGGATCGCGCGCCGGTTTACGCCTCGGTCGATGCGAAAAGCGGTCGGTTGCACGTAGTGGTGTTCAACAAAAACCTGCACGCAACCCTGACCACGCAGTTCCAGATTCCTGGGAATTGGACGGCGGCGGCGGCCTTTGGCTTTGACGAGTCTTCGCCAGAGTTGAAGAGCCGGGCTCTGCCGGTGGGAGGGGCCGCTGGCTTTGAGACCACGATCCCCAGGCGGTCGGCGGTGCACTACGTGTTTCAGCCGAAGTGAGGGTTGGCGGTTCAGCGCGGGCGTGAGACTTCACGGTCCTCCTGGCTCTCCTGGCTTCTAATGCCTCCGGGGAGTGTGCCAAAGGAGGACCTTTCGATCTTTTTCTCAGGCCCGCGAATATCGAGACCCTGCGTATCGTAAAGCCAACTGTGCCTGGACAATCGGGCGCGGGAAAACGAAGACAATGGCAGACACATCGCAAAAGATTGCCCTCATCACGGGCGCAAACAAGGGGATTGGGAAAGAAACGGCGCGACAATTGGGACAGTTGGGATACACGGTGCTGGTCGGATCGCGGGATCTTGCCCGAGGAGAATCGGCGGTGGCAGAGTTGCGGGGCGAAGGGATCGATGCCCACGCTCTGGCGTTGGATGTCACAAACCTCAGTTCGGTTCAATTCGCACGCGCGGAAGTCGAGTCAAAGTTCGGTCACCTGGACGCTCTGATCAACAATGCTGGGATCAGTATTGAACCATTTGGTGGGGCAGATTCAACTCTTGACACCCAAACCTATCGCAACACCTTTGAGGCCAACGTTTTTGGACTCATTGACGTCACCCGCGAATTCTTGCCGCTCTTGGAGAAGGCTCCGGCGGCGCGGATTGTGAATCTCAGCAGCATTCTCAGTTCTTTGGCCCTTCATGCTGATCCCGGCTCTCCGATCTACGATTTCAAGGCCCCGGCGTATGATGCCAGCAAGACGACGGTCAATGCATTCACGGTCCACCTCGCTTATTCTCTTCGCAACACGCCAATCAAGGTCAACGCGGCTCATCCTGGCTGGGTGAAAACAGACATGGGCGGGGAGGGTGCGCCGATGGAGATTGTGGATGGAGCCAAGACTTCGGTGGCTCTGGCCACGCTCCCTGCAGACGGGCCAAGCGGCGGACTCTTCCACATGGGCGAGACCTTGCCTTGGTAAGTTCCTTGGTCTGGTAGCCTCTTTTGACCCAACGAGTTCCTGGGCCACGGATGGCCTGGGAACAATGCTTTTTAACTGAATACAACAAGAAAACACTATGAAAGTTTGGTTTATCACTGGTTCTTCGGCGGGATTTGGATTGGAAATGGTGGAGCAGCTGATCGCTCGCGGCGATGCTGTGGTGGCGACAGCTCGCCGTCCGGAAGTTCTCGCCGAGTACGTGGCCGCGCATCCGGATAGGGTGATTGCGCCTCGGTTGGATGTGAATCTTCCTGAAACTGTGGAGGCGGCGGTTGCTGAGGCCCTCGCGAAATTTGGGCGGATTGACGTGCTCGTGAACAACGCCGGCTATGGCCTGGTGGGGACGGTCGAGGAAGTCACAGATGCGGAAGCGCGGGCTCAGTTCGACACAAATGTTTTCGGAGCGCTGAACGTAACCCGAGCGGTTTTGCCGACGATGCGAGCCCAAGGTGCAGGACATGTTCTGAACGTCTCGAGCATTGCCGGACTTGTTGCCGGGGCCACTTTCCCTCTTTACTCCGCAAGCAAGCATGCTCTGGAGGCGATCAGCGAAGGCTTGGCGGCGAGCGTGGCTGAGTTCGGCATCAAGGTGACGATCATCGAGCCGGGCGGATTCCGCACGAGGTTCGCGGATGGCCAGTCGATTCGTCTGACGGGGAATCGTCTTTCGGCGTACGACGAGCAGCTGAACGGCACGATTGAGTGGCTGAATGCTATCAACGGCACGCAGGAAGGCGATCCCGTTAAAGGCGTGGCGGCGATGATCGCGGTGACCGATTTGGAAGAGCCGCCCCTCCGCTTGATGCTGGGCAAAGATGCTTGGGATCGGTACCAAGGAAAGCGCGAAATGCTGGAGCGGGACTTCGAGCGGATGAAGGACGTGACGCTTTCGACGGCAGCCGACGCCTGAAGGATGCAGATCTCTGGCACCCTCGCCGCTGCTTAAGGGGCGGCGAGGGAGCATTCATCGACCGACATTTCGGTGCCTGACTCTTTCGTCTCCCTGAGAGTTCCTCGGGCCAAGCGAGCATGTCGGGGGGAAAACCAGTACATTTACTTCACCGCCTTCAAACAGGTTGGCACGCCATTTGCGGAACGAACAGATCGAGGTCTGATGACTATGATCAATCGTTCTTTGTTTTCTGTGATGGTTCTCTCTGCTTTAGCTTCCAGCGCGATGGCGACGGGTTTCACCCTGGATATCTCGCGACCTGCGAACGACGGCAAGGGAGACTACAACCTGAATAGCATTCGCTTCAGCGACGGCACCGTTTACAACAGTTTTAAATACGCACAAGACGTGCGCAACCTCACCTACAATCAGCATTCGCCGAACGACTACCGCGTGGTGGCCGGTCCGAACACGAGCATCAGCAACAAGGTCACGGTTTTGGGCGACAGCCACCTTTCCGGCAAGGAAGTGAACCTGACGACCTTCTTGGATCGTGCGGAGGATGTGTTCCAGAACCGCAATCTGAACCACTTCTTTGATGTTCACACTAATTGCGATCCGTTTGGCCTGACGATCGACTATCGGAACAATCCGCTGAAGGACAAGATTCTCTACACCGAGCGCGGTTCGGGCGGATCGAACAGCTGGGTTGTGATTCAAGCCGTGGACGCCAATGGCAACAAGGTGGGCAAGAACTACCTGGTGAATCCTCACAGCATGAAGGACACGGGCCAAGATGTGGCGATTTACAGCCGCAGCGACAATCCGGTGTTCCATGGCACTCAAGACCTGAGCATCCTGGCTCTGGATGTGAAGCGCGACCTGGGCGTGAACCAAGTCGACTTCCTGCGCGTGTTCACTCCTCAGAAGGGTGTGATGTACGGCAATGGCCTGGTGTTCAGCGGCCTAGGCGGCGGTCAGGATCTGGCTCCTGACTTCAAGATCATTGGCACGGGCGAAGCGGTTCCCGAACCGGCAACGATGGCTCTTCTCGCTCTGGCAGCTCTTAAGCGCCGCAAGAACAAGAAGTCGGCGTAAGCCATCCTCCCTTGGGCTAAAGGGTCGGCTCCCTCATCCGCTTTGGCGGGTGGGGGAGTCGGATTTTGTCGAGCTTGAATTCTCATACTCGTTTGAATGCCGGGAGAGCTGGCGGCGCGGTGTGCCGATCTTTGAAACGTGGGGATTGACCTTTTTCGGAACCTCTGGCCGCTGATCGCCGTGGCAGCGGTGCCTTTGGTGCTCTCGCTTCTGGGGTTGCTCGCCGGCAGGCTCTGGCGTCGATGGCGCAAGCTGCCCTCGCTCTATGAGATCCACCAGATGTCTGGCGTAGAATTTGAGCGGGCGTTGCGCCAGATTTTCGAACGCGACGGTTGGTCGGTTTCGCTCACGCCCAAGAGTCGGGATTTTGGCGGCGATCTATTGCTCCGCCGAGCCGGGAGGTCGGTGGTTGTGCAGGCCAAGCGCTGGAAGAAGTCGGTGGGAATCCGCGCGGTGCAGGAGGCCCTTGGGGCTCGGGATCGCTACCAAGCCGATGAGGCCTGGGTGGTCGCAAGTTCCGTGTTTTCGCAGTCGGCGATCGCTCAGGCTCGGTCCAGTGGAGTGACCTTGAAGGACGTGCACTGGCTTTCTGGTGAGTTGGGGCGCCTCCATCGTTCTCAGGTGGCTTGACTCTGGTTCGCCGAGCCCGTTGTGACCAGTATTGACTGCCCTTTCGTCCCTCTCCTAATGTTCCGCCTTCCTCCGGCCGAAGATTCCTGTGGTATTCTTCGGAATCTGAGTTGCCGCATAGCTCAGCGGTAGAGCAGCTGACTGTTAATCAGCGGGTCGTAAGTTCGAATCTTACTGCGGCAGCCACTCCATTTGAATCTAAAAGAGCTCCCGCATGGGGGCTTTTTTGTTGCCCAAATTCGGGGTCTGGGAAGAGTTCTGGGAAGAGTTGATGGGGTATTTGAGTGAAATCCGGGGGAATTTGGTGACCGGGATCACAGTTTACTCTCTGCTCAGGTTCAAAAGGCGCTCCGAATTTTCGGAAAATCCCAGAGATTGAAGCCTGGCGGCTTACCGCGAGAAATTCGTGAGGAGCAAGCCTCACCTTGGTGCCAAGTTAAGCCTATAGTCGCCATCGCTACTGGTTTCGATGCTCAATGAAGTGATCGCTACTGAACTGACCCGGCAGCACCAACCGTTGCCGCCGACTGAGCACCAGCCGAAACTTGCGCTGCCGGGCGTTGCCTGAAAAATCAAGCAAAGCATTTCGGAATGACGGGACTGCAACGATCCAAAGAACATGCTCCACCACGATTTTCCGTGCACGTCCGAAATTTCACGTAAATTTCACACCCCCTTTCTGAGCGATCTCTATACTGATCTCATGGCAGAGCAAGATCGCATTGACCAACTCGAGCAGCGCATCGATCAATTGACGGCACTGGTCGCATCCCTCCTTCCCGAATCAAACCTGGCCTCTGACGCCTCGTCAGGCGAGGAAGGCCCCGAGCCAGTGGAGGATGAGGGAGTTACTGAAGACGACATAAGCATGGCTGCGACGCGCGGCGGGCCAACCGCGCAAGAGTTCGCAGCCTACTTTGATGGCTTCGATTTTCCGAACTTTTCGGGGGGCGAGATCACGCCGTATTTCAGCCGCACCAGAGGCGGCGTCTCCAATTCTGTGCCGCCGAAACACCTGTGGCCGAACTTCATCCAGACAGTGGTCGTGCTCCAACATCTCCGCCAAGTCTTGGGGAGACCGATCACCCTCGCGTCAACGTACCGATCTCCAGACTACAACCGGGCGGTCGGGGGAGCGTCGCAATCGGAGCACGTGAAGTTCCGAGCCATTGACTTTCAAGTCTCGGGACTACTTCCCGCTCAAGTCGCGCAGGTTCTGCGAAGCCTTCGTGGCAAGGTGTTCCTGAACCCGGCGACAAACAAGAGCTTCACTTTCCGCGGCGGAATTGGGGTTTACGCCACCTTCGTCCACGTGGACACGAGGCCGAACGAATCGAACTGGGTGGGCTGATGGCAGATATCCTTTACCTCCACGGCGTCGGAAACCCAGAAAAGGAGCCGGATTGGCAGGATGCCCAGACAAGGCTTGTCCACCAAGCGGTTGAGCATCTCGGGATCCGGCCAAGCGTGTTCTCGTTCGCCTACGATGATCTCTTCCGGGATGCTGAATTCAATCCGGCAATCGTTTTCCGAGGCGGGCGCCAGCTTCTGGACTCCCTGATGGAATATGGTCTCGAGGATTTCCTGGGCGTGAGTCGGGATCGGGGAGGCTGGAGTCCCACATTTCGATGGACGGTTGGCATGATCGCCCAGTGGGCGGCGCTTCCGGATCTGCGGGCGGAACTCCAGGAACGGTTGCGTACCGCGATAGAGGAGCACGATCCGAAGGTGATCATCGGCCATAGCCTTGGGTCGCTCATTTCCTACGATACGTTCTCCGAGACAAAGCACCGGAGTCTGCTCGATGGGCGACTGTATATCACCTATGGCTCGCAAATTGGTCACCCAGCCGTCCGAGCTGCGTTTGGCGGGCGGATTGTTACTCTTCAAGGCACGTGGGTCAACCTCTTCAACCGGCAAGATCGGGTCTTCACCAAGTCCTTGCATCCGGCCGGCGAAGGCGACTTCCTGCAGCTGGCGACGGAGTTTGATTCACCATCGCCCTTCAACCACGAGGCTGAGTTCTATCTTGGCCACGACAGCACAAGGTCAACATTGCTTCCGATGCTCCAGAAGATGCTTGATTCTGAGGAGCAACCAAGCCCCGCCGCGATTCGAACCTTTGCACGGAACGCGATCGGAGTCGATGCTTTGAAGCATGGTGGATCTCAGCTATTCTCGCCAGTAGCGGAGACGGTGCGAGAAACCCGCAAACCCCGAACCCGCGCGGTGCTCGTCGGGATTGATCAATACCAAGACGGGATCAGCAATCTGAAGGGATGCGTGAACGATCAGTTTGAACTCAGCGCGACGCTCCAAGAGTGCGGATTTGCCCCTCAGGATATCCGGGCTCTGTTCAACCAGCACGCGACCTCCAGGGGGATTATCGAGCGGCTGCGCTGGCTCTTTGATGAGGCTATGCCGGGCGACACGCTTTTCTTTGCCTTCAGCGGGCATGGAGCCCAGATCACGCCGAGAGGCCATGACGGGATGCCAGAAGCTCATATGGAGTGCCTGATCCCCTACGACTGCGATTGGACTCCGCCGACGATGCTTTCCGACTCCAGCCTTGTGCAGCTTTACGCGGATCTGCCCTACGGGGTGAACTTTGTGATGCTGCTGGACTGTTGTCACTCCGGCGGGGTATGGCGAAGTGTCGGGGCGCAAGTGCGCGGGGTTCCCCCGCCTGACGACCTGCGGCATGAAAGCCTCCAGTGGGATAAGCGCGAACAGATGTGGGTTCCGCGAAAGCCGGTCGCGATTGATCCGCAGAACAGCAAGTTTGCCCGGAGCAAGAAGCTCCAGCACGCGATGGTAGGCGAAGAGGGCAACGTCTATCGCCTGGGAAGAGCCTATGCTGCCCGGGGCAAGCGCGCCGCGTTTGAGCAAACGCGATCCAGCAAGGGTCACGATGGACCATTCATACCGGTTGTCTTCCAGGCGTGCCGGGCGGATCAGCTCGCGAGCGAATATCTGCATGGCAGCATCACTTATGGCGTCTTCACCTATGCCTTCACGCGCACGCTTCGAGAGATTTTGGCCGAGAAGCCCAGCACATCCATCGACGCGATGGTGGGCCGGATCAAGACGCAGCTCAAGCGACTGAACTACGCCCAAGACCCGGAGGTCGCTGGGCCGAAGACACTTCTGGAGCAACGAGTCACCGACTTCTTCCAGTTTGGAGACTCCCGATCGATCAGCAAAAAGGACACACCCGAATGAATAGCGAGATTCTTGTTCACCAACTCCTGCGCGGCTTGAATGATCTTCAGCCGTCGCCGGATCGCCCGAGCGGAGCTGGCCTCAGAAGCCCAAGCCCTTACCCGTTCATCGAGAGTTCGTCGTACGAACTCACGATCACGGCGGCTCAATCCCTCAATGTTCCCGTGATGGGGACGGTTTCGGGCGGGGCAAGCAAGCGGGTCGTGGTGCTCGAGCGGCGGGCCTATCGCAAGCAGCCCGTCGCGGGAGGCGTGGAATATATTGGGTACACGATCCGGCTGGCGGTTACCGTGAATCGTCTTGAGGCGAATGCGAAGCTCTCGCTGCCGTTCCTTGCCGCTTCTGCCGAGATTGGACAGATTGAAGGGCGGTGGACGGTGCAAGTGGTGGGGCTGACCGGGCCCAAGATTGACGAAGCCCTGATTCCACCAGCGGAGCTGAGTGTGGAGCAGTATTTCAAAGCCAAGGAATGTCTTCGGCTGCTCATCGAAGCCCTGTCCGATCCCAGCACCACTATTCAGGAGCAGCGCATCTTTATGGAGCCTGCGGCCGACCTGGATCAGATGCGGAGCGATGAAGCCTTGGGGAGAGCGTACGGGCTCTCATGCCTTGATCGTCGCTGGCGACTCCAACGGGCGCTGGCCGAGGTGGTCGGAGCGCGCCAGGCTCTGCTGGATGCGGTGACGAGCACCTACAGCCAAGTTGCCGGCATCACCGGAGAACTCGAAGATATCCCACCAAGCGCCCAGATCGAGGCGAGGAGGCTACTGGGCGAGATCCGCGAGGTGAATCCGCGGTAAATGGCTTGTGAATGGAGCGCGATGCTCAGTACGAAAGACTTCACTGCGCAGTCGTCATAGTTCCCGAGACACTCTCGCTCCGCTTCAGACCATCACCGTCATAAGTATAAGTGGTTTTGGCTCCATTGTGTTCAAGAACTTTCATCCGGTTTTCCATATCGTAGGTCATCGTGGTGGTGATGGCAACGGTTCCGGTTGGTGGCTCGAAGCCAACAATCTTGGTGAGGTTGCCATTGTCATCGTAGGTGTAGGTCGTTCGGGTCGCGCCATAAGCCATGGTGGTGGCTCTTCCGGCGAGATCATAAGACGTCGTGGTCGGTGCATCCCACTCGGTTGAGTAAGTTCGGTTATAAACAGAGTCATAGGTGTAGGTGTATCCCACAGTCGATGCTCCCGATGTCTGCTGACGAGTGAGCCTGTCGGCATTGTCGTAGGTAAAGGTCTTCACCCGACCATTGAATGTTCGAATACTCTCTGTATTCCCGACGGAATCGTAGGTGTAGGTGGTTCGGATGATGTTGGCAAAGGTGCGAAGTGTTACCTGACCTACAGCATCGTAGCTGGTTTGCTCGCTCATGCCATTCGGCAGTCGATTATTCACCTGCCGCCCGGCATTATCGAAGGTATACGTCGTTGTCCCTTTGCCCGTGACAAGCGTGGTCATACGCCCATCGGCATCATATTGGAACGTTCGCACGCCTCCATCCGGATCGATGAGTTTGGTGCGCTGGCTGGCGAGATCGTAGGAATACTGCTGGCGCAGAGCTCCGGGATCGGTTTTGTCAATCAGGCGGCCCAGGTTATCGTAGGCATAGGTGGTGGTTCCGGTGGAATCCACCATGGTCGTGCGGTTGCCCGTGGCATCATAGCCAAAGGTGACCCTGGTTCCATCGGCATAGACCGTGGTGACCAGCCGACCCACTGCATCATACGTGTAGGTGGTGCGGTCTCCATTCGGGAACCGGCGAGACTCGGTTTCTCCGGTGGGGAGGAAGGTGTAGGTGGTGGCTTGCCCGAGTTGGTTCTGGATGACATCCATCTCACCGCGAGCCGTGTAGGCCATGGTGATTCGCCCACCCCGGGCATCCAGGATGACCGTGTTGTTCCCGGTGGGGTCGTAGGAATAGGTGGTTCGGTGCCCGAGGCCATCGGTAGTCGCCGTGAGCTGATCCACCGCATCATAGGTGCTCACCGTGTTCACTCCGCGAGCGTTAGTGATGGTGGTGTTGTTGCCCACGGGATCGTAGGCATAGGTGGTGATGAAGCCAAGGGCATTCTGCATGGTCACCACGCGCCCAGCGGCGAGATCATGGTCGTGGCTTGGCCAACCGCATCGTAGAGGGTGGTCGAGATTCGTCCAAGCGCATCGGTGATCGATACTTGCCGGCCTGCTGCGTCGTAGGCGTAGGTGGTCACGCCGCCCGTGGGTTCTTGCACGGTTCGAAGCCGTCCGGCAAGATCATAGGCGTAGGTGGTGACAGATCCACGCGCATCCTGAACCTGGGTTTGCTCGCCGGCCATGTTGAAGGTCATGGTCGTTCGATTACCGAGGGCATCTTGGCTGGCAATCTGTCGGTTAGAGTTGGTGGCGTAGACCGATGTCGAGATGAAGCCCCGAGCATTCTGCACGGTGGTCTGATTACCCGCCATTAGCCGGGCGAGCCCTAAAACGTCCGTGCAAGAGCGAGACTGGTAGAGTGATGTCTTCGTTTCCATTGGCCTCGGCGGCCAGTGCTAAAACGTCCGGGCAAGAGCGAGACTGGTAGAGTGAGAATAGTGGGTCCCGCAACCTGCCAGCGTGTCGCGTAAGAATGCGCGTGGTGGAAGCGCAGCTTGGGGACAGATTCGATCAAAGGGCATCATCTTCTTGACAATGAGACACTCATAAGCTCAGCCTAGAGAAAGCAATTGGACAGGAAGACAATGTATCCGCTCATCGCGCATCGGAATGAACACGGCGAGCAGCCGCTGATCGACCACTTGAAGGGGGTGGCCGATCTTGCCAGAGCTTTCAGTCAGAAATTTGGGGCAGGCGAGTTGGGATACCTCTGTGGGATTCTCCACGATATTGGGAAAGCAGATCCCAAATTCCAGGATTTCATCCGCCGCCCCAAGGACGCCAAGGGAAAGCACGTCGGTGGTCATGCTTACCCCGGCGCGGCTGCGGCGGCCGAAATCCTGGGCGATCTCGCTCCGATCATCATGGGCCACCACGCAGGGATGCCGAATTGGGATGGCCCTGACTCCCTCGTGAAGGAGGCCATGCATTTAACTGCCTTCGAGCCGGCGCGAGAGTTTCTCAGTCGATCCCTCGACCTTGATTTGCCCTCTGCGAAGTGGCCAAGATGGGCCGCGCCAGACACTGTGCAACGCGAAGTACTCATCCGCATGGTCTTCAGCGCTCTCATCGACGCAGATCGCCTCGACTCCGAAGCATTCGATCAGCCTGACGCTCGCGACTTTCGAGGTGCTTTCCAGCCGATCTCCGAGTACGCCGGACAACTCCGAGCCCACATGTCGGAAAAAGCCACGCAAATCCGAGAGCGGGGATTGGAGGGAACCACTACAAATCAGATCCGCGCGGAGGTTCTTGAGGCATGCCGAACGGCGGCAATGGAGACCCCAGGATTCTTCACCCTTACGGTGCCAACGGGAGGTGGAAAAACCCTCTCTGGGCTGAGCTTTGCCTTCGAACACGCCGCCCAGCACGGGCTCGACCGAGTGATCGTCGCGATCCCCTACACCAGCATCATCGAGCAAACCGCGCAAGTCTGCCGCGAGACCTTTGGCGAAGATGCCCTGCTTGACCACCACTCCGCCCTGATGCCACGGGAATTCGGATCCGATAAGGACATCGCCGATGCAGCTGCCCAAGAATCAAGCGGTCGGCGTCAGGCCAACGCGGCGCAAAACTGGGATGAATCCCTTATCATCACCACCACGGTGCAGTTGTTCGAGAGCCTCTTCAGCAACCGCCCGGCGGCGTGCCGCAAGCTCCACAACATCGCGCGGAGCGTGATTATCCTCGACGAGGTGCAAACTCTTCCGCCGTGTCGCCTCGGGCCGATCCTCAACTGCCTCTGGCTCCTAGTGACACATTTCGGATGCTCGGTGGTGATGTGCACCGCGACCCAGCCCGATTTCGACCCCATTTGGGAAGCACTCGGCAAGGACGTGAAGGCGAAAGAGATCGTGCCGAACTATCAGGATCACTTCGCCGCTCTTCGACGCGTTGAGTTCACGTTTCCTGAGGAGACCTGGTCGAAGGATCGCTTAGCTGACGAGATTCGGAGTCGAGACCAGGTGCTCGCGATTCTGAACACGCGAGGTGAGGCGGTGGAACTGACTCGAATGTTGGAGGACGTTCCCGGTGTGATGCACCTCAGCACCAATCTGTGCGGGTTCGACAGGCGGAGGATTCTGGCAGAGGCGAGGGACCGATTGAGATCAGGAGACACGATTCGGCTCATCAGTACTCAAGTCGTGGAAGCCGGCGTTGATGTAGATTTCCCCACCGTTCTGCGCGCTTTCGGTCCGCTCGATCGTGTGATCCAGGCGGCAGGGAGGTGTAATCGAGAGGGTCTCCGTGAGACGTTGGGCGAGGTGATAGTGTTCAAACTTGAAGAAGGTAAGGCACCCGGCGGAGCCTACAAAACGGGGATTGATGCCACGCATGGAGTTGTCGACGACCAAACCTTACAGCCATTCGACTCGGAGGCGGCGGGCCGGGCGTACTGGCGCATGTATTTCAGCCGAACCAACACGGGCACCGAGAGGAATGACATCCTGACGATGCAGCGGCTTCTGCGATTCTCGCAAGTCGCCGCCGAGTTCAAGATGATCGACGAGATTTCTGAGTCGATTCTGGTTCCGCACCGCGCACTGCCCGACTATGTGAATCGGCTGAGCCCAGGCTTGATCGATGAGTCCGCCGATGCTCGTGCCGCTATCGATACGCTTTGGGATCGCACATCTCCCCGTCGCTGGTTTCGGGTTCTCCAGCCCTTCATGGTCACCGTTCCGCGCGAGAAGCTGGCCGAGTTGGTTCGCACGGGGGTGGTCGAGATGCACGAATCCGGCATGCCCGTGCTCGTCTTCGCCGAGGGCCAGTATTCGGAAGAGACTGGGCTGAATCTAGGCGCGGTTGAACCCGGAGCCCTGGTTTTCTGAATTTACTTTTCCGTTAAGTAACACTTGACAAACAAAGGAATCCGGGGTACAGTGATGCACGTCGAGTTGTCTAGAGGAGCATATGCTCCGCCAGCGACTAGGATTGAAACCGTTATGTAACCCTTAACGAGAATAATGGTGGGGCGGAAAAGCCTGCAAAGTTCAACCGCCACCACCCACGACCCAGACTTCGAGAAGCTGAGCTATCCGGAGTCTACTACGAAACCAAGAAAATGAAGACAGACTCCTTGTCTCCCGCAATTATCGTCATTCGCGCCGCCTCTGGCGCTCGCTACTACATCCCGGTGACCGACTACCGCTTCTTCGAGTCGCTTCTGGCGTTCCTCGTGGAGGCTTTTGGTTTGTTTCGGGTCCTCCGGCTCCTCCGAATGCGGACATTTCATGAGGCCTGTACGAAAGCTCACGTAATGAACGACCGCTACCTCGATCGCCACATGTAAACGGCGCGTCGCCCTCCCCCGTCTTGCTCGTTGGCAGGTGGGGGAAAGGGTTTTCCACCGTCTCAAAAAAATTCCCTCTATAACCCCCTTGACAGTCACGCCGAACCACGGTAGAGTGATAGACACAAGGTGGAGTTCTGGAGAAGAAAACCTACCTTTCTACCGCGAAAGAACCAGACATTCAACATTTTTCCGTCATGAATGAACGCTATATATCCGTACGGGTGAGCGGCGATTTTGCCCTCTTCACCCGCCCTGAATCGAAGGCGGAGCGCGTCACCTACGAGGTGATCACTCCGTCGGCGGCAAGGGGAATCTTAGAGGCCATCTACTGGCATCCCCAGTTCGACTGGGTCATCCGAGAGATCCGCGTCCTCCGACCCATCCAAACAACGGGCATCTTCCGCAATGAGGTGGCCAGCAAGATGTCACCCAGCCGCACGGAGCCCTACTACGCCGACCATGACCGGATGCAGCGACACAGCGTGCTCCTGCGTGATGTCGCGTACGAGATCTACGCCGATGCCAACGTCCGCCCCGGCGTGACAGAGGACCACGCCAAGTTCCGCGCTCAGTTCCGCGACCGGGTCGAGAAAGGCCAGTGCTTCCACAGGCCAGCACTGGGTTGTCGTGAATTCGCTGCCGAGTTCGGGCCAGTGCGCCCCGGCGAAACGCCCATCCAGGAAGACCGCGACCTCGGCCGGATGCTCTTCGATATGAACTATGCCGACAAAAAGCGCATCCGTCCGATGTTCTTCGAGGCCAGGCTGGAGCAAGGCATCCTCTCTCTCCCCGATCCCCGCGAGGTGCTCCGATGATTCTCAACCGATTGGTGGAGTTCGCGGAAACGCTCGGGGCTTCCATTCCCAGCGGGTATCAGCCGCAGTTTGTCACTAAGGTAGTTGAGCTAGATCGGGAAGTAAAGAGCGCTCGCCTTATTCAGCTTTCCAAGGATAAACGGGGAAAACGTGATGGAGAAAATCGCCACGAACCTCAAGAGGCTCCTCGCCGAGCCAGCGGCATTCGAGCGCGGCCCTTTGCAGACAACTGCGAATACCTTCTTGGAAAGGTCTTTGAAGGTGCCGATCAATCGAAGGTCAGGCTCAGGCACGAAGCATGGCGCGAGAGCGTGTTAACGTGCGCGGCCGAAATTGATAACCCCGAAGTCCAGGCTGTTGCAGCTTGGGTACGCAATGATGGGCCAACGCAGCTCGCGCAGGATTCATCGCTTCAGCCAGACGACTACTTCACGATCAGCGTGAGCGGACAAATTGTGACCGAGTTGCCCGAAGTGCGGACTTGGTGGGCCAATCAAACTGACACCCCAGAGCGGGGCACCTGTCTTGTCACGGGGATCGAGGGGCCGATTCTGGAGCGAATGCCCGCCATGATCAGAGGTATTCCCGATGGGCAAATGTCGGGAACCGCCCTGGTGAGTGTCAACTTCACGGCTGGCAATAGCTATGGCCTGGAAGCAGCCTACAATTCTCCGATCTCACCCGACGCTGGAGAAAAAATCGGAAATGCCCTAAACCACCTCCTCAGCGAACGGCTCGGTGACGAACTCATCTACACTGTCAAGGTTGGAAAAGTCGCCTTTGTCGGATGGTCACGCGTAGATGCTGGCAAAGGACAGATCCGGGCCATTCTCGACCCCGACAATGCAGACGCGGGCGATGACGACTTGGACGAGGCGGAACTTCGAGAAATCGCCCGTGTACGGGGCATCAAAGAAGCCGGAAAGAGCAAAGGGCAAATCACGAGCGTGGGTCTCCAGGGAGACTTGTTCAACACGACCACCGACAAGGCAGGTCGCACGAGAGCGATCCGTCTCGCCCCTGCCATGATTCCGCAGGAAATCGAAGCAGAGCATTTCTACATGCTTGCCTTGAGTGCGAATGCCGCGCGCATCATCGTGCGGGATTTCCACACCATGACCCTAGGCGATCTCATCGAGCGGCGCGAGGCTTGGTTCGAGAAGTTGAGTCTGGCGGGACACCCAAAACGCCACTCGCTCTATCAACTGGCTACTTCGCTCTACCGAGAGGCCAAAGACATCCCGGCCCACGTGACCAACACCTTGGCATGGTGCGCCCTCCTCGGGCGACCCATGCCGAGTTCTATTCTTGGGCTTGCTGTCAAGCGGAATCTTGCCATGCAAGGCCCTTACACCGTGTTCAAGGGCGGCGGAAAGGGCCTCGCGCACGCACGGATGGCTCTCATCAAAGCCGCCCTTCTCGATGATCCCCTCCTTCAAGCGGAACTACTCGAAAACCCCCAAAGAAAAGAAGAGTTCAAAATGCTCAATCCCACCCACCCAGAGCCTGCGTATCACTGCGGGCGACTGCTCGCCGTCCTGGAATCGATCCAGAAAAACGCGATTTCCGGGCTCAATGCCACGGTCGTCGATCGCCACTACGGAGCAGCATGCGCCAGTCCTGCATCGGTTTTTGGCACACTGCTCACCAACGCCACGCGCTCCCACATGCCAAAGATCCGCAAAGAGAAAGGCGGGATGCACACGATCTTTGAGAAGCAGCTCAGCGAAGTGCTCTCGGCCCTCGGCTCAGAGTTTCCGAGAACCTTGAGTCTGCAACAGCAAGCGATATTCAGCCTCGGCTTCTATCAACAAAAGAGCCACGACATCGAAACCGCCATCGCAAAGCGAGACGCTAAGGCCGACGCGGCCTCTGACTCCCCCGAGGGGAACAACTAAATGAATATCTCACCCGAAATCACCAACCCCGAAAAGCGCTACGACTTTCTCCTCGTCTTCGATGTCACCGACGGAAACCCGAACGGCGATCCTGATGCCGGTAACATGCCCCGCCTCGACCCCGAGACGATGCAGGGAATTGTCACCGACGTCTGCCTGAAGCGCAAAATCAGAAACTTCATCGAGCTCCACCACGCGGACAATTTTGATGAGGTGGATCAAGCCGACGGCTACGGGATCTTCGTGCGCGACAGCAGCATCGCCCTCAACACAAAAATCAAGGCCGCCGCACTCGCCGTGGGAGAAACCGTCGCCGAAAAAAAGGTGAAAACCACCAACGACAAAGGCCGCGCCGAGATGTGCCGCCGCTACTTCGACGTCCGTATGTTCGGAGGCGTCCTCTCCACCGGAGAAATCAACTGCGGGCAAGTCCGCGGGCCGATGCAACTCACGTTCTCACGATCGGTTGATCCCATCATTGCTAGCGACGTCTCCATCACCCGAGTCGCGATCACCAAGGAAGGCGAAAATAAGGAAACCGAGATGGGCCGCAAATCGGTCGTGCCCTACGGCCTCTACGTGGGCAAAGGCTTCTACTCGCCGTCTCTTGGCACCGGCCCGCGCGGAACCGGCGTGACCAAAGAAGACCTGGAAATCTTCTGGCAAGCGGTCACCAACATGTTCGAGCACGACCATTCTGCTGCGCGGGGCGATATGCGACTCCGGCAGGTGTACGTCTTCGCTCACGAGAACAAGCTCGGAAACGCTCCGTCAGGCCGATTGTTCGACACGATCCAAGACCAGCTCAAGGCTAAGGATCCGAGCAAACCGATCCGAGCTTTCTCCGACTACCAAGAGGTACAAGCCCCCGCGAACTTGCCCAACGGGGTCACCTTGCACTGCCTCCTCGACTAGCCTGACAAACCATGCATCCAGAGCCGATCCTGATCAGTGCCCTGGAACACTGGAGCTATTGCCCACGCCAGTGCGGCCTGATCCATATCGAGCACGTGTGGGACGAAAATCTCTTCACCCTCCGTGGGCAAATCGCCCACGAGAGGGTGGATGAGCCAGTCACGCGTTCTGAACGGGGAGCGCGTGTCGAGCGCGCCCTCCCCCTCTGGTCGGAAGTACACGGGCTCACCGGTAAGGCCGACGCCGTCGAGTTTCGGAACGGGAAAATCACTCCCATCGAGTACAAAATCGGCGATGGCTCGCAGGCCGTCCATGCCTCCCTCCAACTCTGCGCCCAAGCGCTGTGTCTGGAAGAGATGTTCGGCCAGGCGATCCCCGAAGGCGCGCTGTATTTCATCAAGACAAGACAAAGGCAAACCGTGGAGCTGACGGCTGATCTGCGTTCACAAACCGTTCAAGCCATCGCCGAAATCCGCGCTTCCATCGAATCCGGAGTGCTCCCGGAGGTGAGGTGGGATCGCCGGTGCTTCAAGTGCTCGCTCATCGATGCCTGCCTACCCCAAGCCCTCACCGCTGCAGAAAGCCAGAAAGTCAGCCCCTTCCAACCCCGCACCGAGGCCGACCTGCCATGACCAAGATTCTACTCAACACGCTGTTCGTAGGGACGCAAGGTGCGTACCTCAGGCTCGAAAATGACCAAGTGAGGGTCGAGCTAGAAGGCGAAAAGCTGCTCCAAGTGCCGCTCCATCACCTCGGATCAATCACCTTTTTTGGACTTGTTACCCTCAGTGGCCCTCTGCTCATGCGATGCGCCGATGATGGTCGGGCGGTTGTTTTCCTCAATGAGATGGGCCGATTCCGAGCGCGGGTCGTCGGCAAAACAAGCGGAAACGTCTACCTTCGCCGGGATCAATACGAGTGCCACCGCGAGCCCATCATCGCTACCGAAATCGCGCGTCAGATGGTTGCTGGCAAGCTCCAAAACGCTCGACAAGTGCTGCTCCGAGGTCGGAGAGATTCCCGAGAACCGTTGCGCGAAGGCATCACGTTGGCCATCGAAGTCCACGAGAAAGCTCTTGCCGACCTCGCAACGGTTCCAACGATCGACGAAATCCGAGGCCACGAAGGTACCGCCGCACAATCGTACTTTAACGTGTTTGACCACCTCATCACTTCTCAAAAGACCGATTTCGGATTCAGCGGTCGCTCCCGTCGCCCGCCCAGAGATCGCATCAACTGCCTCCTTTCATTCCTCTATAGTCTCGGCACCACCGATTGCGTCGCTGCCCTTGAGGGTGTAGGTCTGGATCCTCAATTCGGATTCCTCCACGTGGCTCGACCCGGGCGCCCCGCGCTCGCGCTCGATCTCGTCGAGGAGTTTCGTGCCGTCATCCTCGACCGCCTAGCCCTGAGCCTGGTGAACCGCAAGCAGCTCCAAGCCGATCACTTTATGCCCCGAGACGGGGGCAGCGTGTTGCTCACCGATGAGGGGCGCAAGATTCTCCTGACCGCGTATCAAACACGCAAGCATCAGGAAGTCCGGCATCCATTGTTCAAGGAGAAAGTTCCTATCGGCCTGCTTCCTCATGTCCAGGCGCGTCTGCTGGCGCGTGTGATCCGGGGCGACGCGGAAACCTATTTGCCTTACCAACCGTGAAATCCCATGACCCGCCTCTATTTCTTGTGTTGCTATGATGTGGATACCACGACCAAGGAAGGGGCGC
>JAIUNY010000013.1 GCA_020161505.1 Armatimonadota bacterium | reverse complement strand
GAGGGCGTCTTCGCGATTGTCGGGATAGTATCGCTTGCGGATGCCCGAGCGCGAAAAGCCAAGATTCTCGTACAGACCAATCGCTGCCTCGTTGCTCACGCGCACTTCCAAAGTCGCACAGCTTGCCGCTTGTTCTTGCGCGCGAAGGAGGAGCTCCACGACGAGCTTCTTGCCAAATCCCTTGCCCCTCTGATCGGGATCAACCGCCACCGTGATAATGTGCGCCTCATCCACCATCAGCCACATCCCGGCGAATCCGACGACCTGCCCCGATTGCTCCAGCACCAAAAACGTGCCGTGATCTTGGGTCATTTCGTTACGGAAACTCTGCTCCGACCAAGGAGCCGTCTGCGACTTACCCTCGATCGCGAGTACCTGCGCGAGGTGGCGTTCTTCGAGCAGAGAAACGTTGACGCTCATGCGGTTAGCCGCCTAAGTAGGCTTCCTTCACCTTCGGGTCATGAAGCAGATCCTTGCCCGCGCCTTCAAGCACGATCTTCCCGGTTTCCAAGACATAGGCACGATCAGCAACTTCGAGGGCTCGGTGGGCGTTTTGCTCCACAAGCAGAATCGTCACTCCTTCGGCGTGAAGATCCTTCACCACCGAGAAAATCTCGGTCACCAGGTTCGGGGCGAGGCCCATGCTGGGTTCATCGAGCAAGAGAAGCCGAGGACGGGCCATGAGGGCGCGGCAGATTGCCAGCATCTGTTGCTCGCCGCCGCTCATCGTGCCGGAGTTCTGGTGGAGTCTCTCCCGCACACGCGGGAATCGGTCCATGAACTTGTCCATATCGGCCTTGATTTCGTCATCCTTGCGGGTGCAGGCTCCAAGTTGGAGATTCTCCAGCACGCTCATGTTGGTGAAAATCCTGCGGCCCTCCGGGCTCTGACTGATCCCCATCCGGACGATCTTGTCCGCGCTGACTCCGATCAGATCCGTACCTTCGAACTCCAGGCACCCCGACCGAGGCCGAACCAAGCCACTGATCGAGCGAAGGAGGGTGCTCTTCCCTGCTCCATTCGAACCGATGATCGAGACCACCTCTCCCTGGTTGACGGTGAGGCTGACGTTGCTCAGAGCCTGGATGGCCCCGTAAAAAACGTTGAGTCCTTCGATCTTCAGCATGAATCGCGCAGTTTATCCGAATGAAGCAGCGCGGATGCGCAGATCGCGGCATGGGATGGGGTATCTAGGCGAAGTGATCCCGATTCTCCTCGGTCTGACAACGCTCGATCTCCCCGTTTTCCGAACAAACACCCACAACTTCGCCGATCTGCAGGTCAGCGAGTTTGCGCGGTACGAGAGCGAAGGCACGATGATCTACACCGCCGATGTCCGCGCAGCACGCCCCTTTCGCGACGCCGTTCCGAGTTGGATTGCCCGCACCCCAGGAGGCTCGAAGTTTGAGGTGCTGCTCTCTCCCTTGCCCGCCGCAGACCGTGCCTACTCGCTGGGAGTCTGGAGCCAAGATGGATCGCGCACCAGCATCAACGAGCAGGTGGGCACCTCCGCCGAGGTTCTGACCGATATTCTGCGAACCAAGGAGCCAGCGACCGGGCTCCGCGTGACGATCCTCGCCACTCCTGGCACTTCTGGAATGCTCCCTGAGATCGACCGAGTTCGCCTCAGTCTGACCGATGTTCCCGCCGTTCCGCAGGAGCCGGCGCCGAGCCTCGCGACCCCGCTCCCCGCTCTCGCGGTACCGATGCGCGCCCAGGCCACTTATCCTGGCGGAAATGTCCTGTGTTCCCCAACCTCCGTGTCCATGATCCTGGCTTACTGGGCGCAGCAGACTCAGACGCCGAGCATCGACGCCGATGTCCCGGAGGTTCAAAAAGGCGTCCATGATCCGGCATGGGGAGGCACGGGAAATTGGGCATTCAACACCGCCTACGCGGCAACTCGACCCGGGATGACCGGGTTCGTCACACGGTTGCGCGACATGAGCGATCTCGAACTCTGGGTGAGTCACGGGATCCCGGTCGCGACCTCGGTTTCCTACGCCTTGCTGAAAGGTAAGCCCAAGCAGGAATCGAACGACGGGCACCTTGTGGTGGTCGTGGGGTTCGAGCCAGATGGGACTCCGATCTTCAATGATCCCGGTAGAAATATCGTCCGGTTGACCTATCAACGGGAGGACCTGAAACGCGCCTGGGGTAGCTCTGGTAACACTGTCTACATCATTCATCCCGTCGGACACCGAACACCCAAGGAAGTGGGGCCTTGGCCGGCACCGTCGGAAATGTGAGTTCTGTATGAAACGTCTGCGCCTGGCTCTGTTCATTCTCATCCCGCTGGCACTTATCGTGTTTGGCTTCATGTCCGCCGCGAGAGGGGGCGCGGACGCCGCCAAGAAGCAAGCCGAATCGGAAGCTCTGGCCAACCGCACGAAGGTCGAGCGAGGAAACGTTCGCGTCACCGTTGTCGAGACGGGATCGCTGGAAGCCAAGCGCACCGTTGAAGTGAAGAGTCAGGTGGGTGGTCGCGTCGCCAAGCTCTTGGTTGATGCCGGAGACCGGGTCGAAAAGGGCCAGCTCATCGCCATCATTGATCCGCAAGAGACGAGACTCCAGGTCGAACAGAACCAAGCTCAGCTGCGTGGCGCGCAGAGCCAAGTGAAGCAGCTTGAGGTTCAAATTCAGCAACGCCGAGTCACTGCCCAGACGACTCTGGCCAAGGCCCGACTCCGAGTCCAGCAACTTGATGCCGAGCGCAAGGCGCAGCCGAAACTCACGAACACCAACATCCGCAGCGCGGAAACCGCCCTCGCCAACGCGCAAAAGCAGCGCGAGGTTCTCGTGAAGGTCACCCAGCCGAATGGTCGAACCCAAGCGGAAACGGCTCAAAACGATGCTCGCAACAACCTGCGGATCGCGGAAACCGAGTTCCAACGGCAGACTGGACTCTTCCAAAAGGGCTACGTTTCTCGTCGTGAAGTCGAAAGCGCCGAGCTGAACAAGCAGCTCGCCGAGAGCCGCCTGCGCCAAGCAAGCGAAGCCCTTCAACGCATTGATAACGAGCAACGACTGGAGCGCGAGCAAGCTGATGAGAGGGTGAAGCAAGCTCAGGCCGATCTCGATCGAGCCCGCGCCAATTCAGTGCAAGACACCACCAGCGAGAAGCAGTACCAACTCGCCCTCCAAGATGTCCGGGATGCCGAAATCGCCCTGCGCGACGTCGAGGCCTTGATCCAGCAACGAGCAGGATCGGTGGCGAATGTCGACCAAATCCGCAGTGTTCTCGGCGACTCTCAGCGCAAACTCAACGAGACCGAAGTCCGTGCTCCAATGGCCGGCATCGTCACGCGTCGATTTGTGCAGGAAGGCGAAATCGTGAACGCGGTGGGTGCCTTTAGCGCGGGAACAACGATTGTCAGTGTGGATGACCGCTCCGTGATGCTGGTTAAGCTTCAGATCAACGAAATCGACGTCGCTCGTCTGCGACTTGGTCTGGAGGCAGAAATCAATGTCGATGCCTTGCCAACTCAGAAGTTCGACGGTACCGTAACGAAGATTGCCCCGGCTCAAGTGGTCAGCGCAACCGGCGGAGCGACCGCCGACTCGGTGGTGAAGTACGACGTGGAAGTCGAGCTCAACGAGGTTGTGGATGACTTGAAGGCAGGGATGTCGGCCAAGTGCACCATGACTCCTCTGCGACGAGACAACGTGGTGCGCATCCCGAAGGCATTCCTCGGCGAGGACAAACAGGGTGGCTACGTGGTGATTTACGACGCCAAGGCTCCTAAGGCAAAGCCAGCGAAGCCGGGCGAAAAGCCGAAGGAAGACGAAGTCAAGACACGCGTCGTGTTCGGAGCCCAGAACGCCAGCCATGTCGAAATCATTTCCGGCGTGAAAGAAGGCACCGAGATCCAGAAGCCCAAGTTCACCGGGCCGGATCGCAAGGGCATGATGCAATTCGGCCCTGGCGATGAAGAAGAAGAATCCAAGCCGGTTGAAGAGGAGTTGGCGGACTAACCATGAACGTTTGGGAATCCGTTCGCATCGCCATGGACATGCTGCGGCTGCACAAGCTGCGGGCGTTCCTCACCATGCTCGGCGTGATCATCGGGGTCATGAGCGTCACGCTCATCACCATGATCTCGAACGGATTCCAGCACTACATCCAGTACGAGTTCAAAAAGCTCGGCGCGGACACCATGTTCGTCTTCTACGATGGTGGGGGCGGACGCAGGTTCGAGCGATCCACGAGTCTCGACGGGCTGAAGGTCGAGGACGTGGACTACCTGATGGGACGGTGCAACACGCTTGAACTGGCGTCGGCGACTCTGATTCTGGGGTCTCAGAAGGCCACGTATCAGGATAAGGAAGCCCCGAACAACGAGATCAACGCTGTTGACGAGCACATGCCGGAGTTGAACAAGATTGGGCTGGCGGCGGGCCGACACATCACGAAAGAAGATCTCGACGCTCGAGCCAATGTCGCGGTGATCGGCAAGGACATTGAGAAGCGTCTGTTCGGCGAAGGTCAAGGACTCGGCAAGCTCATCACCTTCCCCGGTATCACGATGGAAGTTATCGGGGTGACCGAGACCGTCGAGATCATGGGGCAATCCAACGATCGCGACATCCTGGTTCCTCTGACTACAGCCCAAGACAAGTGGATCGGTGGCGATCAGATCACTTACATCTCCGCTCTTCCGAAAGACGGATTCAAAGTAGAACAAGCGATGGACGACGTGTGGCAGGCTCTGATGCTGAAGTCGGGCAACAAGCGCGTGTACCGGGTGGACTCGCGCGAGTCGATCATGGCCGTTTTTGGAGGAATCTTAGGGGCCGCCGGAGCGGTGCTTGCGGGAATTGCCGCCCTCAGCTTGCTCGTCGGAGGCATCGGGATCATGAACATCATGCTCGTTTCGGTGACCGAGCGCACCCGCGAAGTCGGCTTACGCAAGGCACTGGGGGCCACCAGACCGAGCATTCTGGCTCAGTTCCTGGTGGAAGCGACTCTGCTCAGCATGGTTGGCGGATTGATCGGAATGTTCATCGCCTGGCTGCTGGGTCAGGGGGTCACCGCGGCGACGGCAGCGACCAAGTTCCCCAGCGCGGGAGGTCTTGTCATGGCATTCCCGCTGCAATCCGCGATCATTTCGACGGTGATCTCAGCCGTCATCGGCCTGATCTTTGGTCTCTATCCGGCAGGACGCGCGAGCTCCCTCAGCCCGATCGAAGCCCTTCGCACCGAGTAGTTCAGGCAGCCTGAGCGACCATCAACTTACTTCCACCAGAGAGTTGGGCCCGGTGGAGTGCCAGTTCGGCGGTGTTGATGATCTGTTCCGGCTGCGAGCCTGTGGCAACTGCACAAAGCCCGGCGCTCACCGCCAGCGGATCACTTTCCGTCGGCGAATACCAGCCGGTGCTGACCAAATGCTGAACCTCGGGCGCGGTGGATTCAAGAGTTCCGGGAAGGAGCATCACCCATGTCTCGGTCCCGAGCTGACCAGTGGCCCTTGCCACCTTAAAGAGCTTGGGCAAAGTCATGCCGAAAAGAGAGTTCAGTTCAGAGCTGGGGCGCACGCCCTCGTCTCCGGAGTCGAGTTGAAAGGCGACGCACACGGCCGCTTCGCCGGACCGCAGAGTGTCCTTCAGAGCAGCAGTGAAGGAGCCCTTCTCGGACACCTGCTTCGTCACGGGCAAGGTCGTGCGAGGATTCTGAGCTTCTTGCTGACGCCGTGCCAAATACCGCTCGGCATCGTGGGCTTCCTGTCGGGCCTGGGTGGCGGTTCGCTCCAGGGTGCTGATCAGATCCTGCAACCGCTCCAAATCGGCAACAACGGCAGGATCCTTGCTGTTCGCGAGGCGATCCGCCACCGCTCGCAGCTGACTTTGGGTTTCCGTCATTTGGGTCAGAGTCGGCGAGACCGCGGCCACAAACTGCTCCGCTGCCGAAACATGGGCATCGCGCAGTTGGGTGAGAGATGTTGCCTGCCACCGGGCATGGCCCAATCCGGAATGGATAAAGTTCTCCCGGAGTTCGGAGATCGACCGCGCCGACTTCGGCTTGGTCTTCACAATAAGCTCGAGCTGATGGACTTCGGAGCGAAACTTCTCGGTGTCCCGCGAGTTCGGCGTGATGCAGTGCGCCTTCACAACCTCCGTAAGTCCGAGTACAAGACTCAGAAGAGGGGCCACGAACGATTGCGCCTCATCGGGGGAGATATCCGCCCAGGTGCGCGCGCTCGGGATCGCGTTTGAGTCGCGGAGTGTCGAGAAGAGGCCCATCTGAGGGGGATGATCGGCAGATTTACTGGCTTGCTGGAGTCCAACCGGGCTCGGGGAAGTAGAATATCGTCATGTTCGGGGCGATTGTTTGTGCCTTTGTTTCCCAATCTGCGGAGTTGCCGCTCGTTGAATTCACCACCACAGGGCGAGGAGTCTTCACTATCGAGCTTGCCCAAAAAGAAGCTCCCCAAACGGTCGATCACTTCCTGAGTTTGGTGGACAAGAAGGTCTATGACGGCATGCTGTGGCACCGGCTCGTCGCTGGATTTGTCCTGCAAACGGGAGATCCCGATTCCAAGAACATGCTCCCCGAGGAAGCCCGCGCGAAACCAGGAGATCGAGGAGGCACGCAGGGACTTGGCGAGGGCACATGGGGGAAGCCGATCAAGTTTGAACCCAACAAGCTCAGCCACCTCAAAGGCACGGTCGGCCTCGCACTGGAGAATCCGGGCGACGACAGCGGCAGCAGCCACTTCTTCATCAACCTCGCCGATAACACACGCCTCGATGGCAAATATGTGGTGTTCGGCAAGGTCACGAAGGGCCTTGACGTTGTAGCAAAGGTTCAGCGGGGAGACCTGATTAAATCGGCCCGCCGCGTCCGCTAAACCTTAACTTTTCCGGCGGTAATCGAGCCGCCAAACTTGTCCGTAAGTTCCATCCTGCTTACGGCCTTCCCAGATCCACACGAACGAGTCTTTCTTGATCTCGGTGAACCTCATGCGCATATTGTCGCGCGGGGCTTTCATTTCGTACCAGAACTCGTCGCCCTTTTTTCCGCCTTCGAAGGCCATGTAGTTCCCGGAATTATCGACCCAAGTTTGCCGCCAAATCTTCGCTTTTGCGTCGAAGACGCTCCAACTTTCGCCATGAAACCCTGGCAAATCAAAATCTTCGTGGATGACCTTGCTGTCAAACTTCCGCGTGAGCTTGTTTGTAGCAGTTTCTTTGTTAATCTTGATCGTGCCGTCTTCCTGACGATCATGAGTATCGGCCACCCACTCGCCGAGCCAGAAATCGAGATCGGTTTCGGAGGCTTCGAACGCGGGTTTGGGGGCGACGGTCGGGGCCGTGGGATCCTGAGAAAGCAAAGCCGCCGAGCAAAGAAAAGTAAGCATAGTGCTCGCTACGGAGCTGCCCCGAAACCGAGTTCCCGCAAACGAAAGCGGCGACCCCGGATTTCTGGGGTCGCCGCTTTTCCGCCTGGGAAGGCCGCTTAGCTCTCGAACGGATACGTCGGGAGGTTCTGGGCGAGCGGTTTGTCGCTTCGATAGCCCAATGCGTACTCGGCTTGCACCAGGGTGTGAATCTCGTGGGTGCCTTCGTAGATCATTGCGCCGCGGCTGTTGCGGAAATACCTCTCCACCGGGAATTCCGCGCTGAATCCATAGGCGCCATGGATTTCGACCGCCTTGTTGGCGGCGTCGAAAGCGGCTTCGCAGTTCACCCACTTCGCCATGCTGACTTCGCGCGTGTGCCGTTGACCGGTGTTCTTCATCCATCCGACTTGGTAGTAAAGCAACCTGCCGATATCGCGGCCCTTCGCCATGCTGGCAATCATTTGCTGAACGAGCTGCTTCTTGCCAATCGGCTCGGTGCCGACGATACGGTCGTTGCAGTAGGGGACACAGGCGTCCAGGCAAGCGGTGATGATGCCCACCGCTCCGGCAGCGACGGTGTATCGACCATGGTCGAGTGCAGACATGGCCACCTTGAAACCATCGCCTTCTTGACCGAGCATGCAATCAGCGGGGACGCGCATGTCTTGGAAAAAGATTTCGCCCGTGTTCCCTGCCCTCACGCCGAGCTTGCCCTTGAGCGGTCGGCTGCTGAATCCGGGAGTGTTTCGGTCCATGATGAAAGCCGCGTAGGGGGCCTTTGCATCGGTTTCCGCAAGCTTCGTAATGATCAGGAACTGGTCGGCATAGTCGGCCAAGCTGATCCAGGTTTTCTGACCATTGATGACGTAGTGGTCGCCATCCTTCTTGGCCACGGTTTTGATGTTGATCGCATCGGATCCCGCGTTGGGTTCGGTGAGCCCGAACGCGCCGACCTTCTTGCCAGAGGCCAGATCGGGGAGCCAGCGATGCTTTTGTTCCTCGGTGCCCCATTGCAGCAAGGTCATGCAGTGCAGTCCGCTATGGACGCTCATCACGACGCGGGCGCTGGTGTCGCCGCGCTCGAGTTCTTCGCAAACCAGGCCAAGGCTGATGTAATCCGTGTCGGTTCCGCCGTACTTGGCGGGGATACCGATGCCGAGAAGTCCGGCTTCTCCCATTTTCTTCAGAGTTGTCGGATCGGAAGTGTGCTGGAGATCAAGCTCGGCGATCGTCGGCTTGATTTCGTGCTCGGCGAACTTCTGCGCCGATTCCCGGATCAACTCATGTTCTTGCGTCAGGGCAAAGTCCATGCTTGGATTGTACGGGCTCTACTGAAGCAGTCCCACGGACAACCGAGGGAGAAATCTTGACAAAACCGTGCATTCGCGGGGAGCCGTTGCGTAAGATGATCCCGAGATGACGTTCTCCCTTCCGACGCGGATGCTGGGGGCATCCGTTCTTTTATGTTGCGGATTCGTATCCGTGGCCTGGGCTCAGCCCGGCCCCGATGCTCTGCTCAAGCCGATCGTCCCCCGCGAACTCGGCCCGACGAATATGGGCGGTCGTGTCCACAACTTTGCGGTTTATGAGAAAGAACCGCGTATCTTCTATGTCGCTTCGGCCGGGGGCGGGCTCTGGAAGACCACGAGCGGTGGAATCAAGTTCACGCCCGTGTTTCAGTTCGAGAACACCGTGGCGCTGGGCGATGTGACGATCGACCAAAACAACCCCGATCACGTGTGGGTCGGCACGGGCGAGGAGAATAGCCGCAACAGCACCAGCTGGGGCGATGGAGTCTACGAAAGCACCGACGGCGGCAAGACCTGGACGCACAAGGGACTTCGCGAAACCGGCCACATCTCCGAAGTGGTGATGCACCCGAAGGACAAGAACGTTCTCTTCGTCGGTGCCCTGGGTGATTTGTGGAATGAGAGCGAGCACCGAGGTGTCTATAAGTCGACCGACGGCGGCAAAACTTGGACAAAGTCGCTGTTTGTGGACAAGCGCACAGGCGTCATCGATATGTCGATGGATCCGCGCAAACCCGACACAATCGTCGTCGCGATGTACGAACGGTTCCGCTGGCCGTGGAAGTTTGCCAGCGGTGGCCCGGGCAGCGGACTGTATAAGACCACCGACGGAGGCAAGACCTGGAAGAAGATCACGAAGGGTCTGCCGGAAGGGGTGATCGGGCGGATCGGTCTCGACCGCATGGCAACCAAGCCCGACGTGATGATCGCCACGGTCGAGGCAGAAAAGGAGCGAGGCGTCTATAAGTCCACTGATGGCGGAGAATCTTGGACATTCCTCAACGCTCTGAACCCCAGACCTTTCTATTTCAGCACGCCGCGCGTCGACCCGGTGGATGAAAACCGTGTGTATGTTCCGGGCGTAAACTTCCACTACAGCGACGATGGAGGCAAGAACTTTAAGGTGCTGCAGATGGACATCCACGTGGATCACCACGATCTCTGGATCGATCCGACGGACAACAATCACATGATCCTCGGCAACGATGGTGGCGTGGCCCAAACCCGCGACCGAGGTCTGACTTGGGAGCACCTGAACAACATGTCTCTCGGGCAGTTCTATGCCGTGGCTTACGACATGCGCAAACCCTACTGGGTGTACGGAGGTCTTCAAGACAACGGAACCTGGGGTGGCCCGACGCAGAGCCATCGCGGCGCTGTCACCTTTGCGGACTTTGTCTTCATCAACGGCGGCGACGGCTTCCATGCTCAAGCCGATCCGAACGATTGGCGCATCGTCTATGCGGAATCGCAAGGCGGCGCCCTGGTTCGCCACAACATGGAAACGGGCGAGCGAGCGTTCATCCGACCGCGCGCTCCGCAGGGTGAAACCTACCGATTCAACTGGAGCTCCCCGATTGTTCTGAGCCCGCACAACTCCAGCACGGTCTGGTTTGGCGGTAACAAGCTCTTCAAGAGCGTCAATCGAGGTGACACTTGGATCGAGGCGAGCCCTGATCTCACCACGAATGATCCGGAAAAGCAGGCTCCACGGGCCGGCGTTTCCCCTGAAGACACCGGCGCCGAGCGGCACTGCACCATCATCACGATCAGCGAATCGTCGCTCAAGCCGGGCGTGGTTTGGGTCGGCACCGATGACGGTAAGGTTCAGCTGACGCAAGACGACGGCAAAACTTGGACGGAAGTCGGCGCGAACATCTCCGGCGTTCCTGCCAACACGTGGGTGAGCCGAGTCGCGGCGAGCCGACACGTGCTCGGTCGTGCTTACGTGACCTTCGATGGTCACCGCACGGGCGACAAGAACAGCTACGTTTACGTGACCGAAGATTTTGGGGCAACCTGGAAGAAGCTCAGCGATTCCCTGCCGCAGAACCATGTGGCGTACAGCTTCGCCGAGGGTCGTCAGAACCCGGATCTTCTGTTCCTCGGAACGGAAATGGGCATCCATGTCTCCTTTGATCGAGGCGCCAGCTGGACTCGGTTCCATCAACCGAATGGCTTCCCCACCGTCCGCGTGGACGATCTGGTGATCCATCCGCGCGAGCAAGATCTCATCGTGGCCACCCACGGTCGAGCCCTGTGGATCGTGCCGATTTCGGCTCTGGAGCAACTCACGGCGAAGAATCGCGAGGAAGCCGTCTTCCTCTGCAAGCCGACTCCGGTCTATAACTTCGGTCGCGTGTTTGGCGGATGGTTCGAAGGCGATCGCCACTGGACGAGCCCGAACACTCAGCCTGGCACCACGATCTACTACTTCCTGAAGGAAGCCACGACCGAGAAGGTCGAGATCACGGTGGAGACCCCGGCGGGTGAAAACATCGGTCGGTTGAACGGCACGAGCAACGCTGGTCTGAACGGCGTGCGATTCCAGCCTCGCGGTACGCGCACTCCCCTGCGCAGCGGCGACATGATCGTGACGCTGAAGGTCGGCGAGAAGACCTTCAAGACCACCGTCGCCTACGAGGACACCGTCGGAACGACGACGGGCAATCGAGGCGAAGAATACAAGGACGAAGAGGACGAGGACGGCAAGACCCTCCCGTAACCTGAGTTCATTCAATCCCCCAATGGCCCGGAAGATTGGTTCTTCCGGGCCATTTTTGTGCCTCATTTCCGGGGAAGGCGCAACCATGGGCCGAGTCTTGCCTATACCAATTTGTAATAGTGAAGACATCCGCCGATCCCGCACAACTGCTCGCGACCCTGGTAAAGGAGAACCGGTCTCGGCGATGGAGCCGCCAAATGATTGCCGGAATCGTGGGCGGCGGCGTGACGATCATGATCTTCATGGTCTTCTTCAAATGGCTCGTGCTGAAACAGCCGCTTGACGACTGGCCCTCCGTCGTGAGCTTCGCCGCGCTGATCTTCGGGGCTACTGCGTTCAGCACTCAACACCGAAATGCCCTCAAATCCGCGCGAGAAATGGCCGACCCCAGATTTGTTGGGTTTTTCGCGGAGGCCCTCTGCACCTCGATGGACAAGGAGATCATCGAGGCCTGCGAAACGGGGTTGATGGCAAGCCTGCCCACTGTCCGCGCCGCCACGGACATACCAGACGATCAGCTCGGGTTTCTTTACAAGCTCGTTTCCCCGACTCGATCGCCCCAGTTGAATCGCGAAGTCCTGGAGGTCATCCGCCGAGTCGGAGGTTCGGAGGGCGTCGCGCCGCTGGAGTCGTTTCGGGAGCAAATGGCAAACTCCAAGGCCCTCGATGCCAGGAGCTTACACGACCTCACGAGCATGGTTCTCGCGGATCTCAAGATTCGAGCAGCGCGGGGGATTATTGCTAGCAAGACGACCAGTCTGCCCTCAGCCGCGACCGAGGAACGGATTTCCGTGGATTCCTAGCAGGCACAACCCGAGGCTCGATGTGATACCCTCTTTCCGGTGGGTTTGGGATGAGCGATGAGAAGTCAGGCTTCGAGCCTGCGGTTGAGAGAGCGGTGGTGCCCCATCAGCAGCACCGTGCGCCCTCCGATGACGAGAGCGCGGTAAGGCTAGTGCGCGCCAGTATCCTGCACGATGCACTTGTCATCGGCGGGGTGTTCCTGGTTTTGTTCACGTTACTTACCCTGTTTGGTCGAGCTCGATCGAACCGGGTGTTGATGATCCTGCTCATCGTGGCCTTGTTTGTGCCCACTTGGACGTATATTTTTCGCGGGGAGAAGCCACCCGAGAACCAAGCAGAGAAGCTCGGCTCTCCCGAGCTGGTTCGGGGGCTGCTCAATCTGATGCATCGGTGTCAAACCAATTTGGTCCGTGACCGAGCGGCAAGGCTGATGGTCGCGGCACTCGAGGGCGTCCGGTCCAAGGACGAGTTGCATCTTCACGAATGGCAAACCGTGGTGGCGGTTGCCGGAGCCCGAAAGAAGTACTCATTGCACGCCATCAATGCAATCGGCCGCCTCAAGGTTGTCGAGGTGCTGCCGGACATCCGCCGCACTGCGGAGGCGATGCAGGAGCAAGGCTGGAAGTACGAAGCGAAACTCACAAAGGCCTTCGAGCGGGTAGCGACGAATATGGAGGCGGTCAAGCCGCTGACCGGCCACGCAGCTGAACCACACTCACCGGAAACTTTCGGATGGCCAGATCGCGATCTGGCGTGGTTCTGGAAAGGCATCCGCACCCGCGTTCTCATGCATGTGGCACGGTTGGCGATGTCTTTGTGGGCGGGCACACTCCTCGCGCTCGGCATGATCTCGCCGGGATGGCCCTTCGAAATCGTCCTCGCGGTGATCGTGATTCTGTTTGCCACGATCATGAATCGCACGCTCGCCTGGGGATACCAACACGATCGCACCCTGTTTCCGACGGACAATGTTCCGGCGACCATTTTCTTGGCAGCCCTCCGTACCTGCAATGCAGCGGGACGGCCTGGGCGGTGGCATCCCCTCTGGCGCTATCTGCCGGAAATGGCCGATGGGGCCTGCGACTTCACGTCCTTCACGGAGGATGATTGGCGGTTTCTGCTGGATCGGATGGAAGATCTCCCGGCAAACATCGCGGATCCGATTTCCGAGGCGTTGGGAAGTCAAGGCCCCGTTTCTCTGCTCCCTGAAGTCGAGCGGCGGCTCCCTGCCTGGATCGCCAGTAAGGCCAAATCGGCCCCGAAAGTCATCGCCCGATTCACCCGAGCACGGCTCCTGCTCAGGAGTCGGATGATCGTCGGAGCCGCCCCAGCCCCGGAGGGACGATGCTGACGCCTTTTCGGCAAGTCATCCGACTCGGGATCGCATGGCGAGTGTGCATCCTTCTCGGCCTGGCGGTCTTGCTGGCCGGCCTGGTCTCTTCAGACAATGCAAGCCCCGAGATGCTGTGGGTGGGCATCTGTTACGGCGTGGCCGGGTTGATTGCTTCCCACCAGCACAGGGTGCTCACCAGAACGCTCGGGCGCACTTCAGCGACAGAACTGGGTGAAGTTCTGCGAGCCTTTCATCCCTCAAAGAGTCGGTTGATCCAGCTTGTGATGGGGGACATTTTGCGCAGGGGTTTGCCCCGCATCACTCGTCGCAACGAACTCACCGACGAGGAGTGGGGGATTGTCGCGGCCCTGGTTCAGGGGAATCAAGGAAACCTGGCGAAAGAGGCCCGCGAAGCGATTTTGCGCAGCGGAGTCGAGGGCCGCGAGTTCCTCGACCACCAAGCTCGACTCATCGTGGACGCGGCCTGGTGCCGGCGTCGTGCTGATGTCCTCTTCTGCGCGGTGGTCTTGGCGTGTGCGACCCCCATCCTGCTCACAAGACTGATGGGGATTCAAGAAGGGGTCGGGGTTTGGTACTTCGCAACGCTCCTGGCCGCAGCTACGGCCTGGTTCGTGACGACGGCGGAAAAGCCAAAAAAGGTGATTGCTCGTTCGCCACTCGTTGCGGTTGAGCTGGCCAGAGGGGTGCTGGGCCGCCCATTTTCTCTCTCATGGGCGTTTCGATTCCATGCGCTCGAAGTGGCTCTCAAAGTCACCGAACGTTTTGACGGACTCTCCTTTGAGGAGTGGAGCGTGCTGATGCGTGCGAGCCGGACTGCCTCTCCGTCGGGCCGCCAGAGAATCTTCCAGGGTGCCCGCGAGTCGGCTCCGCCGGAGATCCTCCCCCTTCTCGCTGAGGAAGCGGCGTATTGGAGCGCTCGGCGCGAAAAGGGCTCCCACGCATCGGTCTCCGCGATCACAGCGGCGCGGTTAGAGCTCGCCTCTCGTCCGCCTGAACTGCGAACGTCGAGCGCAGCACCAATTCAGGAGGTGCCGTGAACCACGAGGAGATGATCAGGAAGAGCCGGTGGCTTTTCAATGCCCGCAGAATGGTTTGGCTCGTCACGATGGGCCTCGTTCTGGGGGTTTACAGCATGCTGGGATCATTGGACACTTTGTTGGACGTAGCGCCGATGGCGGCACCAGCGATTTCCGGAACGCTCGTCGGACTTCTGATGCTATCGGTGAGCCGTCAGCACAACCGGCGCCTCGCAGCATGCCTCAGCGTGGATGAAATCAGACAACTTCTGCGCATCTACGGGCGAGACAAGTCGCTGCTCTTCGGTGGCAATCTGAGCGACCTGCTTCCCCTGAGCATGCCCCGCCTGATGACGAGGGATCAGCTTTCGGAAGCGGAGTGGAAGATCGTCGGCTCCATGTCGTTGAGGGGCATCGACTCGGCCACAAAGGCCCTCGTTCATGCGCAAGTGTGGGAAGTCAACACCTGGGCGCATCGATCGGAGCCGGGTGAACAACCCTTGTTCGTCAACAATTCCAAGCCGCTGCGAGCATTGAGCAACCTCACCGCCGATGAGAGGGCGACCCTTCCCCGCTTCGCTGAAGCGGTGCCCGATACGTGGAACGCGGACGACTTCATCGCCGCGGCTCAGCACGTTCCCGCTTTGAAAGCCACGCTGCGGGGATTTGCCTTGTTCGCTGTTGGGTGCATCGCCGTGAGCTTGGTGACTCGTTCAGGAACCACGAGCGTAGGCTCTATTGGACTCTTAGGCACTCTGCTCTTTCCCAGCTTGCTTCGCACCATCCAGCCCGCCGTGGCGACGTGCCCTCCCGCCCACGGAACGCTTCGCGACCTCCTTGTCGCGGTGAAAGGAGCCCGCCACCGCACCCGTCGACGGATCCTCCTCAGCGCGCTTGGATCGGCGATCCGGGTCTCCACCGATTTCTCAGAGCTGAGACATGGTGATTTCTTGATTCTGCTTGGGCTCCTTGACCACGCCGCCAAGGCCGACCGCGAGTCAATCTCTCAGACCCTGCAGGCCCATGCGCCCGCATCACTCCTGCCCGATTTGGGGATGAGCACCCAACGATGGCTCCAGTCAAGTCGACGCGATGCCCCTGCTTGGATCGAGGAGCTGACTCGGATTCGGATGGGAATCATCGGCCGGGGAAATCTGAGTCACTTTCGCTCAGGCATACAGGAGGTGCCGTGAGCGGGCGCAATTTGGTCAGGACGGTTCAATGGATCCACCGGCTGACGTTCTGGTTTGGTGTTGCACCGTGCATGGCGATCGGCGCTTGGCTGATCGTCAACAGTGAACGCCACACCTCGGCTTCGACCCCGAATCCGTGGATTTTGTTGTGGCTCGCTTTTCCAGGAGTCTTGGCTCTTGTCGCAGCCCATGTGATCACCCGCTGGCTCGTTTCCCGGCTCAATGTGGAGCAAGTGCGCGCCTTGATTCGGCATTTTGGAAGGCCGATCCCCTCGTGGGAAGCCGCAGCCTGCGAGCTGATCCTGCGCCAGAGCCTCTCCAAGATCAATAGCAGGAGCGACCTCTCGGAGGCCGAGTGACGTACTCTGACGCGTGCGATGGCGTCCACTTCTGCGCAACTTCGGAACAAGGTGGATCGTCTCCTGCGCTCGCATCAGATTGTCGAGGCATCCGTGTGGCTTGGAGACGAGAGGGAAAGAAGCGAGCTCTTTCGGACGGTGAAGGCTCTCCGAGCAATCCAGCGCGCGCATCCAGGAGATCTCCCGCGCTTTGCCAGGCAGATCCCCGCACCCTGGCGAGCCGAGGACTTCATTGGCTGGGCGGAGTTTGAGCTGCAGCGATTGGTGAAGATTGGGACGGGAGGATGTTCGTTGGCAGGGCTCGGTATCGCGGCCGCTTTGCCCGATCTCCGACCTTGGATCGGCCTGTTCATCCTGCCACTCGTGCTCGTCTTCGTATCGGGCTCTCGCGATTTCGAGGTACCGATCGCCCTTCCGGATGAGATTGAGCCCGATGCGCTGCCGACGCTACTGGCTCGGAGAGAGGCCAGCCGGACAAGACTCTCGCGGTGGAAATCGCGCCGTGCCTTGAGCCATGCCATCCGGTCGATAAATGACTTCTCCAGCCTGACGCAGGCAGATTGGGAACGACTTTTGCTCCTCCTCCGAGAGAAACCGAAGGATGATCGAGTGGCCCTGCTGACCGCCCTTTCGGAAGAAGCGCCGACGAATTTGCTTCCTTTGGTGCAGGAAGAACTTGCACGGTGGCTTTCCAGCACCGAAAAAGTTGCTCCGTTTCGGATTGAGGAGCTCAGTGCGATCCGGATCAGAATGCAGCTGGGCCGTGCCGGGGAGGCCGGAGAGGTGCGCTCTGGCGAGTAAGCGACGACAAGAATTCCGCGCATGGCTTGCCACCGGCCCCGAGCCGTTTTGGATCAAGTGGGGGATCTTCGGGTATGTCGGACCGCATCATTTCGGCGACGGCGACTTGGTGTCGCGGGAGGCTCTTGCCAAGGCAGTGTGCGAACGGGCAGGGCGGCGTCTTTCGCGGCTGGCTGGCTTGGCTCTCATGCCACTCTTGATTTATGCTCTGTCAGATGGCAAGTGGAATGTCCTTGATGCTTATTCCGCACTCTGGGTTCTGTATCTCTTTCTGCAGGGCGGTATTCGACTGATCTACCAAGTCAAAGAACCCGAGGCAGCGCATGCCTCGGGGGCCCTGCACTTTTTGGCGCATTCGCCTGGGCGAAGATGGGCGCGGCGGGATGTGATGAAGATCCTGCCTTCCCTCCTGCCGGGCATTCAGCGAGGCAATGACCTCTCGCGGGGCTCCTAGAGGGATCTGTTAGAGATCGCGTTGAGGAGCAGAAATGCGGCACTCCGAGTGGCAGTTCTGGATGCGATGCGCCGGGCGGATGCTCCCGAACTCACCGAGCTGGTGGAATCGCGCTACAGCCTCACCGACGTCACGTCCAGGAAACTGGATCATGCCGAGGCCTCTGCGGTGGCGGCGGCACGCTATGCCCTACGCTCGCGAGCGGTGATTCAGGCTGAAGCGGGCGAAGTGCCCGTGACCGTGACTCCGAAGGAGGAGCGAGGGCCTTGATCAATATCAAGCCGGCGAAGTTTCACTGCGGGAACGTCCGCACGCACGATAAAGACGGCTCGTTGAGGTGGCGTACCTTCGGTAAACTCACACACAAACCGCCCATTTGAATCTGGCTTGTTGTGCATCTACAAGAATGGGCGAATGGAAAATGAAGCAGATGCCTCTTGGCTACTCCATCTCAGAAGTTGGCGCACGGCATCTGCACGAAATAGCCTTGTTGCGTGCCAGAGTTTGGTCGGCAATGGGGGTTCCAGTGTCGAGTCATCTCCTGGTCGACGGCGGATTGCAGGATCAGTGGGATGCGACAGGCACACATTTTGCTGCTTTTCACCTGGGAGTGATTGTTGCAGCGGCACGAGTTAACATTGGAGGCCCCCATGATCTTTGCTACGGAAGCTACATTCTAAAAGAGCTAGCTGATGCAGAATTTCCGTCCGCGGAACTGTTTCGTTTAGTTGTTGATTCACTCCATAGGGGCGCCGGTCTGGGAGCCGCCCTCGACTCAACTCGGATCGAGCTAGCAAAGGCTTTCAATTGCCACGCAGTATACGGAATGACATTTACACGTCCGGCAATGCTACTCAACAAAGGTTTCGAGGTCATCTCAGAAGTTAGCTCGGAAGACTATCTCAAGATTAACGGTTACGATTCTTCCGAGCGGTGCTTTTTCATGAGGAAACTGCTCTGAGAATCATGCCGTTCTTCTCCGCAACCTTCAAAATCATGTTCAGTACTTCGGCAATAGCTTACATTTCTAGATCCTCGGAAACTATCGTGTTTCAGGTTCCGAACGACCTGTTCGCGCTGCTCGACATGGTCACTCGGCAAGACAGGAGAGCACCTGGACACTGTCTGTTCTATCTCAACGGTTCCGAGTGGCGTGGTCGTACGAACGCATCGCCATGAGCGACGGGGATCCTCCGATGGCAACCGAACCACTCCGCCCACTCAGCGAGCGAGAGTTGACTCGGCAAGTCGCAGCGTTGCAACGGCGATATGAGTCTCGGGTGAGCCAGTTTATCGTGGCTGGTTTGCTGGGGGCATTGGGCCTTGGCTGGCTTCTCGCTCCAGAATCATGGATCGCGGGAATGCGGCACCTTGGCATCGCGTTCTTGACGGCCGGGTTTCAATGCGCGATCCTCTTTCGCTCGTACGACGTCTGGCACGTTCAGGCATTGATGAAGTTTGGCCGTCGAGCCACTTATCGCTGGAAGCGAGAGTTCTTTTACACGCAGCTTGATCTTGGGCTCCACTCCCAAAAAGATGTGTTCGAAAACGATGACCTGCTTGACTGGGGCCTTCTTGGCCAAACACTGCGGGAGACTCGTCGTGCTCGGCTGAGAACCAAGATTCTGCAGCTCGCAGTTCAATTTCGTCGGGTGGAGTACTTCGCGATCCTCGACGAGCACTACGGGGCAGTGGGGCTGAACCATCGGAAGCTCGCTCATGACGAAGCCGCGGCTCTCGCCACCGCGCGACTGGTGCTCCGGCCTCTGGCGGCGCTGGAGCCGGGTGCTCGATTGGTCGCTCAGGGGGTCGAGCGGTGAGCGAGATCTCCCTGCCCTATCGTCCGCCCGATCGAGAAGCCGAAGTGCGCGCACTTGCCAAGTACTATCGCCGCAGAGCTTGGGTGCAAATGGCGGCGAACGTAGTCGCCTTTTCTGGCGTCGCGGCAGCATTCGCTCTGCTGTTGTTCGACGACAAGAACAGAATGTCGCCGATTTTTCTTCTTTTCCTACCGGGCCTCCTTCGGAGTTGGTCTCTCGGGCGTCAGCGGGATTGGGAACTGATCCAAATCGTGCTTCGCTCTTCCGATTTGAATCCAGGAGCACGGAAGCTCGCCCTCGAAGACTTCGCGTTTGCCCTCCCTGATCGAGGTGTGGCGAAATCCGAAGAACCCTTCGATTGGGAACTCCTCGCTCGTCTGCTGCCAGAGACGCCTCGCGGACTTCTCCGGCTCAAAATCATGGGGCTGGCGACAAAAATGGGGCGCACCGAGTTCCTCCCTGTGATCGAGGAGCTGTATCAGAAGCAAGGGTTGACGTCAAAGAAGATTGACCACGCGGAAGCGACCGCCCTGGCCCAAGCCCGGCTGATCCTTCGGTCGCTCGGGGATGAGCCGGGCGCGAAGCAAGTGTTGGAGGAGAAGGTTTGACGGATCAGCCGGGGTCGGATCAACCCTCACTCACGAAGGAAGAAGCCAGAATCGTGGCGCAGTTTCGTTGGCAGCGGAGGTGGTTTTTCGTGATGCTCACCTATGCCGCTTTGCTTCCGGTGAGTATCCCATTCACTCTGATGCACGTGGCTCACCCCCTTGCCGGACTCATTTCCCTTCCGGTCGGAATGCTTCTTTTCGTGGCGATGACCGTCAGGGTTGACAACTTACACCTCCTGCTCGAATTGAGCGGAAAGGGTTTGCTCCCTAACGGGTGGCCTGGCTTGGCGGATAGGCACATCCTCGAACGTTGCTCTGTCAAGATCCTCGCCCACCAATTTGAACCCCATCATTGGCAAGGTCTGCTCGGCGTTTATCAACGCACAAAGAACATCACGATCCTCCGACTTGCCCTGGCAAACAACCGGGATGAATTCCGGGAAGCGTTCCTGGCCCATCACGCCGATCACTCCATGAAGAGCCGGAAACTCAACCACGCCGACGCCGCCACGATCATGGAAGCAAAGCTCCGCTGGTTGCCCGCGACCCTGGAAAGCCGAGGCAGCGAACGCAGCCCCGAAGCTCCCTAGCCCTTCGGCGTCCAGACGAGCGGGCCTTGGTCCCTTGGGCGCGTTTCGCCCATCAGGAATCGGCCGAGATGATCCACCACCGCCGCCGTCGCCCGACCCACATTCGGCCGGATTTTGGCCTTGCCCACACTGAGCCCGCACCACTTCCCTGGTGCGAATTCGACCATCGCCACGGCTTGATCCTTGCGCAGATCAATCGTCACGTCTTTGTAGGTCAGGAAGTCGCCGCTGATCTCGAATCCTGCGATGTCACAGAGGATCCTGGCCTCGGGGAGGGTAGCAGGATGGCCGACGATCACCAGGCCTTCCCAGCTTTCGGGGAGCTTGTCGATGCGGCGATTGGTGGGCCACCAGTCGTCGTGCTTGGGATCGACAAAGGCCCGCATTCGGCGAAGATTGTCACTCCATCGGTATGGCAGCGACGTGTTGTCGTCGGTCATCAATCGGTCGTAGGGATCGACGACAATCCGCTTGATCTGCCCCGGCGCCGGGATTTCAACCGCGCACGATCCATCCGGATTCGGTCGCAGGTCAACCCGATGGAGTTTCGTTTCACTGCTCGTTTCCACGAGTACCTCTACAGTCATTCGAACCGGTTGGCCCTCGAACTTCAGATTCAGCGCGGCCACCTCATTCTGATGATCCACCCCAAGGATTTCTAGCCCGGGAACACCCGGTTCATCGAGCCATTGCTTGAAGAACCAATCCATTTCGGGGCCGAAAAGGGTGCGGAATTGCGGCCAATCACTCGCGGTTCCGGCCGGATGCGTGGCCACAAACTCCTTCATCTTCTGAATCATCACCTCGGTGCCGACTTCGAATTCGAGTTGCTGGAGCACCCAGGCTCCCTTGCCGTATCCAACGGCGCTGGCGGCGTTGCCGTCGTTCGCGCCGGTCGTACCGACGGGTGCGGTGAGATAAGAATCTTCCGCGCCGAAGTCCCCGATGAACGCCAGGCGCTTCGTGGGTTTGTCACCCACGCGGCCTTCTCGGGCGTAGAGGCCCTCGCTGAAAACGGCAAAGCTCTCGTTCCAAAAGCTATCCAAATAGGTGCACGGCACAATGCCGCCCCACCAAGTGTGGCTCGGCTCATGGGGTTCCTCGGCGGGAAGCCAGCCGGGGCCATAAGTGGCGAAACTGTAGGCTTCAAGGGCCCCGCCTCCGTAGAGCGGGGTCACTATTTTCTCGTAGTGGTTGAACGGATACGGCGCGAATTGCTCGAAGAAATCGAAGACCGGAGGGATGAGTTCGAGCTGGGTTTTCATCTGCTCGCGGGGCATGGTCTTGGAGATCATCCGGTAGGTGCGCCCTTCGACGAGCAGCTCTTCGCTGTAAAACGGCCCTGCGCTGAGGCTGAGATAGCTGATCGGCAGGGGCATCTCGGTGACGATGCTCCGCTTGTCGCCGATGATCGTGTCGCTGACTCGGTTGCCTTGGGCGACCACTTCCCAATCCTTGGGAACACTAACCGTGGTCTTGAAGGTGAACGGCAGTCGGGCGATGGCGGGCCACCAGAGATCGTTGGTCAGCATCACCTCGGTATCGGTGATGCTCCCGGCAAATCGTGGGCGATTGATGACCCCCTCATAGACGAGGGTGATCTTGTGCTCCCCTGGCGGAGGGGTTGGCAGGGAGATCACACCGCCAGCTTGGCTGATCTTGATCGGCTTCCCGGCAGAATCAAGCGCCTGGATGACGTCGTGATTCGGGCCGAGTCGGAGGAAGAAGTCTTTGTCTGCGCCGACGCTGACATTCAGGGTCAGTTGGGCGAGGAAGGAAGCCGACTTCTTGGGGAGATCGAACCCGATGATAAAGTTGGCATGCTTGGGGGTCACGCCCCGGGTGGTGCGTTCATCAATCTTGGCCGCGAGCTTTCCGTCTTCGATCCGAAAGACTTGATCGCCGTAGTCTTGGGTGGTAAGAGGCGTGGTGAATACGGCGTACTCCGTGCCCGTCGTGGAGTCTTGGAGCAGCTCGGCCGTCCACCCGAATCGGCCGACGCCAAAAGATCCTGGAACTTTGAGGAAAGCAAACTTCCCTTTCAGCTCCGGGGTGGCTCGCGCTTCGATGGCGGTGATGTCTTTGGCCGTCGCGTGCTTGGAGAGGTCTGCAATCAGGGCGGCAGAATCGGGCCGGGCGGCGTGGTGGAGGAGAAAAGCCGCGAGGGAGGCGAGCATCTGCCTATTCTACGCAGTAGGCCTTCCAGTTCGCTTGGTTGAATCCTGGGGTTCGGGGGGCCATAATAAAGATTCGCGGCGGCGTAGCTCAGTTGGTTAGAGCGAACGGTTCATACCCGTTAGGTCATCAGTTCAAGTCTGATCGCCGCTACCACTCCCCTTTTGCATCTCCCCGAATTGATGCTCCCGACCCTGAAGAGATCGGGGCACCGAGGAGTTTTCTTTCCCCGCTCACTTGACGGGCTTCACCACACAACGAAGAGTCGAAAAACCATCGAGTTCGAAGTGTTCGATTCGGATCGGGGTCGCGGTGCCGCTGAAACGCACCTTGACGACATCGGTTTTGGGGCCGTGCCAGGTCCAATCTTGGAAGACAAGTTGCGTACCCACAAATAGGCGGATCCCGTCGTCGTGGGTGAGTGTGAACTCATATTCCCCGGCAGGAAGGCTCGCGGTGGTCTCGGCGATGGTCGCGAACTGGTCGGCGTTCACCCCCGTACGGGGGGCACCGTACCAGGCTCCGTCGAGCTCGCGGGATCGATATTCGGCGGCAGGCGGACCGGCGAAGATCTTCTTGAACTCGGCCTCTTGAGTACGGGGATCTTGGGTGGATTTGTCCCAGTTCCAGAAGCGAACATGCCAATCCAGACCCACTTCGTCGCGAGAGTGGCCGAATTTGAATGGCTTTCCGGCGGGAGTTTTCACGCCTCGAACATCGAAAACGTCTGCTCCCGTGAACTCATAGTCGAGCGAGAAGGGGCCGTTGACCTTGACCGCCACCCAATCCCCCACATTGCCCGATTGTCCGACAAGCTTGGCCCGAGTTGGAAGCTTGATCGGGAGAGCGGCGGGATCGGTGACGAAACTGACATCTCGTCCGATCCCGGAGAACTTGCCTTTCGGACCAAGGGTTTCAAAGAGATAGATCGTGCCGTTTTCTTGCACCACTGTGTCGCGCAAAGCAAGAATCGGACGGCGGAAATCATAGGGGCCCCACTCGTCCACGATGATGAACTCGCGACCCCGGCGAGGGGATTCGCCCAAAAACGGAATGTTGCCGCCATCAAGGGGTTCCACATAGTAAGGCCGGGCGGCTTCCCTCTGAACCTCCTCGGGGCTGGCGGCCTCGAGAGATTTTGTCAGCGGAGCTGGTTTCACGAGGGGATTCCAGACGCTTTGCTTGAAAATTCGGTCGAAAACCTCGCGGGATCCGGCGTCTCCGAGAGCCACGAGGCCGCTGCCCCGCATGTAGGCGAGAGACGGCACCTCTGAGGCACCGGAGGACAGAGTGTTGGCCTCCCACTCGACGATCGCCGGGAACTTGGCGGGATCGAACGGCGCGGGGGTCATCAGGGTGTTGCCCGTGAAGGCGAGACCGCTCAGATTCCCACGATCCGTGAGCACCGAACCCACTTTCTTGATGAAGTTGTCTCGCACCGACGTGTTGCTGGTCCGTTGCAGATCCAGGGCGATTCCCGGGATGTCGAAGAAGACATTTCGGAGAATCTTGGTATCTCGGCTCGCGGTATCGCGCTTTTGCGCATAGCCCCAATCCGCTGGCTGAGACTCTCGCGCCCAGAGCTTCATCGCCACTGTATCGAGGCGGAAGATGTTGCCATCAAACGTGTTGGATTGCCCGTGCTCGATGGCGATGGCCTCGGCGTTGAGCCCGAAGACGTTGCCGGCAATCACCGTGTCGTAGCTGTATCCGCCCCAGACGCCGTGCCAGCACTCCAGGATGAGATTGTTGGCGAAGACGTTGCGGCTGAAAGTCGCCTCGATCCCGTTGGTGGGGGCGTGGCTGAAATCGTTGCCGTAGAGGATGTTGTCGTTGCAGCCTCCCTGCCCGGTGTCCATCGTGGTTTGACCAGCCCAAAGGAAGAATCCATCTCCGCCGTGGGTAACCGAGTTGTAGGCGAACACGTTCTCATTCGACTGCTCGTAGATGAGAATCCCGGTGGAATCTTGGCCCCGGTTGTAGTTCCGGTGGCTATAGCCGCGCACGCACCAGTCGATGTTGTTGTGCATGATGCGGTTGCGGCTGGACCGATACATGCCGAGTCCGACGGCGCTGAGGAAGCTGAAATCGTTGTTGTAGACCAGCCCGCCTTCGCTGCGGGTCATCATCAGGCCGCACTGCCCGCCCCACGCCTTGACTCCGCTGATCGTGAAATCCCGGGCGTTCTTGAGATAAATCGCGGCGCCGAATTTGAGCCATTCATCTTTTTCGTTCTGGTGGAAACTCATCCAGTCACCAAGATCTTCCCTTTCCCAGGTGGATCCGAGCTTGGCTTTCCAGTTGTTCGAAAGATCCAGATCGCGGAGGATCAGGCCGTCGGTGCTGTCGGCGAGGAGGCCGATTTTGTAGCCGTGGACGTTGAGTCCCTTGATCGTGATGTCCTTGCCTTCGATGCGGATCGCGGTGCCTTTGCGCTCGTTCGGCATCACGGTTTCGGGAGTGCCGCGCAGGGTGACGCCGGTGAAATCGAGGGTGATCTTGTTGCCGCGAATGGTGATCGCGCCCGATTTTCCACTCTCATCACTGTGGGGGATGGTGTAAACGCCGGGCGTGAATTTGGTGGATTTAGTGATCACCAAACCAGCCTTGGGGATCGCAGGATCTTGGCCGGGGAGCGTCAAGAGCGGCAACCAGAACATGCCCTCATTTTGCATGGAAATCCGCTTGAATCAGTGTTGAGTTAGGCGAAAATGGTAGCGGAAGTCGCGTGGCTCAGGATCGAGCGAAGAGTCGCGTGAGCACGTCCGAGATCGCATCCGCCGTGTAGTCGAGGAGGCTGATGGACCGACCATAGTTCATGCGCGTGGGGCCGATGATGGCAATGACCCCAGCTTCTTGATCGCCGACATAGAACTGGCGTCGCAGGATGGCAAGGGGCCAGTGCTTTTCCTCTTGGTTCTCCCGCCCGATGGTGATGGTGTCGCCATCAGATCGGGGGGCTGAGATCGCTTCTCGGAGGCCGTCTTCATCCGTCACCGATTCGACCAGCATCTCCATGGTGTCGGGGAGCCGGTGGAACTCGGGCTGAGCCATGACGAATTCCTCGCCTTCGAGCACCAGATTTCCGCGGGTGAGATCTTTCATCAGGCCGCGCACGCAGGTGCTGGCGCGTTCCGAGAGAGTATTGAGGATGGGATCTCCGCTCACGGGGAGTCGGTAATCCTGGAGCTCGCTCAGACTCTTTTCGCCAGCAGTTGCGGCAAGGATCTCGTTGAGCTGGCCGATGTGAGCGAGAGTGGCCCCAGGTGGACACTCGATGATGCGGTTCTCGGCATGGCCATTTTCCAGAACGCAAACGATGAGGGCTCGGTCGGGCCCGAGGGCCGTGAGGACGAGATGGCGGACGCGTACGGTTGAATCCTTCACCGTGACGGCGGCGCTCATCAGACGGGTCATACGGCTGAGGGCTTTCGTGGACTCGGTAACAAGATCGCGCAGGGTCTCCTCGTCTCGGGTTGCGGTGCGGAGCGTGGTTTGCTCGGCAGCATCGGGGGATTCCTGGGGGAGGAGATGATCGACAAAGTAGCGGTACCCCACATCGCTCGGAATGCGTCCGGCGGAGGTGTGGGGTTGCTCCAGGAAGCCGAGTTCGGTGATCTCGGCCAGTTCGTTGCGGACAGTCGCGGAGCGCACACCGAGTTCATATTTCCGGGCGATGAGTTCGCTGGCGATCGGCTCGGCGGTGTGGACGTACTCGAAGATCACCGCGCGCAGAATGTGGCGTTTTCGTTCGTTGAGCTGATCCATGATGAATACGTTTGAGAGGGGTTGTGAGAGTTTAGACGCAAAACCCGGGCCGACTCGGTTCCTCGTCCGGGAATGTTGCGCGATTCGGGCCCTGCAGTGCGTAGAATCTGGTCATGCCGCGCCCGCCTGGTGAACGAATATTTGGACTCGAAACGGAATTCGGGTGCTTGGTGGATTCGGCCTCTGCGACGCCTGAGACGGCGGTCGAGCTGATCAAGGACCACGTTTTCTCGGATCTGAAGCTCGGGGTGCTGGACTATCACGCCCGCGATGAAGTGTTCGAGCCGGCCCAGAGTGGCGGCTTCTTGATGAACGGGGCCCGGCTCTACATTGATGCGGTCGGGTCGCACCTGGAGTATGCGACGGCGGAGTGCCGGACATTGGACTCCTTGATTGCCAATGATCGCGCTGGTCAGAGGATCATTGTCCAGGCGATCAATGACCTCGGGTTGAGTGACGAGGTATCGGTCTACAACAACTCCGTCGATCACTTTGGAGGGCACACCTTTGGATGCCACGAGAACTATCTTGTGGAGATGACGGAAGACTTCTTCACGACCAGAGTGCAGCAGCTGTATGCATTCTTAGTAACGCGTCAGATTTTTGCCGGTGTGGGACGGGTCGGAGGGCATATTCTCTACGAAGGCGGTCGCCCGACTTTGCATGAGATGTCAGAGAATCCAATTGACTATATCTGGGTTTCTCAGGTTTATCATGTTTATCCGGATGAACGGGTTCTCTATCAGCTTTCTCAAAGAGCCGATCATATCATCCGCACGATTGCGAGCCGGGTGCGATTTAATCGAGCGATTATCAATCCGAAGTGGGAGCATTTTTATGCCCACGATGGGATGCACCGTTTGCACGTGCTCTATGGTGAGTCAAACCAGAGCGAGTATGCCTATAAGCTGAAGGTGGGAACAACAAACCTGGTACTCAGATTGCTCGAAGATGGTCTGCTCGATGACATGGCCCAGATCGAACAACCTCTGATTGCTCTGCGGGACATTTCGCGCGATGAGAACTATCATTGGGTGTGCGGAATGGAGGATGGAACGACGGCTACGGCGATCGAGATCCAGCGTCGTCATCGCGATTTAGCGGAGCGGTATCGCGGGCATTCGGCGGACACGGACTGGGTTCTCGATGAATGGGATTCTGTGCTGAGTGAGCTCGCAACGAACCCACTGGGGCTCGCCGACCGGCTTGACTGGGCGGCAAAGCGGAGCATTGTCGATATGTACCGAGAGGATATGGGGCTCGAATGGACGGACGATGCCTTGCACAGTATCGATCTGGAATACCACAACATCGATCCGGCGAAGTCACTGTTCCACGCTCTGCCGATGAGACGAGTGGTGGATGAGCTTGCTATCCTCGACGCACAAACCGATCCTCCGAGTGATACGCGGGCACTGGGTCGTGGACGGTTAGTAAAGCAGGCTCTGAACAAGAGCACGAAACATTACACCTTTGACTGGAGCGCAGTCTCCTTGGGACGCCTGGACTACGTGGAGTTACCGGATCCATTTTTGACCTATGAAGAAATCGCCGAAAGTTGAATGGCCACCCTCCGTCGCACCGGTTCGTCCTCTGCTGATTGAGCATTTAGAACGACTGGAAATCTGGGCGATCTTCTGTTTGCTGGGAGGACTAGCCTTGCCCCTCGTATGGCAAAATCCCGCAGTGCTCTCCTTTGGCTTGATGACAGCCGCCTGGGCCTTTGTCAACTTAGTGATTGCTCTGATCGGGAAGAACGGCAAGCCGCCTCATTCCGTTCAGACTTTTGTCGGTTTGCTGGTGGTGAACCAGATCGCAAATTACTTGTACATTCTCGTCGGCTCGGGCGTCGCTTTGTTCGGTGGCGATCTCCCAACACGGTCAGGGGCATGGGCGGTCGTCGTTCAAGGTTTTGCGCTTATGCTGCTGGATGCTTATCTGTTGAAGCAGTGTCGCGGAATCTTAAAAGGCACTGATTCCTGATCAGAGTCGCAAAGGAGTAGAATGGAGCTTATGGAAGAGAGCGCAAAGAAGCACGATGTGGTCAGAGAGCTCAGAATCCGCTGGGATTTGGCTGCCGCTGAAGACGAGCGTCTTCGTCAGACTGAACTCCCACGCCTGACGACGGAGCGGGGAATCAGAGCGCTTTACGATGCCCTCTCTCACGCTCCTGATGTCCCGTTGCGCGATGGCTCTGGCTTAATCGAAATGCAAGCGAGAATGAGGGCACGTTGGCAGAAATAGAACTGCTTCCCATTTTTCGGGTAGCTGCGAAAGTTCAGGCTACGCTTGAAGAAGCAGGTTATCCGTTCTGCTTTATTGGAGGTGTCGCAATTTTTGTATGGGGGGATCCTCGTTTCACAAGAGACGTTGACTTGACGGTTTACACCGGGTTTTCAAACGATGAATCCGTAGCCACGCTGCTCCTCAGCAAGTTTGCTGCAAGAAATGCAAACGCCCTGGACTTCGCCCTTCGGTCAAGGGTTCTACTATTGCACGACGGAGACATTGGAGTCGATGTCTCCTTGGCGGGATTCCCCTACGAGGAGGAGTTCATCATGCGAGGAAGCCTGCAGCCTTTCTGGGATGAATTCTCGCTGCGAGTCTGCTCCGCAGAAGATCTCATCATCCTGAAGAACTTCGCTGGGCGCCCCCACGACATCAGAGATATCGCGGGAATCCTCGTCCGTCAAAGAACTCTCGACTGGGAATACATCGCCGCACGAACGGACATGATGGCGGAAGTCATGGAGAATCCCGAAATGGTCACCAGGCTCGCTGAGTTGCGGAGCCGATTCGCTCACTCCTGAGCCATGGCGAGAGCAACGAGTTGCCTCGATGGTAGAAACTCGACATCTTCCCGCACTGTTTCCAGAACCTCGACCGGCGCCCCTGGCGTCCACTCCAGCAAGCGACCGATGACATCTTCCACCAAGTTATCCGGCGTTGAAGCCCCACTGGTGATGCCAATGGTTCCATACTTCGTGGCCCAGGAAGGATCCATCTCGTCTGGAGACATCAGGAGCACAGAGTCCGCGCCGTAGCTTTCGGCGACCTCGCGCAGACGGTTTGAATTCGAAGACGTGGTGCTTCCGACGACAATCACCAGATCACACTGCTCGGCCAGAGCCTTCACGGCTCCCTGTCGATTGGTGGTGGCATAGCAGATGTCCTCCTTCTGCGGGAGTTGGAGGTGGGGGAATCGTCGCTGGAGCACTTCGACGATCTCGCGGACTTCGTCCACGCTGAGTGTCGTCTGAGTGACCAAGGCGAGCTTTTCGTGCGGTGGGAGTTCCAGTTCTTCTGCTTCGGCGGCGGTCTCCACCAGGATCATGCGGTCGGGGGCTTCACCCATGGTGCCCTCGGCTTCCACGTGTCCACGATGCCCCACATAAACCATCAGGAAGTCCTTGGCGGCGAAACGCTTGGCTTCATTGTGAACCTTGGTCACGAGAGGGCAGGTCGCATCAATCACGGTGAGAGATCGGGCTTTGGCCTGCGCGCGAACGGCAGGCGACACTCCATGGGCGGAGAACACAACGACTTCCCCTTCCGGGATCTCATCGACATCCTCAATGAAGACCACACCTTTGGATTCAAAATCGCGCACCACCCATTCGTTGTGGACGATCGCGTGGCGCACATAGACCGGGGCGCCGTGGATTTTCAGCGCGAGGTTCACGACCTCGATGGCATAGGCAACGCCAGCGCAGAATCCTCGGGGTGCGGCAAGAACGATCTTCTCCATGGGCGGGTCTTGACTATTCTACGGCGTGACGGCGGAAATCGGTTGGGCGTCGGGGGCTTTCTGGCGGCCCGATGCTTCAGGGCTCGGACTCAAAAGCACGAGCGGAATCAATCACGCGCTTCGAGTGGGCGAAGACGGCCTCGGTGAGATCGTTCCAAAGATAGTAGGTTTCCGGAAGTCCCGTGAGATCCACCCACTGACAGCCGCGCGATTCCTGTGGCGTGAGAATCTCGCCGAGATCCCTGACCTCCCCAACGAAGAGATCCGCCCATCGCACCTCTTTGCCGTCTGAGAGCTTGTAGCAGCCCAGGTAGAGGCACCGGGCGAGTTCTGCACCGGCTTCTTCCCGTGCCTCGCGCACGGCCGCTTCCTGCGAAGATTCAAAGGGCTCGACTCGTCCGCTCGGGATACACCATCCGCGCCCCACAATGTCGCAGATCAGGACTTCGTCGGCGCGCCAAGGAATAACAAGGGCCGCAAAAGCCCGGAGAGGCGCCCGGTACGGCGAGGGGAAAAATTCCATCGTCTGCCGACCAACTCGGGCAGTGGGAAATCGCATGTCGAAGCGCTCCCGTTACTCTTTGGCCTGTGCCTGAGTGGCAGGGACGCCGAATCGCAAGACAATCACCTTGCCGAGGATCTCATCGAGTTTGACCGGGCCCCATTCGCGAGAATCTTCGCTGACGGGTCGATTATCGCCGAGGACGTAGTATTCGCCAGCCGGAACTTTGTACTCAACCTCTCCCTCAAACGGCGACCAGCCTTCGGGAGTGTTGTAGAGATCGACGGTATCTCCGCCCGTGGCGTACACCCTCTTGATGTAGTATTCGTTGGGGACATCGCGGCTCTTGACCACGACGATATCGTTCCGCTTGACTTCCCCGACCAACCAGTAGGCTTTGCTCACCAGGACGTGATCCTTGCTGTTGAAAGTGGGAACCATGGAATCGCCCTTCACTTCCACGGTTCGGAAGTTGAAGAGCATCATGAGAGCAAACGCCAGAACAAAGAGGAGGAACGCGGTGAATCCGCGCACAACCTGCTTCTTTTTCTTCGGAGATGGTGATCTCTGCTCCATCTTTCTCAATGACGCCGCCTATGGGGGGTTATACTTCACTTCGGCACATTTGCGTGCCTTTTTCAGTCCATGGGCTCTCTTCAATCTGCTCTCGCTCCTTATCTTGCCGTCATCAGCTTGGTGCTGGTGGTTGTGGTGGTCGGACTCCTCGCCTGGTGTTTCAGTCTCAGCAAGAAGCTGAAGAACGTCCATCGGGTCTGGGATCAGCTCTCGACGGGTGCGGAAGGGGGCAATCTGGAACAACTCTTGCACACTCAGCTCCGCAGGAGCGGTGGCTTGGAAGCCGAAGTAGAAGCCTTGAAAGAGCGCATGACGGGAGCAGAGAGCAAGCTGAAATCGGCGAAGCGCTATGTGGGTCTCACCCGATACAACGCCTTCAATGATGTCGGCGGTGAACAGAGCTTTGCCCTCGCGGTGTACGATGAGGAAGGCAATGGAGCTGTGATCACCAGCCAAGTGGGGCGGATGGATTGTCGCGTATTTGGCAAGTCGCTCGTCAAAGGTAAGTCGGAGACGAGTTTGACGGTGGAAGAACAAGCCGCCATCGAATCGGCCGTTCGCCCAACGTCGCGGCCCAGAATCACGAGCTAGTGGGAGATTTCAGTCACACTCACAAACGAGGGAAATGCGGAACGAAGACCTGATGCTGATTGATCGAGCCCGAGACGGCGACCGCTCGGCTTTCGATCAGCTCGTGCTGAAATATGAAGCACGAGCCTATCAGTACGCGTTTCGACTCACCCGGGATCCTGAGCAAGCGGGGGATGTCGTCTCGGATGCTTTTCTGCGGGTCTACTCCGCTCTCAAGAACTTCCGGGGGCAGAGCGCGTTCAGCACCTGGCTCTATCGCATTGTCACCAATTGCTTCCTCGATCGCAAGAAGCGCGATAAGGACGGCAACAACGTCAGCCTGGATTCTTCAGTCAACATTGGGGATGGCGAAGTTGAGCGGCAGTATGAGGATGACTCAGATGGCCCGGCGGAGATCGCGGAGCGCAACGCGCGCGAAACAGCGATCCAGGATGCCTTGGGGTCGATGCCGGAGTACCAGCGCGCGATGCTCATCATGTATCACGTGGAGGGGCTCTCTTACGAGGAGATCAGCGACGCCCTGGACCTCCCGATCGGCACGGTCAAAAGTCGTCTGAATCGGGCAAGAGTCGCGTTGCGAGAGCAATTATCCCAAAACTCGGAACTTTTCCAAATGGGTTGAAGTCAAAGCCACAAGCGAGGAACGGTATGAACTCACAGAAAGCCCAGGAATTCTTCAGCGCCTACTACGAAGGCGATCTCGAAGCTGGCCTCAAAGAGGCCTTCGAGAGGGCTCTGGCTGCCGATCCTGCACTCGCAGAGGAGTATCGCCAATTCAAGATTGCGCTCGATCTCTTTGCCCGTGAGGCGGATGAGCCGATTGAACTCCCGCACGATTTGCATGATCGAATCATGCAGAAGCTTGACCATCACGATTGGGAAACCAAGCGGTCAGCAAAAACAAGTTTCTTTGGTAACTGGCGCCTGGTCGCGTTTGGCGGACTGGCGGTCGTCGCGATTGCTGCCGCCTTTGTCAGCGTCATTCTTCCAAACCAAGGTCAGCGCACTGCGACGGGCAACATCGGTGGCTCGGCTCCTGCGAAGGCTTCCACAACTCTCGATGCCGTGCTGATCGAAGGCAAACTGAATGTGCGCGTGAGCGCTATCGGCTCCGATGAAGTCGTGGTGCGCAATGCCGCCACCCAAGAGGAAGTTAAGTCGATTTCGGCGAAAGACAAGACTCTGGACAGCGAGATTGCCACGGGTTCGGACACGGCAGTGGTTCTGGATGTGTTACCGAAAAACGGAACCGGGCTCTCCCTGGTGGTTCCCGGCGATCAAGCCATTTCTGCCTCGAAAAGCGAAGGCACGGTTCGTGACTGCGCCTTGGCCATGGCCGATCTGTTCCGATCGCCCATGATCATGCGGGTCTCTGAGCCTGATCGATTGGTCAGTTGGGAGTTCACCGGATCGGAATCGGTTTCCGACCGAGCCGCGGTGCTTAAAGATCAGAATCTGACTCTGAGCTTGCGGTCAGACGGAATCCTGGTTCTTTCGGACTGATGAGTCTGCCCCGGTGAGCGTCGAGCTCAGATTCCAAGCGAAACGCTGCCTGGAATCCGCGAATCGCGGCGACCCCTGCCTCGTTTGAGATCGCATAGATATCCCGGACATCCTTGGTGAGAAGCTCGCCGGTTCCGTGCTGCGCCTGGATTTTCGTGATCGCATCGGTCGGCCCGAGCTCACTGATGCGCGCGACCTGGTCCGCCATCTTGATCACCCGCTCTGGGTTGCTCGACAGAGTCGAGAGATAGCTCTCGAACTCTTGAACCTGGGCCGGAGTGAGGAATTCTCGCATGGTTTCAAAGCGCTCGATGGTGTGAAGCTGCACGTAGCACGAGTTCGTGACACTGAGTGCGCTGTTGTACTTGGCCACTTCCGCGAGCTGGAGGGTGAGGATCATCAGCTCGTTGGCCCGCTTCCAATCTTGAAGGTGCTCGGCCTCGTTGGTTTGGCGCATCAGGGCCTGGATGACGCCGCGACGCGATGCTTCTATTTGCTGGCGCACGCCTTCGCTCCCATCATCATCAGCGGAGGCAGGACGGATCGACTCGAGCTCTCCGCGTCGATACCCATCGATCCAGACCATCGCGACCTCGCGCAACGTCTTCTCATCGCCATCCCAGAGATCGGGCATTTTCGCCCTGGTTGCCTGGATCGCCGGTGCGTAGGCGAGGATCTTTGCAGATTCTTCCTCACCATATTCCGGCGATTGCCAAGGCGTGGCCAAGGTCCGTCCTTGGATCGCTAGCAGGGCCAGTAACCACACCGGGCCAGAAGCCGCGAGTGTGTATCCGAGCGTCCGTGCTCTCATACCGAAAATCTTCGGCTGAGAAGTCCTATGACCACAGGCCTATAACAAATGGTCATAGAGTCCCAAAAATTTGGTCTAGAGCAAAACCTCATTTACAGTGTGCTCGTGGACCGCAAGAACACAAACTCGAAACGAATGCCGGAATGGGAAGAGCACTTAGTGGCTCGCGCTCAGAAAGGCGAAATGGTCGCTTTTGAATTGCTGGCTGATATGCATCGCCCCGCAATTCTCGGACAAGCCATGCGAATGCTTCGCGACTCGGAAGATGCGCAGGACGCCGTGCAGGACACCCTTCTCAAGGCCTGCCGCGCGATCCATAGCTTCCAGCCGGGTCGTCCGATGCTGCCGTGGCTTCTCCGCATCTGCAGCAACTGCTGCGTGGATATGATCCGCACACGTCGCAACGGAGCCGAGAACATCGAGGCTCACGAGCATGCGCTGTTCGATCAATCGGCGAGCGTTTCTGATCAGCTGGAGCAGTCGCTCGGCGCAGAATCTCTGCGTGCGGCGATTGTCCGGTTGCCGGAGCGCTACCGCAACATCATCATGATGCGGCACTTCAGCCACATGGATGTCAATGAGATTGCCGACGCTCTCGGCAAGCCGGAAGGAACCATCAAGAGCTGGCTCTTCAGAGCCCGCGCGATGCTCCGCAAGGATCTCGAGACAATGGCCGCCGCCTGACCCTCTGGGTCAGCCCGATCAAACTCCGTGCTCACCGCGCTTCCCTCCCTTGGGAGTGCGGTGAGTTTTTTGTCGCAACCTCAAATGCAAAAAAGAGCCGGAATCGTGAGATTCCGGCTCTTGCCCGTTTCCGGGGATCAGATCCTTATTCGTAGACCTTGCTGATGGTGCCTGCACCCACGGTGCGGCCGCCTTCACGGATAGCGAACTTGGAGCCGATTTCCATAGCGATCGGGTTGATGAGCTCGACCGTCATGGTGATGTTCTCGCCCGGCATAACCATTTGCACGCCTTCCGGCAGGTGCAGGGTTCCGGTCACGTCGGTGGTGCGGAAGTAGAACTGCGGTCGGTAGCCCGTGGTGAACGGGGTGTGGCGACCACCTTCTTCCTTGCTGAGGACGTAAACCTCGGAATCGAACTTGGTGTGCGGCTTGATGGAGCCCGGCTTGCAGATAACCATGCCTCGCTCGATGGCCGTTCGGTCGATACCGCGGAGCAGCAGGCCGACGTTGTCACCGGCTTGGCAGCTGTCCAGCAGCTTTCGGAACATTTCGATACCCGTGCAAGTGGTCTTGCGGGTGTCGCGGATTCCGACGATTTCGACTTCAGTGTTGACGTTGAGGGTGCCGCGCTCGACACGACCGGTGGCGACGGTGCCGCGACCAGTGATGGTGAACACGTCTTCCACTGCGCAGAGGAACGGCTTGTCGACGTCGCGCTCCGGCGTGGGGATCCAAGCGTCAACGCTGGCCATCAGATCGTAGATCGGCTTGAGGGCCGGATCGTCCGGGCTTGCGCCAGCTTCGAGCGCGTCGGTGGCCTTGACGGCGGAACCGCGCACGATCGGAGTGTCGTCGCCCGGGAAGTTGTAGCTGCTCAGCAGTTCTCGGATTTCCATTTCGACGAGCTCGAGGAGCTCTTCGTCGTCGACGAGGTCAACCTTGTTGACGAAGACGACCACGTAAGGCACACCGACCTGACGAGCGAGCAGGATGTGCTCGCGCGTTTGCGGCATCGGACCGTCGGTTGCGCTCACGACCAGGATCGCACCGTCCATTTGGGCGGCACCGGTGATCATGTTCTTGATAAAGTCAGCGTGTCCCGGGCAGTCGACGTGGGCGTAGTGTCGGGTCTCGGTTTCGTACTCTTGGTGCGAAATGTTGATCGTGATACCGCGTGCCTTTTCTTCCGGTGCGTTATCGATTTCGTCGTACTTAACCTTCTTGGAAAGACCCTTGAGGGCGAGGCTACCGGTGATGGCAGCGGTCAGGGTTGTCTTACCGTGGTCGACGTGGCCGATCGTACCAATGTTGACGTGCGGCTTCGTCCGTTCGAATTTAGCTCTTGCCATTTTTTCTTACCTGCTGTTCTCTTCCGGTTTTTTCCGCCTTCAGCAAAGCCGCTTCCGCAGAGCCACCCAGGATCGTCGTCCTGAGCCGGAGTCGATGACACACCAAAGGCAGAGCCTTCGGCGCATGAACGGGGATATGATGACTGATTCGGGCCCCTTGGAATCAACACGACCCAGGCCCTTTTGAATCTGGAGCGGGCCACTTGGCCCCCTTCCGATGCCTCTTCCGGGGGAACAAAAACGCCCCTGGGCGATCACTCGCTCAGGGGCGTGAACAGGTTCAGTGTCAGCAGCCGATTAGCTGTTGTTCTTCGCCATGATTTCCGCAGCAATGCTTTGCGGAACTTGTTCGTAGTGCGACGGCGTCACGTTCGGAGTTGCGCGGCCTTGGGTAAGGCTTCGCAGCGTGGTGACGTAACCGAACATCTCGGAGAGCGGCACGTGGGCGTTGACGATGGTGGCACCGCCAAGAGCCGAGTCCATGCTCTCGATTCGTCCGCGTCGACCGTTGAGGTCACCCACGACATCACCGACGTTGTTGTCCGGCGTGGTGACTTCGACGTGCATAATAGGCTCCTTCAGGATCGGAGTTGCCGTTCGCATCGCTTCTCGGAAGCCGATCATGCCGGCTTGCTTGAACGCGTTTTCGTTCGAGTCAACATCGTGGTAGCTGCCGTCCACGACGGCCACCTTGACGTCCACAACCGGGTAACCGGCGATGACACCGCTGAGGAGTGCTTCTCGGACGCCCTTTTCGACGGCCGGGATGTATTCCTTCGGAATCGATCCACCGACAACCTTGTTCTCGAAGACGAAGCCTTGGCCCACTTCGAGCGGCTCGATTTCCAGAACGCAGACACCGTACTGACCCGAACCACCGGTTTGGCGGACGAATCGGCCTTCGGCGCGGCTCTTCTTGGTCACGGTTTCTCGGTAAGCAACCTGCGGCTTGCCCTGGTTCGCCTGAACGCTGAACTCTCGGTTCAGACGGTCAACGATGATTTCCAGGTGAAGCTCACCCATTCCGCTGATGATGGTCTGACCGGATTCTGCGTCGGTGTAGACGCGGAAGGTCGGATCTTCTTCAGCCAGTCGGGCCAGGCTGGTACCCAGCTTTTCTTGGTCGGCTCGGCTCTTCGGTTCGATGGCCACTTGGATCACCGGCTCGGGGAACTTGATCGACTCCAGAACGATCGGCTTGGCTCCGTCGCAGATGGTTTGACCCGTCTTGACGTCGCTGAGACCGATGACACCGACGATCTCACCGGCGTACACGGCATCCGTATCCTGGCGATTGTTGGCGTGCATCTCAAGGATGCGTCCAACGCGCTCGGTTCGAGTGCGCATTTCGTTGGTGTGAGGATCGCGGTAGCACACCGTGACCTGGCTTCCCTTCTTCAGCACGCCCGAATAGAGTCGGATGTACGTCAGACGACCGACGAACTTGTCGGACATGATCTTAAAGGCCAGGGCGCTCATCGGCTCTTCGTCGCTCGGCTTGCGCACGAGCGGCGATTCGTCGTCCGGATCGACACCCGTGATGTCGTCGACATCCAGCGGCGAAGGCAGCAGGTCAACAACACAGTCGCAGAGGAACTGCACGCCTTTGTTCTTGAACGAGCTTCCGCAGATCACCGGCACGATCTTGTTGGCGAGGACGCCGTTTCGGAGGGACTTCTTGAGTTCCTCCATCGGGATTTCTTCGCCTTCCAAGAATCGCTCCATGACCGATTCATCGTAGTCCGCAATTGCTTCGATGAGCTTTTCGCGCCACGTCGCCGCATCCTTGACCATATCGGCCGGGATGTCGGTTTCGTCGAAGTTCTTTCCGTCGTCGCTCGTGTAGATCGTAGCCTTCATCGCAAGAAGGTCGATGTAGCCCTTGAAGTCGCTCTCAGCCCCGATGGGGATAGCGAGAGGCGCTGCATTGGCACCCAAGCGGTCGCGCAGTCGTTCGATGACTTGATAGAAGTCAGCGCCGAGGCGGTCCATCTTGTTCACGTAAGCAATTCGCGGAACCTTATACTTATTGGCTTGTCGCCAGACGGTTTCGGACTGCGGTTGAACTCCACCGACCGCGCAGTACACAGCGACCAGACCATCGAGAACGCGAAGCGAGCGCTCCACCTCAACGGTGAAGTCGACGTGCCCCGGGGTGTCGATGATGTTGATCTTGTGTTCTGGCTTGTCCGTCTTGCTACCGCGCCAGAAGGCCGAAGTTGCAGCGGAGGTAATGGTGATTCCTCGCTCCTGCTCTTGCTCCATCCAGTCCATCGTGGCGGCACCATCGTGCACTTCCCCGATTTTGTGGGTCTTACCGGTGTAAAAGAGGATGCGCTCGGTCGTCGTGGTCTTGCCGGCATCGATGTGTGCAGCGATGCCGATATTGCGGATAAGTTCCAGCGGGTGCGATCGGGCCATTTCTGTATATGCTCCTTAAATGTTTCCTCTTTCAGGTTAGAACCGGTAGTGGCTAAATGCCTTGTTGGCATCGGCCATTCGGTGAACTTCTTCTTTTCGCTTGACGGCGCCGCCTGTTTCGTTGTAGGCGTCGACGAACTCAGCGGCGAGCTTGTCTTGCATGCTCTTTCCGCTTCGCTTGCGGCTGAATGTGACCATCCAGCGCATGGCGAGGGCTCGGCGTCGGGCCGGGCGGACATCCATCGGCACTTGGTAGGTTTGACCACCCACCCGTCGAGGTCGAACCTCAACGTTCGGCATGATGTTGCCCATTGCCTTTTCGAACACTTCGATCGGTTCGACTTCAAGCTTGGTCGCGGCTTGTTCGAGCGCGCCATAGACAATGCCTTCAGCCTTCGACTTTTTGCCGTCGAGCATGAGGCGGTTGATAAATCGTTGCAGCAATTCGCTGTTGTGAACGGGATCCGGCAGGATCACGCGCGGCGGGACAGGACCTTTTCGTGGCATCTTCTTTCAGTTCTCCTTACTTCGCTGCCGCCGGCTTGGGTCGCTTGGTTCCGTACTTGCTGCGGCTCTTCTTGCGGTTGTTCACACCACCGGTTTGCTCGGTTCCTCGAACGATGTGGTAGCGCACGCCCGGAAGATCCTTGACCCGGCCACCGCGGACGAGCACCACTGAGTGCTCTTGCAGGTTGTGGCCTTCGCCAGGGATGTAGGCGGTGACTTCGACACCGTGAGTCAGGCGAACCCGGGCAACCTTTCGGAGAGCCGAGTTCGGCTTCTTCGGGGTCATGGTTCGAACGATGGTGCACACGCCCCGCTTGAACGGGTTGCGCTTGAGCGCAGGCGATTTGGACTTCACTGAAGTCTTGGATCGTCCGCGACGGACAAGTTGGTTTACGGTCGGCATTCAGTCCTCGTGTTGGTTGCTTCCTGCCCTGCTTCGCCCGGCTTGCCGCCCTTTTTGCATCTCGGATCAAGCGTTTCGTCGCTGGTCTGAATCACAAAAAAAGCCCGGTCACTCGGACACGGGGCTGACTGGTTCGACTCGTTTTCTCTTTCGATCTGTGTCGTACTCAATCTGCCGTGTCTTCTCACTGGCAGGTAGCGCGGTGGGAAGTTGCCTTCTCACCAGGTGCCCATGATACGCTCTAGGTTCAAAATCCGTCAAGGTCCCAGCCTGGGAGGCCTAGTCCGTTCTGGTTCAAATGAGTCTGGTGGGCATGTCGGTGGGATGGGCCTTTCATCACTGAATGATGATATGTTGCGAACTCTCACGCCCTGACCTGAGTTTGATCTGTCAGCACTGCGGCGACAAGCCGACTGGCTCCCTAGACAGGACAAACCCATGAAAGCCAAAGTTTTCGGAATTGCAGCTCTCGCCATGTTCACGCTCGCTTCGTCGATCGCGAATGCACCGGCCAAGAAGGATATTGTTGACACCGCTGTTGACAGCAAGGCGTTCCCGACCCTCGTTTCCCTGGTTCAGCGCGCTGGACTCGTGGATACCCTGAAGAGCAAGGGCCCGTTCACCGTTTTCGCTCCGAGCGAAGAGGCTTTCAAGGCTTTGCCGAAGGCCACCCTTGATGCCGTTCTCGCCGACAAGGAGCTTCTGAAGAGCGTTCTGCTGTACCACGTGGTTCCGGGCAAGGTGATGGCCAAGGATGCCGTGGCCGCCAATGGTAAGTCTGTCGGCACGGCGCTGAAGGGCGCCAAGGTTGAGGTGAAGGTGAAGGATGGCAAGGTCATGATCGACGGCGCTACCGTCATCAAGACTGACATTGCCGCTAGCAATGGTGTGATCCACGTCATCGACAAGGTCATCGTGCCGAGCGACGCCGAGATCAAGGCTTCCAAGGCCAAGGTCGAGCCCGCTCCGAAGCCGGAAGCCAAGTCCAGCTGCGGCGGCTGCGCTGGCAAGTAAGCCCCGTTAGCTGTCTCCTTTTGCAAAAAAGTCCCCTGCACCATTCGGTGCGGGGGACTTTTTTGTTTTGGAGCATCGTCGCCAGCCGTCGTTCACTCGCTGATCGCTCCTTCACTCCAGCAGGAGGACGCCCCAGCTTTCCGTGTACGCCCCCCAGAAAGGGAGTCAAATCATGAGAAATGAGCGGGGCCGGGACGCTCTCCACCCGCTCAGTGAGTGAAGGAGCGAATGCGAGTGAAGGAACGAGGCCCGCCGCTCAGTCCTTGCCGAGCGCCATCTTCGCCCCGAAGAGTTCGGCGTTCTTCCCCGCCCCCAGCAGCCCCTCGAACTCCGCCAACAGAGCCCGCGCTTCGCTCTCAAAGCGATACGACCCGTCGATCTCGCCTTGCCAGATGGTCTGGACGACCCAATCGGGGACGGGCATGAAAACAATCCGCTCGGGGGCTTCCACCCGAACACTCAGGACAATCGCTGCGCCTTGAGGATCTTGGGTGATGAATTCAAAGGTCAAGGAGTCAGGCGAATACTTCGTGGCCCCCATGGTGGGCGCGCCCTTTGCCTTCGCTTCCCGCCAAACCGCCTCATCGAACGAGCCCTCGCTCGGGGGGTTCCCGGCTCGGAGATCATCGAAGAGGGCGCGCTTCTTTTGCGCGGCATAAACGTTAAGAGAAATGCCCATATATTTACCAGGATACGCGATAACAGGTTCAAAAATCACGGACCCCGCTAAAACTACCAGGGTTTTCACACCCCGGTATTTCTATCGGGAATGACGAAAAGCGAGCGACCAACAACCTTTCGTGGACGGGCGTCAGGATGACAAGCCCCCCGGGGTGCCGTCCACCAGAACAACTGGATTCACGGAAGAAAAACCATGTCGTTTCGCATCAATACCAACGTCAACGCAATGAACGCTCTCCGCAACCTGGGCATGACCGGGTCGGAAATGAGCAAGTCCACGACTCGCCTCTCCACGGGCCTGCGCATCAACAGCGGTGCCGACGATCCTTCCGGACTGATCGCCTCGGAAAGCTACCGCGCGCAACTCGGCGGAATCGACCAAGCCCTGCGTAACAACCAGGATGCAATGAACTTCGCGAAGACGGCTGAAGGCGGTCTGGACGAAATCAACCGTCTGCTCCGCGACGCTCGAAGCCTCGCGGTCGCAAATGGTAACAGCACACTGGACGCGACCCAGAAGGCCGCAAACCAGACCCAGCTGAACAGCATTCTCTCCTCCATCGACCGCGTTGCTGGCAACACAGCCTTTGGAAGCAAGAAGTTGCTCAACGGTTCCGCCGGCACCAACGCCAGCGTGATCAGCGGTGTTAACATCGAATCCGCTTCCATCGGTGGCAAGATCGGTGCTGGTGCCGTGAGTGCTGCAGACAGCCTGGACGTGCAAGTCACGACCGCCGCCACTCGGGCATCGGTTTCTGGCTCGAAGGCCACTCTTACCACCGGTGCGACCGCAGTCGGTGCCGGTAGCTTCACTCTCAACGGAAAGAGCTTCTCCACCACTGCCACCACGACCCGAGACCAGCTGATCGATCAGATCAACGCTGCATCTTCGGAAACGGGTGTAACCGCAGCTGTCGGAACGAACAACATCGTCCTCACGCAGCTGAACTTCGGAAGCGACTCCCGAGTCGACTTGGTCGATGCCAATGGCATTATCCAATCTGCTGCGGGTACGGCAAGCGCCGCTGGCGTCGATGCCGTCGCTACGGTCAGCTACACGGATGGCACGAACACCTTTACGAGTACTTTCAACCGGGGTAAGGGCCTCGAACTGAAGGACTCGGACGGAAACGCGATCAAGCTCCGAACCGCAGGCAACACGGTCACGACCCACACGGACTCAGTTCGAGTGACGAATGGCTCCGCCAGCTTCCAGATCGGTGCAAATGGTGGTCAATCCGCTCGCTTGTCGCTCGGTAACTTCAACCAAGCGTCGCTCGGCTTCAACAGCTCGAATACCGACATCACGGGAACCGATATGACCAGTGCTCTCGGTGCAATCGATAGCGCCATCGCGTCAGTCGCCAACTCCCGTGGCTCCATCGGCTCGTTCATGAAGAATACGCTCGAATCGAACGTTCGCAGCCTCGGTATCGCGAAGGAAAACCTCGCGGCGACCGAAAGCTCGATCCGAGAAATCGACGTGGCCGAAGAGATGACCAACTACACCAAACTGCAGATCCTGCAACAGTCTGGTCTCTCGATGCTCAGCCAAGCCAACTCGGCACCGCAGGGCGTCCTCTCGCTCCTCCGATAAGTTCGGATGAGTCGCTAAGGTCGGGCTTCGCTGCCGCTCAGTCCGATCTTCCGAGCTCCCGGGTGGATTCGTCCGCCCGGGGTTCGGTGTTTTTGGGGAAAGAAGATCGAGAAGCCAGCCCTTCCCTGACCTTGGTGAAGTACGCCAGCGGCGTGGATTCCATCCTGATCCGCCCCGCCGCCTCACTTAAAGTGAACGGTCTTCATGATCTCCTCGTGCGGGATGTAGCCCACGGTGTCTCCCCCGACGACGAGGAAGTTGAACTGATAGACCCCCTCCTTGGCCCGCCCGGCATAGCAGGTGGTGGCGATGACAAATCCGCTGTCTTGGATGGCAATGAAGGCCCGATAGGCTTTGCCGACGGGGAGATCAATGGTTCCCTGCTGAACGCTCGACATTCCGGCCTGCCCTCCGATATCCGCGAGCTCGTTCGCAATGCCCTCGGGATTGGCGGCGCTGCCCGGCTCATAGGTGGCGATCAGCAGAACCGATGCGGTTTTGTCGGCGGATTCCATGGTGCCGATGACGGCATTTTGGGTCATGAAGTTGCCGCTGAGTGCCCCGAAGAGCGGATCCGGCTCCACGGCTTCAAATGTCCAGCCATTGGGGGCGGCAAAGGTAAACGGCACTTCAGGTCGCTCGATCCGCGACCAGCCTTTCGGAACCTCCGGCAGGGGCTGAACGGTCACGGCGTTCGGAGGCTGACACCCTCCCAGCAATCCAGAAACAACAACCAACAGGGGAATCGCGAGTCTCACCTTACACATCTCCGCCCTCAGTGTATCGACTCTCTGGGCGAATGAATGAACCCAATTTTTGTCAAGATTCGCTCAAGGCTCAGTTTCTGTAACGAACGATCCCCCGAGAATGAAATCTCGGGGGATCGAGCCACGGAATTCCGAGGTGCTATCGGATCGCAATATCAGTTTCGCCGTCGAAGAAGTGCGACTTAGCGAGGTCGATGGCAAACTCGTTGACCGTTCCCATTTCGAGCCGCGCTGCCGGGTCGAGAGTTGCGGTCATGTTGTGGGCTCCCACGGTCAGGTAGGCGGTGTCTTCGGCACCGAGCTTTTCCAGAACGTCGACCGTGGCCGTGAACTTGTTCTCCGCTGTCACGGGAATCAGCCCGAGCTTGGCATCATAGATGTCCTCGGGCCGGATGCCAAAGGTGACCTTTTTGCCCTCATGCGCCAGAACCGGGTGTCCGGGAGTGATGGCGAAGCTGATATCGCCCCCGTCGAACTTGCCGCCAGAGATCTTGCCTTCGAGGAAGTTCATCGGAGGAGCCCCGATGAATCCGGCGACGAATTTATTGACCGGAGCGTTGTAGACCACCTCGGGCTCATCGCATTGCTGGAGTACACCATTGCTCATCACCGCGATGCGCTGGCCCATCGTCATGGCCTCGACCTGGTCGTGGGTGACGTAGATCGTCGTGATGCCCAAATCGCGGTGCAAGCGGATCAGCTCCGCGCGGGTTTGAATTCGGAGCTTGGCGTCAAGGTTCGAAAGCGGCTCGTCCATCAAGAAGACTTTCGGCTTGCGGACAATCGCACGGCCCAGGGCGACGCGTTGTCGCTGACCGCCCGAGAGTTCCTTCGGCTTTCGGTGAAGAAGGTGGTCGATGTCGAGCATCTTGGCCGCCTCTTTCACGCGGGCATCGATATCTTCCTTGATCTTTTTGGCTTCGGCGGAGTGGCTGATTTGCCAGAAGAAGCCCTTGAGTTCGCGCAGACGCAGGCCAAAGGCGATGTTATCGTACACCGTCATGTGCGGATAGAGCGCGTAGTTTTGGAAGACCATCGCGATGTCGCGATCCTTGGGGGGCACGTCGTTGACGCGGGTGCTTCCGATCATGAGATCGCCCTCGGTGGCTTCTTCGAGGCCGGCGATCATGCGCAGAGCCGTCGTTTTTCCGCAACCGGAAGGGCCGACGAGCACCATAAATTCTTTGTCGTTGATCTCGAGATTCAGGTTGTTGACGGCCTTGACGTCTTTCCCAAAGATCTTCGTAATGTTGTTAAAACTGACTCCAGCCAAAGTGAGATGACTCCTTCGTGCATCCGTCGCCGTTGACGGCCGGGATCAGTATAGCTAACGACCTCTTCACAATTCCTGGGGCGAACGGGTCGGGGCCAAAAATCGTTTCGATTTCAACCGAGAATGAAGAATGGCGGAACATTTGCGAAACGTTTCTCAGGTACAAAAGAATCGTGATCACTTCCCTTCTTGCCGCTTCGCTGATTGCTGGAACGATGGTTACGCCGACGTCCGGCGCGATTAAGGTGGAGCTCCGACAAACCCCTCTGGGATACCAACTGATTCGCGGGGGCGAGCCGTTCTTCATCCGAGGAGTCGGCGGCTTGAATGAACCAGCAGCCGCGGCCAAGATTGGCGTGAACGCCGCGCGAACTTGGGGCATCGAGAATCTGGAAAAGGATCTGGATCTCGCCCACCGCAATGGCATGACGCTCATGCTCGGCATCTGGCTCGCCCACGGGCATTACGAGGGCGTGGACTACAACGATCCGAAGTTCCAAGCCGCCCAGATGAAGGAGATCGAGGACATGGTTCGACGCGCCAAAGATCATCCCGCGCTGCTTTGCTATGCCCTGGGCAACGAGATGGAGATCTTTACGCCCATCGAAAAGCAAGCACCGATTTACCGACAAGTCGAACGGTTGGCCAAGCGGATCAAAGAACTGGATCCCCACCACCCCGTGACCACCGTCACCGCAGGGATTTCACCGGAAAAAGCCAAGTTGATCCACGATCTCTGTCCAAGTCTCGACTTTTTGAGCGTGAACGCCTACGAAGGCATGGGCAAAGTCGGGGCGATTCTGCGCGAGGGCGGTTGGAACCGGGCTTTTTCGATCACCGAGTTTGGCGCGGAAGGTCAGTGGGAATCGGAAATGACGACCTGGGGATCGCCGCGCGAGCAAAGCTCCACCGCAAAAGGTCTGCTGGCGGCGAAGAACTACATGCAGGGCGTCCTCGACGAGAACAAGCAATGCCTTGGAAGTTATACATTCCTGTGGTGGCAACGCGAAACCACGGTGACCAGTTGGTTTGGTATGCAGCTGCAAACCGGGGAGAAACTTGAACAAACCGATCAGATGCAGAAGTTCTGGACGGGCAAGTATCCCGAGAACCGGTGCCCTCAGTTCTTGAGTCTGGAAAGCTTGGCGGATGGCAAGGAGATCGCACCGGGGTCAGTGGTTGAGGTGAGCGCGTACGCCATCGATCCTGAGCTGGATCCGTTAGATTATCGCTGGGAGCTGAGGCTGGAGAACGAAGGTCTCAAGGAAGAAGATAAGGCGATGAACGAGGTGCGAAAGGTGGAGGATGCGCTGCTTGATCGTCGAGGGCATCAGGTGCGATTCGTCGCTCCCAAAACCCCCGGGGCGTATAAGCTGTTCTCCTACGTTCGCGATGGCAGAGGCTCGGCCGCGTTCGGATCCATGCCGTTTTTTGTCAAAAAGTAGTACTTGAACAAGAAACCGGGCTGAACCTCTACGGATTCAGCCCGGTGCTGGTTCGGTGCAGGTTTAGGCCCGAATCTCGATCTTGTCGACCACTTTCCCAACGCCCTTGGTCTCGCGGGCGATTTCGAGAATCAGGCGCTTGGCTTTGGAATCGGGCGCAGAACCGGAGATCGTCACGGTATCGCCCACTGCTTCGACGCGAAGTTTGGTGATGTCGACATTCTTCCGCAGGGCGAGGGCGGTGCTGACCTTGGCGGCAACGGAGGCGTTGAGGGCCGACCGGCCGGCGGTCTCAAGAAGTTTGCCCGTATCGTTCGAGAGATCCTTGGCATCCGTCTCGTTGCAACCCATCAGGCCAACAGTGAGGACTCCGGCAAAAACGATCGAAAGGAGTTTCGTCACAGTATCTGAGACTACATTTTTCTCGCCGAGTTCGTTGCCGAGCCGCTAGGCCCACGGGCTCGCGGCAGAGAAACCGGGAGTGCGCTCAGCCGCGATATCCGATATGATGAAGGGCATGGCGGAAGTTTCGTTGAGCCAAGCATTGAAGGCCAAATCACGCCTCGCCAAGCAGATCAAGGATCAGTGGGCGATTGTTGTGAAGTTCAACTCGGTCATTGAAGGGACAGAGCGTCCGGCGAGCATGACGACCACTTACCAAGAGATCCGGGCGAACCAAGAGAAATTGGCGGCGCTGAGAGCCGCCATCCAAGCGGCCAATATGCCGATCACCCAAACGCTCTACCGGATGGGTGAGCTGCGAGGAACTCTCGCGATGTTCGGCGCGCTGACGACCACCCACGGCAAAGCCCCCTTTGCCTACGGCATGGAGATGCCCACCTACGATGCCGAACTGAAGAGCCAATGGGTGTTGGAAGAAACCGCGAGGCTCCAGGCGGAACTCGACCGGCTGCAAGATGAGGTCGATGCCTTCAACGCCTCGACTAGGCTGACGATTCCTGACTGAGAAAGCCCACACTTTGACAACCCAATAGAGACGGGGGCCGGATGGAGGAGAATCGGGCGAGCTAACGGAGCATTCCGTTTCCTGCCTTGACCAAACGGGGCACTACGCCTGAAACCTCTCAGACACGGCTTAAACTTCCACTGATTCATTACGCCGACAAAGTTCGAGGGCAGTTTCAAAACTTAAGGTTCAAACCTTATTCATGCATTGATTCCCACCGGATGGCCCCCTTCTCTTCCCTTTCCTCCCGCGATCCGGGCCGACCCAGGGCGGTCATATCATTCCTCGGGAATACTTGAGGGGATATGGCTCTTTCTGTTGGCTCCAAGGCTCCTGATTTCACGCTCCGTTCGATGACCGCCGAAGGGCTGGTGGATGTGAAACTGAGCGACAATTTCGGCTCCAAGAACACGGTTCTGCTGTTCTTCCCCGCGGCCTTCACCGGCGTGTGCACCGAGCAAATGTGCGACATGACCGCTGGTCTGGGGGACTTCGGCGGCGTGGACGCGGTGGTCTATGGCATCAGCGCCGACACCCCGTTCGCTCAGGCTGAGTGGGCAAAGAAGAGCTCGATTTCGGTTCAACTGCTCAGCGACTATCAGAAGGAAACGATTGAGGCCTATGACGTCGTCCTGCCGGATCTGGTTGGGCTTGGCAAAGGCAGCCAGCGCGCGGCTTTTGTGATCGACAAGGAAGGTGTGGTGCGCTATTCCGAGCAAACCCCAACTCCGCTCGAAAAGCCGAACGCCGAAGCGATCATGTCGGCTCTGAAGGGTCTGTAAGCACCAAAGAGTCTTCTGCGGATTGCCGGGCGAGGGAATGATCCTTGCCCGGCGTTTCTATTTTTTTCGATCTCGCCGGGATGCTGATAAACTTTAGCCATGCTTCCGGCTACCCTCTGGATCCTCGCGATGCAGCAGAACTCGGACGCGGCCGAGTTCCCGTCAACGACTTGGCGACCGGCACGCGCTGAACAACGTGATCGGATGCTGTCCTCTCGAGAGGCCCGACTGAAGCCAGCGATCGAATTTTTGAAGTCGACCTCCGCAGAGAATCCGGTGGTGAGCCAAGCGCAATGGAGGAGCCTCATCTCCAGGCATCTCGCCGAGCCCAGTATTGAATCGCAGAGTGAAATTCTGATGCTGCTGCAACCGCGCGAGCTGGGAGCAGAAGTCGCAGAGGCCATCGGGGCGGCAAGCCTGGCAAGGATGGAAGACTTCAGTGTGTTTTCCACCCGGCCGATGGGCGTGGAAAAGCGACTATCCATCCAGGCACTCTCGTGGCGTCGGCACCAGGAATCGATTCAAAACTTTCTCGCCGTCGTGACGGATTCTGAGACTCGGTCTGCCCTGCTTGCCTCGATAGGCGGGCTGGACGAGATGGTATGGGCCGGGACTCGAGACCTTGTGGAAATCCGGGCGTTTGTCCGCCCGGAATGGGATCGGATTTCTATCCGTTTGAACCTGATTGAAGCCTCCGGCGACGTGATTCCGGCGAAAAACCTCAGCTTCACCGTGATTCCAGACGCTCCCTTACCGGTTCTGGAGGGAGGAATCAGTCTCCCGAAGAGTTTTGAGCGTCTCTCACGCGATGAGTTCAGCTACTGGGGGGTGGGATCCCGGAAGGAACCATCAGAAGACGAGCGCTGGGACGCCGAACTGGATCTCCGGCAGGCACTGGAGAAACAGTTCAACACTCGGATCGCGCCTCTTTCTGACCGTCTTGGAGCAGTTTTGGTGGAGTTGCTGCACGGTCGGAGACTGGATGCGAGCGAACTTCGGCCATGGCTGGTGAGGCATGGTTTCGCGGTCGAAATGCAGTCGAGATCTGGAACGATGTGGTTGATCGACACGCTGCCCCCGATATGTCTCGGAGCTCAGGCTCTTACATTTCGCGAGCGGAAGCAAGTCCATCTCCCGATCCGTTAAATCGAGAAGTGATGTTGGGGCACCAGGCCGCAGGGTTCCCGGGAGTTCCACCACTCTGGATGTATGCCCGCGTCGCGAGCGGCGATAGCCCGCTTGGCCGGATTAATCTGCCCATGATTCCACTGCGGGCTCTCTTAGGAACTCTGGATTCGGAGGAGTGGGACAGGCTGAGCTCCCCCGATGGCTGCGCCCTTGACACTTTGTCGCCGAAGCAGCAAGCACTGTTGGTTCAGATTTTCGAGGACTATCCCTTCTTTGAAGTTTCAGAAAGGCAGCAGGTCCCCTTGGCGAAGCAGGTTCTGCGGGCGGGGTCGATTGGGATTCGTTCCTCTCTCGGAGATCAAGTGATGGTTCGGTCGGACACCGAAGAGCTCGGGCCGGTGGAGAGCGCGGGCAACGTTCTTGCTCAGATGGAGCGAGATCCTTCCGAACTGCCCCTGGAGAGTGCGCGAATCCAGTTGCCGCGCTACGAAATTCGTCTTGCAAACGGTCGGCGTTGGCTGTGGACTGCGGCGGCAGATCTCTCGCAGGAGCTGCGGTGGGAACCATCCTCGCCAGAGGTTCGCGGGAAGATATTGGAGGAGTATGAAAAGGAAACAGAGCGGATGACCAAACGCCGGGAATTGTTCCGGCAGGTCATCCGCCCTTGATTCCGATGGGTTAACCCTTGCGTCGGCGGCGCGCGGCGAGCGCGGCTCCGGCGCCGAGGATCAGCATAGTCGCTGGTTCGGGGACGGCGTCGATTTCGAGCGAGTTGACGAAGGCGTCGTGGTTGCCTCCGGATCCTGCATTGTCATTGAAGAACTGGAATTGGTTGAGCGCCCCAGAGAACGTTCCGTTGTGAACGTACATGCCGGAACCATCTTTCTTGCTGAGGGTCGCCGTGTAGGTGGTTGCTCCGGTGATTTCCAGCTCATAAGTCAGGCCTTTACCCGTGAAGGAGACTGTTGTCGCCGTGGTTGTGGCACCATCGCGGATCTGATAGACGCCGCCGGAATTCCCACCGACGAACTCCACGACACCGACGGCCGTGAGCCCGCTGTAAAAACCAGCCGAGACGACGGCACTGTTATCGATCCATCCGTTATCCATCTCAAACCGATACTTGTTGCCGACAAGAGTGCTGACGACAAAGCCTCGAGATGCGACGGCCAGGTTGTTGCTATTTGCGTACATCCCAAACGCCCGACCAGAAGTATTGATGTTCTCTGGGCCTTCATTGTTGGCGTTGAATTGGCTCCCACCAATAAACCGACCTGCGTTCGATGGATTGCTCGTCGATGCACCCAATCCCCAGGCAAGGAAGCCAAATCCGCCGTTATCCGTGCTTTGCCAGCCATCGTTGTAGGTGGCATCAGCAGCGGAATCTTGGGCCACGATGACTGCTTGGGCAACGCCGACGATGAAAAGAGACGCGAAAATCGCGAAAAATTTGATCATATGAAGCTGTGCTCCTTCTCCAGACTAGCTCCAAGTGGAACCTGAACCGACAGTCTAGCTGAGTGTTCGGTGTGAAGCGCAACACTTTATCCCGAAATTCCGGTACAACCAGCAAAACTACGGGCCCAATTTGAGGTGATGATCAAGCAAAAAACCCCTCCGAAGAGGGGTTTTTGAAAATGTATCCGCGCGACGTCCCTATCTCCCGGGCAGCTTCCCACCAAGTACATCCGGCGCTGAGGGGCTTAACTTCCGTGTTCGGGATGGGAACGGGTGTGACCCCCTCGCTATGGTCACGCGAAAACTCGTATTGTGCTTATGGTTGATCCACAAAAGCACTTTGAGAGTCGCATTGTGTTCGTAGACTGCGTGTAAAAGCACCGGAAAGACTTAGTTGTAAGCCCTCGGCCAATTAGTACCGGTCAGCTCAACACATTACTGTGCTTACACATCCGGCCTATCACCATGTAGTCTTCATGGGGCCTTACCCTTTCGGTGGGAAATCTCATCTTGAGGCGTGCTTGGCGCTTAGATGCTTTCAGCGCTTATCACAACCCGACGTGGCTACCCAGCGTATGCACCTGGCGGTACAACTGGTACACCAGAGGTCGGTTCACTCCGGTCCTCTCGTACTAAGAGCGACCCCTCTCAAATTTCCTCCGCGCGTAGTGGATAGAGACCGAACTGGCTCACGCCGTTCTGAACCCAGCTCGCGTGCCGCTTTAATCCGTGAACTCCGGAACCCTTGGGACCTTGTGCAGCCCCAGGATGCGACGAGCCGACATCGAGGTGCCAAACCATGCCGTCGCTGTGAGCGCTCGGGCAAGATCAGCCTGTTATCCCCGGGGTAGCTTTTATCCGTTGAACCCTGACGTGCCCACGCACAATCAGAGGGTCACTTAGACCGACTTTCGTCCCTGCTCGACTTGTTTGTCTCACAGTCAATCGCACTCTATACCTATACGCTCAACGGCTGATTTCCGACCAGCCTGAGTGCAACTTTGTACGACTCCGTTACCTTTTAGGAGTCGACCGCCCCAGTCAAACTACCCGCCACAGACTGTTTCCAATCCAGATAATGGATCAGGTTAGCTGTCCAGATGTAGAAGGGTGGTGTTCCATTGTTGCCGAAGCTCCCACCTACACTCTACATCCACACCCAAACAGCAATCTGAAGGTGTAGTAAAGCTCCACGGGGTCTTTTCGTCCTACTACGCGTAGCCCGCATCTTCACGGGCGCTACAGTTTCACCGGGCTTCTCGTTGAGACAGTGCCAAAGTCGTTACACCTTTCATGCGGGTCGGTATTTAGCCGACAAGGAATTTCGCTACCTTAGGACCGTTAGAGTTACGGCCGCCATTCACCAGGACTTCACTTCGATGCTTTGGGTTACCCCTAACAACTCCGATTAATCTACTGGCATTGGGCAGGTGTCAGCCCCTATACATCGGTTTTCACCTTAGCAGAGACCTGTGTTTTTGGTAAACAGTCGCCTTGGCTGCTTTGCTGCGGCCCTCCGAAGAGGGCGCCCCTTATTCCTAAGTTACGGGGCCCATTTGCCTAGTTCCTTAACGAGAGTTCTCCCGAACGCCTTAGTCTCCTCGACTCACCTACCTGTGTCGGTTTACAGTACGGTCGATACAAGCTGAAGCTCCAGAGTTTTTCGCGGCCCCGATCAAACCCAACGACTCTGCCCCGAGGGGCGCGGTCCACAACAACCAACGGTGTGTCTGGGTTATCACGAAGCGTCATCTTTCGCACTTGTACCGGGGCAGGAATATCAACCTGCTGTCCATCGGCTACGCCTTCTGGCCTGGCCTTAGGACCGCCTTACTTCCGTCTGACGAACATAGCCGGAAAAACCTTAGGTTTTCGGCGTAGAAGATTCTCACTTCTATAATCGCTACTCGTGTCTGCATTCTCACTCGTACACGCTCCACCTGTGCTTACGCTCAAGCTTCACTGCATGCACGACGCTCGCCTACCGATTGATTTACATCAATCCCGAAGCTTCGGTGGGTGGTTTAAGCCCCCTTACATTGTCCGCGCGGAAACACATTCGGCCAGTAAGCTATTACGCACTTTTTAAAGGATGGCTGCTTCCAAGCCAACCTCCTGGCTGTTTACGCGTTTCCACATCGTTTCACACTTAACCACCGCTTAGGGACCTTAGCTGTCGATCTGGGCTGTTTCCCTTTTGACCACGGACCTTATGGCTCGCAGTCTCACTGCATCGTTAATCATATGGCATTCGGAGTTTGGTTGGGTTCGGTAAGCGGGTAAGCCCCCTAGCCCATTCAGTGCTCTACCTCCACATGACAACACGATACGCTGCACCTCAATGCATTTCGGCGAGAACCAGCTATCTCTGCGTTCGATTGGCATTTCACCGGACTTACCACAGTTCATCCCGAGACTTTTCAACGTCAATGAGTTCGGTCCTCCATGAAGTGTTACCTTCACTTCAACCTGACCATGGCAAGATCACGCAGTTTCGGGTCTACTGATACCGACTTGACGCCCTATTCAGACTCGATTTCTCTCCGGCTGCGTGGCTGAACCACTTAACCTTGCCGGTACCAGTAACTCGCAGACTCATTCTGCAAAAGGCACGCTGTCACCCAGGTTCAGATTGCTCTGAACATAGGGCTCCAACTGTTTGTGGGTCGCATGGTTTCAGGAACTATTTCACTCCCCTCCCGGGGTGCTTTTCACCTTTCCCTCACGGTACTAGATACACTATCGGTGACAAGTCGTACTTAGCCTTTCCCGGTGGTCCGGGAAGATTCACGCGGAATTCCTCGTGCTCCGCGCTACTCGGGTACATCCTGAATCTGATTGATATGTTGAGTACGGGCCTATCACCCTCTATGGGAGCGCTTTCCAACGCTCTTCCTCTATATCTTTCTAGTCTTCGTTTCTATTTCTCTCTAATTCTGGGTGCGAATCGTTATTCACGCCCGTCCCAGAATTAGGGAGAAATAGTGGATGCCCCACAACCCCAGCCGGCAAGCCGACTGGTTTAGGCTGGTCCGCGTTCGCTCGCCGCTACTTACGGAGTCTCTTCGATTTCTTTTCCACTGGTTACTAAGATGTTTCAGTTCACCAGGTGCCCTCCTCACTCCCTATGTGTTCAGGAGTGGGTGACGAGGCGTTACCCTCGCCGGGTTTCCCCATTCGGATATCTGCGGATCATCGGCTTCTTGCGCCTTCCCGCAGCGTTTCGTCGCTTGCACGTCCTTCTTCGGCAACTTGTCCCTAGGCATTCACCATGCACCCTCTTAAGCTTTTCTCACTAAGCAATTACTCAATTTGAGTAGCTTCCGGTGCTTTTACGCGCAGTCCACAAACCCTTATGCGACTTTCAAAATGCTCTTGGCTTTTCAGCCTCGCCTGCTTGACTTTTCGTCCAGCGGCGAAGAGAAACTATACCAGTGCCCTCCCAGGGTGTCAAGGACCCCCCAAGGACTTTTCGGAAAACTGGGCCCGCTGGCTCAGGGCTCCTGGAGGCCTCTTCTCTTCATCATACAGGAATCAGGCTCAAACCTCAACAAGAGCAGGCAATTTTGGGGGCAAAAACGGTCCCTCAAATTCACCCCCGAGGTCCCTGCCGAACCGGGTCCTCTCGCCGCCGAACCTGGACGAGTGGTCCTCAGAGGCCCGAAAACGCCCAAAAACCGCCCCAGAGAAAATGAAAAAGGCCCCCGGAGGGGCCCACCATCTGTCCTGATCCGCGCCGTTCGGGTCAGAAATTGTCTTCCCAGCTGCCCGTTTTCTTCTTCGCCGGACGATCTTGCAGCTTGTAAATCACCCGTGGGATGGCCCAGCCGCCGATCCCGAACCCTACCACCGCCAAGATGGGGGTCATCACATTGCGCTCTCCGGTGAAATAACCCGCGATCATCAACGGCACCACAAGCGTAAGAAAGCCGAAAATCATCCCCGACTTCACCGAGCTTCTTCGGATGCTCCCGACAAATCCGCCAGCAATTCCGCCAGCGACAATCCCGGGGAGCAGACCCATCGACGCCGCGCCCCCCAGAGTCGACCGCGCTTGAACGCCCGCCGACAGGAACAGGCCGGTCATGTAAAACGCCCCGACAATCAGCCAGCCGAGCAGAAAAACGGCCGCGGCCAGGGTGCACCCCAGCCCCCGAGGATCGCTCTGGGCCACCCTTTGCCCGCCGATTTCTGGCGATTCAATCTTTTCGTCCATATATATTTGTATCCCTCTGCGCAAGATGACCTGAAAATCGGGGCACTCGCCAAGGCACTCTTGGGATATTATGGGCCCATGAGAGCATCAGTCAGCCTCGGCCTCGCGCTCATGAGCCTTGTGGCTCCAGCCCAAGTTTCGGGCCCGCCGCCGGTGGTCTTCTTTTCTCCATCTGGCGATCGAGAAGCTCGTGAACCCTCCGCGCTCGCCGCAGCCCGAGTTGTTTCCAGTACGGCTCCTTTGGGGCACGTGTATCACGATTGGCTGGTCATTCGGGAGCCATCGGAGCGCTTGGGAATCCTCGTTCCGACTTCTCTCACCTCCGTTGCAGCACGGCTCCGGATGTTGGATTTCGTGCGTGCCATCACCAAGGCGAGTCTCCCTGATGGAAGCGTGGATCTGTCCAAGCTGACAGAGGCTCAAATGCAGCACTTCGACGCCAGGATGGGCGCGGGAATCGCAGACCAACTCCTGAAGGGTGACGCCAAGCTGACGCTGCTGCCCGGGTATGTGCTTTCCGAAAATCTCGAGAATCCACGGATCTCTTTCACGATGACCGGGGACTACCCGCGGGATGGAGCTCTGTATCCCGTGCCCCCGGGCCTCCTGCGAACCGTACCGATGATCGAGCCCAGCTTGCTCCCGATTCTGCCCCATGATTGGGAAGTGCACGCCTTTGGACGGGCGGCAAGTGCCCTGGAGGCGGAGGCAGGCGTCCAGGTTCTACGGAAATGGGTGAGAGAGTCGGAGGAAGAAATCGCGGCGATGGATGCCGATATCGCTCGGAATCTGCCTCAAGCATGGTATTCCAAGGCGAAGTCAACCGCTGATCTCCCCGAATTTGCGCGCGCTTCGATCCATCGCTTGTTCGAAAAGCGATGGCGGGCGTGCGGCTTTGAGACACCCGAGGCAGCCCGAGACTATGCGGCCACGATGCCTCTGCGCTGGGAATCATTCACCTGTCTCCGACTGATCCCGACAAGGAACTAATGCATCTGCGTGTCGCCGAGCAGGGTTTGGATGTAATTGATCTGGCCCAGGTGGTAGGTCATGTTCCAGTAGTGCAGACCCAAGATGTCCGCGAGTGTAAAGACCATTCCCGGGCCAAAGGGGAGGGTGACTTCCTTGTCCAGTTGGTCATCGGGGAAGCTGAGGATGAGGTCGCACAGATCCGCCGTGGACTTTTGCGCAGCTTCTTTGGCCGCCGCCACGGTGGTCAGCTTGCGGGCCTCGGCTTGGATGCTCATGTGGAACTGCGGCGAGAGTTCTTCGCCCAGCACCAGGAGCTTGTGAAGCCCCGGCGCGACGGCGATTTCTTGGAGCTGAGCCAGAGCGGACCGTGCCGGAGGGCCGGGTGACCAGTCTTGTTTGTCGGCGGGCAGTGCTTCAATCGCCCGCAACACATCCCCCAGAGCCCGCTGGGTCTGCCGCACAATCTGCTCCTGAAATCGCATCGGGTGTGGGTTTACCTGATGCGCGTTTGAATCTGCTGGGAGGGTTTCTTGAAAAACTTACAAATATTCTTCAAATTCTCTTGACTGCCACGAAGGGGGGGGGGGTAGCTTTTATTTGATATGAGAGCAACCCTCATCAAGAACGCCGCTATCGCTTGCGCATTATCGCTCTGCGCCTTCGCCTCGCCTCAAGCACCGCCTCCCCCGGTATCCGCGTTGGATCATAGCTGGATCGATCCGGATCCGCCGACTGCAGCATGGTATTACGGACTCACCCACTGGGTAACTGGCCCAATCACATTCTCAACTACCCAGGTGTATACGAATATGCACGTTGTCAAGGGGTCGACAGCCAATCACCCATGGAACCCAGAGTTTGCTACTCTCACTAACCCCTATCCGGATGTTGTAAAGACGGCATCAGTCTTCGTTCCATCAGGAGAGCGAAGAGTCCGCGAGGAGTGGAACGTGATCATTTACCGCGGGTCTGAGGGCTGGCGATTTTCATCGTCACCAACCGTCGTCGATATTCGCGAGATGGCGAAGCGAACTCTGGAGCCGGGCGCTTCCTTTCGGTTAGTCGTACTTGACTAGTTCTCAAAATCTATGCTCCGAAAACTGCCAGCCGTCCTCGTCGTACTCACGTTCGCTCTTACTAGCTTAGGGCAGGCTCAAACGCCGCGTCCTGCACGCTTTGAACTCGGTTACGTTATCGCAACTGCCGCCGCGAAGCAAGAATCCAAAGCTGAGGTTTCGAAGCCGGTTTTTTTCAGACTTCGCGATACTCTAGCGGTTAGTGGGGCGGAGGAAGACGGCTGGCTTTTCTTAACGTCTGATTCAGGTGTACCCATTCTAGTTGACCTTACAGAGGGGCTCGTCGCAGATGCCATTGCTCGTCGTCAGCTTTGGCGGGAGCTAGACTCTGCTGTTGGCGAAGGTGGACTCATCCATCTGTCGAAGATGTCCGTTAAGTCTGCACGGTTTCTGCTGAGCTACTTTGGCTTGGGAGGGAGTGCGGCGTTACCGTCGAATCGAAACGCCATCATCATGCTTACCTGCGAGGCATATCTCATAGACGGTCGAACAGGCGAGAATCTTGGTCACAGCATGACTAAGCCGATTTCCAGCGCCGAGTTTCAGCGGCGGACGGAAACGATGCAAGCTGCTCCCGTCGATATCACTGCTGAAGCGGAACAGATCATGGCCCGCAGAGCAGAGAGCACATACCACCCCAAACAGAGTATCAATCTTCGGGCTTGCCTGATAAAACATGAGACTGAACAAATAGAGTCGATTCATTCTGCTTCTAAGGCAATATTCGAATTTCTTGATCCGATTTTGGCCGAGCAAAGGCGCCTTGAGGAAAACGTGATGAAGAAGATCGGCTACGATATCGTCGGGGTCGACGAGACCAGAAGATATTCCTTCTCCGAACTCCCCCGCGAAATGCAGCGAAAGATGCGAATGGTTACCCCAGATGGCGAGGTCAACAATAGTAGCACTGTCCAGTACATGCTCAAAAAGCATGTACTACTGAATGTGATGTTCAAGAACGGCAATACGGTATCCTATATTGCTGTCTCAATCAAACACTAAGCCTCAGCAACCGTGCCCTGGTTGGACGTCGACCCCAGAAGACCCAGGGCACCTGGTGACGAAGAAACGCCCCCCTGCGAACGCCCTCCGCTTGACCCAGCGCCTCGCCATAGAATAGAGTGATTCCTATGCCGAACCTTGGCGCGTGTGTGGCTCTGACCGCCCTTCTCTTCCCCGCTGGATTCCAGACCAAACCAACGGAGGACGACGATAAGCTCGATCAGTCGGGGCTCCCTGTGCTGACCGCCGCGGTGAAGGAGTTTGCCAAGCCCGGTGCCAAGGAAATCTGGGCCAGACGAGGCATTCTCAGCGCGGGCAGCCCAGAGCCCGAGTTCGAAGGCGCCCTACAAATCATCACCGATGGCAAAAAGGTTCGGGTCAATTACGGCGACTACTGGGGCGACGGTGCCTTCACCTATGTCAACGATGCCGTCAGCACCATGCTGATTTCCCAAAGCGGGAGCGTTGTGCTCCGCAAGGCCCCCGAATCCTTCGCCCTTCCCGCCGCCCGCGAAGCAGCGGATGGAAATGGCGGCGTCCTTCTCCAACTCTTGGCTGGAGAAGCTGGCTTCAAGCATTGGATCCGCATGGATCGGGAAATCACTCTCACCACCGAGGCAGGAACCCAGGTGGTCGGCTTGATGCACCAGCGCACCGGGAACATCCAAATCCGGATCACGCAAGGCAAAATTTCCAGCGTCACCTATCTGCGCCAAGGGGGCGGCGGAGGCGGATTCCAAGCCGGCACAACCCGAGACGATGTCTCGGTGATCCGCCCGCTGAAGTCGATCGCCAAGGATACATTTTCCGTGGCACCCCCCAAGGGGCTCAGTATCACCGACCAGAGGTCAGGGAGCTAGCATTCTTCACCGGGGCAGTGGAGTTTCCCCTGCCCTGGTACACTCTCACCCTCTGGCGGGCTCGTAGCTCAGGGGTAAGAGCGGGCGGCTCATAACCGCTTGGTCGTGGGTTCGACTCCCACCGGGCCCACCAATTCCGCTCCATCTTCCCGTGATTTTGTTCCGGAGAGAGGGGTGACGCCCGCTAATTGCCTAGAGGAGCAACGTTCTTCTGAACGCGTCTCAGGCATTTAATCAGGAATCCCATCACCTGACGGTAGTCGGCACCCTCCGTCAACATGGGCGGTGCGCTGTCGAACTCATTCAGCTCCAGCGACGCATAGAACTTTTCTTCGCACACCGACCGGGTGTGCTTGGTTTCAATCCGCCATGCGTTGACCCAGTCCATCACGGCACGGGCCTCGGCACGAAGCCCACCAAGCACGAGCAAACCGCACGCCCACTCCATATTCAGCTGCCCCTCTCGGGTTGATCCACGACCGTAGGTGAGCTTGAGGCTTTCAATGGCAAACTCGATACCTCGAGTCACCTCCCCCGTGCGACCATAGACCACCCCCATCACCGAGAGGATCACAGGCATATGCCGGGTGAGGTTGAACCTTTTGCGCTCCGCATAGGCAAGGTCGATGCGCCGACGAGCCTCAGAAATCTCCCCAAAAACAAGCTCGATGATCGCGTAGTTTCCGTGAGTCACCGCATGAGTGACACCAAGCACGAGGTCGGTCGAGCCGGCATATCGTTCCAGAAACGAATCATAGATGCGCCTTGCTTCCTCGACCTCTCCCAGATGCCAAAGGTACGCTCCTTCCATGAGGAGAAAGGACTCGCGCAAATTCTCGGCGTCATCCATCTCGGCATATCGGAGCGCCTCCCGGCAGGCGTGCATCGCCTCATCCCAGCGTCGGTGGATGAAGAGCGAGAACGAGTAGTACCCCCACGCTCCGGCGGCGCGGTTGGGCGACAACTCTCGCTGAATCAGCGACTCGCTGATCTCGATGACTTTGTCGGCATTGTAAAGCGTATGGTAGGCGTTGAGCCGGGTGTACTCCAGCTCCGCCCACGCATCGTGATCCTTGGGCAGACGAGCTTGCACTTCGTCCAGGATCTGCACTTGTTCGGCCGGAGCGGATTGCATCTGAAGCCGAACTTCCTCCGTCACGAGCAGATGCGCCAGGGCCTCGGCATGATATTCGACTTGGCTCAGGAGAGCGCTCCCGAGGAGCTGGGCGTGGCTCATCTGAAGCCCTTTGCTTGGTGCGCCGGATGCCTGGAGGGTCTGGCTGTAGGTTCGCAGGGCTCGCAAGGGCTCGCCTTCTGGCTCGAGACCGAAGGCTGCGGCGGCACCCCTCACGGCGTGAAGCCCCTCGGCCAGCGAACCTCGGGCATGATGCGCATCCAAGTATCTTTCGCTCAGGAGGACATCGAGATCGCCTCGATCCCGCATCAGCTGCCAGACGAGATCAACAGAATCCCAGTCCAGGTTCTTTGTGGCGATCTCCGCCATGCGCCGGAGGGACTTGCGACAGGTTTCGTCCCACCTCTTGAGCGCTCCAGCGGGATCAAGTTCGGTAAAGCTCCTCCAGTGAGCGGATCGGATGGCTCCTTCGAGAGCGGAGAGCATCACCATCTGGTGCTCGGGGTCCACTTCGTCCAGTGCCTCTATCAGACTCGTCTCGTACTCCCAGAGATCGACGGTCACCCCAATCCCGGCGAGTCGGACACTGCGGCGATTCGCGATCAGGGCATTGCCAACCAGAGCCTTGAGGCGGTTCAGCGAGACCCGCAGTCGATTGGCAGCAACCTCTTCGACTTCTCCAGGCCAAAGGAGTCGAGCCATGTCGGCCCGAGTGATGCTGGCCCCCTGCAGAAACACCAAAAAGAGCAAGACCCTTCCGAGGCCCTTGGGGCTCACCGACTTACCATGCCCTGTCACAAAAATCGACGGCGCCGGGATCAATTCGACCCGAATCTCGCGCTCCACCGACTGCTCCATGCTGAGTGCATTATGGTTCTTCCGGCACTAACTTCTCGCATTCGTAATGAAGCTGTAATGATGCCGTCGATAGAATCATTGTTTCAGGAGCAAATCTATGAAAGGCTATTCCCTTCTTTCCATCGTTTCCCTCGTTGCGCTCTCGTCGGTCGCCTCGGCCCAGGTCGGGCCGACTCCCTACCTTCAGGCTTCCGATAGCCCGTGGTCTTCACTGTTTAGCAACGGCCAGTTCTATCTCGATGATCTCGAGGATGGATTCCTCAACACCCCGGGGGTCACGGCTTCGGTAGGATCCGTGCTCTCGACCGGCAACCTCCGTGACTCCGTCGATGGCGACGACGGCGTTATTGACGGAGATGGCGGAGACGGCAATTCTTTCTTTCACAACAACTCAGTCAATGGGATCCGATTCACCTTCAGCAGCGGAACCTACGGCACCCTCCCCACCCACGCTGGCCTCGTTTGGACCGACGGAAACTCCGGCGGCACGATCCGCTTCGAAGCCTTCGACGGTGCGGGCGTCTCGCTGGGCGTCATCACGGGCAATCACGCGACAGGCGGAGTCACTGGACAAACCGATGAAGATCGATTCTACGGTTGGGTGAATCCAGGCGGCATCGGAAGCGTGCTCATCAGCCAGTCCGGCGCCGGTGGCATTGAGGTAGATCACATCCAATACGGCGCCGTGCCAGAACCTGCAACCATGACGCTTCTCGGTCTTGGAGTGGCTGCCGTCGCGGCCCGACGACGACGGAAGTAATCCTTCCCCGTGATTGAATGAAATTGGCCCTTGCCCGTGTGGCGAGGGCCTTTTTTGGAACATCAATCCGTGGGAATCAGCGAATCACAAGCCCGGAGGCTCGCATTTCGGATTTGAGTTTTTCGATGTTCGTCACTCCGTCGTGGAGGATCCCTGCGAGGAGAACGGCGTCGGCCTTCCCTTCCGTCACGGCATCAATCATGTGCTGGGCGTTCCCCGCGCCTCCACTCGCGATCACTGGAACGCCAACGGCCTCACTGACCGCTCGCGTAAGAGCGAGATCATAACCGGACCGCGTGCCGTCGCCATCCATGCTCGTCAGCAAGATTTCGCCCGAGCCGAGTGAGACTGCCTGCTTCGCCCACTCGATCGCATCGATCCCGGTCGGCGTGCGACCCCCGTGAGTGAAAACTTCCCAGTGATCGCCCTGTCGCTTGGCATCGATCGCCACCACCACGCATTGCGCGCCAAACTTCTCGGCGGCCTCGCGGATCAGGCCAGGATTCGCCACGGCGGCGGAGTTCAGACTCACCTTGTCAGCACCGGCGAGCAGAGCCTGGCGCATGTCATCCACGGTGCGCAGACCACCACCCACGGTGAACGGAATGAAGACCTGCTCCGCCACGCGCTCGGCGAGGTCAATTACGGTAGCCCGGCCCTCATGGCTGGCGGTGATGTCTAAAAAGACCAGCTCGTCGGCCCCTTGCTCGTCGTAAAACTTGGCCCGTTCGACCGGATCGCCCGCATCGCGGATTCCCACGAAGTTCGTGCCCTTCACCACGCGACCATCCCGAATATCGAGACAGGGAATCAATCGAATACTGGTCATCTAGAGCGTCCGCCTGCGCTTCATGCTGACCGATTGGACGCCATCTTTGATGGGGCCGAGTTCGCAGACGAAGACATCGCCGAACTCATCGAACTCAAACGGCCCCTCTTCATCAGGTTTCCGAAAGAGGTGAAAGGCCAGCCTCATGAGGATCCCCGTGATGAGGACTTGCTGATCCTCTTCCTGGTGCGCCGTGCGGATCTCCGGCTTGCCGATCTTTCTCAAGCCCAGGGTCTGGGCGAAGGCCCCCTCCGGCTCGCGCTTCCACACCACACGGATGTGGGCATCGGGCCGCTCCATTTGACCATTCTTCGCGAGGATTTCGCGAAATTCCTCGGCGAGAAAAAGCTTCTCGGCAACCGTATCAAACACCACGCGACCGTTCATCAATTCGCTGATCGCGTCGGTCATGTGGGGGATAAACTGCAGATGCCGGAAGTCGTTGAGCTTGGCCTCGCTGGCATAGCGAACCTTGACCAGAGCCGAGCACGATGAGAGTTCATCCAGCACTTCCTTCGTCGGCTCGACGTCCTCGTCAAACAAATCGGGGCGAAACTGAGTCGGGTTCTTCTCCCGAAGCGCGACCGCCAGATGCACCCGAACATCGGTGAACAGCATCCCTTCCCGTGCCCCAATGCACGCCGATCCCCGGCGATTGTGGGGATTCGCACTGATCATCCGATCCATCAACTGCTCTTGGGGAGGCAGCTTGAGCTGATCGGTATAGACCCAATACTCTGTGAAAGCAAGATATCCCGCCGTTCGTTTGCCGTTTGCCCATCGCCAGACGAGCAGGCCAACCAGCGCGGCGATCAGAAATCCTAGAAAGAGCCAACCAGCCACAGACTTACGACGGGGCCCCCATCGTCCAGCGGTCGGCAAGCGATTGTTCTGCGGCCGAAAGCGTGGGCCAGCAAACGAGGCATAGCCCCGCTTCGTTCACTCCCGTGTTCCGACACAGCAGGCACCGGTCAATCCGAACGGCAGTGCGCACCAGATCCTCGCGCGAAAGCACAAAGGTGAGCTGATCGCGTTTGATTCCCTCTGGGTGCAGCCGCCCGTCCACAACCCGATTTTACTCCGCTGGGCGGAAGGCAGTTCCGGCAGGTAATCTCCTTGCCTGCCATGAAGATTGCCTCTTTCAACGTGAATTCGGTTCGCGCCCGTATGCCGCGGCTGATCGAGTGGCTGGAGGAGGCAAATCCTGACGTCGTGGCTCTGCAAGAGACGAAAGTGGAGGACGGCACTTTCCCCTTCGCTGACTTAGAACCGTTCGGATACCATATCTCTATCCACGGACAAAAGAGCTACAACGGGGTCGCGATCCTCTCCCGATCTCCCATTTCCGATGTCGAAACGGGCTTCGGAGATGAGGCCTGGCCGACCGATTGCCGCATCATCCGCGCGGTGATCGACGGGGTCCAGATCATCAACACCTACGTCCCCAACGGCACCAAAGTCGGTGGTGACAAGTGGGAATACAAGATGGCCTGGCTCGAACATTTCGGCAAGTTTTGCCGTGATTTAGGTTCAACCAGCGACAAGATCATCTGGCTCGGCGACATCAACATCGCCCCCAAGCCCGAAGACGTCTATGAGCCGGAACGCCACGTCGGCGACGTCGGCCACCATCCCGATGAGTTCGCTCGGCTGGAGCGGATCGTGGATTGGGGATGGACGGATGTCTTCCGCCAGCAAACCCAAGGCCCGGGGCACTACACATTCTGGGATTTTCGGCTTCCGAACAGTGTGCAGCGGAAGCTCGGCTGGCGCATCGACCATATCTATGCCAGCGAGGCCCTCAAATCCAAGTGCGAACGGGTCTGGGTGGACGAACATGTGCGCCTGCGAGAAAAACCCAGCGACCATGCTCCGATCCTTGCGGAATTCGATCTCGACTGACCATGAAGTGGAGCCTCGGCAAGAGTAAGCGGCAATCTTACTCGGTGGAGCTATCGCACGGGCCGCTGGAAATCCCGGTGGTTCGCCACCCGCGCCGACGCCGGATGTCCCTCCGCGTCCGGGAGCAGCGGGTCGAACTCGCCCTCCCCATGCGATGCCCCGAGGGGGAAATTCTCGCGTTTCTTGAGAGTGCCAAGCCGTGGCTGGAGGTCGCCGGACTCCGAGCGGGAGAGCTGGCACGCCTGGCCAACTCCAATTCGATCTGGTACCTGGGCGTCGAGCTTGGGATCGAGCGCGGACCGGTGGAGTTCCCGCGCTATGAAGAGGAGCGTCACACGCTGGTGCTCCCCCAGAACCACCCGCTCGGCGACAAAGACCTGGCCCTTCTCTGGATCCACAGCGTGGCCGTGGCCGAAGCGGAGCCACTCGTGCGTCGGCTCGCCGAGGTCATGCAGGTCTCGGTTGGCGAAGTGCGCGTGCGAAATCAAAAGAGCCGATGGGGATCATGCTCGCATCGGGGCACGATCTCACTCAACTGGCGACTCTGGATGGCCCCTCCCTCCGTGATCGAGTATCTGGTGATCCACGAACTCGCTCATCGCAAGGAGATGAACCACTCTTCTCGGTTCTGGGCTGTGGTGGCCCGCTTTTGCCCAACTTATCAGGAATCCGAACGGATGCTGAAGGCCATGGGCCACCGCTGGATGTCCCAGCAACTGCCGGCCAAATCGTCCCTCAAAGCTCCTCCAAGACCGAGCCCTACAGAAAAGCGGAGCCAGGAAGAATTCCCGACTCCGCCTCAAGGCTCTCTGTTCTAACTCGGCTTAGAAGCTGTAGCCCAGAGTGAATGCGTAGGTTCGATTTTGCTTGCGCGAACCAGCACTCGGCGTGGCATCGAAGTTGACAATCCATCGGAATCCTGCCTTCATGCGCTCATTGAGCTTATAGCTCAGACCGAGCGAACTCACGAAGAAGTAGTCCTCAAAATCGTCCACGTTCGGCACGTAGAGGAAGCTGTGCTCCAGGCTCAGCTTGGCATCCAGCTGCCGCGTGTAGTCGCTGGTCGCTTGGAGACCGAAGTAATCGGTGTTGCCCGATTGATAGTCTTCCAACACCTGCGAAGCACCAACGCTGATTCGCCACGTACTCACGTCAGTGGCGAACATCGTGTAACCCAGACCGGCACCGTAGACCTGTCGCAGGTTCAGATCATTCACTCCATCGCGGTCGAACCGAGCACTGACATACCAAAACGACTTGTTGCCAAAATCGCGCTCGTATCGTCCGCCCAGGGACCAAAGATCGGTGGAAGTCTCGAAGTTTCCGAGGTTGTTGGTTTGGCGGCTGAAGTTATACAGGCCATCGACAATCTTTCGATCATTCGTGCCGACCTGCTTCATCTTCCCAATGATGAGCACGGAATCGGTGTTCCGGTTCCCTTCCACAAAGCTGAGGCTCGCATCAATCGAACCCTTCCAACCCGTGGTCTCTGCGGCGAACGCCGAACCAGCGAGCGCACCAACGACAAAAGCAAGAAAAGCGACCCTTCTCATGACGGGGCGATTCTACCGAACAGAGTGAGGGGGATGCCCGTACGGTTGCCAGGGCATCAGTTGCCAATTGAAGTCTATCGGCTCACTGTGTAGCCTTTCGTAAAATGTCCACCGCTCTGAAACGTATGAATATTCATGACTGAAAGCCGAACCGAGGTTGCGTCTCCCTGTGTTCGGATTTGCCGTCTGGACAGCGTTGATCGTTGCGAGGGTTGTCTCCGAACGCTGCAAGAAATCATGGCCTGGCCTAACCTCACGAATGAGCAAAAGTCGGCCGTTTTGGAGAAGGTTGCGGAGCGCCGCGAGGCACTGGATCGACGCGAAGAGGCTTAAGCGGCTCGCTGATCCCGTCGGCTCTGCCCTCGTGCCACGCTCAACTGGAACTGGAGGCACGCAAGGAGCTCGTCTGCCGTTTGTCCCGCTTCCACCGAGATCACGGCAAGGGAGACCTTCACCTCACCACCGGTCTCTGCTTCCAGCTTCGCGCAGAGCTGTTCGGCCCGTCGCTGGGCAATATCAAGCTCGGCCTCCGGCAGCAGCCACACAAATTCTTCCGCCCCGTATCGACCAGCGAGGTCGTAGTCTCGGCTTGATGCCTTGATCGCCTTCCCGAACTGACGAAGCACGTCGTCCCCAAAGCTGTAACCACGTTTCTGGTTCAAGGCCTGGAAGTCGTCAATGTCGAAGAGCACGGCGCTGATCAATCCGCCTTGAGCGACAAAGTCGGCGGCCGCCTTTACATATTCCAGCAACGACTGGTGGTTCTTCAATCCCGTGAGGGAGTCCGTTTCGACCGAAACGCGGAGCCGCTCGTTGATCGCCTCCATTTCGTGGAGACGCTGAGACAATTCGGTTTCCAGACGAACCTGATCCGTCATGTCCCGAACGCTCATCACGATGCAGTCGATCATGTCCACTCCCAGCAGATTCCGCGCGTGCGCTTCCACCGGAACCAGTTCCCCGCTGGCGTGGCGCAAGTTGAGTCTGAATTTGGCAATTCCCCGAGCATGAGCTGCCAACTCGCTGAGCTCACCCTCGGCATTCGTCGAATCTTGAGCGTCCACCAGACGCAAGATCGAATCTCCGGTGAGAGCAGATGCCGGCACTCCGATCATTTCGGCAACCGAAGCACTCGCAAACTTGATGACACCATCGTCGCTCAGCATCAGCAAAGTATCCGCGCTGCCGTTGATGATCTCGCGGAACTTGGCCTCGCTGCGTGTCTCTGCTTCCAGAGCCCGGCGACGATCCGCCAAATCGGCGAAGATGATCAGAATATCGGTGGGGCCACACATTGTCAGCCGGATTTCCAACGACAGGTTCCTGCCCACCACCAGACCTTCGTATTCAAACGTGACCGGTCGGCGCTGGAGACGGCACTGTTTCGCCGCTTCTTGGAACATCGCGTAGAGATCGGGACTGATTTCGTCTTGCCAAATCGTGCCGAGCAGTCTTTGGGCGTTATCGCCAAAAAGCGACGCGTTGTCATGGACCTCCAGCAGATGCCCTCTCAAATCAACTCGGAACAGCGAGTCGGGCAAGGCGCTCAAAATCGCGAGCCGGGTCGCATCGCCTTCGGCGAGCAGCACCTGCTGGCGACGGATCATCGTGTGATCCTCGATCATCGCCAGGGCCGAGTCTACGCCCCCCAGGGCGGTTTTGATCGGCACTAGTTTTGCTGAGAGAATCAATTCCTCGCCACTCGGGTGTCGGTACTTCCACTGGACACCCTCCACGATTTCGCCAGCAAAGAGCCGGTACATGGTGGGTTTGGCGACCTCACCAATCTCGTGCCAGCCAAACGCTTCGACAAACTTTGCCCCGCTCAAAGCATCGCGGCTCTTCCCGAGCACCTGTTCAAGATCCGGACTCCAGGAAATCAGCTTGCCGTCCGCCTGAAAATGGCAAACCGCCGCAGGCAAAATCGAAACGAGCTCTTCGTTGATCGAAATCGTACGATCCTTCGATTCGGTCTGAGTCCGGGCGTTGGTCAGAGGCCCGTTCATCAGACTCTGCACGACCAGAGTCGTGCTCCGGCGACTAATCGCCACCAAAGTCACCACAAGACAAACGAGCAGCGATGCCATCGTCCCCGATTGCGCCGCCGATTCCCGCGAGAGCCACAGGCCAGAATGAGTGAAAACTTGTCGCGCGGCCTGATCGGACTCTCGCTTGGCTCGGCGCAGGAGTTCGGTGTCTACTTTGGGAAGCAAAGCATCCCGCCGAACCGCCGTCCAAATCTCGCCGACATGCCGAGCGACCCGAGGATCAGCGGTGCGAACCGTTGATTCCGAGAGCTGGAATCCGGCTTTCCCTTTCAGAATCCATTCGAGCTGGGTCGGCTCGGGCAAAGTTTCGAGTTCGGCGACCGAGGAAGAAAATTCAGCAAGAAGCCGGGCCGCTTCGCGCGTATCGCTCGCCTTTCGATTGGCAAAAATGCCGAATCCGAACAAACAGGCGGCAATGAGATAGCACCCCACAATGAACAGCGGGCGACGCCAAAACGGGGCATTGCGCAGGACTTCTCCTGCGCCAAACATCGCATTCGGGTCGATGTCTTCCCAGTCAAGTTGGCGGACGTTGCTTCCCTTTTCCTGCATTACTGCGTGCCCCCCAGCAGAGCGCGAACCGCTTCTTCGGCCAAGCCCTCCACTCGGATCGACTTTGCACGCGCGGTTTCGCCTCGAACGATTTCGAGACGAGATTTCGCTACACCGAGATGTTTGGCAAGAAGTTCGATCACCGCGCGGTTGGCCTCATTGTTTGCGGGAGCCGCCGTCACCGCTACACGAATGGTGCCCTGAGCATCAATGGAGATCCGATTCTGGGCCGCCTTCGGGCTTGCCTTGATCTCGATGATGCAACTATCCACCAGCATGAGCGCTTCGAACGAGCGATCCTCGCAATGTTTCTAGGGTTGGTATCGGCAAACTTCGCGCGATGCTGGAGGATTCCAGTGTTAAATCCTGACTAGCCTTTGGCGGAATCAGCAATTTTCTGGCGAACTCGATCCCGATTGCGAATCGCCGCAGCATCGTCGGGGGCGAGCTTCAGGTACTCCTCCCACGTTCGGAGCGATTGGGGCCACATCCCAATGCGATCGTACGCATTGGCCAGGAGTCGGAAACTGTTTGCGTGCGGCTTTTTCGGAAGCCGAATGGTCGGCTCCAACAGGATGACCACCGGTAGATAGGCGCGGTGCCGGAAGTAGAACTCAGCCTCCGGATAGGCTGCCTCTGGCTCGTTCGGAAACTTGGCGCGAAAACGATTGAAGGTCGCAAGCTCAAGATCCTTGCGCTCGATGTTCCCGTACATCCAACCCAGGTCAGTGACCCGGCCGTAGTCCCACGGACGCCACTCCACTTCGAACTTCAAAACCTGCAGACATGCTGGGAAGTCGCCCTGCTCGAACCAAACATCCTTTTGATCGGACAACCGGCCTTGCATCGCAGCTAGAATAGCGAGCGTGCCGGGAGTCCGCTTCGGCTCCGGACCCTCGAACCCAACCTCTTGGGCCGACGCACTGGCGATCAACCCGAGGGCTATGCCAATCACAGTCAGGTTCCCGAACCAGTTTTTCATCGTTGTCCCAGAGCATCTCGCAGGAGTTGCTGCACCTTCTGAGGGTCGGCGCGCCCGCCGGAATTCTTCATCACTTGACCGACAAAGAACCCGATCAGGCTCTCCTTCCCTTCCTTATACTGCTGAACTTGCCCAGCGTTGCCATCAAGCACCTGATTGATGATCGCGACGAGTGCGGAGTCGTCGTTGATGACGGTGAGACCCTTCGCCTCGACAATTGCCGCCGCCGATTCCCCGCTGACAAACATTTCCTCGAAGACCGTCTTGGCGATTTTGCCGCTGATCGTGCCTTCTCCAATCATCTTAATGAGCTCCACCAGATGACGAGGACGAATTTTGCTCGCGGGCTTGCCGTCATACTCGTCCGCACTCACCAGTCCGACCTGACCGCTCTCATTCAGGAGACGTGCGAAGTCGCCGTTCATCCAGTTGCAAGCCAGCTTGGGATCAGCCCCCTGGGCGACGCACTCTTCAAAGAACTCCGCCCAATATTGTTCGGAAACCAGAACACCAGCGTCGTATTCGCTCAAGCCAAAATCTTTGAGATACCGATTGAGCTTCGCCAACGGCAACTCAGGCAGAGTCGCCCGGATCGATTCGACATACTCCCGAGCAAACTCCATGGGAATCAGATCCGGGCACGGGAAGTAACGATAGTCCGCCTCAGATTCCTTCACCCGCATCGAAAAGGTCGTGTTCGTGGCTTCGTTCCAACCGCGAGTTTCCTGCACTACCGTGCCCCCGCTCTCGATCACCTCGGCCTGACGCTTGCCCTCAAACTCGATGCCCATCTGCACCGTCTTAAAGCTGTTGAGGTTTTTGATCTCCGTCTTGGTTCCGTAGGTTCCCGAACCAACAAGTCGCACGGAAATGTTGGGTTCGCAGCGCATCGAGCCCTGCTCCAACTTGCCATCGCAGACTCCCAAGTAGAGCAGCAGCGCCCGAAGTTGAACCAGATAGTTCCGAGCATCCTCCGGCCCTTCGATGTCCGGCGGAAACTCGGTGACGATCTCCATGAGAGGAACGCCCGCGCGGTTATAGTCCACGCCGCTTCCCCCGCCGGGGAGGTGCATCAACTTGCCCGTGTCCTCTTCCAAGTGAACGCGACGGATGTGGATTTTCTTCGTTCCACCCTTGCCATCCGGAATCTCCAGATAGCCGTTGTAGCCAATCGGATTGGTTTCCCCGTATTGGCTCACCTGATATCCCTTAGGAAGGTCGGGATAGAAATAGTTCTTGCGATGGAAGACCGAATCGACCGGAACCGTGCAATTCAGCGCGAGAGCCGTCTTGATGACCATCTCGACCGCCGCGCGATTCGGCACCGGCAGAGTCCCCGGCAGTCCGATACAGATCGGGCAGACCCTGGTGTTGGGCATCCCGCCAAAGCCGACCTCGCATCGGCAGAACATTTTGCTGTTGGTCAAAAGCTCGGCGTGGACTTCCATGCCCACGCTGGTGATGTACTCGGCCATTCGTGCTCCGCAGTTTACTGGAGTCGCCTCCGCCCACGCATCCACCCACGCCTCCGATCCCTCCGTCTGGGCCATCTGTATGCAAATTGTTAAAATTTCACCCACTTTTCCCCACCTTACACGAACCCGTGCTTATACTGGAGATTGAGAGGAAACTTATGAAAGTTAACCGTCTTCTTTTGCTTGCCCTCACGGGCGTATTCTTTGCTCCCACGGCCCTGGCCGACAACTCGTTCTTCCAAGGCGCCAGCACCAAGTCTGCGCTCAAGGACACCTCCAATCTGTTCACGAGCTCTACCCGCTTCGGCGCGACGATCTTCCGGGATGCCTCAGATCCGGCTCTGTATCTGAACGCCGTGAATGTCACGACCGGATCGGGTTGGGATCCTGCGCTGGGCTTCAGCACCGACTTTGCCTCGCTCAACTTCGACTACACGCTAGGCGACCTGATTCCCACCGGCACGTTCTTTGACTTCGATTTTGCGGTACGAGGCGGAGACGTAGATTCCGCAGTCGCGCTCGGCACTTATAGTTTCGATGTCGCGCTGATTGGCGGCGAGACGAGCAGCTCCAATGATGTCCTGCACAACTTCTCCTACACGGTTGAAGTGGTTCAGGCATTCACGCCCAATCTCACGGCCTCTGCGAGCCCGAGTGTCCTCGGACCTGTCGGCGATCAGACGACCATCAGCATGTCGATCACCAATACAACAGGGCGTTCTATCGTGACCGATGGTCTCTTCACGAACGGCGGAGCTGGTTCCGCCTACGAGAACATGGACTTTGCGTTCAACTTTGCCGGCACGCCTTGGCTGGGGGGCTTGGCTCTGAGCGCTGGTGAATCCTTCACCGGAGCCCATAGCTTCTACACGGTGCGGGCCAGCACCGCGCCCGGCGTTTATGATGCTCGGGGAGGGGTTTATGGAGGGTTCTTCCGGGGCGACGAACACTGGCTTCCCTCGTCGAACAACCCAACCATCGAGGTCGTCCCCGAGCCAGCGACCCTCGCCGCTCTCGGCATCGTGGCCGTGGCGCTCCGACGCAAGCGCAAGTAAGTTCTGCCTTACGCAAAACAAACCGGCTCCTGGATCTGATCCAGGAGCCGGTTCTACTTGAGCCAGAAGCAGGGCTAACCAACTGTCGCGTCGCGGAAATTGAAGCTCACGTCTCCGTTCACCGCGCTGACATCAATCACACCCGAGCCTTCACCGAGGCGACCCGTGATCTTGCTGCCGCTCTCGGTGAGATCGGCCAGTTCAACCGCACAGTTCACATCCCCGCGAAGCGTCGAAAGCGTCACCCGAGCATCATTTCCGTCCGGCGTCATCAGAGAAATATCTCCGCTGACCGTCCGGATATTCACGTTCCCGACAACCGGCGTCGCCAAATCCGCCGTGATGGAACCCGAGGCCGCCTCGATGCTGAGATTCCGCCCCGAAAACTGATAGGCCGTCACATCGCCGCTTGCCGTACGAACCGTGGTCGAGCCGTCGGTCTTGTCGAGAATCACGTCTCCCGACTTCGTCTCCAGAGTGACGCTCGAACTCGCGCAGTCATTCAGCCGAATATCTCCACTCACCGTGCGCAACTCAATCGCGCCCGCGCCTTCCCGGACGCGAATGTCCCCGCTGCTGCACTCGACCTTCACCGAGGCATGGGTTCCGGTCACGACACAGTCGCCAGTTTGGATTCGAACATTGACCGGAGTTCCCTTCGGCAGCTTCACCGTGACGTCCGCGCTCACGCCATGCCCCTCGGGCTGGCGAAGCGTTACCGCATCGGCGGTTTCTTCGAGGAGCGGGGTGTACCGCTCCGCCGCTGATTCTGCCTCTTCAGTGTTGTAAGCCCGGAAGGTCGCGTCAATGGTCACCGCACCGATGTCATATCCGCCTTCGATCTTCACGTCGCCGGTATGGCCTTCGATACGGAAGAGTTTCCCTTCCGGAACGCTCAGCGGAAGTTCCACCGTGCGAACGGTGTGATGGCTGAACACCACTCCAAACGGCCCCTTGCCCTGACGGGCCTCGTCGGCGGCCTGCTTGATCGCATCCACTCCCTTGTTCACGCCTTCGCGAACTTGGTCAGCGACATCTTTCCAATTGACGCCTTTCGCGACATCGTTGGTGATCTTCTCAATCGACTCCACGAGCTTCGCAAACGGGTCGCTCGATTTCTTGCCGGCTCCTGCCGCTGCTGGCTCTTCAACCGGAGGAACCTCCGCATCGACAGCTGCCGCCGCTTCTTCCAGATCATCGACCGGAGCGGTTTCGTCCGGGGATTCTTCGAACGCCTCGATCAGTTCCGCCGCATCTTCGGGTGAAAGCTTTCCATCCTTCACCAACTGCATAATTCGTCGAATTTCCTCTTTCACTCCGTTCCTGTCCTTTTCAGTCGTTGCTTGGCTTCTTGCGGCGTGATCTCACCCGATTCAAGCTGCTGCAGAATCTGTCGCTTGGTTTCCGCACGATGCTCATCGCGCTTTTCGTTCTTGTAGGGCTCCAAGTTGAGCGCATGGAGCAAAGAATCCACCCGCGCTCGAACCGTGGGATAGCTGATCCCGAGCTCTTTCTCCATCGTGCTGATCACGCCTCGGGCTCTCAAAAAAACTTCCAAAAACTTCTGTTGATCCGCATCCAAGCCGGCCGCGCGGGGCACTTGGAACTTACCGCGAATCACAATGCCCGATTTCTCGGAGGTCAGCTCGCTGACATACAGCGGCTCCCCGGTGATCGGGCAGTGCGCGGGAATATCGTGATACTTCTCGTCCGCCATCTGATGAAACTTCCTTACCTGACTCTACTTAAGATTTGGCACGCACGATGCATTCCAAATCAAGATTTTTGAGAATTGGGACGAAATTTGATCAATTATTGGCCAAAACAGTGTCAACATTGCTGAGAATCGTCTCAACATCGAGCTCCGCGACCGTTCTCTCAGGCCCAGGTTCCACCACCGTCAGGTTGGAAACCGGGGGCGCCCAC
>JAIUNY010000036.1 GCA_020161505.1 Armatimonadota bacterium | reverse complement strand
TCCCCGGTGATCCACTTGCTGGTGCCATCCGGCCGCGCGATGAACCCATCTCGGGTGAGGGCAGCTTTCAGGGTGATGTAGGGTCGGCCCTTGGCGACGGAAGTGAGAAACTGCCGGTTCACGAAGGTGGCTTCCTTGGCAAGCAAGCCGAGGCTCACTTCCACTCCGGCCTGGTGGAGCGCGCTCGCTCCTCCGGCGGCCAACGGATTCGGATCCGCCACCGCGATGACGACTCGCTTCACCCTGGCTTCGATCAGGGCCAGGCTGCACGGCCCGGTTCGACCAGTGTGGTTGCAGGGCTCCAGAGTGACGTATACGGTGGCTCCCTCGACGGAATCGGTGGCATTGCGCAGCGCATGGACCTCAGCATGGGGCGCACCTGCGTGCTCGTGGAATCCCTCCGCGATGATTTGGCCCCGCTTGACGATGACACATCCCACATGGGGGTTGGGAGCGGGAAATCCTTGAGCTGCGAGTTCGATCGCCCGAGCCATGAAGCGGAGATCGTCAGCCTGCCGCCGACTCATGACGACTTCGATTCTGGGTCTGCGGGAGCTTCGTCGAGATCGTCCTCGAGGTCAAGCCCTTCATCCGGAAAAGCAGGTTGACCGTTGAGACTTCCCGCGTTGCTTTTCTTCGCCGCATGATCGCGGAGGCTGCCCTCGACGAACATTTCCATGTTGAGCTTGCTCTGAGCTCGGAGTTCGTTCGCGGTTCGCCGGAGCACCACCATCGCGCAAATGATGACGGCAATCGCGACAGCAAAGATGACCAGCGTATAGCTGCCGAACAGCACGGCGTACTGGGCTTTCTCGGTGCGAGGGGCATCGGAGGGCGGCTGGCGACCCATCAGCACTGGGAGGCCGCAAAGCAGAGCAATCCCAAAAATGAGGAGTCCAGTGGTGATGGTTTTCAGCCGCATGCCGATCGTAGCTCCTTGATACCATCGGCACTTGAGGAGGCTCTCATCAGGTAGCTGCCCACGACAAAGTCGGTGGCGCCCGCTTCGGCGAGGGGGCGGATGGTCTTGGGATCAACGCCACCATCGACCTGAATTGCAACAGTTGGGCTCATCGCGCGCACCGCCCGCACCTTATCGAGACATTCCGGAATGAACTCCTGACCGCCCCACCCGGGATTCACCGTCATCACCAGCACGAGATCGAGCAAGTTGAGCAGAGGACGAATCACTTCTACCGACGTCCCTGGGTTGATCGCGATTCCCGCTTCAATCCCCCGGCGACGCAGGGACTGGCACAGTCGGTGAGCGTGGGATGTTGCTTCGGCGTGGAAGATGATCCTGGTGCAACCGGCGTCGATGAAGGCATCAAAGTGGGCATCCGGCGTCAAGGTCATCAGGTGAGCCTCCAGAGGGGTCTCCACTTTGTCCTTGAGGCTCGCAGCGAGTCCTGCCCCGAAGGTGATCGGGGGGACAAACTGACCGTCCATCACATCCAGGTGAATCCAATCGACGCCGCCCGCCTCCATCGCGATCACTGGATCGGCGAAATTGGCCGGATCGCAAGAGAGAATAGAGGGGCAGATGCGGATGGGGATCGACATGGTTTTGACGAGAGGATTTACTCGGCGCGGTGGGTTTGCTGGTCGGCCAATTCGCCGTCGATAAAGGTACGGATCAGGAGTTCCTTGCCAACCCATCGGACTCGCTCATCCACTTCTTCGCCTGGGCTGAACATGCGTTCCAGAAGAACCTGGGTGCCTCGATCATCGGTGATATCGATTCGCACCGTGACGTCACCGGTCACCGAATCGGGGATGGTGAACCGGACACGGTGGGTATGCCATTCGTCGCTGCTCTCGCTGTTTTCGACCCGCTCGTTCCCGTTGCTGACCTTAAGCCGGATACGGGTGTACCGCTCGACCTTCTTCCGAGGCTCTGGGATCTGGGACACAATCATCCCCTCCTCCAGCTCTCGGTCTCGGACATATTCAATGTCTGCATCCGCGATTTCGAGATTGAGCGATGCCGCAAGGGCCCGCGTTTCTTCGAGAGAGCGTCCGCGAAAATCGGGAACTTCGACGAATCGCGATCCCTTGCTGATCGTCGCTTCGACATAAGCTCCCTGACGAATATCATCTCCCGCGATGGGGTTGGTCTCGATGACGGCACCGTTGGGGTACTTGTCGCTGACTTGGAATCGTGACTCGCGAAGCTTGAGCCCGAGGGGGCGAAGTTCCTTTCTGGCTTCCTCAACTTGCAGGCCGATGAGGTTGGGAACAGGAATGGTGCGTGGCTTTTGCGAATTGAAGAACACCCACCCGGCAAACGCCATGATGACCAAGATGAGCATCATGTAAGAGAGCCCGGCAAGCCACATGGGAATACCATCGCTTTCTTCGCGGACACGCTTTTCTTTCTTGTTCATCGGCTTCGTGGGTTGAGGTTCCGCGTCAACGGCATTGAGGGTGGGGGCGACTTGCTCAACTTCAACTTCGCTCGCCGCGCCGACGAGGGGCCAGGTGAGTTTTTTGCCAAAGCGGAGCGCATCTTGGACTGCTTTGAGATCGGCCAGCAGCAAGCTCACCGAGCCATAGCGCTTGAGGGGATTCTTGTCCGTCGCCTTCTTGATGATTTCATCGAGGGCCACGGGAATGGATCCGGACACTTGACGAAGCGAGGGATAGGGAGAGCTGGCGTGGCTGATGCCGATGGCGACGGGATTCTCGCCGCTGTAAGGGTAGCGCCCGGCAAGGGCTTGCCAGAGCAGAATCCCGACCGCATAGATGTCGCTCTGCGGCGTGGGCATCCCTCCGGCGGTGATCTCCGGGGCCAGATAGTGCGCCATCTGCTTGTGCATGCCCAAGGCGACGGTTCCATCCTGCGAATAGGCCCGCCAGAATCCTGGGGTCAGCAGCTTGACCCCCTCGTTACTGGTAGAGAGAACTGCGCGCGCGGAAACGTCTCCGTGAACCAAGCCGACCTCGTGGAGGGCGACAAGAGCTTCGCAGACATCGATTCCGATCGCCACGACAACGGGAACCGTGAGAGTCGCGAGCCGTTTGAGACGGGCATCGAGAGTCGCACCGGGGGTGTATTCGGAGACAATGAAGGCCGTTTTGCCATCATGCTCCACCGCGATCAGACGCTCCAACGAACTGTGGTTGATCGATTGCTGGGCTCCGACCTGCTTCCGGAGTTCCGCGACGAGCGGTGATTCCGGCGCGATGGTCTGGCGGAAGTAGCGAATAAAGACATCTTTGCCCGACTGCCGATCTCGGCCTTTGAAGGTCTGGAAGACGCCATCCGATTCAATCTCTTGCAAGATCTCGTATCGTCCGGCAAGGATGCCCCCGATCATTCGACTTCTCCCTGGGAAAACTCGGAGGAAGCGGTCAGGTCGTGGTCGGACTCGGCGGGGACAAAAGCGAGGATCACCAGGGCCGCCAGGAGCCCGAGGGCAAGCATCGGAACCGGGGAGGCATCAAGCGCAGCGATGTACTGCGCGGTGGTGCCATTGAAAAAGGCGAGCTGGGACGCGGCGTAGCCTCCGGTCAGCAAGACCAGAGTGATGAGGGCGATCGCCGTTCTCACAAGTGCCATAAGCTCTTCAACACATCTCGCACCAGGGGCTCTGGGACGTTTGTATACAGTTTACACTCACCAGCCCCCGTAAGAAGACTGGTAGCCAGCCCATCGCCCGTTGCTTTTTTGTCCCGCTTCATCACCGAGAGGATTTGATCCAGGTCTACCGGAAAATCGGGACATGTGGGCAACCCATAAAGGTCAAAGGTTTGTTTGATTTGCCCAGTGAAGTCCGGGAGTCCCAGCACGGCGCCGATTTGAGCCTCTGCGACCATGCCGATGGCGATGGCTTCCCCGTGGAGGAGGTGCTCGTACTGCAGAATCTGCTCCAGGGCATGTCCGACCGTGTGACCGAAATTCAGAATCGCACGACGCCCGGTGCGTTCTTCCGGATCTTCTTCCACCACGTCACGCTTGATTTCGATGCATCGCCGAATCACTCCCTGGAGGCGGGGGTGCTGGAGGCTGATTCGCTCACGGATCAGCTCATCCGTGAGGTCCACATCGGCGATCCAGCCATACTTAAGAATCTCTGCCATACCATTGGTGAACTCGCGTTCCGGCAAAGTGGCGAGCAGGTCTGGACACACCCGAACTTCCGTCGGGTGCCAAAAAGCCCCGGCCAGATTCTTCCCTGCCGAGAGATCAATTCCAACCTTGCCGCCGACGCTCGAATCGACCATTGCGAGCAGGCTGGTCGGGATCTGAAGAAACGGGACTCCGCGATGAAAAGAAGCCGCGACATATCCGGCTAGGTCGCCGACAACCCCTCCGCCGAAGGCGATGATTCGGCCCTTTCGCATCTGTCCCTGGGCAGCAAGCGACTCCACAACATGGAGAAACATCTCGCCGGACTTGCTCTTTTCCCCCGCCGGGATGATGACTTTCCGATCAAATGAATCCGTGATCTCGGGATAGTGACGGGCGAGGTTGGTATCGGTGATCAAGGCGTCACTCCTCTGGAATCCCTCCAAAAGCTGGTCGGCCGCGATGAACCGCACATCATAGCCAGGGGCAGCGGCAGGGGGCAGAGCGATGCGCACTACAGATTCAGACATTTCACAATCTCCTCAACGACTGACTCAATCTCTTCGTCTTTGACGTCCACGGTGACATCGGCCTGACGGTAGAGCGGCAGACGTTTTTCCAGGAGTTCCGTCAGCTTGGACTCCCAGTTCTCTTGGGCGAGAAGCGGTCGCTTCCGGCTGGACTGATCCAGTCTTTTGATCAGCACTTCGGGATAGGCGTTCAGAAAAACGGTGGTGCCGAGCCTTCGCAGCTCTGGCCAATTTTCCTCACGCAGGACGATTCCGCCGCCGGTTGCCGTCACCGCCTCGATTGGATCGAGGCTGCGCAGGACGGATGTTTCATGGCTGCGGAAGGCTTCTTCGCCGTAGAGCTGGAAGATCTGGGGGATATGCCGTCCGAGGCGATACTCCAGCAATTGGTCGGTATCCCGAAAAGGCACTTCAAGACGCGCGGCGAGAGCCCGGCCAACTGTGCTTTTGCCCGAGCCCATCATTCCGAGAAGAACGATGCGTGCCATGCGTTGATAGAGAGTATGTATCGGAACGGTTCTGCCCGTTTCGGATCAGGGGGACGGATCAGGAAAAAGGCGGTGGAGTCCTGAAGGGCTTCCACCGCCTGGTGTTTGCATGCAGGCTGTTGGCCTACGGGATACCGAGTCCGGACTGACCTTCGTCGATGATGCTCGCGGTCACGAAGATGATGAGTTCGTTCGTGCTCTGGAGAGCTTGTCGTCGCTTGAAGAGTTGTCCGATGACCGGGAGGTCGCTCAAGAGGGGGATTCGGCTCGATTGGAAGTTATCCGACTTGCCGGTGAGTCCACCGAGAGCGATGGTTTCGCCATTGCGCACACGGATCGCGACTTGGATCGTTTGGAAGCTTTGTTCGGGGAACGTGGTTCCATCCGGGCCAGTTCGGATACCGGTGATGTTCGTGATCTGCGGCTGCAGCGTCATGGTGATCGTGTTGTCGCCGTTGATACGGGGCTTCACGTTCAGGAACGAGGTCACGTTGATCGTGACGACTCGAGTTTGGCTGACCACGGTGCCGTTGCTGACGATGTTTTCCGTGAGGAAGAGCGCCGTCAGGGTTCCAGCAGCCACGAAGGCCGATTGGTTGTTCAGCGTTCGCACGACAGGAGCCGTCACAACTCGGCCCTTACCTTCGGTAAGTCCGGTGCGGAGGCGAGTCGTGATGTTGCCAGTTGCGTAGTTGAGGAAGACCGGGTCTGCGGCCGAGGCAAAAGCACCCGGTCGGTTTCCGGCGAAGATTCCACCGCGTTCGTAGATCCAGTCGATACCAAGGGATCGGTCGAAGCTTTGGCTGGTCGTGATGAACTCAACCTTAACGACAACTTGCTTCGGAGCCTTGTCGATGCGACCGAGGATGCCGAGGAGCTCTTGGTAGGCTTGGCTCGTTCCGCGGAAGATCAGCTCGTTGGTTGCCGGGTTGTAGGTGAGGCTCGTGGTTCCTTCCGGAATCAGACCTTGACCGCCGGTAGCCCCAGCGAAGCTTCCGCCACCGCCAGCTTGACCACCGCCGCCGAGTCCACCACCGCCGGGCTGACCGCCGCCACCGCCGAGGCCACCCGGTTGTCCGCCGCCACCGCCAGCACCACCAGCACGTTGATTGCTGTCGATGTTGGGGAGTCGGAGGCCTTCATCGTTCGGCGTCGGGCTGTTGGATGCGCCCGGGTCGAACGTGGTTGCCTTGGAGTAGCTCGGCATGCCCGAAGAGCTGGAGATGCCGTTGGAGATGCGCTGGCGCGCATTCCACATATCGTTCGTCAGTCGCTCTGGATCTTGGACATCGCCATAGATGAGCAAGTCCATAACGTCTCGCGGATCGGCCTTTCGGATCTCGATCTCGCGGACGATGAGCTTTTCGCTGACCGGAGCGCTGTTCGTGATGGCTTGCGCCTCACGTGCTTCGCCGCTGCGGATGATAAAGATTCCCCGCTCGTCACGCTCGGCGTGAGCCCCTGCCGCTTGGCAGATGTACCGAATGGCGTCTTCTGCGGAAACGTTCTCCAGGGAGAGGTTGATCTTCGCAAATGGCTTTTCGGAGGGCAGGAACGTGAAGTTCAGGCCGGTGAGCTGGGTGAGCTGTCGGGTTGCCGACAGCAGATCCGCATCACGCAGATAGAGCGTCACGTTCTTGCTCAGGGCCGAATCCTGGGCCAGAGCGAACTGAGCCATCAGGCTCATTCCCATCAGGCCGCAGACGACCAGTGCTTTCCTCAACATCGATGATTTCATGAATTCTCCTCGTACACCCATTCCCGTGGGTTCGCGTTAGAAGCCGCCTCCGAAGCCGCCGCCGCCACCGCCGCCGCCGATGCCGCCGCCGCCTCCACCGCAGACGCCGCCGCCAACTCCGCCGCCCC
>JAIUNY010000012.1 GCA_020161505.1 Armatimonadota bacterium | reverse complement strand
GGAATGCAGCACCACAGGAGTGCTTGAAGTCTACTTCTGCGATGTCAAACTCGCACCCCTTGACGACCTCAAAGTGTCACGGATGTCGTGTCCTGAAGTGTCACGAATGTATTGACACTTGACACTTGACTCGGGGAGGGTGCCCAAAGGGCGGGTGGGGCGGCCCACTTCGGCAGCCTCGGCCCGGTTCCGCTCACACCCCCGTCGCTGAATATCGAAGAATCACACAACCCGTCGAGTGCTGAATCATCTCTTCCAGATGGAGAAGTTCGTCGATGCCCTCATTCGCGAACAGCCGCCGCCCCGAGCCTTCGATGACAGGAGCAATCCCAATGCGGTACTCATCGAACAGTTTCAGGGCCATCAGCGACTGACAAAGCTCACCGCTCCCAAACACGTAAATGTCCCCCTCGCTGGAGGCTTTGATGCCCTCGATTTCCTCCCGCAGGTCTCCAGAGAGGATCCTCGTGCCAGCCCAATCGACCTTCGAGAGCGTACGCGAGACGACTGCTTTGGGAAGGGAATTCATGAAGTCGGCGATCTCGCCCGTCTCGCTCGCCCAGTAAGCCGCCATTCCTTCGTAGGTTTTGCGCCCAAACAGCAGCATGCCCGCCGTTCGCAACTGAGTCAAGGAGAACTCTTGAAGCTCGTCTCCCCAGACCTTGAGATGCCAGCTCAGCTCCCACGGTTGGTCTGAATCATAGGAGCCATCGAGGCTGAGGAGATTCCACATGATGAGCTTCGCCATAGCCCCATCACGTTACCCATTCACCCGGACGTAACTCCAAGTCCGGGGCGATGCAGGCGGTAAAGTTCCTGAATGTCTGGAGTGGACGAGGCGACGAAGGCCCGGGCGGAATGGCTCCGCGCGGAGCTGAAGCGGCACAACGAGCTGTACTACCAGCACGAATCTCCCGAGATCAGCGACTCCGAGTACGATCAGCTCTTTCGAGAGCTGAGGGATCTGGAATTCGCCCATCCCGAACTTGTGGTGGAATCGAGCCCCACGTTGAATGTGGGGGCCGCCCCGAGCGGTCGATTTGAGGAAGCCCGCCATGCCGTGCCGATGCTGAGCCTTGACAACGCTTTCGGCCACGAGGAACTCCGCGCTTTCGACACTCGCCTCCGCAATCTCCTCGGCACAGAAGAACCTCTCGAATACCAGGTGGAGCTGAAGTATGATGGCGCTTCCCTCAACCTCACGTACCGCGACGGAAAGCTGATTCGAGCGACCACCCGAGGTGACGGCACCACGGGTGAAGTGGTCACGCACAATGCGCTCGAAATTCAAGGAATTCCGATCGAACTTAAACAAAACGCCGCAGGGGAAATCGAGGTGAGGGGGGAAGTCGTGATGCTCAAATCGGATTTCGAGGCGGTCAATCGTGCGCGCTCCGAGAAGGGGCAGCAAGTGTTCGCCAACCCTCGGAACGCAGCCAGCGGCGGGCTTCGCCAGCTTGATTCGGCCCTCACCAGAGAGCGAAAACTCAGCTTCTTTGCCTACGGATTCGGCGCCGGGGGCGATCAGTTTGGCGACTCGCAAGGCGACCGATTCGCCTGGCTTCAGGCCGCTGGTTTTTCGCTCGCTGAGAAGCCCCAAGTTGTGAGAGGGATTGACGCGGTGATCGCGGTGACCGAGCAGATCCTCGCCGCGAGACCAGGGCTCAACTTCGGCATTGATGGCTGCGTGATCAAGGTCAACTCGATTGCCGCTCAGAATGAACTCGGCAATACGTCGCGAGGCCCCCGGTGGGCGGTGGCCTACAAGTTTCCCAGCGAGCAAGCGTTCACTCGGCTCAACGAGATCAAATGGCAGGTCGGTCGCACCGGCGTGCTGACCCCGGTCGCCGAGCTTGAGCCCGTGTCTGTGGGAGGCGTGACGGTGAGCCGTGCCACTCTTCACAATCGAGAAGAAATGACGCGCAAAGATGTACGTATCGGCGATACCGTCATCGTTCAGCGCGCCGGAGATGTCATCCCCGAGGTCGTCGGGCCGGTGCTCGAAAAACGCCCGTCTGGAGCAGAAGTGCCCCTCCTTCCCACCCATTGTCCAGCCTGTGAAACTCCGCTCGTGCAATCCGAAGGTTTCGTCGCTCTGCGATGCCCCAACAAGCGAGCCTGTCCCGACCAGCTTGCGAGCAAACTGATCCACTTCGTGTCCCGCAAAGCGATGGATATTGTCGGTCTGGGCGAAAAGCAAATTGTCCGGTTCATGGAGTTGGGCTGGCTGAGCGACCCCGCCAGCATCCTCCTCTTGCAGGAGCACAAGACGCAGCTTCTGGAGCTGGAAGGCATGGGGGAGAGTAGTGTCGAAAACCTGCTCAAAGCCATCGAAGCGTCGAAAACTCAGCCTCTTGATCGGGTGATTTATGCGCTCGGCATCCCCCTGGTGGGCGAACGAACCGCCAAGGATCTCGCGCGCGAATTCCGCACGCTCGAAGGCGTGATGACCGCCACCGCCGAGCAGTTCGACGACGTCCCCGACATCGGCCCCCGCACCGCCGAGGAGATCGCCGAGTGGTTCCACGACCCCGAGAACATGGCGATGATTGCTCGGCTCAAGGATGCGGGGATCCAACCCATCGAGGCCGCCGCCCCCACGAGCGATCTCTTCGCTGGCCAAACCTTTGTCTTCACCGGCAAGCTGGAGCAGTTCACTCGCGAAGACGCCGAGGCCCTCGTCCTCAAGCTGGGAGGCAAGGCGGCGGGGAGCGTGAGCAAGAACACGAGCGTTGTCGTCGCTGGCCCCGGGGCAGGGAGCAAACTCGCTAAGGCGGAGTCGCTCGGCGTGAGAGTCATGACCGAAGCCGAGTTCCTCGCGAGCGTCCCCGAAGGCTCATGGTGACCCTGCAATTCGACCGCCGCACGTTCGACCTTCCCATGTGCGTGACGAGCGGTCAGTGCTTCCGCTGGCGCGAATTGTCTCCGGGCCACTGGTTTGGAGTGGATGGCGCGAACCTGTTCGAGATCGAGCTGGAAAGGGATACAGAAGCGGACCGGGCGACCCTCCATCAAGGCGATTCACAAGCCCTCCGGGCTCTCTTCCGTCTGGATGAAGACTTTGATCAATATCAGCAAGAAATCTCGACCAAAGATGCACGGATGAGTGATTTTCTTGCGCCCCGAACCGGGCTCCGGCTGATGCGGAGCAGTGATCCCACCGAGGTTCTCTTCAGCTTCCTCTGCTCCAGCAACAACCATGTCGCGAGGATCGCCGGAATGGTGAACCATCTCGCCCAATATGGGGAAGTTCTTGCATGCAATCATGGGCAAATCGCATATGGGTTCCCGAGAATCGCCCGCCTCGCGGAAGTCTCGGAATCCGACCTCCGTGCCAACGGATTCGGCTACCGAGGAGCAACGATCCCGAAGGTCGCCGATGAACTCGACACACGAGGAGGTGAGGATTACCTCGAATCGCTGAAATCCCAGCCCTACGAGGAGGTCATTCCTCAACTCATCAGCCTCCCCGGAGTCGGCCCCAAATTGGCCGACTGCATCGCCCTCTTCGGCCTCGGATTCGACGAAGCCGTACCGGTCGACACCCACGTCTGGGCCGCGGTGACGCGCACGTTTTTCCCGGAATGGCAAGGCAAGGCGATCACCGATCAGCGCTATCGAACTGTGGGCAACACCTTCCGCGACTTGTTTGGCAAACGCGCCGGGCTTGCCCAGCAAATGCTGTTCCACGACCGCCTGACCACACCTCGAAATCAGCGCTGACCCTGGTACCCTGGCGGCATGATTTCCGCGCTCCTTGTCGCCACAATCGCCTGGCAAAAGCCCACCCTCTTCTGCCAGATCACCGATCAGGAGCTGAACGAGAGCTCGGGCCTTTCGGCGAGCCCAACCCAAAACGGAGTCTTCTACACCCACAACGATAGCGGCGACACCGCTCGCTTTTGGCGATTCGACACGAAGGGCAAAGTCACCGGGATCTTCTCGCTCAAAGGCATCAAGGCAATCGATTGGGAAGAAATGGCGGCGGCGAAAATCGGGAGCAAGAGCTATCTTTATTTGGGCGATATTGGCGATAACGCGCGTAAGCGCAAGGACATCCAGATCCACCGCGTCGAGGAGCCGACCTCCGGAGCCAAGTCGGGGGAAATCAGCAAGATCGAGACCTATACCATCACGTATCCCGACCAGGCTCGCGACTGTGAAGGCTTTTTCGTCACAGGCTCAGGAGATATCTGGCTGATCACCAAGGCACGCGACAACGAAACCGTGGTCTACACCCTGCCGTCCCCGAAGAAGCCTGGCGCCTACAAACTTGCGAAAGTCGCCAATCTCGATGTCGACACCCAGGGCCTCGGGGGCAAACTCGTCACGGGAGCAGCGGTGAGCCCGAATCAAAAGGAAGTCGTGATCCGCACCTACACGGGGGCCCTCCTCTTCACCGCCCCGCGAGCCTTTGGCAACTGGGTCAAGAGCAAGCCGACCGCAATCACTCTGCCCGCAGAAAAGCAGGGAGAAGCGATCACTTTCACCCGCGACAGCCGCGATCTTCTGACCTCCAGCGAGGGCAACCCCTGTCCGATCAGCCTCATCAAGCGTTGAACCTGGAACAGGGCCGAATCCAAAACCTGTCAAGGTCCGGGCGAAAAATCCCGTATCCACCCTCAAAACCACGCCCAAAGCCCTAGGATTTTGGGGAAAAGATTCGAGACTCTTTGAAGGTTGGGCCGAAAACTGTCTAGGTATAACCCGGTTTGCTCGCGCAATCGGGCACGCAAGAGGTTCCCCAAATGCGGAGATCAATCCTCGTCGCGCTGGGGATGGCGTTCGTGGTGCTCAGTCACCCGATTCAAGCCATCGCACGGCAGACAGAAGACGCAAACCGGATCGTAGAGGTGAAAACCGAAAAGATTCCGTTTGAAGTCAAATATGTTTTCAATCGCGATCTCACCCCAGGTCGAGTGAAGAAGGTTACGGACGGAAAAGACGGCGTCAAAACCATCACGATCACCAAGCACCTGGTTGAAGGAGAAGTCGTCAAGACGGATCGCGAAGAATCGATTCAAAAGCCGACTGACGCCGTGTTCCACATGGGACGCGCCGGATTTCAAGGCACCGACCGCGGTTCGTTCACCCGAGCCAAGGTGGTCACGATGGAATCGACCGCCTATCTCCCGAGCGATGGCAATGGAAAAGGCATCACCGCCAGCGGTCTCCGCGCCGGATTTGGCGTGGTCGCGACCGACCCCAAAGTCATCCCGCTCGGTACGCTTGTTTTCGTGGAGGGCTACGGATTTGCCGTTGCCGCCGACACGGGAGGCGCAATTAAGGGTAACAAGATCGACGTATGCATCACGGATCGCCAAGCAGCTCTGAGATGGGGTCGCCGGAAGGTGAAAGTTCACATCTTCCAGGATCGGCACACCAAGGGCATGAGGCTCCGGGGACGCTAAGCGAAGTTCTCGCCCGACATGGTCTGGGCACCAAAAAGCAGTTCGGTCAGCACTGGCTGACCTCCAGCAAGGTCATCGACGCGATTGTGAATCGCACCGATGGCCTTGCTTCGGTTTTAGAGATCGGCCCTGGCGTCGGAGTGATCACCCGCCCGATGAGCGAACGCTTGCCCGTTCATGCCGTCGAAATCGATCCTGGGGTGATTCCTGCGTTGCGCGACTTCGCTCCGCTCGCACGGGTGACCGAAGGCGATGCTCTGCAATTTGATTGGGCCGGGGCTCTCCGCGAGTTACCGCAGCCCGTCGGGATCGTCAGCAACATGCCTTACAACATCACCGGTCCCCTTCTGGAAAAAGTCGTCGGGTGCAGTGGGCTGATCGACCGGGCGGTTCTGATGATGCAAAGGGAAGTTGGGGACAAGATCCTGGCTCCGGTTGGGGATCGCAATCGGGGGAATCTGAGCGTGGTCATCCAGGCGGTGTTCGAGGTCTCTCGCGTGTGCCTCGTGCCTCCCGGGGCGTTCCGACCGCCGCCCAAGGTCGAGAGCATCGTGCTCGACTTCCGCCCGCGCGCGGATGTGAACTTGTCCCATCTTCAGGAAAGGGTCTTCCCCTGGGTGCGTCGAGGATTTGTCCAACCCCGGAAGACGCTGGCGAACAATCTGCGCGGGTCTGGGGATGTCTCCTCGGTGCTCGGGGAGCTCGGGCTCTCTCCGACCATCCGGCCCCACGAGGTGCCCTGGGAGGCCTGGCTCAAGATCGCGGAGGCTCTGGGGTGATCCTGTGGTTCCGTCGGTGCCCCGATCCCTCCAGGGTCGGGACGCTCTGTACCCTTGCCAACAGATGGCTTCCACGGACGATTCTCAATCGACGCCCTCCACCGGCTCCCGTCGGGGGAGGGTGGCCAAAGGCCGGGTGGGGGTCTTCCGAATCCTCGAAGAGGATTCGGGGGCCGCAGGCCCTTCGCAAGCAAGTGGTGATCCTGCTCAACTGGGCTAACGCCCAGCCGAGTCCAGTTCCGCCTCCCGCCCCGTTGGGGCACCCTCCCCCAGAATGGGAATTCTGGGGGAAGGCGTCGATTGAGGGGCACCAAGGCAGTGCCGTCACCGCGACCCTCGCACGGTCGGGAGCCCCGACAGCCGGCCTTCCAACCCAACAGCCCAGGAGGGCCGCTGCATGATCTCCCAAGCCGACCTCCTCCTCACCGAACGCGCCCTCGCCCTCGGGTTCGATCTCGCGGGAGTCTGCGACCCAAGCCCCCCGAAGTCCCTACCGATCCTCGAATCGTGGATCGCCGAAGGCATGCACGGCTCCATGGAGTACATGCAGACCAGCCTCCCCCTCCGATCTGATCTCAACACCATCCTTCCCGGGGTGCAGAGCGTCATCGCGGTCGGGATGAACTACTATCAGGAGCCGAGCGGCCAAACCGACGCCAAAATCGCCCGCTACGCCCTGGGGCGCGATTACCACAAAGTCATTCGGTCACGGCTGAAAAAGCTCGCCGACCAACTCCAGGCCGAGCACCCGACCGCCCAGTTCCGTCCCTGCGTCGATTCCGCTCCGGTCATGGAGCGCGAATACGCTCAACGCGCGGGCCTTGGATGGTTTGGCAAGAACACCTGCCTCATCAACTCCCACCGAGGAAGTTGGTTTCTCATCGGCGTGCTCCTCACCACCCTAGAGATCGAGCGAAGCTCCCCTGCGGACGGAGGATGTGGAACCTGCCGGGCGTGCATCGACGCCTGCCCGACCGGGGCGATCGTGCACCGGAACAACATCTGGCAAGTCGATGCCACCCAGTGCATCAGCTACCTCACCATCGAGCACAAAGGCGATCACACCCCGGAACAAGCTGCTCAACTGGGCGAGTGGACGTTTGGGTGCGACGTCTGCCAGGAGGTCTGTCCGTTCAATCAGCCGCGCCCGACCCAGCCGCTCCGAGCCCAAACCACGACGATTCCCGACTTACTCGCTCAGAAATCCTGGCCAAAACTCTCGCAACTCGCTCAGATCGAAGAAGCCGAGTGGGATACCTTGACGCAGGGCTCCCCCGTCAGGCGGGCGGGAATCCAAGGGCTTCAGCGCAATGCTCAGGCCAATCTGGCCAACCAAACCGCGCCCCAGGCATCGCGAACAGACTCCCCCGAGAACGCGTAAGCAAAGGGCATGGAATCGAATCGATCAACGTCAATAGGTCTCCTGATGATGCGTCTCGGGGTCGGGGGAATCATCTTCTACTACGGATGCCAGAAGCTCCTCGGACTCTTCGGCGGGAACGGATTCGGGGCGACCATGGAGTTCTTCCAGTCGCAGATGGGAATCCCCGCGATCTTCGCTTTCCTCGCGATCGTCGCGGAGTTCTTCGGCGCGCTGGGCGTGATGGTTGGATTCCTCCATCGAATCGCTGCCTTCGGACTGCTGGCCACGATGGCTGTCGCCTTCATGGTCAACCTGAACCGGGTCGGTGGGCTCGGCGTGCTGGCCGCAGGCGAGATCTCCGTTGTCAATCAAATCTTCTATCCTCTCGCGCTCGGCATGGGGGCTCTCGGCCTCATGCTCACTGGAGCAGGCAAGCTCTCCTTGGATCACGCCTGGGGGATCGACCGAAAGCTGTTCAAAACCAAGGCCACCGAGAGCGCAGACTAAGCGATCTGCCCCAGACTCGCGGTAACCTGAATCCATGCAATACCGAAAGCTCGGCAAGTATGGAATGAAGGTCAGCTCCGTGAGTCTGGGGGGCTGGCTCACCCACGGACGGTCGCTCGATGATTCCACCACCGAGCAGATCGTTCACAAGGCGTTCGATCTCGGAATCAACTTCTTCGACACCGCGGATGTTTACAACAACGGCGAAGCCGAGAAGGCACTCGCCAAGGCGATCCAACCCTTCCGCCGATGCGATCTGGTGATTGCGACCAAGTGCTTCTTCCCGATGTCGGATCGTCCAAATGACCAGGGACTGAGCCGCAAGCACATCGTGGAGAGTGTCCACGCCTCGCTCCACCGACTTCGCACCGATCACATCGACCTCTTCCAGTTCCACCGATTCGATCCAGAAACTCCGATGGAGGAGATGGTGCGGGCGATGGACGACCTGATCCGTCAGGGCAAGGTGCTCTACTGGGGCGTCAGCATGTGGAATGCGGCCCAAATCACCGACGCCTGCCACACCGCGCGGGCGTGGCAGTGCTGCCTCCCCGCCAGCAATCAGCCGCGCTACAACATGTTCGACCGTGGTCTCGAGGACTCCGTGCTTCCGACGAGCAAGGCTCTCGGCCTGGGTCAAGTCGTGTTCTCGCCCCTTGCCCAGGGAGTTCTCACGGGCAAATACAAGCCGGGTGTTGCTCCCGCCGAAGGCACCCGGGCGGCCGACCCGAAGTCCAACATGTGGATGGGCGGCGATCTGCAGGAGGAGAATCTGCGGAAGGTAGAGGCGATGAGCAAGATCGCCGACGAGTTGGGGATCACCATGGGGCAACTCGCGCTGGCCTGGTGTCTACGCGACCCTGGCATCAGCTCGGTGATCGTGGGGGCGACCAACACCGCCCAGATCGAGGAGAACGCCGCCGCTGGCGACCTGAATTACGGACCCGAGGTCTGGGATCGCATTGAATCGATACTCAAACCGGCTTAGGCCCCCTTGCTCCCTGTGCCGAAACCAAGGCACGGGGAGCCGTATAATCAACCGGTGGCAACGGCGCCCGCAAGAGACAGAAATTGGCCCACGATCCTACTGAGCACGTTTCCGGCCCTTTCCGGCTAGAAGTCACGAATACGCAAACCGATATCCCGGCACCCGACGAAACCGCCTTTGAGAAAGGGCGCGGGCTGAATCAGATCGAAATCCGCCGAGGATTTGCGAGCGCCCGCGTTGAGCTGGATGCCGACGCGAATCCCTCGACACGCTTAGTCGCCCTCAAGGCCCTGAGTAAAGCCGCGATCAGCATCGACTTCCTCAAGTTCACCCACGATGGCTTTTCCTTCGTTGTTGCCGAGAGTGACTCCCAGCGACTCATTGACTGCCTGACCGCCAACAACTACGGTCACGAGGTGATCACCGACCGCTGCGTTCTGATGGCTCACGCGGTGAACATGCGCGATGAAGAAGGCATGGTCAGCCGGATTGTCAGCGACGTCATCGCGAGTGGTGTTTCGATTGAGCACATGGGCGAAATGCACGACCGACTCCTCATGCTGATGTCTCGCGAAGATGCCGAGCATGCGGTCAATCGCCTCCGAGAGCTCCATCCGGAGGTGACGGCGTGAAGTACCGCGTGATGAAGTTCGGAGGCACCTCCGTTCGAACCCCCGAGGCTCGGATGCAAGCCGCGCTCAAAGTGATCTCGGCGCGCGAGCAAGGTTATCACCCCATCGTCGTCGTCAGCGCGATTGGTCGCCGAGGCGAACCTTATGCCACGGATACGCTGCTTCAAGTGCTCGGCGAAGTTGATCGCACAGTAGATCCAGAACCGCGAGAAGCCGACCTGATGATGGCTTGCGGCGAGATTATCTCTGCGGTCATCTTTGCGACCCTCCTGAAAAGCCTGGGATGCCCCTCGATCTCCTTGCGCGGCGGCCAGGCCGGCATCCGCACCGACGGCGTGTATGGCAACGCCCGAATCCTCGGGATCAACCCAACGGGCGTGGTGGAGGCCTGCAAGCGAGGCTATGTGCCCGTCGTCTGCGGGTTCCAGGGTGTCTGGACGGGCGGCGGCCTTCCTGGAGCCGAACTCACGACTCTGGGACGTGGCGGCTCGGACACGAGCGCGAGTGCCCTGGGTGCTGCGCTCCGCGCCGAATCCGTTGAAATCTACACCGATGTCGACGGCGTAAAGACCGCCGACCCCGATTTCGTCCCCAGCGCCCCGACTCTCCGACGCGTCACCTACGACGAAGTTGCGGAAATCGCCCACCTCGGCGCGAAGGTCTTGCACCCGAGAGCGGCCGAGATCGCGATGAAGTTCGACATCCCTCTGTGGGTGAAGAGCACCTTCAGCGACAACCCTGGCACCGAGATTGTCCCGAGCCGAGAGCTTCCCGGTCGCCGCGTGACCGGCGTGACCCACACGGGCAAGCTGGTCTACCTCCAGGTCGACCTCAACGATGCCCGACAGGAGCACCGCCGAGACCTCCAGGCTCGAATCTACGAGGCGCTGGCTCGGTATCAGGTCAATGTCTTCATGACCAACCTGGGCCCGACGTCGATCGGCTTTGCCGTGGGACGCGAGCTGTACCCGGAGGTACAGGATATGCTCGATGCCCTGGTTCTGCCGATGCCGGGCAATGAGCCGACGGTCTATTTGGTGCAATCCACCCGCGACGAGACGAAAGCATTCGAGACTCAGAAGCAACTTCTTGCCCCTCTCGGCGAAGTCCGCGAGCTCAAGTTCACGGTCAATGAGGCCTGCACCATGGTCTCGCTCGTCGCCTACGATTTTCTTCAGCAGCCTGGGGTGTTTCTCCAGGTGCTCAACACTCTGGAATCCAACGGAATCCCCGTGCTCCAAACCAACGACAGCGACTACTCCCTCAGCTGTTTGATCCCGGAATCGGAGCTCCGGCGGGCCGTCCAGTTGTTGCATGAAGCCTTCAGTCTGAGCCTCGCGACTTGACCTCGGTCAAGATCATGGGCGTCCTGAATGTGACGCCCGATAGCTTCAGCGACGGGGGCCGGTTCTTCGCGACGAATCGCGCCATCGACCACGGCCTGCGCATGGTTCACGATGGAGCAGATATCGTGGATGTGGGCGGCGAGTCGACTCGGCCCGGAAGCCTGCCGATCCCGGTGGAGGAAGAGGTTCGACGGGTCGTTCCCGTGGTGACGGCTCTGGTGGATCGAGATGTCTTCGTCTCCGTTGATACGAGCAAGGGCCGGGTGGCCCGCGAATGCTTGGTGGCGGGAGCGCAGATGATCAACGATGTCACGGGGATCAGCGATCCGGCTTTGCTCGAGGCGGTGGCGGACTTCAAGTGCGATGTCTGCATCATGCACATGCAGGGCACTCCTCTGACGATGCAGGCGAACCCGAGTTATTCCGACGTGGTGGCAGAGGTTGAGGCCTACCTGCTGGAGCGCGCCGAGCTGATCGCCGCGCAGGGCGTGCCGGTCGACAAAGTGTGGATTGATCCTGGCATCGGATTCGGCAAAACCGTGGATCACAATTTGGCCTTGCTTCGCGCGATTCCTCGGCTCGCCAGTCACGGGTTCCCCGTGCTCATTGGAGCGAGCCGAAAGGGGTTCATTGGTCGGTTGCTGGGGAACAGCCATCCCGCTCCGTTGGAAAATCGTGAGGAGGCCACGATTGCAGTCCAAGTTCTGGCTCAGTCTTTGGGGGCCAAGATGATTCGCACCCACAACGTGATTGGCGCCAAGCGGGCGGCCACCCTTGCGGAGGCGATTCTGGGCGACCCTGAAAGCGGAAAAGGACAACTGCGATGAACGACGGCTTAACTCTGGTGACCGGGGGCAACGGCTTTCTGGGCAAGAACCTGCGCGACACCTCGCCTCGGGGAGAAGTGGTGTTTCCACGCCGGGTCGAGATGGATCTCCTCGACGAGCACTCGGTGCGAGATTGGTTCGACGTCCACCGACCAGCGCGCGTGATCCACGCTGCGGGAACCGTGGGCGGAATTGGGTTCCACCGTGCCAACCCGGCCCGCATGATCTCAGAGAATCTCCGGATGGGCCTGAACGTGCTCGAGTCGGCGGCGCAGTTCGGAAGTGCGGTCACTTTGATTTCGACCGCCTGCGCCTACCCTGTCGATGCCCCGATCCCTACCCCCGAAGGTTGCATGACCGAAGGCGATCCCGGCGAAGACACCCGCCCCTATGGGATCGCGAAGCGGACGCTGCACACCCTCTGTGAGGCTTTGCATGTTGAGAAGGGAATGGATTACACCATTCTTGTGCCGACAAACATGTACGGAGCACACGATCACTTTGGCGAGGATCGCTCCCACGTTGTGCCCGCTCTGATCCGCCGCGCCCACGAATCTAAACTCCGAGGCGATCCCGAGTTGGTGGTTTGGGGCGATGGCACCGCCACCCGCGATCTTCTGGATGTGAGAGATGCTTCGGAGGCTATCTGGCGGGTAGGTCTGGACGCCCCGGCGAACGACTTGTTCAACCTGAGTTCCGGACGAGAAACGAGCATTCGCGAGCTTGCGGAGACGATCTGCGAGGTGGTGGGATTCGCAGGTTCCCTGGTCTTCGATCCGTCGAAGCCGGCAGGCGCACCACGTCGGTGCTTGGATGGCTCTCGGCTGCGCACGCGGTATCAACTCCCCGAGGCCCGAGACCTCCGACTGGGTCTTGCCGCTGCCTATGCATGGTATTTAACGCAACTGGGGTGAACTCCAGGCGCGCCCCTAGGATTGGCGGAGGAATCTGCCGAAGACTAAGGTAAGGATTTCCTTCGGAGTCCAGAGGAAACGGGAACCTGGGACACCCGTCAGGCGTTTGACTGACCGGTACCCATTCCAGAGGGACTCGTGGATCGCGTGGATATGCGTAACTCTGGGCGGAAAGACCGAATAGAACGGGTAGGTAAACTCAGCACATGTCGAATGGAAAGGTATTGGTAACGGGCGCGGGTGGCTTTATTGGTGGCCACTTGGTGCAGTATTTGAAGGACAAAGGCGTCTCGGAAATTGTGGCCGTGGACAAGAAGCCGTTCTCTGAATGGTATCAGGTTCACAACTACTCGGAGAACAAGGTTCTCGACCTTCAGTATCTTGATGCCTGCGAAGAATCGGTGAAGGATGGCGTGGAAGTCGTCTATAACCTGGCCGCCGACATGGGTGGAATGGGCTTTATCGAGAACAACAAGGCTCTGTGTATGCTGAGCGTTCTCATCAATACCCACATGCTTGAAGCTGCTCGTCACGCAGGAATTTCCAAGTTCTTCTATGCCAGCTCCGCCTGTGTTTATAACGGTGAAAAGCAACAGGATGTCAACAATCCTGGACTGAAGGAAGAAGACGCCTATCCGGCTCTTGCCGAAGATGGTTACGGCTGGGAAAAGCTGTTTAGCGAGCGCATGTGCCGCCACTTTATGGAAGACTTTGGAATCACTTGCCGCGTGGCACGATTCCACAACGTTTACGGTCCGTTTGGCACCTATGATGGAGGCCGCGAGAAAGCTCCTGCCGCCATGTGCCGCAAGGTCATCAACTCCAAGATGACGGGCGATTTGAACATCGAAATCTGGGGTGATGGCGAACAAACGCGCAGCTTCATGTATGTCGATGACTGCACCTCTGGGATCGATAAGATCATGGAGAGTCATATCGAATACCCGATCAACCTGGGATCCGCCGAAATGGTGAGCATCAACCAGCTTGTTGACATTGTCGAAGACATCGCTGGGATCAAGCTGAACCGCTCCTATAACCTCGGCGCTCCGAAGGGCGTCCGTGGTCGCAGCAGCGATAACACGCTGATCAAGAAGGAACTCGGCTGGGAGCCTAGCATCAGCCTCCGAGAGGGCATGGAGAAAACCTACGCCTGGATCTACGACCAAATGACGGCCAAGGCGACCGTCTAACGACAGCAAAGAAAACCGGAAATCTGGTACAAGGGTGCCTGGCATGAGAATCGTTGTTCACGACTATGCAGGGCACCCTTTTCAGGTTCAGCTCAGCCGAGAATTGGCCCGCCGTGGTCACGAAGTTCTGCACCTCTGGTCAGGATCGCTGAGTACTACGCCACAAGGCTCGTTGGAGAAAACACCAACCGATCCCGCAACATTCTATGCTGAACCCATCAATCTTGGCTATGTGATTGACAAGACAAACTTTGCCAAGGTTTTCTTTACGGATGACCCAGCCCACGCCCGGATCGCGCTCGATCTGATTGAGGCATTCAAGCCCGATATCATCTTAAGCGCCAACACTCCGCTCAAGATCAACAAAGTCTTCCAAGAATATTGCTGGGAAACGGGAACGAAGTTCATCTTCTGGGTGCAAGATCTCTTCGGCGAAGCGGCGAAAAGGATTCTTGGCGAAAAGTGGAAGGGAATGGGCAAGTATGTGGGCAACTACATGTACTCATTCGAGCATAATCTTCTCAAGAAGAGTCACGCCATTGTCGTGATTTCCGAGGCGTTCAAGGATCACCTGCCGACCTCAGATGTTCCTGTCCATGTAATCGAAAACTGGGCGCCCTTGACCGAGATGCCGATGCGTGATCCGGTGAACGATTGGTCGACTGCCCACGGTGTGGATCGAACGCGTAATTTTGTCTACTCAGGCACTCTCGGCATGAAGCACAACCCGGAGTTGATGGTTCAGCTCGCCGTCGCGGCTAAAGAGACGCCAGACGCCCGTGTCATCGTGATCAGCGTTGGAAAGGGAATGGAATATCTTCAAGCTCGCAAGGCCGAACTTGAACTGAACAACCTGATTCTGCTCCCCTTCCAGCCGTTCGACCAAGTCCCGAATGTCATGGGATCGGCCACCGCGTTGCTGGCGGTTTTGGAACCGGACGCGGGAGTGTTCTCGGTACCGAGCAAGGTTTTGAGCTACCTCTGCGCTGGGCGAGCCATCGTGCTCGCGGTGCCACCCGAGAACCTCGCCTCGCGAATTGTGGATGAGAATCGTGCAGGAATCGTTGTTCCTCCTACCGATATCGAAGGCTTTGTTGCTGCCGGGATGAGACTTCTCAACGCGCCAGAAGAAGCTCAGGCCATGGGCCAGGCGGCTCGCCGATACGCAGAAGCGACATTCGACGTCGAAGCCATCGCCGACCGTTTCGAGAATGTGTTTGCCGGGGCTCAGTCTCGCAGATAAGTGAAAGAAATACCGAGAGAAGTTGCCTAAACACGGGCGGTTTTCCAGGCACCTTTGTGCCAAAGCCAGAGGGCGGCGATTCCCTGGATCGCCTGTGTGATGGCCATGCTGAGCCAGCATCCGCTGGCCCCCATCCCCAACCCGGGGATCGACCAGGAACCGAGGGGAATGCTCTGCAGCGAGAGCACGGCGGCCAAGGGCACCCGAACCAGCCACATGCAAATCACCGTGATCCAAAATGGCCGAACGGTATCCCCTGCTCCCTGCATCGCGCTGATCAACACCATGGCGTAGCCAAACAGAGTCTCCGTGGCGCAGATGTAGCGGATGTAGTCAGCGGTGAGCTCGGCAAACTGCGGCTGATCGTGGAGCACGGCGTGGGCGACGGGATCGGCGAAGATGAAGAGGAGCGCGGCCACCACCGTCGAGACAATCCCCGCCTGATGGGCGGCCATCCATCCAAGTCGCGAAGCACGCCGAGGGTCTCCCATCCCGAGTGATTGTCCGACAAGAGCCGAGGCGGCGATCGCCAGCCCAAAGGCCGGCATGAAAGCTAAAGCTTCGATGGAAAAACCTGGACGAATCGCTCCGATGGCAATTTTCCCCTCGGGCACCAGCTTCAAAATGCTCATAAACGCAAGCAACGAGGTCACCCGGACAATGGACATCAACGAAGCGGGAGCCGCGAGGCGGAAAATACGTTCTGTCCATTCCATGCCAGGCAATCGGAGCCGCCACATGATGCCAAGGGGAGTTCGCCCGCACCAAAAGACGTAACCGATCGCTGAGATCCATGTCGAGAAGGTCATGGCCCAGGCTGCCCCATCCAGCCCCCAGTTCGCACCTGGAATCACCAAGTTAAAGCCGAAAAGAGATACATTGTGGTTACCAAAGATCAGCAGGTAGTTCAGCAAGATGTGCAGCAGAATCTGGATGCCGCTGATCACCATCGGGCTCTTTGTGTCGCCGATTCCTCTGAGGGATCCAGCGAGGGTTTGGATGATGAACGAAGCCGGGAGAGACAGGGAAACGATGGTGAGGAACGAAATCATCATCGTTGCTGCGCCCGGGGCGTTGGCGGGAATCAACTGAGCAGCGGCGGGTCGGGCAAGCGGCAGAGCAAGCAGCAGCAAGGCAATGCCCGCAAGCACGGCGAACCCCAGGCTCCGACGGCTCGTTTCGCGAACCTTCTCGGTTTCGCCTTCGCCAAAGGCGCGAGCGACCATCGCGGTTGCCGCGACTCCCATCGCCATGCTCAGGCTCAGCAGGAGCCAACTCGCGGTCATGCCTGCGCCGATCGCGGTGAGCGCGTCCGCGCTCAGGTGCTGAACAAAGTAGCTATCAAGGAGCGAATTGATCGTCTGGAGCGCGTTCAGGGCGACCGCAGGCCAGGCGAGAGTCCAGACGATCTTGAACGAATTCTCCTCACGCGGCGCGCCCGCCGGATCAGGAGAATCAGCGATGGGATCGTCGGAGAGGGTGTCGTGGGCCATGCGGTGCGCCAGATTTTCTAGCGTGGCATGGATGAGAACGTTCCCGTGGGCACATATTTTGTGTGTTCGCCCCCGCGAGGCCAAATCGTTTGGTAACCTGGCAGCGATGCGACACGAGATTTTGTTTCAACCCGAATTCGCGGTAGCCCGAATCATGCTGGAGCCAGGCGAGTCAATCCGCGCGGAAAGCGGCGCGATGATGAGCATGAGTCCCTCGATCAACCTCGAAAGCAAAGTGGCGGGAGGCCTGGGCAAGATGTTCGGTCGAATGCTGACGGGCGAGAGTGCCTTCCAAACGACTTTCACCGCGACCAATGGCCCGGGCGAAGTTTTGCTGGCTCCTGGTTTGCCAGGCGACATTGCCGTGGTCGATGTCTCGGCCCGACCTCTGATCGTCACGAGTGGTGCCTACCTGGCGGGCGATACCCGGTTGGAAATCCAAACTCAGGCGAGCCTGAAAGGATTCTTTGGCGGGGAAGGCTTGTTCATGATGCGCATTGCCGGCCCCGGCATGCTGATGCTCGCCACCTATGGCGCGATGCGAGCCGTCGAGCTTCAACCCGGACAAGGCTACATTGTCGATACGGGGCACCTGGTCGCGTTCAGTGAGGGCATGGGCTACAACCTGCGCAAGGCAACCCGAAGCCTCCTCGGTTCGGTCACGTCGGGCGAAGGAATTGTCGCCGAGATGACTGGCCCTGGAATTGTGTACACCCAAACCCGCACCATCAGCGCTCTCATCGCGATGATGCCGGCCCGCGGCTAAGCGCCGTTCGTTCACTCGGGGGAGCCGGAGACGGCTCCCCCAGCGTTCACTCACTCCCGCCCACGATGCTTTGGAAGGCCCACTACTCGACGATCGTCCTGACGGATGTCACCATGTGGGCGGAGGAAGAAGCGAGAGTGATCGTCGGCGGATTCGGCCCTCAGGATCTGGGGGACATGGAGCTGTGGCTCCGCCTCATTGAATCGGAGCAGGCTCTTCAGGATGCCTGGCGGGTCGATCTCACCGCGTTCTCAAAAGAAGACCGTGAAGATCTGATTCGTGCAAGTTGGGTCAAGAAATCATTGACTCAGAAGCCGCCGGAGTGGTCAGAAACTTGGCCCAGAAGAGTTTATGCGTACTGTCCACCGGCTCGCCTGCTCATGATTGGCCCGGCGACCGAGGATGCCTGGGATCAGTTCCGGGAGGCAGCGATGGCGTGCCTCCCGAACCCGGAGCGTTCTGAAGGCTAGTTTCCGCCGCCCGTCAGCTGGCTCAGACCGATGGACACGGGCTTCGCCGTGCCAGGGTTAAAGGCAAAGGTCGCGTTCGAATGAACGCCTCCCCGGTTGATCGTAGCCGTCCATTCGGTGACCTCGGTGCCGTTACCACGAGGGCGCGTGGAGTAGAACTGAATCTGGTCGAGCCGGTAGAGCCCGTTGGTGGGGATCCCCGGAGGCGTGACGGAATAGACAAGATTCTGGTAAAAAGGTGTCGTTACCTCGGCTGAGACCGTAGTGGTGCTCGAGGTAACGGTGGCGAGGGTCATCCAGGGTTTCCAGCGAGATTGCATCCAGAAGGCCCCGTTCGCCGCCACATCCAGAGAGTCGATCAGGGCCTGGGAAAGGAGGCCATCTTGATCCTTGCTGAGTTTACGGAGAACGACCAAAACGGCGCGGTTGGGGTTCTGAACGGATCCGTTGCCGTAGTTCCAGGAGCTGTATTCGTGGCGCAAGGCGTCGTAAAACCACAGTCGTCCGCCATCGGCAACGATGCGGGACTGGAGCACCCCATTCTTGTAGGTGAACTGCTCCAGCACCGTGGAGCCGCTGGCGGTTCGAGCGTAGGAAAGCTCGGTCAAAAGCGGAACCTGGGTGGTGGTGCTGCCCTGAACATAGCCCTGAATGCGCAGACCGAGTTGGCTATGCTGGCTCAGCTCACTGAGCGCGCTCGCCATCATGACTTCGGCAGGATCTTGGGCCATGGCGGAGGCGGAAGCCAGGGCCAACCCGATGAACGGAAGAACGCGATGAGCTTTCATCACGGGACATTAGACGACAGCCGTGCCTCCGAGGTTCGCGGGATCGTGCGGGTATCCTCCTGATTGACAACTTTTTCCCATCGTCTGGGAGGGATATCTGATGAATCAACCTTACGAGCAATCCGAGCTCTACAAACTTCGCCACTCAGCCGCCCACCTCATGGCGCAGGCGATCACCGAGCTTTACCCTGGCGCAAAGCTCGCGATTGGCCCCCCGATCGACAACGGCTTCTACTACGACATCGACTTTGTCGAGCCGTTCAAGGAAGAGGAATTGGTGAAGGTGGAGCAGCGCATGCGCGAACTCGCCAAACTCAATCAACCGATCGAGCGCAAGGTTGTGGCGAACAAAGAAGAAGCCCGCAAGCTCATCCTCACCGACTGCACTCATGGTCAGGGAGAAGAAACCGCGCTCTACAAACTGGAACTCCTTGAGGCCATTCCGGGCGACGAAGAAGTGAGTTTCTACGATCAAAAGGCCACGGACAAGCAAGGAAAGGAGCACCGCTTCATTGATCTCTGCCGGGGTCCCCACATCGAATCCACGGGGCCGATCAAGCACTTCAAGCTGATGCACATCGCGGGTGCCTATTGGCGCGGCGACGTGAAGAATAAGCAGCTCACTCGGATTTACGGAACCGCTTTCGAGAGCAAAGAAGAGCTGGAGCTCTATCTGCATAACTTGGAGGAAGCCAAAAAGCGCGACCACCGCGTGCTTGGCCGAGAGCTCGGGCTCTTTATGTTCAGCCCGCGCGTTGGGCCGGGGCTGGCCCTGTGGCTCCCTAAGGGCGCGATGATTCGCGACGTTCTGAGCGACTTTTTGAAGCAAGAACAATCTCGACGCGGGTACCAGGGTGTCGTGACGCCGAACATCGCGAGTCAGAGGCTGTACGAAAAGTCGGGGCACATCCTCACCTACCGCGACAAGATGTTCCCGTTCATGGAAGATGAGGAGAAGGAGACGTTCATCCTCAAACCGATGAACTGCCCGTTCCACATCGAAATCTATAGCTCTGCGATGAGAAGTTATCGTGATCTGCCGGTTCGCCTGGCGGAATTCGGCACGGTATATCGGTATGAGCAAAGCGGAGAGCTTGCGGGAATGCTGCGGGTTCGCGGATTCACGCAGGACGATGCCCACCTCTTCGTCCGCCCGGATCAACTCCTAGAGGAGTTCAAGGGTGTGGTCGATTTGATGATGGTCGTACTGAAGAAACTTGGACTCAACGAGTACCGCGTTCGGGTAGGAACCAAGGATCCCAGCAGCGACAAGTATGTCGGTCACGAAGAGAATTGGCGGCTGGCAGAGACCTCGATCAAGCAGGCCTGCGACGAACTCGGTCTGGAGTACGAAGTCTCCCCGGGCGACGCAGCGTTCTATGGCCCGAAACTTGACCTGATCATCAAAGATGCGCTTGGTCGCGAGTGGCAAATGGGCACCGTGCAGGTGGACTACAACCTCCCTGAGCGATTTGATCTGGAATACACGGGCGAGGACAGCAAGCCTCACCGACCGATCATGATTCACCGCGCGCCGTTCGGCTCGCTTGAGCGCATGATTGGACTCCTCACCGAGCAGTACGCGGGCGCATTCCCGTTCTGGCTCAGCCCGGTGCAGATTGCGGTGTTGCCCATCGCGGATCGTCACGTGGCCTATGCCTCGGCGATCGCGTCGCGGCTTCAGGGCTACCCGTACAAGTTTGTCGCGGAAGAAGAGCAAACGCCGTTCGAGCCTGTCGAGGGAGTCGAGTCGGCGTACCGCGTGCACGTTGATGCGTCGCGCCAAACGCTCGGCAAGAAGATCCGGGAGAACCAGCGCCAGAAGATCCCGTACATGCTCGTGGTCGGGGATCAAGACTGCGCCAACGGTACGGTTGGCGTTCGGTCACGGGAAGACGGGGACCTCGGTGCGATGAAACTGGATGAATTCCTAGGGTCTCTGGCGGGCAAGTAGGGAATTCTTGCTGCAGAGATGGCAATCCGTGCCGGGTCAATCAATAGAGAGACCTGGCACGGGTGCCGACAATTCACTTATGTTGCGAGCCGCACGCCTTGCCCGAAGGGGCTTCACCCTGGTCGAGATCATGATCGTGGTATTGATCATTGGGATTCTCCTGGGGATCGCCGTGCCGAGCTGGATGAAAATCCGGCAGACCACACGCATCAAGGCTTGCCACGAAAATCTTCGCCTGGTAGACAACGCAAAACAGCAGTGGGCGATGGATCAGGGGAAGGAAGCGACAGACGTCGCCGATTCCACTGAGCTTGCTCCCGAATACATCAAAGAGTTTCCAACCTGCCCTGAAGGGGGCGTCTACACGATTGGTCCGCACTCGACCCCTTCGAGCTGCTCCATTCACGGGCAAGTTCCGTAGGCGCGGCACTCACTCGTGCCGCAGAGCCACGACCGGATCCATCCGGCTGGCTTTGATCGCCGGGATCACGCCAAACAAACACCCGAGTCCGAGCCCCACCGCGAAGGTCATCAGGATCGTTTCGCCGGTCACCAGAGGCTTGATCGAGGTGGTGTTCCGGATGATTTCGCAGACGATGACGCTGATGATGAGGCCCACCACGACCCCTGCGAGCCCAATTAAGGCCGCTTCCCACAAGAATTGACGGAATACCTGGTTCCGGCTCGCCCCGATGGCTTTACGGATGCCGATTTCCGAGGTGCGTTCGCCAACACTCATCAGCATCACCGTCATGATGCCGAGTCCTCCGACAACCAAGGCGATGCTGGTGAGCCCCACAACAAGGGTGCCGAGAATCCCGAGAACTTGGAACACCAGGCGAAGAAGATCCTCCTGCGTGAGAACCGAATACTGCATCGGGGTGAGCGACCGCCCAAGGGCTTTTTCGACTGAGGAGACAAGAGTCTTCGGCTCCACGGCATTGTCAATCTCGACAATGATCCGGTCGACTTGGACGTTCTCCTGAACAGATCTCACGTGGGAAAGGGGTATGTAGGCGACATTGACCATGCTGAACATGGAAAACGGCGAGTTTTCTGCCTTCTTGTCCTGGATCACCCCGGCGACTTTGTAGGTGTGGCCGTTGATCTCCACCGGCTTACCCAGGGCAGGTTGGTCACCGAACAGTTCTTCCGCAGCCACCGATCCGAGGATGCACGAGGGCTCTGCGGTATCGGCGGTGTAGGGGGCTCCTTCCGCCATTTCCTGCTTCTGCATCTGGAACCACTCGGGCGAGGAGGCGATGATGATGGGATAGGCTTCCTTCCCGTCGGCGATGATTCCGCCCCCGGCAAAACTCCACTGGGCAACTCGCTTGACTCCCTGCACCTCGCCGACATGGCCGGCCGCTTTGTCGCTCAGGAAGCTCTTCCCGCCGAGGTTTGGGTTGAAGGTGTTCATGTTCACCTTGCCCGGCACGACGATCAGGATATTCGCGCCCAGATCCTCGATCTGCCCGGTGATGTCCTTTTGGACGCCCAGACCGATGCTGACCAGGAGGAGAATGGCGATAGCTGCCACCGCGACTCCGACCATGCTGAGCACGGCGGATCGCAGGTTCTCGCGAAGACTCTGAAGCGCGTGGGTGAGACCCATTCCAAGGTGAGTCTACGAGAGCGGAGGCGTGGGCTCGGCAGGATCGGGCGTTTTGGCTCTTGTTGCCGCGTGGGAATCGTCAGGTTTGAGTGGTGAGCCCGGCTTCGCGGGCGAATTCCTGGACGCGCTCGTGGACGAAGATTTCGTTCGGGTCGATGGGGCGCGAAAGGCTGAGCCCCGCCGCCGTCCGACATCGGCTCAAGGCGACGTAGATCTGCCCGTGGGCGAAGGCCTTTCGGTCGAGATCCAGAATCAACCGATCGAAGGTGAGCCCTTGACTCTTGTGGATGGTCACGGCCCAGGCAAGGCGGAGAGGAAACTGGACGAAGCTCCCAATCGGCTCCGTGACGATGCGTGACTTGGCACGATCCCACGTGAATCGGTTTTTCTCCCAAATCTCCCGCGCCACCACGACCTCCTCACCGTCGACGATCTGAACCTTGATCTCCTCATCTCCAACCGAGGTGACGTGCCCCAGCGTGCCATTGACCCACTGCTTGCTGTTTTTGACAAACATCACCTGCGCCCCTGGCTTCAGGTTCAGGATCTCGTCTGCGGGCAGATCTTTCCCGAAGTCGCCTTCGACCCGGGCTTCGTAAGCTCGCTGGGATCCAGGGAGTTTCATCAGGTTGGTGGTGTTGATGAGATTCGCCCGGGCGTTGGTGGTGGTGAGAGTGAGAGCTGCGGAGGTCAAGGGCTGGGCCACCCGGTCGAGAAACAGATTCAGTTCGCCCGTATCCCCGACGCGGAGTCGGTCGAGCGCCCAGAGGAACTCCGGATCGGTGACTTGTCGGTGGACGGTTTGAAGCTCGAAAACATCCATGCCGACTTGCCGTACGATGTGGCTATCAAAGAAGAAGGGGCTGCGGTAGTGGTGGGCTAGGAACTCGCTTTCCGCTTGCCCTGCAACCACAGGCTCCAACTGCCAAACATCGCCAAAGGCAACGACGGTGACTCCCCCGAAGGGTTCGTTTCGTCCACGATTGCGGCGCAAACTGACATCAATAGCGTCCAGGAGGTCGGCCCGCACCATGCTGATCTCGTCGATGATGAGCAGGTCGAGCTCTTTGATGAGCTTGCTCTTCTGACCGCCGACTTTGAACACGGGGATCTCGCTCGTCTCGGGGTCGAGGGGGCCGAGTGGAAGATTGAAGAACGAGTGGATGGTCTGACCGCCGGCGTTGATCGCGGCGATGCCCGTGGGGGCGAGCACGGCGTATTTCATCGGCGTGATCGCGCTGAGAGCTCGGAGAAGGGTGGATTTCCCGGTTCCCGCGCGGCCCGTGACAAAAATGATCCTGCCCCCAAAGGGCATGTCGGGGATTTGATCGAGCACATAGAGCTGCTCTTCCGAGAGGGCGACGCCGAGGTTGAGTTTCTGCGGGAGCGACGCCTCCATAGGCTTGATGATAGCAGACAGGTGACGAGTCGAAAACAAGAGACCCCCGGCTATTTGCCGAGGGTTTTCTTGCTGCTTGATTTGAGAGGAGATGAACCGGAGTTAGCGACTTTTCTTTCGCTTACGGGCGGCGGCGAGGCCAGCCAGAGCGAGCAGGCTCATGGTTGCCGGCTCTGGAACCGGGGCGGTCTCGAACTGCACGACGTATGGGCTCGAGAAGCCCGTGACGGTGCTGTCGAGGCCCGCGGTCGGGGTCGTTGTCGAGACAGCATCCGCGACGCCGATACCGAAGTCCGCGGCCGCGAAGAACGGTTGGAATTCGGTGCTCGGAGCGTAGCCGCTGTGGCTGATCGCATACAGCAGCGTGGTTCCCGGGTTGTACAGGTAGGCCGACGCAAAGCTGATCGTCGCGCCCCAGCCGTTCGGGCTGGTCGGGGTGGATGCGCTGTTGAACGGGAAGTCTCCGCTGTTCAGCGAGAGAGCACCGGTTCGAACCGTGGTTGCTCCTGGAGCGAATAGGGAATTGAACGTGCCTGACGCCGTGGGAAATTCTCCTGCAGTCGCGATGGTTGAGTTTGCTTCACCGATCTTCATCGTGAAGTCGCTGAAGTTCAGCGTTTGGCTCGGCCAGTTCGCCGGTGGGTTCTGAGTTGCCGTGCCCAAACTTGCAGCCATCAGTCGGAAGCGGATTCCGGTGATGAACACGGGTTGAGTGATGGATGAGAACAAGCTCTCGTCGATGTAGGAAGCGTAGGCCCGAGGGGCGTTGCGGAAGCCCGTGTTGAGACCGCTGGTCTCGGTCAGGTTCGGGGTGAACGTTTGGGCGAAGGAGGCGCCGGAGATTGCGGCGAGGGCGAGAACAAAGTAATTCCTCAAGATTTTCTCCAAGAAAAGTGCACCAGCAACATTGCGAGTGACATTCCCACTATATCAACTGTTCAGGAAGATTGCATAGCCTGCTCAGTAAACAAGTATTTATACCGGGTCAAACTGAAGAAGTATTTCTGATTTCCAAGACAGCGGTGAGCGAACAGAGCTGATCTAGCCTGTGGAATCTGATGCAAAAAAGGGCGGGGAGATGCCACTCGCCCGCCCAAGGATTGCCCTTTTCATTCGTGAGCCCCTTGTCTCACCCTGGCACGTGCGTTATGGGTTGAAGTTGCAGGAATTGAGGGTCCAGTCGAAGTCACTGTCGGGGCGGAAGAATCCCATGTAGCTGGGCATCGAACCGTAGGCCGCGCCGTCGGTCACGCAGTCGGTGACCCAATAGGGGCTCCCATCGGGCGTCCCGGATCCTGGTGCGTTAAAGGCGCTGAAGGGGTTCGTGTTGATGTTTCGGGCGACACGGGGGTAGACCGGGCCGGTGAGATTGAGAACTCGTGCCGAGGTGTCTGCGCTGACGAAAGGCATCGTGCGACCGTACAGGAAGACGCTCATGTTCGCGGAACTCACGACGGTGTACATGTTATTGCCCCGACCATAGGGATTCCCGGCGGCTTGGGGATACCCGCTTGGATTGAACCGACACTCTGGCGAGACGGCATCGCAGATCAAGGAGGGGTTGGAGATCGCGCGACCTTCCACGTTCTGTCGGAAGTGCCCCGACCAGAACAAGGGGAGCTTGCTTGGGCTTTCGATGGCCGTTCCGCTGTACCCTTGGAGCAACCCGTTCATCGAGATGTTCACCGGCACCGGGCTGAGGTTGGCCGTTGCGGAGCGCGTCCAGCCGCTGTTGGTCAGCGGAAGTCCGGCGGCCTCGAAGATCTGTCGACTTTTGATGTAAGGCTGGAGAGCATTCAGCACCATGGAGCTCTCTTCGCTGCGGCGCGGCTCTGCATCGCGACCATCGGTGGAAGTCCAGCCGGCAGGAACGGCGCTGAAGCTGCCCGATCGCCATCTTCCGGTCGTGCCATTAAAGCTCATCGCGAGGGGCATCGTGTCGTCGTGGTCCGCAATGTATATCGCGACTGAGGTTCCAACCTGCTTAAATTGGGCGAGCGTCTTGGTTTTGTTTGCGGCTACCTTGGCCTGGGCGAAAACAGGGAAGAGGATCGCGGCAAGAATCGCAATAATGGCGATGACAACGAGCAATTCGATGAGGGTAAATCCGGCGCGACGGTGCATCATGGGTTTTGTTTCCTGAGAAAGCCAGATCGGTAAGGGTTTGCGTTTTCTGGCTACGTTGGACTATTCTAAGTGCAAGGACTTAGCCACAGTTTTTGGTTCAAAAAGCCATGGGACGTCCTCTCGGACAAACGGGGACAGTTGTCCGAATTTCGTTGGGAATCCGTTATGGAAGCTCGTTCTGAATCTGATCTGGTCATTCTCGGCAATCGCTTACGCAAGGTTCGACACGCGGCTGGGATGACTGTCCGGGACGTAGCAGCCAAGGTCGGAATTGACAAAGACACTGTTGTTCGAATCGAAGCAGGGAAGCCGGTTCGCGAATCGACCCTTCTGAAGGTATTGGAATCCTTTGGCATTCTCAACCTGGCCTCTGAATTCACGTCGGGCGGATCCATTGAAGGGAAAGGCTTCGCTGTCCACATGCCCGCCGACGACAGCTGGTACCGAGTTCGGTTCGAGGGCGAGGACAGCCCTTCTCCGGCCGTCGGTGATCCGGGATACCAAAAGTCGGCCGAGCGACGCTCTTTGGCCGAGCACAAGTTTGCCGACCAGTTTTTGCGTCGGCTTCGGTCGGAGATTCCGTTCTCGCCGATGAAGGCGGCAGTTCTCGAAGTCTATGGGCCGGGCGGCTGGGCCAACCAACTCTCAGGAACGGCCCTGATTTATGTCGTCTCGGGGACGCTGCGATTCTTCCACGGAGAGGAAGTGATGGAGATTCCGGCGGGGGGATCGGTGCAGTTCGATCGAACAGTCCTCCACCGTCACGAGCCAACCGTCGCTCTGCCGAGTCCGGAACTCCCGGTGGTCATCCTCTACGTGCAGCACGACTAGTCGAACGTCAGGGGCATCGAGAGCAGATCAGGGCCGCAGTCGTCGCCCTCGACGAGGAATCCGTTGTTGCGGAGAGTCGCAAGGCCGAACACGAGTGCCCACGCTTTCACCGCTCGTGGGTCGGAGTGGTTCTCCACGCCGAGAAGTTTGAGGAGAGGCGCGTAGCTCCGCATTCCTGCCTCCATGAGCTCAGGATTCTGAGATTTGCTGACCACCGGCGAGAACATCAGGGCGAAGAGGTTGGGATGCTTGAGGGCGAATCCAATGAATGCGCGGCCCAGGGTTTGGAGATCCTCCACGCCTTCGCTGACCGCCGTCAATCGGTCGAATCCTTCGGTCGCGAGGGCCACCAAGTAGAGGTCTTTGCTCTCGAAATGGCGATACGGCGCATTCGGGCTCACGCCGATTTGGCGAGCGAGTTCGCGCAGGCTCAGGCGATCAACGCCGAGCCGCTCGATGGCCTCGACTCCGGCTTCGATCAGCTGACCGGGGAGATCCCCGTGGTGGTACTTTCGCTCGTCAGAAGTTGACATTGTCTACATTATGCGTTATGATGTGGACAGCGTCCACATGCCTGTGGGCCAGCCAGGAGATCGCATGAAGAAAATCCTCGTCCTCGATACTCATCCATCGGCCAACAGTTTCGGCGCATCGCTCGCCCAAGAATACGCGGTTTCTGCCGAAGAAAGTGGCGCAGAGGTCGAAATTGTTTCGCTTAGAGATCTCTCGATTGATTGGTGCCGAGATCCGCGCGGCTATCCGGTGGAACTGGAGGTGGCCCGACTTCAATCCATGATCCAGGAGGCGAAGCATATCGTTGTCGTGTTCCCGGTGTACTGGGGGCTGTATCCGGCAATCCTCAAGGGGTTTATCGACCGTGTTCTGCTGCCTGGGTTTGCCTACGAGTACGCGGAGGGAAGCCACGCGCTCCCGAGAAAGCTCCTCGCAGGTCGGACTGCTCGGCTGATCTACACGATGGACTCCCCGGGCTGGTTCCACCGATTCGTCTACGGCGCACCAGCCGAGAAGGCCCTGATGCGCGCCACTCTGTGGTTCGTGGGAATCAAAACCGTGGGACGAAACGTGCTCACAGTCACGCGATCCACCACTCTCCCACGCCGCGAGGCATTCATCAAGGAAGTCAGAGAGGGTGCGGTCGGGGACGCAAAGAAAGTGAAAGGGCCGAACCGCGTTGGCTCGGCCCTGAAGGCTTGACGAGTGCTTACGCCAAGACGGGCTGTTGCCAGCCGGGTGCCATGGCCTTGGACTCGGCGGTTTGCACCATCGACTTGCCGTGCTTGATGTAGTACTCGAACTCCTCGGGGAAGACGCGGAGGGCGGCGGCGACGGGCCAAGCGGCGGCATCACCGAGACCGCAGAAGCTGCGTCCATCAATCTGCTGGGTGATCTGCATCAGAAGATCCATGTCACCCGGCTGACCGTTGCCCATGATGATCCGGCGCAGGATTTGCTCCATCCACTTCGTGCCTTCGCGGCACGGAGTGCATTTGCCGCAGCTTTCCATGGCATAGAAGTAAGCGGTTCGCCAGATAAAGCTGACTACGCAGGTGTGCTCGTTCAGGAACATGCATCCGCCCGAACCGACCATCGACTTGACCTCGCTCATCTCTTCGTAGCCGATGATGGCGCGCTCGCAAGCTTCCGCGTTGATGATGGGCACGCTGGATCCGCCCGGAACGCAAGCCTTGAGCTTGCCCCCCTTCATGCCGCCCGACATCTCCAGCAGCTCCATCAGGCTGGTGCCGAATTCGATTTCGTAGTTGCCCGGCTTGTTCACGTGACCACTGACGCTGAAGAGCTTCGTGCCGCGCGAATTCTTGGTGCTGGCTCCGAGGGTGGCGTACCACTCGCCGCCATTTTTGAGAATGTAGGGCGCGCAGGCGTAGGTTTCGACGTTGTTGATGACGGTCGGCCGCTCGAAGAGCCCGCTGACCGTCGGAAGTGGGGCATGGGGGAACTTGAGTCGCGGCATCCCGCGCTCTCCCATCAGGCTGCTCATGAGGGCGCTCTCTTCGCCGCATTCGTAGCTACCTGCGCCCATGTGGATGTGGAGATCGAAATCGTAGCCGCTGCCCAGGATGTTCTTGCCGAGGTAACCCTTGGCGTAGGCTTCGTCGATGGCGTTGCGCAGAGCCTTGGCGGCGTCCACGAACTCGCCACGGATGTAGACGTACCCGATGTCCGCTTGAGTAGCGAATCCCGCGATGGTCATGCCCTCGACCAGCTCAAACGGGCAGGTCTCGAGGAGTTGCTTATCCTTGAATGTGCCGGGCTCGCCTTCATCGGCATTGCAGACCAGATAGTGGGTTTGCGTCTTTTCTTTGGCGATGCCGTTCCACTTGATCCAGGTAGGGAAGCCGGCTCCGCCGCGACCGCGCAGTCCGCTCGCCTTGATTTCGTCGATGATCGCCTGGCGCTCCATGCCGATTGCTTTCTTCAGACCATCGTAGCCGCCTGTCTTGAGATACCCATCAAGGGTTTTGAAGGCGGGGTCGTGAGAGTGTTCCAGCAGAAGCTTGTATTCAGCCATGACGTCTGAAGGATTCTACTCAGGTTAGGCAAAGGAAAGCGGCCCGAAAGCTCACTTTCGGGCCGCAGTGGGAGGGTGTCTAGGACGTTAGCGCGAGCCTCGTCCGCCAGGATTGTTGGGATCCATGCCCATCTTGGCGGCTTTGTCCGCCGCGACCTTGTCCACCTCAGCTTGCGCCTCGGGCGTGGCCAGGTCTTCGGAGACAGAAGCACTGCCTTCCTTGGGAGCTTCCTCACCCTGGCAACCTGCCAGGATGAATCCACTCAGAGCGGCAAGAACGGTCAGAAGGAGAATCTTCTTCATATCCATCTCTTAGTAGGCCGCGATCGGGTTGCCGTCGACGGTCTGACCATCCCAGTCCGGTCGGAACAGGAAGGCGTGGCAGTAGTACCGGTCATACCAGTTCAGCGTCGCGTTGCTCACCCCGTTGTTGGTCGGGTAGTTCGCAAATGGATCCTGACGGAAGTCGGTGCGGGAACCGGCGCCGAAGTTCATGCCCAGCTTGCGCGGCTTCGCGTGTCCATCGGCGAACGTCCAGGTTTGGGTGTTGCCGTAGATGTGCTGGGAGTTGTACGGGGTGAACCAGTACGTGTAGGAACCGTTGGTGAATCCGTTGCAACTGCTGCTGGAGACGGGCTGATAGACACAGCTCGCGTTCACGCCGGCGCCGCAATAGAGGGCAGGGAACGGGCCGGTGTCGAAGCCGATCACGTTGTCCTTACCGCCGACTTGCGTAGCGAGCGGGGTGGAAGACGGGCTTGCAATCGCCGTGGCATTGTAGCCGTGGAGCATGCCGTTGTAGCCGTATCCTGTCTTGGCCGGAGCCTTCACACGCTGCGCGTTGACCGTGTTATAGAAAGCGATGGTGAGATCCACGCCGGCTGGGGATTCCAGCATTTGCAGGTTCTTCACGTAGGGTTGAACCAGGTTGTGCCAGGAACCCGAGGAATAGAGGGTGAGGTTGGCACTGTTCGTGGACCAGTCAGCAGGAACGGCAAGCCAGTAGTTCCATCCCCATCGACCGGTGTTGTCTCGGCCGAACGAGAGAGGCATCGTATCGTCGTAGTCCGACAGATAGATCTGGGTGGCGGTGTTCAGCTGCTTAACATTGCTGAGAGATTGAGTCTTTTTCGCTGCGACCTTGGCCTGGGCGAAGACAGGGAAGAGAATGGCTGCAAGAATGGCGATGATGGCGATCACGACCAGCAGTTCAATAAGCGTAAAGCCGGATTTTTTCATAATGAATCCTTCCGGTCGCCGCCGCCTTGCGACAACCAGAGGGCCAATAGGCCCACGCAAGTTATACAACAACCACGGAAATCCTGCAACGGATTTCTGCACATTTTCTTGTAGATTCAGGAAAATTCCTGCTTCTTTCCGTGACTCACGTCACGATTTTCCGTGTTGGAGATGAACTTTGACAATGGAGTCGGCGAGCTGAACGACGGTTGAATCCTGACTTTTGATCTCATCGAGCAGGCGGTCGACGTAGGCTCCATCGACCGGGCCGTGGTATTGATCTCCAATCTGGAGCAAGGGGGCGCGGTCGCACGCGTTGAGGCATTCAACTTCGTGAAGGGTGAACAAGCCGTCCGGCGTTGTTTCGCCAAAATCGATCCCGAGCTTCTCTTTCAGGTGATCGGCAATTCGATAGGCACCGCACATGTGGCAGCTCAGGCAGGTGCAGACCTCGATCATGTGCTTGCCCACCGAGTGAGCGGTGTTGTACATGGAGTAGAAAGTTGCCACTCCTTCGACTTCGGCATAGCTGCGGCTGAGTCGATGGGCGACCTCGGCAATTGCGGGTGCGCTGAGATATCCGCCGTATTCGCGTTGAGCAATCCAGAGGCCCGGGAGGATGCACGCCTTTTCGTTGGGATAGTGCGTTTTCAGGGCATTGAGCTCGTCAATGGCGAGGGGGCTGAACTTGAGTTCAAGTTCTTCAGGCCGCGGGGCGCGCGGTCGTTCGTTAACGGCTCCAAGCTGGATGAGTTCGCTCATCGGAGCTTTATTCTACTGAATCGCCGCGCGGTTTCTCAGCCGAATCCGGGCCTCTGAACGAAACAACCCTTGACCATCCGCAGGAACGGCCAAGGGTTGAGATTCCCGGCAACCGGGTTAGGCTTTCTTTCGACGTCGGGCCGCGAGGGCTCCGAGAGCGAGCAGGCTCATCGTCATCGGCTCGGGAACCGACTCGATCGTCAGGTCATCGACGTAGCCCAGATTCAGATCGGCGGTTTGGCGAAGCCCTCGGAACGAGAAGGTATCCAGCGAGTAGGCACCGGTGCCGAACGCGGATCGGAAGGGGGACTCCCAAGTCGAATTCGTCACCGAATTCATGAACACGTTCGAAGAATCGAAAATGCTCACGGTGAGGATGTCGTTCGGGGTTTCGTCGTTGTTCGTGCCGTCCACCAGCGTGATGTCGTATTCCAGCCGGTACCAGCTTGCGTAGCTCAGATTTTGGCTGAGAACATCGAACTCCCAGGCGACAGAGTTGCTGTAATTTTGGGCCGTCGAAAGCTCCAGCAGCAGACCCTGCGAAGGGTTGTAGTAGCCCATACGATCTTGCGTGGCGTCGTAGAGTGTCAGGCTGGCGTAGCGCGATCCGCTGTCGCCTTGGCTGAACGAGGGGTTCAGTTCCACGATGCCGCCGTAGGGATCCTCATAGTTGGTGGGATCGCTCAGGGCAAGGGAAGTCACCGGGAGCTGAGCATCGGGCGTTCGGAACCAGAATCCGATCTTCATCCGGTTGTTCACGCGGGGGCCGTTCACTGTGGTGGATTCGCCCGCTTTGTCCACGGTTGCGGTGCGCAGGCCATTGATGACGCCCTGCATGGTGTCTTGGGCAGATTGAGTATCCAGAGTCCGGAGTTCGAGCGCCTGAGTGCCCGTCTTGACGGTGTTCGTTTGAATCCGACCGTAGTGGTTGGCGTTGAGGTTACGATCCCAGCCATTTTGATCCTCAGCAAGGCCGAGCGACCAACCTTCGCTGGATTCGAAGCCAGTTGAGTGAATCGAGCTCGCCAGAGCATGAGGGGTGAAACAGGCGAGGGCCAAGCCCAGCCAGCAGATCTTTTTCATTTGTTACTCCTTCCTATGACCCAAGGGGTCGGCGTTCCAAAAGACAGAACAGCTCTATTCTACAACAGTTTCGATGCACTGAGTGTTAAAAGATGCTCGCTTGGGCTCAGTAAATCTACTGGTTCTCCCCGGGGACCTTCGATCCCTGGCGGACGGCCTGATTCACGGAAAACCTCCGTCGATTAACGGGAATCCGCCACCCAAAAACGCGGGTACGAAAAATCGTGATACGGCCTTTGGGCTGGATCGCGTAGTTTAGGGAACCTGTTCACGCGGGAACGCAAGGGCAGAGAGAGGGCTCCGGCCTTTTTTCCGGAGGCAGAAATCATATGACTTCAAAGAATGCATTTACTTTGATCGAACTGCTCGTGGTCATCGCGATCATCGCGATCTTGGCAGCGATCCTTTTCCCAGTCTTCGCTCAAGCTAAGGTTGCGGCAAAGAAGACTCAATCGCTCAGCAACGTGAAGCAGCTGGGTACGGCCACCCAAATCTACTTGGCCGACTTCGACGACACGATGCCGACCGCCTTCGGACGGGATAACACCGGCGCTTGGGCATGGGATCTGTGGCACGCTGTTCCGGCCGATTGGTCGACGGCAGGCGGAGATCTCCGAAACTACTCTCAAGGTTCGTGGCACAACGTCACGGCCCCGTATGTCAAGAATCAGCAAATGCTGGAATCCCCGGGCGGACGCGATCTGACGATTGCTTTTTACGCCACGGTCAATGCAGGCCGCGTGAAGGCCCCGGCGAAGGTCGGCTATGCCTACAACGGCATGCTGCACTCTTACAATGCCACCGCAATCAGCAGCGTGGCGACCACTCCGCTCGCCACTCAGCTCGGCGGTGTGGACAACGTGGTTGGGTTTGATACCGGCCCGATTCCTTCGCTTTACTGTGGCAACGGCGTCAATGCGACGTGTGTTTACTCGCCGGTCTCCTCCAGCAGTTGCAACGGTGGAGCAGACGGAAGCTACACCTACTTCTTCAGCCCCTATGGCAGCCAGCACGTCTACGGCAACACTCAAACTTGGGTGTTCGCGGATAGCCATGCAACCACGCGCAAGCTTGGCATGAACTTCGGCGCAGGCACGCGAACGGACTTCCGAACCGATCCTTACGCCAACTATCCGCGCAACGATGGGGTCGCCAGTGCGGTGTTGAACTGGTACGACCGTTACTATTGCCACGCCTTCCTGTTCCGCCCGGATTGGGATGGCTCGACCATCGACGGCACGCCGATCGCCGCGTACTAAGGAAGCACGAGACATGAAGAAAGTGACTCTGTTTCTGTTGGTAAGTGCGGTGATGCTGGGCGTGGTCGCCTGCAATGGCGGGGAACCGGCTCCGGTGGAAGGCTCCGCTCCGAATGCGCCTGCGGCGACGGACGCTCCTGAGACGACGGGTCGAGCCGACTCGAAGCAAGCGACCACCGGCGTGGATCCCAATGATCCCGCGGCGCGCGGACGACGATAACTCTCGGAGACTCTCCGTGGAAAAGCGCTCCCTGGTTTCAGGGGGCGCTTTTTCGTTCGGCGGAACCCACTCGGCTCAGGGTGACCAGGTCATCAAAGGCGAGGAGAATATCGGGATAGCCCCGACCATCCACTTCGTACGTCCCCTTCCGGACATCCCGTGCGCCAAGGGAGCGGTAGAGGTTCAAGGCAAGAAGGTTCTGCTCAAACGCACTGATCATCATCCCCGTGTGCCCCGCGGAGATCGCCCACGTGGCGCACGTGGCCATCAGCCGCCTGCCGACTCCCTGTCCCTGTGCGGCGGGATCCACATAGAGGGCGGCGAGCATGTTCTTGTGGGGCCAGTCATCGATCGGCAAGGCGATCCACAACGCGTAGCCGCGCACCATTCCGTCCTCTTCCTCCACGAAGATAACATCTTCCGCTTCAATGCGACGACGCCAGTCATCGGCCACCCCTTCCAGGGTGAGATTCGCGAGAAACTCCGGATCGAGAATCGGGGCGTAAGTGGCACGCCACGTCGCCAGCTTGATCCGTGCAATGGCTTCCGCGTCTTCGGCTCGGGCACGTCTGATCATCAAAAAATAGATTGGGCTCCCCTGGAGACAGAGGGAGCCCAGTTTATCCTCGAGTTAGCGTTACCGACCTCGAAGATCGGCGTTCGACTTTACGGGAGGAGCGCTCGCTTGATCCCGCAGTCCGGCTGAGGGTGGTGGTGGTGCATTCGGATCGAGATCCTTTGCAACCGCCGCATCGCCCTCGGTTGGGGCTGGCTCACCGCAACCAGTCACGAAGACGCAACTGGCCAGAAGCAGAATTCCTAGAAGGAGCCGAGACTTCATGTTCTAGAACCAGGTCTCCTCAAACGGGGCGGTCGGAACGGTGCCGTCCCAGTCCGGCGTGAAGTGATACATGTGACAGTAAAACTCGTCATACCACGCGCCGTTCTTCACGCCTTGAGCGTTGTAACGAGTGTATGGATCTTTGCGGAAGTCCGATGCACCGTTAAAGTTCATCCCCATCTTTCGGAACTTAGCGGAGGAGTCGACATAGACCCAGTTTTCGCCGCGTCCAAACACATGCTGGCTTCCGATGATGTCCTGACCGACGATTACGACGGTCCATTGACCGTTCGCGCTCGAGCAACTCGGGCTCTTAGGTACGTAGCGGCAGGTAGCGTTCGGCTGGTTAAGGCACCAAAGACTCGGACTGCTGATACTGTAACCCTTAAAATTGACATTGCCGTAGAACGACGTGAAGAGCGGGGTGTCGCTGACTCGGTTAACGGCTGTACCATTGTAGTGGTGAAGCAAGCCGTTGTAGGTGTAGCTCACATTCGCAGGTGTCTTCACAGCGATCGAGAAGTCGTCGTTGAAAATATTAAGCTCGCGCGAGCCGTCGATTTTGACGAGGCTATAGTTCTTCCGATAAGGCTCCGTCGAGTTGATCGGGTTGCCGTTTGCGAAGCTGAGATAGGTGGGGCCGACCCCGGGATACCAGTCAGCTGGCACATCGTGACCATAGTTCACCATGTGACCAACGCCAGGATAGTATCCGAAGGCACCGGGAAGGGTGTCATCGAAGTCCGCCTGATAAATAATCGCAGCCGTACCCATTTGCTTGATTTCGGCAAGGCTCTTTGCTTTTTTGGCGGCGACTTTAGCCTGCGCAAACACAGGGAAGAGGATCGCTGCGAGAATGGCGATAATTGCGATCACCACGAGTAGTTCGATCAATGTAAATGCTTTTCTCATAGGGCATTCTCAGAAGTGCAAAGGGATCCCGCCTCCGGCTAGGTGCGGGATCAAACGATTCGGGTGAGTCCAAAGGCCCATGCCCGATATGCCATCTTAACCCTAATTGACTGAAATTCGTCAATTAATAGGCATTAATACCCAAATCTCGAATCGGGGCGAACGGACGCCCTCAACCCTCTTTGGGAATACAACAAGGAATCGACGCGATTACCGGTCGATTTCGCCGAGGACGATGTCGATGGAACCGATGATGGCGATCACGTCGGCGAGCAAGCGGCCCACGGAGAGCACTTCCAGGGACTTGAGATTCATGAAGCTGCTCGGGCGCTCATGCCATCGGTAGGGGCGGTTGGTGCCGTCACCGATCACGTAGAATCCGAGTTCGCCCTTACTTCCTTCGATCCCGGCGTAAGCCTCGCCGACCGGAGCGCGGAACCCTTCGGTGTAGAGCTTGAAGTGGTGGATCACCGACTCCATGCTGCTATCCAGCTCGTGGCGTGGCGGAGGAGCGACCTTGCGATCCAAGGTGTTCCACGGCCCTTCGGGAAGACCATCAATGGCTTGTTGGAGGATGCGGCACGATTCCTTCATCTCGGCGATGCGAACCAGGAATCGGTCGTACACGTCACCGACATGACCGATGGGGATCTGGAAATCGAAATCCTCGTAGCTGCAATACGGTTGATGCTTGCGGAGATCAAACGCCACTCCGCTTGCTCGGGCAATGGGGCCGCTGCATCCAAGGGCCAGTGCTTCAGCACCACTGAGGATGCCGACGCCTTGAGTACGCTCCTTCCAGATCGGGTTTTCGACCAAGAGGTTTTCGACCACTTGGAGTTCCTTCGGGAACTCCGCGAGGAAGTTGCGGAGCTTCACCTCGAAACCGGCTGGCATATCGCCACGCAGTCCACCGGGGACAATCCAGGAGGGCATCATGCGGACGCCGGCGAACATCTCGAACATATCGAGCACCATTTCGCGTTGCTGCATGATGTAGAAGAACGGGGTCATCGCGCCCAGATCGAGGGCATGGGTGCCGAGCCAGACGCAGTGGCTGGCGATTCGGCTGAGCTCAGCCAGCATGACGCGCAAATACTGTCCACGCTTCGGGATTTCCACGCCAAGAAGCTTTTCGACCGCCATGGCATGGGCGAGATTGTTGCCATTGGCGTTCAGGTAATCCATGCGGTCGGTCATCACGACGCACTTGTGGTAGGTCTGATACTCCGCCTCTTTCTCCATCCCCGTGTGGAGATAGCCAATCACGCACTTGCACCGAACGATGGTTTCGCCTTCCAGCTCGCAGATCACGCGAAGAACGCCGTGGGTGCTGGGGTGTTGCGGCCCCATGTTCACAACCATAGTGTTTTCTCCGGTTTTCTCGAAGATGGTTTCGGTGCTGGGGATGAAGGTTTGGCTCATGGCGTCGCGATGTGGATTGTACTACGTGGAGCGCGGGTCTGCAGTTCTTCGGGGGAGAATCCAGGGCGAACTTGGGCAGGAAGTTGGAGGCCCGTTGGTACCACGGGTTGGGGTGAGGGGGAAGTCAAGAAAACGAGCCCGACCTTGTTGAGGTCGGGCTCGGTCGGCTCGCTCGTTGCCAGAAGCTCGGAGCGGGGACAAAACTACTCGGTTTGGGCCGGTTGAGCCGAAGCTCCACCCTCGCCAGCACCACCAGCTCCTTGGAGCTTGGAGGGTTGCGGGCCACCGTCGCCCGGAGTTCCTTGCGGAACGTTGGATTCCGGTTCCGGAGACGAGCAACCAACGAGGACCGCCGCAGCGATCGCGAGAACCATCAGGCTAAAGATCTTCTTCATGTTCGTGTTTTTTGTGGAGCAAATATGGTCAAAACCCTCCCTGATTCTCGGACGAAAATCAGGGAGGGAAGAGAGATCAGAGTGAAATTACTCGGATCGGTCGGGTCGGAAGTAGCACCATGCGCTACCCGCTGCTTGACCGTTGAAGGTCGAGTCGCAGGCCCAGAGGCTCGCCGGAGCACCGCCAGCGATGACCGCTGCGTACGGATCCAGGAGCTTGCCGCCCCATGCCACGAAGGCCGGGTCGATGGCGGTTCCGATCGGCTGCACCTTGGTGCTGGAGTCGGCTCGGGTGTAAACGCCCTTCTTGTCGAACTGCCACACCGTGTTGGTGAAGTCGTAAACGTAGTAGCCGCCGCTCGTCGAACCAGCGCCTCCGTCCGGAGCGCCGCCCGGGTTGAAGGAGCATCCGCCGCTGGTTGCGTTGCAGACCAGGGCCGGAGTGGCCATGCCTCGGCCTCGGAAGTTAACGGCTTGGACGTTCCAGAACATCGGGACGACCGACACGTTGTTGATGGCGGTTGCGTTGTAGCTGTGGAGGTAGCCGTTGTAGGTCATACCAACCTTTGCCGCAGCGACTGCCGGGTTGAAGACTTCACCAGCGACTTGGGTGTCGCGTCCGCCGGGCATTTCCAGCATTTGGTAGTTCTTCATGTACGGCTGGCAGCTGTTCAGAACGAAGTTGCTGGCCATGTCGCGTCGCTCAACGGTGTTCCAAGGAGCGCTGTCGATGGCGTTTGCCGGAACCGGGTGGACACCACCGTAGAACCAGGTGTTGACAACCGGGCGTCGGCCCATGCCGAGCGGGAAGGTGTCGTCGTAGTCAGACAGGTAGATCTGCACGGCGGTACCAGCTTGCTTCATGTTGCTGATGTACTGCGTCTTCTTCGCGGCTTGCTTTGCTTGGGCGAAAACCGGGAAGAGGATGGCGGCGAGGATCGCGATGATCGCAATCACGACCAGCAGTTCGATCAAAGTAAATGCTTTTTTCATAGTATGGCTGTCTCCAAAGTGATCGGCTCCAATTGCTCTTCGCTTTTCACCACAGGCATTCCCGTTTCAAAACGGTCTGCGTAGTGTGAATCAAGGACCGGGCCTTTTGTTCCTCTTTTTGAAAAAATTGCCGAAAAAATGCAGATTCACGGGTCCTTCGGGCTGATTTGCCTCGAAATTGCCCCGGAATCCCGGGTGTGGCACGTACCGAAAATCCGGTAGCCGAAAGAACAGGGAACAAGTGAATGGACGAGGCCACCCCGGGGGATTGCCGGGGCGGCCTCGCTGTTTCTGGCAGGTTGTTTTACGGGCCAGTCTCGGTTTGGGCGGGAGCATCGCTAGCCGATGAACCCCCTCCACCTGCTCCGGCACTCGAGTCCATCGGGGGAGCCTCGGATGCGGGAACGACTCCCGATTTGTCGGCGGGCGGCTCCGAAGAGGCGCACCCCGTGAGCACGATGACAGCGAACATGAGGGCAAATGCCCAGAGAGTCTTCTTCATGGTTTGTGTGGGAGAGATCAGGTCTCCCGGCCGAGGATCGACCGGGAGACGAGGGCGCCGACTTAGTTCTCGCGATCCGGTCGGAAGAAGCAGACGTAGCGGAAGCCGCCCGTCACATTCGCCGCCGTGATGTTGCAGTTGTTGTCGTTTGTTTGGTAGAAGCCAAATCCAGCCCCTGCGTTGGAGACCTGTGCGTAGGGATCAGTGGTGTTATTCACGTTGATCGAGGGATCAAGCGCGATCCCAACTCGCTGATACTTCGCCGAGCTATCCACGCGACCGAAGATGCTTCCGCCGCCATTCTGATTGCTGCCGAACGCCCAGACCTTGTAGGAGCCGCTGAAGTTTCCGTAACCAAAGAACTGGGATTGTCCACCGGCTACTGCGGTGGCATGAGCACCACCGCCCGGATTGAATCGGCAGTCACCCGTGGTGGTGCCGCAGTTCAGCGCGGGGTTCGAAACCGCCCGACCACGAAGTTTGATGTTGCCCGTACCGAGCCAGATCATCGGAACCACGGATGCGTTGTTCACCGCCGTAGCGTTGTAGTTGTTCAGCAGGCCGTTGTAAGTGATGCCGATCTCTTGCGCGGGAACCGTGTTGGTAAACACCTCACCGGCCAAAGTCACCGAGTTCTGGTTCGGGCTTTGCAGCAGCTGCCAGTTCTTCATGTACGGCTGAACCGCCATGTGCCACATTGCGTTCACCTGGTTGACGATGATGGGATCTTCCCAACCCGCGCCAATCGCAGTTGATGGGGCCGGGTGAACTGTCGCGGCCCGGTGGCTTCCATCGGCCCGTCGCGAGTGCGCGTTCGGCATGGTGTCGTCGTAGTCGGCGAGATAGATGTTCAGCGCAGTTCCCGTTTGCTTCACATTGCTGAGGGCCTGCGTTTTCTTGGCAGCTTCTTTGGCTTGGGCGAACACTGGGAAGAGGATCGCCGCGAGAATCGCGATGATCGCGATGACCACGAGCAGTTCGATCAACGTAAATGCTTTTTTCATCATGAGTGCATTCCTTCCGTCCGATCCGAAGCGAATGCCCCGGGGACGAACAAAAAGAGACAGCCAGTTCTCAGAAGGTGCTCCGCAGAGCGGTTCTGGAACAGGCTGTCTCGCTGATGAAAGACGGTAGGATTTATTCCGTGGTTCCCCAAAATCGCGGCACAAAGCGGCGATTAACGGTTAAAAGTTGGTCAAACCCTGGCAATCCGTCAGGTTCCCAGCGGCTGAATCCCGGTTCTCCGGGGGTGACCGCCGCGTGGGAGTTCCCAATTCCTTAGGGGCCAGTATCGGGAGCTGCCGAAGCGCCGGAGCTTGCGCCACTGCCGCCTGCTTCAGCGCTGCCCGACATCGGAGGGGCTTCGCTTTGGTCAACAACGCCGGAGGTATCTGCCGGCGGTTCCGAGCTGGCACATCCGCCGAGGATCAGGCCGACAACGGCCAGAGAAAGAACGAGAAGTTTCTTCATGGTTTCTTGTGTGGAGAAGGGAAGTGGCTCCGTCGGAGAATGAATCCCAGACGGAGCCCATCGAGGCGAGAGTTCTTAGTTCTCGCGGTCCGGTCGGAAGTGGCAAACGTAGGTGAAGCCCGTGCCCGTGTTGGCGCCGGTGATTTGACCGCAGTTTGCGTCGTTGGTGGCGTAGTAGGTGAAGCCGCTACCGTTGTTGGTGTACTGAGCGTACGGGTCAACCGTCGCGTTCACGTTCACCGACGGAGGAGCAACGATGCCCACGCGTTGGTACTTGGCCGAGCTATCAACGCGACCCACGATGGTGCCGCCGCCGTTTTGGTTGCCGCCAAAGGCCCAGATCTTATAGCCACCGCTGAAGGTGCCGTAGCCGAAGAACAGGGATTGGTTGCCCGCCGCTGCTCCAGCGACTGCGCCGCCGCCCGGGTTGAATCGGCAGTCACCGGTGCTGGTGCCGCAGTTCAGGGCCGGGTTCGAAGCTGCGCGGCCTCGGATCTTGATGTTGCCGGTGCCAAGCCAGATGAGGGGCACAACCGAGACGTTGTTGATCGCGGTGGCATTGTAGGTGTTCAGGAAGCCATTGTAGGTCACGCCGACTTCTTGTGCAGCAACCGTGTTGGTGAAGACTTCACCGGTCAGGGTCACGGTGTTTTGGCTCGGGCTGTTCAGCAGTTGCCAGTTCTTCATGTACGGTTGAACCGACATGTGCCACATGGAATTGATTTGGCTGACGATGATCGGGTCTTCCCAACCGGCACCAATCGAGCCAGCCGGAGCCGGGTGGATGGTGGCGTGTCGGTGACTTCCGTCTGCGCGTCGGCTGTGGGCCATCGGCATGGTGTCATCGTAGTCGGCCAGATAGATGTTCATCGCCGTGCCCGTTTGCTTGACATTGCTCAGAGCTTGGGTCTTCTTGGCGGCTTCCTTCGCTTGGGCGAAGACCGGGAAGAGGATAGCGGCGAGGATCGCGATGATGGCAATGACCACCAGCAGTTCAATCAACGTAAATGCTTTTTTCATGATGAGTGCTGTCCTTCTTGTTGATCCTTAGGGGGACCAGACAAGACAAACAAAACAGCCGGCCCAGACTGAAATCCCGAAAAAACGGGGTCAGGCTGCGCAGGCTGTCTCAGGGGTGTAGACGAGCATTCCGAAAGGCCCAGTTCCCCTATTTCTTCACATAATCGGGAATTAACGGAAAAGCGTTAATGTTTGTCAAGATCGATGTACCGGAAAAGCGTTAAGCATCGGTCGTTCCGCTGAGGCTTGTGGCCCTTGGCTGACAAATGGGAGCAAGGAAGCGGGAGTTCCCGTGGGGACGAAGTCACTTGAAACCGGGACCGCTCTGTCCCGGCATCCCGTGAGCTTTGGGACCCGGGAATGCGGGCGGAAAATGGTCACCTGGCAGTGAGAGCGCACGAAAAAGCCCGCTTGCGGGAGCAAGCGGGCTTTCGTGATGCGGAAATCAGGTGCGGCTATCGACCGCTGACGTCACCAGAGCCGGTTTTGCCTTCGAAGCTCTCTCCTGCATGGGGCATCTGCACATCTTCGACAGCTGGTCCTCTCGTGCCGAGGTGGAAATCCACGTCCTCGCCACCGAGGCCGACGTCTTTGCGCAGGGGGTAGCCCACCCAGTCATCGGGGAGGAGGAATCGTTCGCCAGGGAGCGGCTCGTTGCCTTCAAAGATCACGCCATAGAGATCCTGAATCTCTCGCTCCGGATACTCTGCACCGAGGAAAATGTCCTTCACGGTCGGAACCGTCTCGCCCACGTTGACCGAGGTTTTGAGGAAGATCCTTGCGTGAATCTTGGTGGAGTAGAGGTTGTAGACCACCTCGAAGCGTCCAGGCAGATCGCGTTCGTACTGCCAGGTCAGATAGTCCGCGCCGACGCACTCAACGAAGTAGTCGTACCCAAGCTCCGAATCTTCCTTCAGCGCCAGGATGGCTTGCGGCACCGCACTGGGCTCGATGCAAATGAAGGTGTCACCTCGGAACTCCTTGACCTTGAGAAGGTTTTTGCCCAGCTTCTTGGTGAGAAGGGCGACTTCAGCGCGGGTGGTTTCGGCGATTGACATGGCTTAGCGAGCCTCCACGGTCTGGCCACTGAGGGCAGGAGTCTCGGATCGGAGCAAATCCACCTCACCGAGCTTCTCGGGAGCGAGGGAAGCCGATTCGTCCCAGTCGATGGCGCCGACACGCAAAACGTAGGCGTCACCGATGATCCACAGCACCATATAGATAAGGAGCGCGATCCCCGTAAAGATTTGGTAGTCCAGTGGGGCGTTCTTGAAAACGGTGAGCCAGCTCCACAGGAAGACGACTTCAATGTCGAAGAGGACAAAGAGAATCGCCACGAGATAGAACTTGATCGGGAATCGCACGAAGGCATCGCCCACCGGGGCCACACCGCACTCGTAAGCAGACTGCTTGTATCGGGTGATGCGCTTGGGGCCGAGCACCCAGCTCCCGACCACCATCACCGTGCACACGAGTGCCGCCAGGGCCATCATGATCAAGATGGGGACGAACTCACCGAACATAGGCGGAATGTTACCTTGCGCACATGCGCGGACAAGTAAACTCCGCCCTATGACGGTGCGCGAAGCCCTGCAGAAATGCCTCCTCCACGAAAACCTGACCACGGAAGAGGCTCAGCGAGTGATGTCCCAGCTGATGCTCGGCGAGGTTCATCACGGCCTGATTGGGGGCTTTCTTGCGGCGATGCAGATGAAGGGTCTGACGGGCGCCGAGCTCGCAGGGTTTGTCAGCGGGATGCGCCACCATTCTCTTCAGTACGACTTTGACCAAGAAAACTTGGTCGATACGTGCGGGACCGGGGGCGGTCGGGCTACCTTCAACGTTTCAACCGGCGCGGCGATTTTGGCCGCGGCTTGTGGAGCCAAGGTCGCCAAGCACGGCAATCGCGCGATGACGAGCAAGTGTGGGAGCGCTGATGTGCTCGAGGCTCTCGGCGTGCCGATTGAGGGCGACCTGGAGTCTCAACGCAAGCGGATGGAAGAAAATGGTCTCGTCTTCCTTTTTGCGCCGACCCACCATCCCGCGATGCGCCACGTCGCTCCTGTTCGGAAAGAGCTAGGTTTTCGCACGTTCTTTAATCTGATCGGGCCGCTCGCTAACCCTGCAAACGCGAATCGGCAGGTGATTGGGGTGTACGATGAGAAAGCGTTGCCGATCATGGCGGAGGCTCTGCGGATTCTCGGCACGGCGCATGCGTTTGTGGTGCACGGCGGCGACGGCATGGACGAGGTCTCACCCAGCGCTCCAACGAAATATGTAGAAGTTAAGGGTGAAAACATTACCGAAGGAACCTGGTCGCCGGAAGATTTCGGTATCTCCCCGCTGCCCGATGAAGCCTTGACTCATGGCGAAGATGCGTATGAGAACGCTGAAATCTTGCGAACGGCACTGACCGATGCGGGATCGCTCCGCAGCCAGGCGATCTTGCCCACGACGGCGGTGACCCTGGTGCTTGCTGGGGTGGCTGGTTCACTTTCGGAGGCAGCCGATCAGGCCAAAAATGCCATCGCCACCGGCGCGGCCCAAGACTTGCTGAACCGCTTGACTCATGGGTAAGACGGTGTCGCCGAATGCTGCCGGGGTCTCGGGTGTTCCCACCTGGGCCAGCCCGCGCATCGAGCCCCTCGATCGTGCTCCGATCCTTGCCGGGTGGGGAATGCTCGTTTCCGATCCCAGCCCCTCTTCGAGTTCACGGACGGTCTTTAACCGACGCCCTCTCCAAACTCCGTTTGAGGAGGGTGGCCAACGGCCGGGAGGGGCGGAATCACTGCTTAACCTGGGGTTCCAATGCGCATTCGGACACTCTCGACGGATCGCTCAAAGCTACCCCGCACACCGAGGCTTGGCCGCATGAACATCCTGGACGAGATTTTCGTCGCGAAGCGGGCCGATATCCTTGCTCGGAAGACAAAGCAAGCGCTCGCCGACGCCAAAGCCCGCGCGCTCGATGCTCCCCCGACCCGGGGTTTTCAGCGCGCACTGAAAACCAGCCCGCACCCGGTTTCCCTCATCGCCGAGGTCAAGAAAGGGAGTCCAGTCAAAGGCACGATCCGCGACGACTTTGACCCCGAAGCCATCGCCCGGGATTACGCATTCGCCGGAGCTGACTGCCTCTCCGTGCTGACCGATGTTCACTTTTTTCAAGGAAGCCCAGACTATCTTGCACAATGCCGCGAAATCAGTAACAAGCCCGTGATTCGCAAGGACTTCACCACCGACGAACTCGACGTTTATGAGGCGCGCGCCATGGGGGCCGATGCGATCCTACTGATCGTCAATGGTCTTTCCCGATCCGAGCTGACCGAGCTTCGGGAACTCGCGGAATCTTTGAGCCTTGACGTCTTGGTAGAGAGCCACACACTCGAAGAAGCCGAGATCGCTCTGGAAGCCGGGGCCAAGTTGCTCGGCGTCAACAACCGCGACCTGGAGACCTTTGAGATCAACATCGAGGCGAGCGAACATATTCTTCCGCTGGTCAAGGATCGCGCGACGTGCGTTAGCGAGAGCGCGCTGCACAACCGAAATGACGTCGAGCGTGTGCAGGCTGCGGGAGCGCGGTCTGTACTCATCGGTACAGCGTTTTCGCAGTCACCGGATATCCCGGCAAAGATTCGCGAGATGATGGGGTGGTGAAGTGAGCCTCCTCGTCAAGGTATGCGGACTGTGCCGTCCCGAAGATGTTGAGGCCTCGGTTCGATTTGGCGCGGATGCTCTTGGTTTTATCTTCGAGCCGATGAGCCCGCGATTCTGCACTTCACCCACCTCAGCTTTGAGTTGGGCTGAAGGGACGCCTCAACTAAAATGTGCAGTGTTCGGATCCAGACATGCGGATACAAATGTCAGCGGGTTTGACCGGATCCAAGCCTTCGACGGCCTTCTCCCTCAGGACGAAGCCAAGGCCTTCGCGGTCATTCGACTCTCTGACACCGACAAGCTCGATGACTTCTTGGCCCGCCTTGCCAATGTTCCGAGCGAGGCGAACGCGGTTCTGCTTGATCCCTATCATGCCCACCAAGCCGGGGGAACCGGCCAAACGCTCGACTGGGGTCTCGCGGCGGAGTGCGTCCGTGCGAGTCATCTTCCGGTGATCCTGGCGGGCGGACTGACTCCAGAAAACGTAGGGGAGGCAATACGGCGCGTTCGTCCGGCTGGGGTGGACGCCAGCTCCCGGCTTGAATCTGAGCCGGGCAAGAAAGACCACGGCAAGATCCGGCGATTCATCGAGAACGCCAGGAACGCCTGAGAAAGCACGAAAAAAGTCGCGGAAAATGGGCACGTTCTCCCGTCCGAAACCGTTGTAATCAGACGTTGCCAGTTGCCCCTGCGGCCCACGGGTCGCATTGGTATACTGGCGTGGCAATTTTTCCTGGAGGCTTTTTGCTTTGAGCCTAGCTATTGAGACGAACCAACTGACCAAGACATACAAAACCCGGGCAGGCCAGGTAAGTGTCGTGAAAAACCTGGATTTGCAGGTTGAGCGCGGCGAAATCTTCGGATTCCTGGGCCCCAACGGAGCGGGGAAGACGACTACGATCAAGATTTTGCTCGGAATCATCTACGGAACCTCTGGCTGGGCCAAGGTTCTGGGAGAAGAAGCCGGCGACATCAACGTCCACAAGAAGATCTCCTATCTGCCGGAAAAGCCGTACTACTACGAGCACATGACCGGCATGGAAATCATGCAATTCTACGCAAGCCTTTTCGGCATCAAGGATAAAGCTCAATGCGAGCGGCTCCTGCAGCGCGTGAACCTCGGCATGGACATGAACCGACCGATCAGCCAGTACTCCAAGGGTATGCAGCAACGTGTCGGACTGGCCCAAAGCCTGCTCAACGACCCCGAACTGCTCTTCCTTGACGAGCCGACCGGCGGTCTTGACCCGATTGCTCACATCGAAATCCGCGACCTCATCTTGAAGTTCCGCGAAGAAGGCCGCACGGTCTTCATTTCGAGCCACGAGCTCAGCGACGTCGAGCGCATTTGCGACCGCGTGGCGATCATCAACAAGGGCGAGCTGGTTCACCAGGGTCGCTTGGAAGATCTGCTCGCCGGTGGTCGCATCGAGATTACGGCAAGCGGAGTCACTCAGGCTCTGGCCGATAAGTTCCGATCCGACGATGTGCTGGTCAGCTTCAAGGGCGACCGACTGATCGTCGACATGCCGGACAGCGACAGCCCGAACGAAATGCTCGATTCAATCCGAAGCGAGAAGGGCTCGGTCGTCAGCGTGATCCCGCGCCGCAAGCGCCTGGAAGACCTCTTCCTTGAGTCGGTTCGCAGCGACAACCAAGCCAAGGGCCGCGTTCTCAACAAGATGTCCGACGACCACAACGATCCGAAGCCCAGTGCCGAAGAAGAGACGGAGGTGGGTTCGTGAACGCCATTCTCTCGATCGCTAAGACGACGATTGGTGAAGCAATTCGCCGAAAAGTTCTCCTGATCATCCTCTTGATTGGTGTCCTCTTCCTCGTCATTGCCCCCGGTCTGAACGTGCTCTCGGCTCGCTCGAGCTTCGCTGTTCTCATCAGCTTCACCCTCGGTGTGATTCAGCTGACCGGCGCGGTGATCGCGATTGTTCTGACGGTCTATCTGATCCCGAACGAAATTGAGCGACGGACGATTTACACGATTCTGTGTAAGCCGGTTCACCGCTGGCAGTTCGTGCTGGGCAAGTACTTCGGTGCGGTCGGCGCTCTTGGTCTCATGATGCTCCTGATGACGGGCATCCTTCTGCTGGTCTTTAAGATCATGCAGCCGACGGCGACTTTCGACGTGCTGGGTGAAATCGCCCGTGGCCCGGTCTTCTTCTTCATCCAGATGAGCATTCTTGCCGCCGTGGCGATGTGTTTCTCGGTGTTTGCCTCACCCATCGTGAACTTCTTCCTCTCCGGAGGTGTTTTCATGGTAGGCACGCTGTTCAGCCCTGTCTTCCAGGATCTGGCGAATAATCAGAATCTGGCAGGCCCGGTGAAGATGGCGGCGACCGCGATCCACACGATCCTCCCGAACTTTGCTCAGTACAACATCCAAAACCCGATCATCAACCAGGGCGTGACGATTCAGTCGGAGCAGCTCTACTACGTTGGTCTGCTGGGATACGCGGTGATGTACATTGCCGGGCTTTTGATTGGGGCGATCCTGATCTTTGATCGACGCGAGGTGTGACATGAAGTTGAAATCGCCCGTAGCTCTCGGTATTCTCGCCTTGGCCGTCCTCGGTCAAGGTGGGATCAACCGAGCCCTTTTCCCGCTTTGGGAGAAGAACTTCTCGCCGCGCAAAGGTGACCTTCGTGGTCTCTCTGGCGATCAGTTGCTGGTCGCCCTTGCAGGCTTCCGCGAGATGATCGCGGGCATCCTGTGGGTGCGTGCGGATACGTACTTCGACCAAGGGAACTACGATGCCATCCTGCCGATCATCCGTTTGGTGACGATGCTCGACCCGCGACAGATCGATGTCTACGCCACAGGAATGTGGCACATCGGCTACAACTTCACGGACGAGCAGTCGCGATCCGACCGCCGGTACATCCCCAGTGCTCTGGCCTTGGGATCCGAAGGTGCGCGGAACAACGACTACACCTACGAACTGTTCTTTGAAACAGGTTGGCTGTGGTACCACAAAATTGACGATAACTACGGCAAGGCCGTGGAGTGGTGGAAGGAAGCTCAGGAGCGCGAAGACATGCAAACCGCGCGAAAGAACATCCTCACCATGGCTCTGCTCCGCGATGGGAAGTTAGAAGAAGGGCTTGCCCTCTACAACACACTTCTCACGGATGCAGAGAAGAAAATGGCTGACGCGACGAATCAGGACTTCCAGATTCGGCAGAACCGAGACACTCTGGAGTCGAACATGGATAACCTCCTGGTTCGGATGGCTCAACGGGGCTACTTCGCCCGCAAGGGTGGCTACGAAAAAGAGTGGAAGTACGACACCGATCCGCCCTACGACGTCGGCTTCAGCGCCCAGGTCGTGGTGGAAGATCGTAAGATTCTGCGCGTGGAAGGGACGTGGAACGTCCAGCCGGTTGGCACCCGTATCCGCATTGTCTTGCGCGACGCGATGGATGTGAACGATCCTGGATTCGTGGCAGCTGGGATGGACTGGGATTCCAAGTCCACCGTCGATCTCGACCCCGAGAAAGATGTCACCTTCATGCAAGATGGCCTCTTCGTGAAGAACCAAGCGTTCTATCGACGCATCGACATGAGCCGCGACCCAACGATGTACCCCTTCACCAAGGAAAAGTACTTCGTGGAGTTCTACTACAACCCGCGCTCCGCACCTCCGCACATCCAAGACCGATTCGGATTCAGCGGCGAGGGCATGGGCGACAAGAACTACCTGAACACTGAAATCCGAGAAGGTCAGAGGGTGGTGTATGCGCGCCTCGAACTGACCCGCGACCAGATTCTGCGCCAAGGCGAATGGGCGAGCAAGACCCCGGTGATCCGGACAGTCAACTTCGTCCCAACGGGAACGTCGAGTCAGCAAGAAGTGTTCGAGGTTCCTGGCCTGCGCGGTGCGGCCGCTGCCCCCGGTCAACCGGGACAATAAAGAACCTCTCGCAACCCTTGAAAAGCGAGTAGGATAGTAGAAAGAGGGTGAGGCGCCCCTGGCAGGAGGTGGAGACATCTCCTGCCGGGAACTGCGCGACGGAAAGCCTGTGAACCCCGCCAGGGCCGGAAGGCAGCAACGGTAAGCGAGTGGACTGGGCGACGCAATCTTCCCGGCGTTTCACCTCTTTTTGTTTCTGAGCCTCTGGTATTCGCCGGGTGTCAGATGCAGAATCAATAGAGAAGAGTTAAAGAAAACGTGTCGCATCTTGCCCTGTACCGAAAATATCGGAGCCAAACCTTCCAGGATCTGGTGGGACAAGATCACGTCGTTCGTACGCTACGCCATGCGATCGAGCAAGGCAAAATCGCTCACGCCTATCTGTTCACTGGCCCGCGGGGCACGGGGAAGACCTCGACCGCGCGCTTGCTGGCCAAGGCTCTGAACTGCACGGGCGGCCCGAGCTTTGATCTGCCCCCCGATTGCCCGATCTGCGAAGAGATCAGCCAGGGGCGGTGCATCGACGTAAAGGAGATGGACGCGGCGAGCGAATCGGGCGTCGACGAGGTGCGGGCGGGGATCGTCAATGCCAGCGAATATGAACCGGCGATGTGTCGGTATCGCATCTTCATCATCGACGAAGTCCACGACCTCTCGCTCAAAGCCTTTGATGCGTTGCTCAAGACCATCGAGGAGCCTCCGGCGCACGTCATTTTCATTCTCGCTACCACGGAGTACCACAAGGTTCCGCCCACGATCCGGTCACGATGCCAGAGATTCGAATTCCACCGTGGATCGGTGAGCGATCTGCTGGGGCGGTTGGAGTACGTCGCGAAGTCCGAAGGCATGGACGTCGAGCCAGCAGCCCTGGCTGCCATCGCCCGGCTTGCCGACGGAGGCTACCGCGATGCCCTGACGTTGCTGGAGCAAGCGGCTGTCACCACCGATGGCAAGGTGACCTTGCAGCACGTGTATGACCAGCTTGGCTTGATCGAAGACGACGTCACGGATCAGCTTCTGCTCGCGATCAACGAATCCAACTTTGCCCAAATCATCGAGGGGCTTGAGGAGATCTATCGCAGGGGGCGCGATCCCCAATCGGTTGCCGAGAGCCTGATGCACCGTCTCGCTGATCTCACGCGGGCGGTGGTTCAGCCAGCTTCTCAGGGAAAAGGCGACGCCGCGGTGGAAGCAAGCCTCACCGCAACGGCTTCCCGGATCGGACACGAGAGAATTTTGGCCCTTCGGGGTCTCATCGCTCGCTCACACCGGGATCTGCGCGATGTCACTCTGCCTCGCCTCTGGCTGGAGGCAGAATGCGTGAGGGTGGCCCAGATTCTCAACGCTCCTGCTGCTACAGCGGCTCCCGTGGCCCCGACTCGGGCAGCGGTCGCCTCGCAGCCGTCGCCCCAGGTCGCGACTAAACCCGCAGTCGATCGGATTTCGGTGAGTCAGCCTGCTCTCGAGACCCCCCGGGCTGCACCGGTCGAGACGAGTCCGCAAGCGGGGGTCAAGGTTGGTTCCTTCGGCGGAGACGCGAGTGGCGGAGACGATGGACTCTGGCGCCAAGTGGTGAAAACTCTGAGCGACATGAGCAAGATCGCTGCCATGAGATTGCCGCTCAGCCGAGTGGCGAGCCACGAGAATGGCGTTCTGACGATCGAATTTCGGCGAACCGCCGACGCAGATTGGGTCACAGAAAACATCAAGATCCAGCAGGCGATTCGCACCGAGTGGAAGAAGGCCGCCGGAAAGGATGCAGAGTTCCGATTCGTTGGTCGTGGCCAGGCGGCCCCATCCGCCCCGACGATTGAGAAGGCTTCGGTAGAATCAGTCCTCGAAGGCGACGAACTGGCGGACGCCGGAAAGAAGATTTTGTTCGATGAGGATGCCAAATCCGGCGCCGATTCGGAACCGAAGGAAGACGACTCCGTCTGAGATATTGAGACTATGAAACTCCCCAAGAACTTTGGTGGCCAAGGCCTCGGCGACATGATGGCGCAAGCCCAATCCGCCATGGCCCGCGCCAAGAACCTCGACCAAGAGCTCGCCGAAGAGCGCATTGACATCGACAAAGGCCCGGTGAAGTGCGTGTTCTCTGGCCTCGGCGATCTGGTAAGCCTGAAAATCGACCCCAGCATCGTGGACGCAAACGACGTCGAAATGTTGGAGGATCTCATCACCAGTGCGATCCGCGACGGCTTTGCTCTCGCCACCGAGCGACGCGATGCCAAGGTCAAGGAGATCATGCCGAACGTGCCTGGTCTCGATAAGCTCGGCTTCTAAGCCCATCTCTCATGCAGTTCGCCCGACCCCTGGCCGAGTTGATCGCTCAATTTGAGCGTCTGCCAGGAGTCGGGCCTAAATCTGCCCAGCGCCTCGCTTTTCACGTGCTGCGCCAACCGGAAGATGATGTCCGGCGCATGGCGGAGGCCCTGCTGGAAGCCAAGAGAGCGCTCCGGCTCTGCGCGGTGTGTCAGAACATCAGTGAATCGGAGCAGTGCGAAATCTGCCTCGATCCACGGCGTGACCCCAAGGTGATCTGTGTCGTCGCCGAGCCTCGCGACATCTCGTCGATGGAGCGACTCAATGAGTTCAAGGGCTTTTACCACGTCCTTCACGGCTTGCTGAATCCTCTCGAAGGGGTCGGGCCGGAGAATCTGAAAGTGCGCGAGCTCCTGGAGCGGTTGCGGGACACGGTCGAGGAACTTATCATTGCCACGAACCCGACGGTGGAGGGAGATACCACCGCGTTCTATTTGGCGAAGCTCGTGAAGCCGCTGGGAGTTCGGGTGACGCGTCTTGCTCACGGCATGCCGGTCGGCGGGGAACTTGATTACGCCGACACGGCGACCCTGCTGAGCGCGCTCGAATATCGCCGGGAGCTATGAGGATTTCATGAAAGTCTTGTTGTTGGGATCAGGTGGGCGTGAACACGCTCTGGCATGGAAGCTCTCTGAGGAGGGCCACGATTTGATCTGCGCTCCGGGGAATCCGGGGATTGCGGAGCTTGCCGAGACGCGCTCTATTCCGCTGAACGACCGAAAGGCGTTGCTTGATCTTGCCAACGAGATGCAGCCGGAACTCATCGTGATCGGCCCCGAGGATCCCCTGATCGCGGGTCTGGCGGACATGTTCCGCGAGCACGGGTTCTCGGTGTTTGGGCCAGGGCAAGATGCGGCGCGGCTGGAAGGTTCCAAGGCGTTCAGCAAAGACATGATGAAGCGCGCCGGAGTTCCGACCGCCGACTATCAGAGTTTCAGTGATCCGGTTGCGGCGAAGGAGTTTATCGGAGCAAAGTACGCCTCCGGTCGGCAGGTCGTGGTCAAAGCGAGCGGGGCCGCGCTCGGCAAGGGCGCGATTGTCTGCGAAACGCTCGCAGAGGCCGACGAAGCGGTCGACATGATGCTCGTCCGCATGGAACTGGGCGAGGCGGGGCGCACGGTGGTCATTGAAGATAGGCTGATCGGGCGCGAGTTCAGCCTCCTGACGTTGGTCAGCGACGAGGGCATCTTCAGCCTGCCGGTGGCGCAAGATCACAAGGCTTTGCGCGATGGCAACGAAGGCCCGAACACCGGCGGCATGGGCACGGTGAGCCCCTGCGGAATTTCGGCGGGTTTGGTGCAAGAAACCGAGGAGATGGTGGTCAAGCCGATTCTCGCGAGCCTGCGCGAACTAGGGATCAGCTATCGAGGCGTGCTCTTTAGCGGATTGCTTGTCGAAGCGGGAACGCCTTACTGCCTGGAATACAACGTCCGATTCGGCGATCCCGAGACTCAAAGCGTGATGCTCCGGCTTGGCGCTGGGCTGGGCGCAGCGCTCAAAGCCTGCGCCGATGGCGCGCCGATTCCTGAGATCCCTGTTTTGGAGAACACGGTGGTGACCGTGGTTCTCGCCAGCGAGGGGTATCCCGGAGACTACGAGAAGGGGCGTCGGATCACCGTGGGCGATCTGCCAGAGGGCGTTGAGCTTTTCCACGCGGGAACAAGTCTGCGCGATGGTGACCTCGTGACCAACGGCGGCCGAGTCCTCGGCGTGTCGGCGGTGGGCAAGAGCCTTGCTGAGGCCCGGGAACTCGCCTATCGGGGGGCGCACCTCGTTCGATTCGAGGGTGCGCAGTACCGCCGCGACCTCGGCGAAATGGTCTTCTGAGTCTGCTCCGTTTCGGGGTCTCGGCATCATTCCTGCGTCGGATACAATAGTCCGCAGGGTTATCCAAGAGCATGCAACCCGATTCAAACCAATCTAAGGGCAACAAGAGAAGCCGCGCCATCGCTTTGAACAAGCGGGGTCTGATTGCGCTTGAGGAAGCTCTGCAGGAAACTTGGAAAGCGAACCATGCCCCGGCGCGCCTCACTCGCTCGTTGCGGGCCGACATCTTCGGGCTGAGCGTGAAGACTTCGGATCGGATTTGTGCCGGGCAGCCGGTCGATCGGGGAAGTTTAGTCACTGCCTTTGCGGCGGTCGGGCTCGAGTTTGGGCAGGAGCACACGGGAGAACCGCCTGCTGCGCCCACAAAGGATGCGCCGGAACGCGTGATGCCAGAGGGACGGCGCCTTGGGCTGATCCTCGCGGGCATGATCCTGTTTGTTCTGGTCGCTCTTGGCGCAGCGGCGGCCCGCCCACGTCCGCTCTTGATCCACTCACCGGACTACAAGGCACCAGGTCTCATGAAGTCCGGACTCGCCGACTACCATGCGGGTCGCTACGAGGATGCACGGAAGAAGTATCACCAGGCTCTGGAGGCATCCCGCGAGGCGCGCGATTCGGGCGGTCTCGCGGAAGCCTTTAAGGCTCTGGGCGAGTTGGCAGTTTTTGACGGAGATTACGTCGAAGCCGAGGAACTCTACCGCAAGGTACTCGTGTTGCTGGAAACCTCAAATTTTCCCAATCAGGTTCCCCGTGTGATGCAGCTCATTGGGCAAACGCAAGAACTCCAAGGGAAAGCGGATGCCGCTCGCGCGAGTTACTTGGAAGCCCTCAGAGGCTTCACCCAAATGCCAGAGGAATACTCTGCCGCCATGGTGCAGATGGATCTGGGAAGCCTGGAGCGTGAGGCGGGCGATTTCTCATCGGCTGAGGCGTGGTTTGTCACGTGCGAAGCAACGCTGAAGCGGCTCGACAAGAAGCCAGAGCTGGCGGCGGTCGCGATGGAGATCGCGCGATTGGAGCGCGATCGGGGCAACTATGGGTTGGCTCTTGACCGGCTGAACCAGGCACTTGGTTTCTGGGAGAGCGAGTCGCATGCGCGCTGGCAGGGAACGACTCATTTGGAGATCGCTCGGGTTTATCAGGCGAAAGGGGATGAGGCGTCCGCACGTCGTTCGGCGGCAACGGCTGAGGGGTTCTATCGAGAGGCGGGGGATTCGGTCGGGGAAAAGAAGGCGCTCAGCCTGCTGGACCCCTCAAAGAACGCTGAGTAAGTTTAGGGAAGATAAGGCAGAGCGAGTAACTTCCCCGAACTGGGAACGAACGCGGCTCCCCGGGCGCAACAAACTCTAGTTCTTATGCATACTGGCACAAGAACCTTCTTGCCAATAGCGGCTGCCGTCACGCTCTCACTCTACGCCACCACCACTGCGGTTAACGCTGCTCCCCAATCGAAGAGTGAAGCGGATCGGCCTTGGTTGATTCGACTGATCAATGCCAACGAAGCTACGGTGCACGAGATTCTTCGGAAGCCAGATGCCGAGGATCCGACAAGTTTCACGAAGAAAGGCTTCTCCGAGATCTACGCAAGCATGCGCCCAGACGGAAAAACGGGACTCGTGCTTCTGGACTTTGAGAAGGATCCTGGAAGTTGGCAAATGGCCCTCAAGCTCTGTGGAGTGAAAAGCACGACCGGGCTCAAGGGAAACAAGCGTACATGGAAGCAGCAGACCCTGTACGATATCACGGGCTTCAAGGGTCTCCCAAAGGAATGGCAGATAACCTATAGCATTCCGTATAGGTATTAGGGGTCATCAACTTTGGAGCCGGCGCGTCTCATACTCCAGCGAGACTCACCAGAGTAAGGCTTGATCAGACGGAGTAAGTTCGGGGAAGATAAGGTTTCGAGTTAACTTCCCGGATGTTTCGTGGCGTCTTGGCACCGCTCGGGGGAACAATATGGCGGTTCAACGAGCCGTCGACTTGGCAACGCAGGCATACCTCCCCGCGCCGCGCCATTTGGCAGAGACTCCTTCTCGCTCGATCCAATGAACACGGGGGCCCGACGAGGGGCGGGCTCCTTCCTGATTCCTTTCCAAAACCAGCGACAAACGTTGAGCGGCATGGCAGGAGAGTTCGGGGCGGGCTTGCTGCTCCCGATGCCTCTAAAAACCGGAATAGTTCGGGAAGATAAGGCGCCGGACAGAACTTTCCTGAACTTTCGTCGAACCAATCCCTCGCACCCCAGGAAACTTGACTCCGATGAACAGCAGAATTACACAGTCGCTTGCTCAGGTTCTTCTCGTTACGATGATGGCTTCGACTACTGGATGCGTCGCGCAAGCCTCGCAGGGCTCAAACGAAGTGAAGGAATCGTGGGTTTTCAAGCTCCTTGGAGCTGAGAAACCGGTCGTCGACGCAGCACTCGGGAAGTCCAAGAAGGATGAGGACTTCGAGATCTACAGCAAGAACAACATGACGATTCGTGCGCTCTTCGTTGATGGGCGCTACTTAGGAACCTGCTCCATGTTCACCGTTGAATTCAGGAAGAATCCGGGCTCATGGAAAAACGCCCTCAAAGAGCTCCAGATTGATCCGACGGGAGTGAAGGCGGAGGTTCCTACCGACACGGGCATCGTCTATCCGGCTGGTTACATGGAGTTGAAGCAGATCAAGTCACTCCCAGAAAAGTGGAGAGTCTCATACATCCCCGAGGAGAAAGGCAAGGACTCTAACGGGGTGCCTTACAGTGCCGGTGCTCGGATCGCCTTTTCTCGGTGATTTGACTGCATTTCTAGGGCAGGTCGAGGAATCTGGGGCCTGACGAGGGGCGGGCTCCTCTTAAGTACTCAGCCCAGCGTGCCTTGCTTGGCTTGCTTCTTGAGTTCCCGCTTTGGCCAGTAGCCTTTGCGAGCCTTATTCGCTTGGTTCAAGGCTTGGCCGAAGTTCCAGATGAACAAGCCCAGCGTGATCGCCACGCCAGTGCCGAACTGCCATCCGAGGGCAACCCACGAGAAATTCTCCCAGTTGGTTTGGAACTGGTTGATGAGGAACAGAGCCCCTCGCACGAGCGAAAAGATGAGGGCAATGAGGAAGATGCCTTTCCAGACGATTCCATCCACGACTTCCTGCCACGCATGGCTGGCAATGAATCGCGAGGTCTTTCGGTGGATAAACCACGCCAACAGCGGCACCCAGAGCGGGGCGAAGATGCCGGCAATGTGGATCATCGAGGCGACGGCGCGCTCGGTGGATGTGGTGGGAGGATGCTCCGGTTTGTCGGTGCTCAGGAGAGGGGCTTGGCTCACGCTATCCAATGAGACTCTTTGCGGGGTGGCATGGTTGCACCCTTGGGTCTCTGGGGAGATCCAACGGCGAACCACTTGACCGGGAAGGAAGCCTCGCAGGCGGTACGATCAAGACCCGATGATCGATCGCTACACGACCCCCGCCATGTCGGCCATCTGGAGCCGCGAAGCCAAATACACCTGTTGGAAGGATGTCGAGGTGGCGATCTGTGGAGCCTGGGCTCGCACCGGGCTGATCTCGGATGCTGAGATCTCCGAGATTCGCAGCAAAGCCGCGTTTGATCTCGCGCGATGCGACGAGATCGAGCTCGAAACCCGCCACGATCTGGCGGCGTTTGTCCGCAATTTGGAGGAAACTATCGGGGCTCCTGGGCGCTGGATTCACTTCGGAGTGACGAGTTACGATGTCATCGACACAGCTTTGGGGATGATGCTGCGCAACTCGTGCGATGTGCTTTTGGAAAGTGCCACGAAGCTCCGCGCGGAAATGGAGCGGCTCGCGCAGGAGCACAAGAACACACCGATGATCGGGCGAACCCACGCGATCCACGCTGAACCGATCACGTTTGGATTCAAGGCGGCGAGCTGGATTCAGGAGCTCGATCGGAACATCGAGCGCCTGCGTTCGACCCGCGAGAATGTGGCTTTCGGCAAGATCAGCGGAGCCGTCGGGATCCATGCTCATGTGGATCCGGCGATGGAGGCGGAAATCTGTGCCGAACTCGGGCTGAAGCCCGAGCCGATCTCGACCCAGATCATCAACCGAGATCGTCATGCGGAGTTTCTGAACAATCTGGCGTTGCTCGGGGCCGGGTTGGAGCGAGTCGCCACTGAGCTGCGGAATCTGCAGCGCACCGAGATTCTGGAGGTTCAGGAAGCGTTTGCGGCAGGTCAAACGGGATCGAGCGCGATGCCGCACAAGCGGAATCCGTGGAACAGCGAGACGGTGGTCGGTCTGAGCCGAATTCTTCGCGGAAACGCGGGAGCGATGCTGGAAAGCGTCGCAACATGGCACGAGCGTGACCTCACGAATTCGAGCCTGGAGCGGGTGATTCTGCCCGACTCCTGCCACCTTGCCGACTTCATGCTGAACCGCCTGACGCGCATCCTGCAGGGTCTCGTGGTCATGCCGGAGAACATGCAGCGGAACCTGCGCCTGATGGGTGATCTTGTGTTCAGCGAGCACCTGATGAGCACCCTGATCCGGAAGGGAATGGGTCGTCGTGAGGCTTACAAGATTGCTCAGAAGCACGCAGCGGCGGCCTGGGATGGAGTCGACTTCAAGACCAGCGTCTGCACCGACCCTGAGGTGCTGGCGCATCTGGATGAGCACGAGAGGGAGGAGGTTTTCAGCCTGGATCACCACCTCCGCAATGCCCAACACAACGTTCCTCAGAGCTGATTTTCGCTCCTTTGTGGAACTTAGTGCTATAGAACGGAGTATCATAGAAGAGTGGCTCGTGAGAAGTCGTGCGGATATTCAGAATAGCCTCGTTTCGAAAGTTCTCTGAGAGTGAGGGTGTGACGGAAGACGTCTTGAGAGCGACGATTCGTGAGATCGAAGCCGGACTGATTCACGCAGACTTGGGAGGCGGGCTCTTCAAACAGAGGGTTCGTCGCCCAGGAGGTGGCAAATCGGGTGGATTCCGAGTTCTGGTCGGCTTTCGCAAGGGCGATCGAGCCTTCTTCCTCTATGGGTATGCGAAGAACGAGCGTACGAATGTGACTCGGGCTGAGCTTCTCGCATATCGCCAGTTCGCTGCCTTGCTGCTGTCGCTCAGCGAGTCTGACATCGAGACTGGATTAGAAATAGGTGAATTTGATGAAGTCGAAAATCCTGAGTGAAGAGAAAAGCGCAGCGATTCAAGATCCTCTGGCGCTCCAAGTGGAACCGGGACGAAAACCCGGATCCAAGATTCTCGGGGACATCCATGAGAGCGTCGCCGCTCTTCATGCTTCAGGAATTGTCGACAAACAGACGATGCGCCAGTTCGATGAGCTTTGCTTGGTACCGGTCGATGAGCTCACGGCGGACGACATCCGCTCTGTACGCACCGAGAGCGGTGTGAGCCAAGCTGTTTTCGCGAGCTATCTCCACGTCAGTGTCGGACTCATCAGTCAGTGGGAACGTGGCGTCAAGAAGCCCTCCGGTGCTGCCCTCAAGCTGCTCACGCTCGTGAAGCGGCACGGGCTCGACTACATTGCATGAAGCAAAAAGCGGCCCTGCCGATCACGCGGATCAGCAGGGCCGTCTCGGTCGTCGAAGTGCGCGGCCTAGGCGACGCCTTTGGCGAGTCGGGTGAACGATTCTTTGTCCACCGCCCGCATCAAACACTCGTCATAGGCCACGGCGCCGGAGCGGAAGTGGTCAGCCAGAGAGCGATCCATTGTGACCATGCCTTGATTCGAGTTGGTTTCGAGAATCGAATACATCTGGTGGGTTTTTCCTTCACGAATCAGGTTGCGAATCGCGGGGATACCGAGCATGATCTCAAGCGACGCCACGCGACCGCCACCGAGTTTTGGCAGAAGTTGTTGGCTGATAACGCCTTCCAGCGTGTTCGACAACAGAACGCGAATCTGCTCCTGCTGGTCGGAGGGGAACACGTCGACGATCCGGTCGATGGTCGAAGGTGCGTTCCGCGTGTGGAGCGTGCCGAAGACCAAGTGTCCGGTTTCCGCCAAGGTCAGCGCGGCTTCAATCGTCTCAAGGTCGCGAAGTTCGCCGACGAGGATGATGTCCGGGTCTTCCCGGAGAACTGCCCGCAGAGAGTTGTGGAAACTGTAAGTGTCCTCGTGCATTTCCCGTTGGTTGACCATGCACTTCTTGTGCTTGTGCAGGTACTCAATCGGGTCCTCGATTGTCATGATGTGCGCGGTGCGATTCTCGTTGATGTCGTCAATCATCGAGGCGATGGTGGTTGACTTACCAGAACCCGTCGGTCCCGTCACCAGCACAAGACCGGACGATCGCTTGGCAATCTCGCGGATGATCGGAGGCAGTCGGAGCTCCTCAAACGACGGGATGCGGTTGGCGATGACCCGGAGGGCGGCGGCGGTCGCGCTTCGCTGCTGATACACGTTGCAGCGGAATCGCGCCAGACCCTTGACCGTGTAGCCCATGTCGAGTTCCTTGGTGTTTTCGAACTTGGTGATCTGGTCGTCGTTCAGAACCTCGTACATCAGGCGCTGGGTGTCTTGCGGCTTCAAAACCGAGTAGGGAAGTCCGACGAGTTCACCGTCGAGACGCATCATCGGCGGGAGGCCAGCGGTGATGTGGATGTCGCTTGCCTTGCGCTCGTACGCCATCCGCAGGATTTCGTCAAGGTGAACTCCCTCGACGGGTGCGACTTGCTCTTCGCCGTGATAGGAAGGCTCTTGAATTTCCTCGCCGACGTAGAACTTGCCACGGAATTTCTCCGGCGTGCGGAGTTCGAGCGGAACGTGGGCCGGAACATAGCTTTCTTGCTGGGCAATAGGCGATGGCGAGAAGGCGATATTCGGCTCGGATTCCAAAATCGGCATCTTGGGAACCGCAGCGGGCTCGGCGGCCATCGGCGGGGCCGCTTGGTCGAACGGACTCGCTGCCGGAGGCGCGGCGTGAGGAGCGGCCGGTGGCGCGCCCATCGGTGGTGCAGTGGCTGGCGGCGGCGGAGTGCCTGCTGGTTGACTCGGCTCGGTTCCGCCGTTCAGGTGTTTTTCCCAACTAAATTGATCCGACATCGTGTTCTCCGTTTGTTCCCTGTTGTTTGTGATGGCTGAAAAATGGTCTGACTACATGTGGAGGTGGGCTCCGGCAGCGATTGCCGCCAGGCCTGCCTCGACGAGCTTGGCTTGATCTTGCGCCGCTGGCGGCAGTGCGGGCACCGCCCATTCCGGCAGATTGGCTCCTCCGTCGGCTCCGTCGCGGGCGATTGACGCGATTCGATGGCTGACGGCGAGAATTGCTCTGGCCTGCGACACCTTGGGATCCTCGTGAGGCTGCATGTAGTTCAGCCCCGTCGCGAGTTCCTCGGGGAATCCCCACTTCTTGGCCGCGCCCTCTGCGACCAAGATGTGATGACATCCATAAACTGCTTGTTCCGCCTGGAAATCGGTGACCCCTCGCTCGCAAAGTAATGTGACTTTTTCGTACTCCTTGCTCTCGTAGCGATCCAGGAGGGTTTTGCCGATCAGGTGCAAGAGTCCGGTCGTGTAGGCCAGTTCCGGTGGTCCCGCATTGAACCTCTCGCTGAGTGATCGGGCGCAAAGGGCGGTGTCGACGCTCTGGCGCCACCAGCTTCGGCGTCGGAGAGATTCCTTGTCGGTCTTTCCGACAAACATGTCGAACACACCGACCGCCATGGCGGCCTGCCGTACCTGGCGCAAGCCAATAAACATCACGGCATCGCGGATCGAGGTCACTTTCTTCGGGAGCGAGAAGCTGGCACTATTGGCCAGAGCCAGAAGCTTGGCCGAGAAACCGGGATCCACGATGATGGCGGCCTCCAATTCTCCCGCACTGGCGGCCTCGTTTCCCGTCATTTCCATGATCTTGAAGACCACTTGAGGCAAGACGGCAATGTCCTTGATTTTGGCAAGGACGACTTCGACCGTATCGGCAGGAGGCAAAGAGTGGGCAGCAGACATGGGTTCCCTAGGAAAATGATTGGTTCAAACGGTTCTGGTCTTTATGAGTAGATGACACGGATGACTTCATCCACCGTGGTGACGCCGTTCAGAATCTTCTGCATCGCGTCGTGTTGGAGAGTTTTCATCCCGTTGGCGACGGCCAAGTTACGAATCTCGTGAGCCGGAGCGGAGTGGAGAATACGGTCTCGGATATCGTCGGTCATCACCAGGAGCTCGTGAACGCCGGACCGACCCTTGTAGCCGGAGTTCTTGCACTTCTCGCATCCCCGACCCTTGAAGAGGGTGATTTCGCCGTGGGTATCCGCGCCGACTTCTTCCGGAACCGGGAAGCCGTAGCGGATCAGGCTCTCGCGAGTCGCGGTGTATTGCTCTTTGCAGTTCGGGCAAATCACGCGGATGAGTCGCTGGGCAAGGACGCCGATGATTGACGAGCTGATGAGGAATGGCTCGACGCCCATGTCGATGAGTCGACCCGGCGCGGAGGGGGCATCGTTGGTGTGGAGCGTGCTGAAAACAAGGTGCCCGGTCATCGCCGCTTCCATGGCGATGGTCGCGGTTTCCTCATCGCGCATTTCACCCACCATGATGACGTCGGGGTCTTGGCGGAGCATGGCTCGCAGACCGGCGGCGAAGGTCATGCCAGCCTTTTTGTTGACGGCGCACTGATTGATGCTTTCGAGCTCATACTCAACCGGATCCTCGATGGTGATGATGTTCTTGAGGCCATCGTTGGTTTGGTTGATGAGCGAGTAAAGCGTGGTGGACTTACCCGATCCCGTTGGCCCCGTGACCAAGCAGATCCCGTAGCTGCGGGTGGCCAGATCCTCGAGCGCTTTGTAGTTATGGGGCAGAAATCCGAGCTTGCTGAGGCCAACGTTGATGCCGCCTTTATCAAGCACCCGCATAACGATTTTCTCCCCGTAGACGACGGGGAGGGTGGAGACGCGGAAATCGTACTCAGCGCCATTGATGGTGGCTGAAATCCGGTTATCTTGCGGAGCGCGTTTCTCCGCAATATCCATGTTGGCGATGATCTTGAATCGGCTGGTGAGAGCGTTACTGACCTTGCGCGGAAGCCGCATGATCTCGACCATGATGCCGTCGATCCGGAACCTGACGAGCAGGTCATTTTTGCGCGGCTCGATGTGGATATCGCTCGCCTTTTCGCTGACCGCTTGGTTGATGATGAGGTTGGCCAGGCGGATAACCGGTGCTTCATCGTCCTCGTCGTACTCTTCTTCTTTGTTTGCGTGGCTGCTCAGATCGACGGTCTTCTCGTCGAAATCCTTCATCACGCCATCAAGCTCGTGGGTGACGCTGACATCGGAGGCGTAGTACTCGCCGAGGGCGGCGGTCACTTCCTCGTCCACGGCAATGAACGGCTGGATCTCCAGCCCGGTGTTCATTCGGAGCTCGTCGATGACGAACACATCGAGAGGATTCGCCATGGCCACCGCGAGCGTGCCTTCTTGGATGGCGAGAGGGAGAATTTTGAACCGCTTAGCAAACTGGGGGGTCAGGAGTTTGAGAGCTTCTTGGGTCGGGCCACCCTTTTCGAGATCGGCAAACGGGATATCCCAGACCTTTCCGGTCATCCGGATACGATCCTTCTCCGAGATGAGGCCCATATCGACCATCACCTTCGCAATGGGATCATTCCCCCCAGTCTCCACCTGCTTATTTACCGCCAGTTGGAGCTGATAGGGAGTGATTAGACCCTCATCAACAAACACGTCGCCCGTGAGCATGCCAGGAGAGATGTTCCACACCAGCAATGATTGCTGAGACAGTGAAATTACTGGGTTCCCAGGCTCCATTCCTCATGGAGGCGGCGGGCGACGGCTAGAGAATTCCTCTACTGACTGGCTTTGCCGTAGAGATCCTTCGCCTTGCTATGTTTCTTCTTCCATGCCGCTTCGGCGGCTTCGGAAAGTTCTTCGTATTCGCCCTTTCGCGAGTTCTTGAGGAGGTAGGAATCACCGACCTTCACCCAGAGGTGGGTGAAGGAGTGAGAGAACCATGCTCCACCTTCTGAGAGCATCCCAGTCGCCCCATCTTCGAGCCTGAATGAGCCATACCGAAATCCAGTAACGACAAAGCCTTCTCCTCTGGGCTTGATCGAGTCGACATACACAACGTTGGGGCCGTTTTGGAACCTTCCCGTCGAGGCGATCTGAGCGGCAAAACGTTCCTTGGCAGACTTATCGAGGAACGCCTCCCCAAAGTAATCGTCGTACTCCTTCGTCCACATTGACGTGAACGACTCAAGATCCTTCTTCTTGAAGCGTTCCACGAAAGTGTCGTAGTACTTGAAGATTTCCGAGGCGCCCTTTGCCCCGGCAGGCTTTGGCCGCTGGGCAAGCGAAGGCGCGGTGCCGACAAGGCAGAGGGCGATAAAACCGACGAAGATTCCCTTAGTCACGCCCGATTTCTACCCTCCGCCCGCATTCTTGTCAACCTCTTCGGTCAGACCATTGGTTCGGCCCAGTACATTTTGTGATCCCCGTACATCTTCTGGATATAGGCGACCTGTCCGAGGTGATACACGATGTTCCAGTGGGGATATTCCAGATTGTCGAGTCCTTTGTAGATCTTTCCGCCGGTGTCGAAGGGAAGAGGCATCTCTTGGGCCAGCTTTTCGGCCGGGAATGATTCGAGCACGGCATCAAATTCGGCAAAGTGATCGCGGAAAACGCGCTCGCAGTCTTCCACGGTGACCCAGTGCGATTCGGTTTCTTTAATCTGAGCCTGGATCTCTTCGCTCCATTCAAAGGGCTTCCCGGAGACGATATCTGCCGCCCACTTGGGACACCAGGCGACTTCTCGCATCAGTTCGCGGACACTTCGCGTCCCCTCGGCGGGCTGCCAATCGAGCTTGTCCTCGGGCACAGCGGCGCAGTACATGAAGAACTCTCCGGCAGCGGAGAGGGTGGTGCGTCGAATGATTACGCGGAAGTCCATAGCGATCATTCTAACAAAAAGACAGACAAAAATCTACTATTAGCGCGGACTTTTTAGAAATTGGATGGAGCTCACTCAAAAAAGAACCGCCCCCTCGTGCGGGGGGCGGTGGCCTTTACTCGATCACTCTGAGGGCTGGATGAGCCCCGCGCGACTCCCGGAGGAGTCACGCGGGGGTTCCGGCGAGAGAAGTTATTTCGGGTTGGGGCCGACGTTACCGGCATCGAGATACCAGTACTTCCAGCTGCCCGCCGCATCGCCGCGGGGCACATAGATGTTTTGGTACCACTTCAAAGCACCCTTCTTGATCGCTTTTGCGTGACCATCCATGAACACCATGGGTGCCGTTTGACCGAATCGGTAGCGGGCATGTGCCGCGCATTCCCAGTTGCCAGTGGTGCTTCCACTGCAGTCGGTATCGAAGCGCGGGTCGTACATCGGGCTGCTTGGGGTGTAGACATCGACGCCATCGCGCGTGATCGTGGAGACGTCTCCGTCAACCGTGGCGATCTCTCCAATCCACATGAACTGCCAGGGGTGGAACCACGGGTAGCCCCAAGTCGGGTTGGCACCCTTCTCCATCATCATCACTTTGTCCGCAGGGTTTTCAAGCTGGGTTTGGCTGAGCGAAGGTTTCACCTGTGCCGCTGGGAACCACGATTGGTTGGAGTCGAAGTTGTCGGCAAAGATCGTGTGGTGAAGGCCGTAGCTGAATCCGCCAGTTTGGGCTTGCTCCCACGTGGTTGGCGTCGCAACCGGGCTTACGGGGAACGACGGGGATCGGAAGATTCCATCGCTACCGGATGACTGAAGCACTCCGGAGACCGGGTTCGTGTAGGTACGACCGTTCTTGACGTACGGATGGATGGCGGCATACCACGTGATATGGACATTGCCGCTGCCGTACTCGGCCATCACGTTCAGGTCGTCATAGTCGGCCGAGTAGATGAACGTACTCGTGCTGATTTGCTTGACATTGCTGAGCGATTGGGTCTTCTTCGCTGCGACCTTGGCCTGAGCGAATACAGGGAACAGAATCGCCGCGAGAATCGCGATGATCGCGATCACGACGAGGAGCTCGATGAGAGTGAATGCTCGGTTATTTTTCATGATGGAATCCTCTGCGTTGAGGGGCTTGGACGCGTGCTGGGCACGGGTCCGGTGGAGGCTCGCACGTCGAGCGTGCAAGGGAAAATCAGGTCATTTCGGCTTACCGGTCGCCCTTCGACGAGGTCGATGAGGGTGGCGGCGGCCTGGGAGGCCATGGCGCGGATGGGCTGACGGACGGCGGTCAGAGGGGGATTGGTGGTGGCGCTGTACGGGGTGGAATCGAATCCGATCACGCTGAGTTGCTGAGGAATCTGCAGCCCGACTTGTCGCGCTCGGTTCACGAACTCGGTGGCCATGTACTCGTTCCAGCAAATGACGCCTGTCTCTCTGGGAAGGCTCTTCGCAAAGGCCGACATCTCTCGCAGATCGTGGTGCCAGATCGTGACTCGGTGATCCAGCTCTCTGGCCGTGCAACCTCGGCGGAAGGCTTCGAGCCGCTCCATCGCGTCGGGGACGTCGGTTTCGCCCTCCTCCATCACGAACAACAGGTTCGTGTGACCCAGTTCGACCAGGTGCTCGATTGCCAGATCAATGCCTCCGGCGTTGTCGCAGCAGACGAAAACCGTCGAGGCCAGCGCCTCTTCCGGTCGGGCATGGAGAGCAACGAAGGGAACCGGCGACCGGCTCAGGGCCTGGACGATGTCCGGCGAGGTTGGCATTTTGCACCACACGATCCCATCCAGGCGACCATCGCCCACGGTGCTGATCGGGTCGTCGTGGTCGATTTCCGGGATGATGGTGAGGCGATATCCGCGCGAAAACAGCTGTGCCGCGATGCCGTCGAGCATGTGTACATAGAACAGCGGCCCTTCGGAGATGGCGCCGAAGTTTTCGAACACCAGCCCGATCGTGTGGTTCTGCTGCATGCGCAGCGATCGAGCCAGTGCGTTCGGCACGTAGTTGAGATCCTTGGCGGCTTCGCGAATGCGGTCAGCGGTCAACGAGGCAATGCGGACGTTGTCTCCTCGACCGTTGAGCACCTTGCTCACGGCGGCGACGGAGACTCCGGCGCGCGTTGCGACCTCTTTGAGGGTTCCTCGTCGATTTCCGCGTCCCTTCATGGGTTTCTTACCTCTCGGATTCGCTGGATTTGCCTTCGGCGGCTTCCTTGGCCGCGTTTTGTCCGGTCGGAGCTTGTCCGCCGATTCCTGCCTTGAGCGCGGCTTTCTGTTCGGGCGTCGCGCCTTGCATGTTTTCGATGTACTGTTGCCGGCGGGAGATGGCTTCCTCTTTCTGCTCGGGTGTCACCTTGCGGCTGACTTCTGAGTTATCGCACCCAGCGAGGCCGAGGGTGAACAAGGCCGCGATGCCGAGGAGAGAGGAGATCATCAGTGATCGTCGCATGATGTAATGTTACATCCTTTCATCGCAAAATCCAATCATTTTCTTTTCGTCAAGAATAAATTCATGAGCGCGGCCCGTCCGCTAGGTTCAAATGAGAGCGTGTTCCGATACAGAAAAACCGCCCGAGTCCCCAAAAGAGGGCCCAGGCGGTCAATTTGATGTAATTCTGATTTACAGATTGGCGCCGTTCGTGGCGATGACTTCCTTGTACCAGGTGTAGCTGTCCTTGGGCGTTCGTTTTTGGGTTTGGTAGTCCACGTGAACAAGGCCAAAACGCTTGCGATACCCTTCCGCCCACTCGAAGTTATCGAGCATGGACCACTGGAAGTAGCCCTGAACGGGGACGCCTTCATCGGCCGCGTTGCGAAGCTGTTCGATGTGACGATGCAGGTAGTCGATTCTCTGAGGATCGTGCACCTGGCCGTCCTTGGAAACCCAATCAAGACCCGCCATCCCGTTTTCCGTGACGATGATCGGCAGGCCGTACCGCTCGTGGAAGAACCGGGCACCCCAGTAAAGACATTCGGGCTTGACTTGCCAGTCCATGTTGGTCAGAGGTTCGCCGGGCAGTCCGGCGACGAATTCGGGCTTGCCATCGGCCCCTGCCTTGACGGTCTTGGCGGAGTACGTGTTGACGCCAAAAAAGTCGAGTGGCTGGTTCATCGTCTTCAGATCCTCGTCGGTGAATTTCGGTGCCATGTCGCCAAAGAACTCGAGTCCATCCGCAGGATATTCGCCCTTCAGAATCGGATCCATCCACCAGGCATTGATCCACGGCGTGTGGACGTTGACAGCAAACATATCGGCGCGCGCGGCATTGATGTCTTCTGGCTGAAGCGAAGCGGGCATCGTGACAGACCCCACTGGAGCAGCCCCGATGATTGCCTTGCTCTTGCTTCGAGCGCGGATGGTTTGCACGCTGAGGCCGTGAGCAATCATCGAGTGGTGCGCGGCGAGCAGCACCTCATCGAATCGGAGCTTGTCGCCGGGAGCATGGACTCCATCCCACAGGCCGAGGCCGATGTAGCATTGCGGCTCGTTCTGAGTAAACCAATGGTTGACCCGGTCGCTCAGCCGATCAACGACCACCGCCGTGTAATCGGCGAACCACTTGGGGCTGTCGGGGCTCATCCATCCGCCTTTGTGATACAGGTCAAGCGGGAAATCCCAGTGGAACAGGGTGACCCAGGGGGTGATGTTGGCGGCAAGAAGTTCGTCAATCACGCGGTCGTAAAAGTCGAGTCCGCGCTCTTCGATGCGTCCAGTGCCTTCCGGCAAAATCCGTGGCCAGCTGAGGCTGAGTCGGTAGGCGTCCACCCCCAGACCCTTCATTAGAGCAACGTCTTCTTTGTACCGGTGATAGTGGTCGCAGGCGACGTCTCCATTGTGCCCCTGGTAGACAAAGCCTTTCTTGCGGCTGGCCATATCCCAAACGCTCAGGCCCTTGCCGTCTTCAAAGGCGGCCCCTTCAATCTGATAGCTCGCGGTGGCAACGCCCCACACGAAGTCTTGCGAAAACCCCATGCCCTCAGTTTGGCCCGAATCGTTTCAGGCCGCGAGGCATGGGGTCTTTTGACTTTAGGTTCAAATCGCTCTGATTGAACGACGTATCAGATCAGGGCTTCCAATCGGCGGTGAAAATGTTGGTTTCGCCACGAACAACGCCGAATCGGTTGCTGGCCCAGACGAGCTTCTTGCCATCGCGCGAGAACATCGGGAATCCATCGAAATCGGGCGTGAAGGTGACCTGCCTCAGCCCCGTACCATCGACATTCACGACAAAGAGATCAAATTCGCGCCCCTTGGGGTCGTGATGGTTGCTGCTAAAGATGATCTGCTTGCCGTTGGGGTGAAGGAATGGAGCAAAGCTGGCCCCGCTGAGGTTGGTGATCTGTCGGTTGTTTTTGCCATCGGCATCCATGATGTAGAGATCCATCCGGCTCGGGCGTACCAGGTTCTCCTTCAAGAGGTCGAGATACTCCTGCTCTTCCTTCTGGCTGGCAAACGGGGCGGAGCGGCGGTAGACGATCTTCTTGCCGTCCCAACTCACAAACGGACCTCCGTCGTATCCAACGGTGTCGGTGAGCTTTCGGATATTCGTTCCGTCGAGGTTAGAGCGGTAGATCTCAACGTCGCCTTCCCAGGCTCCGGTGAAGGTCATGTAGGAGCCATCCGGAGCGATGGTTGTCTCGGCGACGTAGTTGCCTTTGTCGATGACCTTGGTGAGATTCCGGCCTTTGATATCGGTGCGGTAAAGGCTGAAATCAGGGTTCACCATCCACACATAGCCTTTGCTCATGTCAAGTGGCTTTTGGGCGCCCATGTTGCGCTCGTGGGTGCTGCTGAAATAGATGAATTTGCCATCGGGCGAGACATAGCTACAGGTTGTGCGGCCCATTCCGGTACTGATTCTTCGCCGGTTGGATCCATCGGCGTTCATCAAATAGATCTGCTCGTCGGCATACTGCGGCTGGCGGGTTTGAAAAACCAGCTGCGAGCCATCGAGATTCCAGTAGGCCTCTGCGTTTTGTCCGCCAAAGGTGAGCTGGCGGACGTTGCTCAGACTTTTCTCCGTGGGGTTGCCGACACGCGGTTGGTTGGCGGGCCATTCGCTGAGCGGCTTGCTCTCGGCGGGCGGGGTCTGGAGAAGGGCGGCGTGGCAGAGGCATCCCATCACATGATGTGGGGAGACGACGGCAGTCGCGAGCAAGGCAGCACTCAGCATATGAGACTATGGTGTCACGCGCACGGGGCGATCAAGATGACCGAAATGCCGAGTTTTTGCCTGTGCTGGGGGTTTTTCACTCTGGATCGGCACGGCGTAGCGGAGAGGCTCGGCGCGGTTCTGTCCGGTCGGCTAAACTGAGCAGACCGACCATGAGCGCGACCGCCACTTCTCTCGACCAACTCATCGTCAACTCGCTTCGATTCCTCTCCGTGGACGCGGTGGAGGCGGCGAACAGCGGTCACCCCGGCTTGCCGCTCGGAGCCGCGCCGATGGTCGCGACGCTCTATGGCAAGGTGATGAAGTTCCATCCAGGCCGCCCGGATTGGTTCAACCGCGATCGATTTGTACTCTCCGCAGGTCACGGCTCGGCATTGCTTTACAGCGCTCTGCATCTGTTTGGCTACGATTTGCCGCTGGATGAGCTGAAGCGATTCCGTCAGTGGGGAAGCAAAACGCCGGGGCACCCGGAGGTTGGTCTCACCGCGGGAGTGGAATGCACGACCGGCCCTCTCGGGCAAGGGATCGGCAACGCCGTAGGATTCGCCTTGGCGGAGAAGTGGCTGGCCAATCGATATAACCAAGAAGGCACGATCCTTGTTGACCATTTCACCTACGCCGTGGTCAGTGACGGGGATCTGATGGAAGGCATCGCCCAAGAAGCGGCGAGCCTGGCCGGTCACTTGGGGCTAGGAAAGCTCATCGCCCTCTACGATTCTAACGACATCAGCCTCGACGGCCCCTGCGAGAAGGCATACACCGAAGATGTTGCCGGCAAATTCGCGGCGATGGGGTGGAGCGTGACGACGGTCGCGGACGGAAATGACACGGCGGCAATCGAATCGGCCGTTCGATCTGCGCAAGAAGTGACGGGCAAACCTTCTCTGATCATTGTGCGTACGGTGATTGGATTCGGCAGCCCGCTCGCCGGAACTTCCAAGTCGCATGGCTCGCCTCTGGGAGCGGAGAACGTGGTGAAGACGCGAGCCGAGCTGGGCTGGAATCATGGCGCGTTCGAGCTTCCTTCCGAAGTCGCCGGTGTGGCGGTTCATGCTCACGCATCCGGCGATAAGCTGGTCTCCGATTGGGAAGCTCAGCTCGAGGCCTATCGAGCAAGCCATCCTGATCTGGCAGCTGAACTCGACTTGATCATGAGTGGTGCGCTGCCGGAAGACGCTTTCGACGAGCTTGATGGACTCACGTTCGAGGCGGGCAAGGTGGCGACTCGGGATGCGGGCAAGTCCGCTCTCGGCGCGCTCGCCAACAAGATCCCATGGATCGTTGGCGGCACCGCCGACCTCGCCAGTTCGACCAAGGCAGTGGTACCGGGTGGAGACTTCTCAGGCGCAAATCTGAGTGGACGCAACATTTGGTTTGGTGTGCGGGAGCACGCCATGGGGGCGATTGTCAACGGCATGGCCCTTCACGGTTTGAGAGGGTTTTCCAGTACATTCTTGGTCTTTAGCGACTATATGCGGGGGGCGATCCGCTTGGCGTCGCTCTCGCACATTCCGCATCTCTTTGTGTTTTCCCACGACTCGGTCTTCGTGGGCGAAGATGGTCCGACCCACCAGCCGATCGAGCATGTGAGCTCGCTCCGCCTGATCCCAGGCTTGCGGGTCTATCGCCCGGCCGATGCGCTTGAAACCGCCGCATGCTATCGCGAGGCGGTCAGCAGCGGAAAAGCCAGCGCGATGATCCTCACTCGCCAAAACGTTCCGGTGTTGACAGAGCATGCTGCGGCGGTGAAGAGCGGAGTGTCTCGTGGGGGATACGTTCTGAAGGACGCGGAAGGCGCGAAGGTCGCTCTGTTGGCCACGGGGAGCGAAGTGAGTTTTGCCCTGAACGTCGCCGATGCGCTTTCTGCTCAAGGTATGGCGGCTCGGGTGGTCTCCATCCCTTGCCTGGAGGTGTTCGCCGAGCAAACCGAGGAGTATCGGGCGAGCGTCGTCCCCGCAGGGACGAAGCGAGTGAGCCTGGAGGCAGGACGCACCGGACTCTGGGGTGGCTGGAGCGATCTGCAGATTGGCATCGACCGGTTCGGCGAATCTGCTCCCGGCGATCAGGTTTATGCGGAGCTCGGATTCACCGTGGAGAAAGTTGTCGCCCAGGTGAAGGCTTTGCTTGGCTAATGGCTCGCTTTGCCGGGATTGATGTCGGGGGATCCCGGAAGGGGTTTCACGTCGCGGTGCTTGATCCGTCGAAGGGCTTCGAGTGGGTGCGCGGGATTCATCGTGTTGAAGATATCTTAGCGGAACTTAAACAAATCGACGATCTGCAGGGAGTCGCGATTGATTGCCCGCCGAAGGCTCGTCGACCAAACAAGCGAACGAGGCTGAGTGAGCGCCAAATGAACAAGAGGTTCAAGGTTCAGTGGACGCGATGGAGCGACAAAGAGCCAGCGGAGTGGATGGAAAACGGGGAAAACCTGTGGAAAACTCTGCGCGAGGGGCTTCCTCAGGTTCAAATTGTCGAGACGTTTCCCACAGCCGTGTCGGGCAAGCTTGCCGCCTGCCCCTACTCGATCCCTCTAAGTTTGCTTGAAGGAGGTCCGCCAGAACGGGCGGTCTACAAGGATCTCATTGATGCGTGCCTGTGCGCCTGGGTGGCGGAGAAAGTGGCCCAGGGCGAGGCCGAAAGGGTCGGCGTCGATCCAGAAACCGGGGAAGTCGACGAACTCGGCCCGATCTACTTTTGAACGGCGGTCAGCGTCGGTGCCGGGTCTGCGCACTCGGCGCAGTGGGTTTCTTCGCCGCCAGAGATCGCGTGGGCGTGGGTGTGCTCGGGAATCCATCCGAGCTGCGGGGCCGCCATCACGAGGACGGTCAGAGCGGCGATCCCCCACATGGCTGCGCGTTGGCGCTTTTTCGACGCTGCGTGAACCTCACAGACCGGACCCGAGGGTTTGCGATAGGCGAGGAAGAATCCTAGTCCGAGGTTGAGGAGGGCAAATCCAAGGAACCACGGCTTGAACGGCTCCAGGGCATGAAGCCAGGCAGCCGATCCTGCTCCGCCGATGCCCAATCCACTGAGAGCGAGCAGCACCGTGGGAGCGCAGCAGGGCACGTGGGCGAGCAAAGCTCCCCCAACTGCTCCGAACGATGTCCACGCCGCTTTCATAATGCAAGTATATTGCATTAAAAACAAATGCGGTAGGGCTTGAAGCTGACGATTGAGCCTGAACTTGGGAGAGATCAGGGCAACCAGAAGTCCACCCGACGAGCCAGGCTTACAGCAACGGGAAGGCCAAGGCGGCTTCGAGTTGGAGGTTTGAACTGCGGAGGCGCTGGCAGAGAGTTTTGCCGATGTTTCGCAGAACAGTCAGACCGATTTGTGGGTGTTGATCCAACAAATCATTAAACTTTCCGGCCGAAATCTTGAGGAGGGTGGCATCGCCATCACTGATGACTGTCGCCGATCGCTCGGCGCGCTCGAACAGAGCCAGTTCGCCGAGGATGGCACCGGCTTGCAGTCGGGCGATGGGATCGCCGTGGATGGTGGTCACGCGGACCTTTCCCTCAAGCAGGATGTAAATGTCCTGCGCCGAGTCGTTTTCCGTGATGACTTCCTGGAGATCAACCGTGTGAAGCTCTTCAGCGATCTGCACGATCGCCTGAACCTGCTCATCGGAGAGGCCATCGGCGAGGTAGCTATTGCGAACACCAGAGAAGAGATTCATGGATTTAAGTGTCTACGGTACCCGGTAAGGTTGTCGGTTCCTGGGATGCTCTCCCGCGGTCTACTCATCCTCCGGCTTGGGGATGATCGCGTGGATTTTCTCGATGGCGAGGCTGAGCCTGGCCGCGCGGCGGGCGTCAGGCATGGTTCCCAACACTTCCGCGACCAGTTCGGCGTCCATTTTCGCCATGATTCGGGCGAGGTCGTTGTCGTTGGTCTCTGCAGCAAGGCGCAGAACCTGGGCGGCTTCCATGTTGTTCCAGATGGCGGCGAGCTTTTTGGCTCCTTGCTCTTCGTCCAAAACAGGATCTTCGGAGGTCACTTGAACCTTGGGTTTCGGAGGCTCCTTGGCTTCTTTGGGTTCGGGCTGAGGCTCTTCCTCGGGCGCGGGTGTGGGTTTTGGGGCGTCCTCTTTGTCGAGATAGTTCGCCTCCCCGTACATCGCCGCCTTCTTCGGGGTGATTCCAGGAATCTTGATCAGACCGGCGAACGCGGCTCCGACCACGCCACCAACGATGATCAGAGGGAGCAGCACGGCGAGAGCGATGACGAGACCCTTCTTGCCTTTCTTCTTCTCACTCATCATTCACCTCCCACTTTTCCGAGGATTTTTCGGACGTAGTTTTGAGTTTCTTGGTACGGCGGAATGCCTCCCGCACGCCGAACCGCACCCGGGCCTGCGTTGTAGGCGGCGAGAGCGAGTCGTCGATCGCCATTGAATTCGCGCATCATCTGGGCGAGGTACTTGGCACCGCCCTCCAGATTTTGCACGGGATCGAAGGGATCCTTAACGCCGAGCGAGGCTGCGGTTTTGGGCATCAGTTGAGCCAGACCCTGCGCTCCGACGGGCGAGATCGCCTTGGGATTGAACGCACTTTCTTGCTCCACCAGAGCTTCAAAGAGCCGGGGATCGAGGTTGTATTTCTCAGCGGCGGTTCGGGCGAGTTGCCGGAGTTCGCTGGTCTCGGGGTTGCCACCCAGGGTTGGCACCAGGCCCATCGCAATCGGATCGAGCGGGGCGTTGGAGCTTCCTGGCATCGTTGGCATAGGGGCACCCAAGAGGTTCGTTCCCGGCTTGGCTCGCTGGTTGATCGCGCCGTTGAGAGTGGCTTGGAAGTCGTTGTTCAGCGCCTTGGCCGGTTGGTTTTGCTGCTTCAGAGACTCGATTTTCGCCTGGAGTTCGCGGACTCGGGCCTGAACGCCGTCCACGCCTCGAAGTTGGAAATTCATCGGTGGGCTCCTTGGGGGTCGTCGTGGGTCGATTCCGAGGCGGTTGGTAAGTTGCGGGAAGATCTCTTGAGGGTCAGAGAGGATGCGCGCTCTGAGCCGAGCAAGGGGGCGTGCGGCCCCTTCCGGCCTTCGGCCACCCTCCCCGAGAAATGCTCGGAGAGGGCGTCGATTGAGGGTTGGTGGTTCCCGACCCTGAAGGGATCGGGGTGCCCGAGGACGGCGATCAAGCGGCCCTCCTCATCGTGGCCCATTCATCGAGAGCCTCTTGCTCCTTCTTGTTGGCCTCTTTGACCCATTCCGCGTACTCATTCTCTCGGAGCTTGTCGAGAGCGTCGGCGTCTTGTTTGGCTTTCAGCCACAGCTCGCGGGCCCGGTGCTCCTCATCGACGAGAACACCTAGTGCGGAGTGGAGGGCGCGGGATTCGTCCTCAAGCCGTTGGAGATAGAGCTCCAAATCCATGCGCTCGCGCAGATTGCTCGCGATGCGCCCCAGCGACTTCTCCCGAATCCCCCGGACGCCTTCGATATCGTGCTCCAGGTCGATCCGTTTGGCGCGGCTTTGCAGGTAGTGATCCTTCGCCGCTTGCTCTTCGTTGCGGCGGTGATCGAGCAGTCGCTCGAGTCGGAAGGAGAACTTAGTCATGGATGATCCTCGTCAAAACGTCCACGGAGTCGTCGAGCTTGCAGGAGGCAGATTTGTCCTGTCGAAGCAGCCCGTTGATGCGATCCCAGCGGTCGATGGCTCGGTCGCTGAGAGGGCGGGTTCCTGGTTTGTAGGCACCGACGCTCACGAGATCTTCGACTTCCGCGTAGGCGGAGATCAGCTCGCGAAGAGAGGCAGCGTTGCGCACGTGCTCCTGGCTCGTGACCATCGGCATCACCCGGCTGAGGCTGGTCATGACATTGATCGGCGGATAGTGGCCTTTGCTTGTGAGCTTTCGGTCGAGAACGATGTGGCCATCGAGGATGCCCCGGGCGGCGTCGGCGATGGGTTCGTTGGTGTCGTCACCATCGACCAAGACGGTGTAGATCGCGGTGATCGCGCCTTTCGGGCCGCAGCCGGCGCGCTCCATCAGTTTCGGGAGGAGGGCGAAGACGCTGGGGGTGTATCCCTTGGTGCTCGGTGGTTCGCCGATCGCGAGTCCGACTTCGCGCTGGGCCATCGCAAAGCGGGTGACGGAGTCCATCATCAGCATCACGTTCAGGCCTTGGTCGCGGAAATACTCGGCAATCGCCGTGGCGGTGAGGGCCGCTTTGATTCGCAGCAAAGCTGGTTCGTCGGAAGTGGCGCAGACGACGACGCTCCGGGCCATACCTTCCTGTCCGAGGTCATTTTCCATGAACTCGCGGACCTCGCGGCCTCGTTCTCCGACGAGGGCGATGACGTTGACATCGGCTCCGCCGTTGCGGGCGATCATTCCGAGGAGGGTGGACTTTCCAACGCCCGACCCAGCAAAAATGCCGACTCTTTGTCCGACGCCCATTGTGAGGACCGAGTCGATGGCCTTGACCCCGGTTTCAAAGGGGGATTCGATCATCGCCCGCTCCATCGCGTTTGGCGGGGAAGCGAGGCTGGGATAGTGCTCGTGGATATCGAGCGGGCCCTTGTTGTCGATAGGGCGACCGAGCGCGTCGATGGTTCGGCCGAGAAGATTGTCTCCAACGGGAACGCGCAAGCAGTGACCGGTCGCTTTGACGAGGCTTCCGCTTTTGACGCCGGTGATGTCGCCCAGAGGCATCATCAGGACGCGTTCGCCCCGGAATCCAACGACTTCGCAACGCAGGGAAGGCCCCCCGGTCTCGCTTTCGATCAGGCAAACATCGCCGATGCGGGCCGAGGGGCCAATGGATTCGATGACGAGTCCGACGACTTGGCTGACCTTACCCATGATCTCGAATCGGTTCACGGATTCGATGGCGCGCATGGCGGTCTTGAAAACCGGCGGCTGATGAAACTGGGGGGCGCTCATGCGGCTTCTCCAAGGGCTTCAAGGGCGAGTCGGTGGAGGTAGTGCTCGATGCGGGCGTCGATGACCCCCGAATCAGATTCCAGAACGCACCCGGCGTGGATGGTGCTGTCGCTCACGATTTCGATGTCGCGGATATGGCTGAGGGCTTCGATGAGCTCGTGTCGGCGCCCTTCCAGGTGCCCCACGCGACCGGGATTGACGCGGAGCCGGATGTGAGTAGAATCGGTGGCTTCCGCGATGACGTTCCGGGCGATTTCGAGGATCGCATCCTCGTGCATGGCGAGCTCTTGCACCAACGCTCGACGGGCGATTTCGATGGCAAGGACGGCGAGACGCTTTTCCGCTTCTTCGAACCACGTGTCGATTTCTGCTTTCGCCGTTGAAACAAGGGTCTCCAGGGCGTTGGCGGTGGCTTCAAACTGCTCGCGGTGAGCTTCGTCATACCCACGCGCAGCTTGAGAGGCTCCGGTGGCGAGGCCGACTTCGAGGCCTTTGGCTTCGCCTCGGGAGTAGCCCTCGCTGTATCCGACGAGTTGGCCCTCCTCATACGCCTTGTTGAACTTGCGCTGAATCTCCTGCTTGGCCCACTGGGCGGTGGGGGATTCATCCGCAACCTGGTGCGTGGTCTGGAGACGATCCAGGAACGACCCGTACTGGGTTTCTGTGCGCAAGATGTTGCGGGAGGAGACAGCCTTAGACAAGCACATCCTCCTCGTCGCGTCCGATTTGGATTTCGCCTGCTTCTTCCAATCGTCGAATGCTGGCGACGATCTTCTGCTGGGCCTCTTCCACGGTACGCATCTTGACCGGGCCCATGAACTCCATATCTTCCTTGAGCATGCCAACGGCGCGCTCGGACATGTTGCGGTAGATCTTTTCTTGGACTTCCATCTTGACGCCCTTGAGCGCGGTGGCGAGATCCTTGCCGTCGACTTCCTTGAGCACGCTTTGGACGGCACGATCGTCGAGCTGAACGATGTCCTCGAAGACGAACATCATGTTCTTGACTTCGTCGGCCAGTTCCGGATTGGACTCGCTGAGGGTATCGAGGATCACGCGCTCAGTGGCGCGATCGACTCGGCTAAGGAGGTCAACGAGTGCCTTGGGGCCACCTGCTTTGGTCATCTCGGTGTTGATGACGTTGGAGACTTTCTTCTCCAGAACGCGCTCGACGTTGCGGATGACTTCCGGCGGGGTTTGATCCATGGCGGCAATCCGCTCGGCGACTTCGCCGCGCAGATCGGCGGGGAGCTTACTGATGATGCTCGCGGCTTGGGTTGGCGACATATAGGCGAGGATCACCGCAATGGTTTGCGGGTGCTCCTCTTGGATAAAGCTCAGAAGCTGTTGCGGATCGGCGCGTCGGAGGAACTCGAACGGCACAACCTGCATGGCCGTGTTGATCTTGTTCACGAGCTCATTGGCTCGATCTTCTCCAAACGCGGCGAGCAACGTTTTGTGCGCATTGTCGATACCGCCTTCGGCGATAAACTCTTGCGCCTGGGCCATATCGTGGAACTCTTCAACGATTTTGTTCTTGAGCTCCGGAGTCACCTTTTCCAGCCGGGCGATCTCCATCGACATCGCTTCGATCTGCTCTTCGGTGAAGTGCTTAATGATCTCGCTGGCGTATTCTGGTCCGAGGACAGCAAGGACGATGGCGGCCTTTCGCTTGGCAGTGAGTTCAACGTTTTTCTTACGCATTATCGTTGTTCCTCCATCATCCAGCTCTTGAGGAGCATGGCCACGGCTTCAGGGTTCTTCTTGGACATTTTGCGGAGCTGTTCGAGGGGGATGTCGACTTTGCGCTTGATGGATTCGATATCCAGATCGTCGTCATCGTCATCATCGTCATCGTGGAGGCGCTTCTTCTTCTTGCGCTTCGGGCGTTGGATCATGATCGGGTCGCCATTCTCGTCGATCTCTCCGGTATCGACCAGCTCTTCGCCGAGGTCGATTTCCTCGTCGCTCACCTCAATCTGGGTGGAGGGCGAGAGATTCGTGGAGGTCTCAATCAGGGCGAGAAGCTGGGGATCCGCGTTGATCGGGATCTGAATCGTCTGGCCGTTGCTGAGCACAACGGTTTGGGTGGAAACCGGCTTGAGCTGCTTCGCCAGGCTTCGGATGAGGATGAACGCAACTCCGAGCAGGGCAGCGATGGGCAGGATGGAGATGATCTGCTGCATTCTCGCCGCACTGGCGGCATCTGCGGCGGCTTTCTCTTGAAGCTTGGTGGCGGCATCGCTGAACTCGGCGGCCGTGACATTGCTCGTGAATTTCTCGTCGCCTTGCCAGGGGGCAATGTAGTTCGCGACACGCTCTTCCAGCGGGGCAAGATCCTTCACCGCGACGCTATTTGCCATCACGCTGACGTTCATGGCGATGAGCTCACCGGCGGCTCGCTCGATGTTGGTGCGCGTGTTGCTGGTGGGATATTGTTTGGTCTTTTGCTCGCTTTCGTAGTCGCTGCTTTTGGCGTCGGTATCGACAGCGGCGGGCTGACCGGGGATGTTCGACTCGGTGCCAGCGCCTTGGACCGTGTCGCCTCCGCTGCTCGTCATTTTCTCGCCAGCCGACTCTTCGACGATCGGGTCACCGCTGCGGATGGTTTCATCCTTGGCGATGGTCGTCGCGTCCATGTTCAGCTGGACATCGACTTGAACAATGGTGTTGCCGATGCCAAAAACTTGGTCGAGTTCACGCTGCAGATCGGCGGCGCGACGCTTGCTCTCAGCGGCTTCGGCCTCCATTTTCTTACTCGCGATGGTGGTGGAGCTTCCGCTCTCTTCACCGTCGTAGATCATTCGGCCGTTGTTGGTGACGACGGTGACTCCGTTGGCTTTGAGGCCGGTGACGGAGTTCTGAACGAGTCGGGCAATGGCCTTGGCGGCTTCCGAGCTCAGGGCGTTGTCGTTGGCCTCGGTGATGCGAACAGCAGCGGTCGGCGGGGTGGTTTGGTCGCCGAAGGCGGAATCTTTTCCGAGGGTGAGGTGGACTTGGGCGTGGGCGACGCCTTCCATCGTCATGATCGAATCGGAGAGTTCTTGCTCTTTGGCGGCGATGATCTTCTCGTTCTCTTTGCGCTGGCTATCGCCTAGGCCGATCGATTCGATCATTTGAAAACTGTTACCACCGCTCTTGGGGAGCTTGTTTTTGCTCGCCAGGTACATGCGGGCTTTCGGCACTTCGGAACTCGGGACGACGACTTCCATTTGCGGGGTGATTTCCACCTTGAATCCGCCTTTGGTGAGTTCGTCGTAGACGGCCGAGCGATCTTGGTCGCTCAGTCCGGTCAGCACCGGTTGCATCTTCGGCTGACTGGCGAACATCACCGTCAGACCCAAGATGACGACAAGGAAGGCCGCACCGAACACGGTCACAAGTTTCTGTGTCCGGTCGGCACTCTGCCACCATTCTTTTATTCGATCAAAGATCGCGCCCATTTCAACAAATCCAGTCGAAACGGCGGACTATTCAGTTTCTGAGACCCGTAAGCTTACACTTGCATACGGTTGATCTCTTGATAGGCTTCTAGCAACTTATTCCGAACCTGAAGGGTCAGGCTCATCGCAGTGCTCGCACGCTCCATCGTGATCATCAGATCGTGATATTCCACCGGTCGATTCGCCATCAGGTCTTCTTGCATCTTACGGGAATCCGTTTGAGACTTATTGACTTCCTGAATGGCGTCCATCAGCATTTGACCAAAGTTTTCATCCTGCTCGATCTGAACAGGTTTGGCCATCGGTGGCTGCGCGAGTTGGGCGATATTGTTGCCGGTCGATCCGATTCGCATGGGTTACGCTCTTTAGACTCGACCAATGGCCAGTGCGGACTGAAGCATCGACTTGCTAGCGTTGAACGCCGCGACGTTTGCTTCATAAGCCCGAGTGGCACTCATGAGGTTCACCATCTCGTAGATGGGATTGACATTGCTGTAGTAGACCAAACCGTTCTCGTCGGCAAACGGGTTGTCTGGTTCGGGGACGGCACGCAGGGGGGCCTCGTCCTCGATGAGTCGTTGAACTTTCACGCCTTCGTCGTTGGCTTCCAGAACAACGATGCGTCGCTTGTATGCTTCCTGGCCCGGGGTGCGGACACTGTTCGCGTTGGCGATGTTCGCACTGATGACGTCCATCCTCATGCGCTCGGCATGAAGACCAGAGCCGGATGAACGGAGAGCAGAGTTAATCGTCATCATCTACCCTCACGGATCACGTTCTTGATTCCGCTGAAGTGTCGGCTCGTCATTTCGGCGAGGAGCTGGTAGCGCACCTGCATCTCGGTGATCGACATGACCTCGGTTTCGAGGTCCACGCTGTTGCCGTCGATGCGGATGGCTCCGCTTCCGCCTTCGTTGATGCCCGATCGGCGCTGAAGCTCTTTGAGTCGATCGCCGGGTTTGCCCTTTTCGCCATCGAGGGCGATGCCGAAGTCCATGTCCTCCCGCTTGTAGCCGGGGACGTTGACGTTCGACAGGTTGCGGGTCAGCATCGACGAGCGCTGGCTCGTGCGATCTAACGCTCGGGCCAAGTTCACGCTATGATTTCCCAGTAATTTGCCTAGCAATTGCACGGTTGGTTCACCTTGTCCAAGCCGCGCGTCCGTGTGCGATCAGTCCCGCCGATCCATGGCGGAACAAACATCCCTAAGGAGGCTCATCAACATCGTCGGCAAAAATGCCTGGCGCGTTAGGGTTGTTGAACCAGAAATCCGGCAATTTTGGTCACGGGGCAGCAGGGTGATCCACAATGGGGGAGATGACGCCTTTGTATCTCGCCCTGACGCTCGCGACCCTGCCCCAAACTCCGCCGGAGCGAGCGAGCAGTCTGACCGGAAATGTGAAGCATCACCCGTCATTCGAAAGCAAGGGGCTCAAGAACAAGCGGAACCTGATCGTGTATCTGCCGCCCGACTACGAGAACTCGGAGGCCAACTACCCGGTGATCTACATGCACGATGGTCAGAACGTGATGGATGGCAACACCAGCTACATCCCGAACGAAGAATGGCGAGCCGACGAGACGGCAGAAGGTCTGATCCGTGCCGGAATGATGAAGCCAGTGATTATCGTGGGGATTGACAACGCGGGGATGGATCGGGGGAATGAGTTTTTGCCCACCAAGGTGAAGCGGGGCAACGAAGAGATGGGGGGCCGGGCAGACGGCTACATCAAGTTTCTCACCGACGAAGTGCAGCCGTTCATCGAGAAGAACTATCGTGTGGCGAAGGGAGCGAAAAACACCGCTCTGATCGGGTCGAGCTTTGGCGGGATCATCACCCTATGGGGCGGACTCAAGCGACCGGATCGATTCGGGATGCTCGGGGTGATGTCGCCCAGTATCTGGTGGGACGACAAGGTGATGCTCAAACTCGTGCCGGATTTGGGCAAGAAGAACGTGAAGATCTGGATGGACATGGGCACGGACGAAGGGTTCCGCAGCGTCGCGGATAGCCAGGCGATGCGCGATGTGCTCGTGAAGCTCGGCTGGAAGTCCGGGCAAGATTTGATCTACTACGAGGATCCGCGCGCGAAGCACAACGAGCGCGCGTGGGCGCACCGGCTGGATATGGTCTTCCGGTACTTCTTCGGCACGCAGGTGGGGGCGGGACGATGATCGTCTCAACCCTGGTCGCGGCGAGTCTGATCGCTCCGGCGAAACCGGTGATCTGTATCGATCCAGGTCATCCGAGCGAGAATGGAGTCGGGACTCGGGGCAAAGAGGTCACGGAGGTTCAGTTGGTTTGGGATCTGGGAGTCGAAGCGGGGAAGCGGCTTCGCGGGCTGGGTTACTCGGTGGTCTTTACGAAGAGTAAGGTGGGCGAAAAGGTGACGAACGCTCGCCGAGCGGAGATTGCGAACGAGGCGAAGGCAAATCTGTTGCTCCGGCTCCATGCCGATGCGGGGAATCACTCGGGGTGGGCGACGTTTTATCCTGATCGCAAGGGGACGGTCGGCAAGTCCACGGGGCCGAGCGATGCGGTCATCAAGAGTTCGACTGCGGCAGCAAAGGCGTTCCATCCGGCGGCGATCAAGGCACTCGGTGGCGTTCTGAAAGATGCGGGACTGAAAACCGACCGAGCGACGAACATCGGAGGGAAGCAGGGGGCTCTCACCGGGTCGATTCTGAGTCAGGTTCCGGTGTTGCTCGTTGAAGTGTGCGTGCTGACGAACCCTTCGGATGAGAAGGTCGCCAAGAGCAAAGAGGGACGGGAAGCGATGGTGAAGGCCCTCGTCGCGGGCACGCAGGCCGCCGTGCCGCTCCCAAAGAAGTAGGTTCTTAGCTAGCGAGATCGAGCGCCTGGATCGGTGACGCCGTGGCGTACTGCCCGATTCGGTCGCGCGTTTGGCGGAAGGATCGGATCTCGCCGGTGGCTTGACTACGGCAGTCTTGCGCGGCGCTGATCAGGGCCTCATCGGCGGCTCGCATCCGTTCCACCAATGCTTCGGGCCAGGGGCCAGGATGAGCCGAGATTTGTTCAAGACATGCCTGGCGAGCTTGAATGAAATGATTCAGATCCCGCTCTTCGTCGGCGAGATCGGTGAGGGATTGCTGGAGCTCGTCGTGGATGGCGAGAGAGAGAGCGATGAATCGCTCGGCGAGGTCACGCGGCGTCTGTTCCAACGGGTTCTCCTGCGGGGTTCAGTTGTCCGGCGGCTTGCTGGCGTTCCAGTTCGACCCAGCTTTCGCGCAGGTCGCTCATCACCTTGAGAGCTTGATCCAGATAGACCGGATTGTCTTCGAGATTCGCTTGCACGAGCCGATCGTAGACGTAACTGTAGAGCGCGAAGAGGTTCTGAGCGATGTCGCCGCCCCGCTTCATGTCGAGGCTCGACATGAGCTCGGCGACGATGTTTTGCGCCTTCTGGCACTGCTCATTCTGCTTAAACAGATCGCCCTGAGACATCGCATGTTTGGTGGCCTCAATGAACTTGAGGCAGCCGTCATAGAGCATGACGACCAGTCGCAGGGGGCTGGCCCCATTCACTGCATTCTTGCGATATTGATCGATGGATGTCTGTCCGTAAGCCAAAACGCGCCGTACTCCTCCGAGCCGAATCCCTTAGGAATCATCGGCAGGGGGGCGCGGGTTATTCATCCTCGAACGCCGATTTTGGTTGAAAAATCACGGCGACGGCGATGAGAGCCAGGCTCCAGATCAGAGGAATCATCCATTCGGAGCCAGGCGGGAATTCCGGCTGAGGGATGAGGGGATCGCCGCGCCCGATGGCAATCATTTGGAGTCGCAGGAACATGGCAAGGGCACAGCAAGAGATTCCACCAATATATCCTGCTAAACCTGCACCTTTCCCGAGTCTCGGGAGAATGAACGCAAGGGGCAGGGTGCCTGCGGCTCCGATCAGAAGGGTTTGCTGGAGCCCGGCTTGGGACAACTGCTCGAAGACCAGGTAGGGCCAGAATCCGAGGGCAAAAGTGATAAGGCTCCCCACCACAATGATGAGGCATCCATTCGTGAGCTGCCCCTCAAACGACTGAGTTCGAGGGGCAGAAGAGTCCTCTCGGGGAGTATCTGATCCGAGAGGTTCGTGGTTCATGTTGGACTTAGAGACCCTTGTCGGCGATGAACTTGGTGAGGTCGGCGATGCGGCAGCTGTAGCCCCACTCGTTGTCGTACCAGGCGACGACCTTGACCATCTCATCGAGGACGACGGTGTCGACCGCGCTGAAGATGGAGCTGTGGGTGGATCCGCGCAGATCGCTGCTGACGAGTTCTTCGTCGGAGTAGCGGAGGATGCCCTTCATCGGGCCTTCGGCGTACTCCTTCATCGCAGCGTTGATCTCTTCGATGGAAGCCACGCGGCTCAGGGTCGCGGTGAAGTCCACGACGGAGACGGTCGGGGTCGGAACCCGGAAGGCCATGCCGGTGAACTTGCCCTTGAGCTCGGGGATCACGAGTCCGACGGCCTTCGCGGCACCGGTGCTGCTCGGAACAATGTTCTCGGCGGCGGCTCGGCTGTCGCGCAGACCCTTGCGAGCGGTATCAACCGTGGCTTGGCTGTTGGTATAGGCGTGAACCGTGGTCAAGAGGCCTTTTTCGATGCCGAACTTCTCGTGGAGAACCTTGGCGACGGGGGCAAGACCGTTGGTGGTGCAGCTTGCGTTGCTGATGATGTGGTGGTTGGCCGGATCGTACATGCCGTCGTTGACGCCGAGGACGATTGTGACATCTTCATTCTTCGCCGGAGCGGAGATGATGACCTTCTTGGCACCAGCGTTCTTGTGGGCGATCGCCTTGGTCGCATCGGTGAAGAAGCCGGTGGATTCGATGACGATATCGACGCCCAGATCACCCCAGGGGATGTTGGCGGGATCCTTCTCCGCGAAAACTTGGAACCGGTCGCCATTGACGGTGATGGAGGCGTCGTCGTGCTCGACGGTGCCGTCGAAGGGGCCGTAGACCGTGTCGTACTTCAGCAAGTGCGCATTGGTTTCGGTGTCGGTGAGGTCGTTGATCGCGATGACGTCGATGTCGCCGGGATAGCGTTGAAGAAGCGTCCGAAGCGAGAGACGACCGATTCGGCCGAATCCGTTGATGCCAACTTTGACTGCCATATGTTTTTCCCATAAGGGCGGCTGAACCGCCGGAGATGCCTGTCAGTTTACTGGGGTTGGCGGGAGGGATTCAGGAAAGCGGGGCCTTCTGGAAACCGTAATGTTTGCTCCAGATTCAATTGGGCGGATGGACTAGGATTCCAGGAGATCCCGGATCGGCTCGTGGAGAGCGTAACTCGGAACCTTTGGGTCATCGAGCACGCGCTCATCGAAGGGGATTCCTTGAGTGCGGAGGAGCGTGGTGAGGGCGAGTCCGGGATGCATCTTGCCCTCAACGAGCGGGCCGGGGCAGTGGATCAACCATTCGATACGCTTTCCCGTGAGTGCGGCATCTTTTTGCCTGAGCACGAGAGGGGTGAAGAGGTGCTCATCGAGATCCGCCATGAGTTCTTCGAGGTGATCCCATCGTTCGTGCTTGCGCATCGCGCTTGCTCCAAAGGTGCCGAAAATCGCGCTTCCAGGGTGGTTGATGAAGTCGGACATGAATCGGGGAGCCGGGAAGACTCCGCGCAAGGCCTTGGATCGGTCGGCATGGCGATAGCCCACCAGACGCATAAATCCCTGCCAGCGAGCGAGGGGGCTGAAGGCGGTCACAATCTCGCCTCTGCGGAGCGCGAGGTTGGGGAGCGGGCGCCGGAATCCTTGACCCCAGGGCCAAAGAATATTTGCCGGCGGCAGGCCTTCGTCTCGCCGCCGCTGGTTGACTTCGTGGTCATTGAGGAGGTTCAGCGAATCGTCGATGAACGCGCGGAGGAGCGGTTCGCCATCGCCCTCGGGGAGGACGGTATTCCAAGGCTTTCCGAATGCGGAGGTTGGGGACGTGGTGGCGAGCTCATCTGAACCGTCGAGCCAGACAAGTCCATGATCCACGACCTGCCCGATGACCGAGATCAGGGACTTGGTTTCCAGTCGCTTGGCCTGCTCGGCGAGGGTTCGCGCGTCGTGTGGGGAGAGCTGGTGTGATGCCTCGGCAAGGGTGCCATCTTCGCTGACCGAGAGCAGTGAGAGATCGAAATGCACGCTCCGCTCCGGTGGATCGACCCCGAGGGCAGAGATCGCGAGGGCGCCTTGGCTGAGATGAACGGACTCAGGATCCAGCCCGACCCAGCAGGCCTCGGCGAGACCACCGTGGGCGGGGTTCAGCTTGACCACTCGGGCGAGCGAGACGAGTTCACGCATCGCCGATCCTGGTTCGGCGAGGACGGAGTGGGAGGCGTCGGCGATATCGAGAAGCCCCGGCAAGATGATGATCTTGCGCTCGATGGGGGTTTGGGCCGGGATTCCGCTCACAGAGCCATTTTGGCTTCTCGGCGTTCGCGAGCAACCACGAAAGTCCGGTAGACCGCGAGGAAGCAGACCATTCCGGCGATGTCGATGAGCACGTCGCGCAACTGACCCGACCGATTCGTTGCGTAGGTTTGCTGCCACTCATCGAAGAAGGCGATCGGAATCGGCCACGCCACGCCCACGATCAGTGCCGTGTTGAGCTTGGCTCCGGCCTTTCGAGCCGCCACTGCCGCGCAGAGGGCGGCGATTCCGTAGCCGGTGAAGTGGAGCGTTTTGCGAATCCACCAGACGATTTGGTTGGCATACCGCCAATCTTCCTCGGGAATATTGAAGGTTCGATGAACCCAGAGCCGCATCCAGTCTGGTCCTCCAGTGGGGCCGCTCATCACCGCGATGAAGAGACCGAAGGCCACGGTGATGAAAATAGCCAGCAGCCAGATCCATCCTTTTTGTCCCTTGGCGTTCCACACAATCAGACCCGCCATGGCGGCGCATCCCGCTAGGGTCACTGTCCAGGTGCCGCCAATTTGGGTGCCGATGCCCGGGTGTCCGGCAGCCCAGAGGAGGAAAAAGGTGGCCCCATAGCTCAGGACAAACAGGCTCTTGTTCTTGAAGGGCCAAGCGTCGGGAGTAAAGGCCACAAGGAGCCCTGCGCCGAGGAGCACGAGCAGCGGCCCTTGGATGGGAAGCTGCAAAGCTCCCCACCGAACGATCTGCAGCAACACCAGCACCCCGCAAATCGCGGTGATCACCTGGCTCAGTCGCCCGTTCATGGGTTAGATTGTGGCAGGGCGCGCCGGACTCGGCAGGTTAGTCCCTCGTTGCTCGGATTCTCCGGCTACTTCTTGCGGGGAATCTGGCTGGTGTCGCCGGATTGGGCCTCGACGGGCACTCCCGGGGCGAGTTCTTGACCGGACGGCGCGGGTGCGGATTCTCCAGCGGGCGTGACCGTCGCCTGCTCAACGGGGTCGTTGCATCCCGCGAGACCAATCAGCAAGCCGATGAAGCAGATGGCTCTCATTGCTCGCGATCCGGCATCCAGAATCGGGGCCGCAGGAAGCCATTTTGGAGCGAGTAGAAGGTGCCCCACGGGCGGCCGTTGGCGCGGTAGTTGACGTAAGGCTCAGTGAGTTCCCGCTCTGGTCGATGACCTTCGCCACCCCAGAGCCGGTACTTCGCCGAGCTATCGGCCATCACGACGGTCATGCCGTTTCCATGCGACCATTGGGATCGACCTGGCTCCAGATTGTTTTGGTTTTCTCGAAAGACGACAATCACCAAGTGCCCGTTCGGATAGGAGCAAATGGTGTTTCCGCAGAACATGTAGGGGTTGGTGTAGGAGACTCCTCGGTAGCGCACGGCTCCGGCTCCTGGCCACATGAGCACATAGTTCGAAACGGCTGCGATTCCAGTTTGAGAATAGTGCTGAAGAGCCCCATTGAAAGTAAGAGTGGTGGAGGGAAGACGGGAAACATCCACCCCGGCGCCGGAAGGAACAACCTCTGGCACACCAGAAAATCCGAGGACATCGTATGATTTTCGGTAGGGCTGAGTGGCGTTGGCCCAGGCGAGGCTCTCCTCTTCGGGCTTGTAGCCGAGGGCGGCGAGTCCGTCTGCGGGGACGGCGGAGGGGATGATATCGTAGTAGCCCCCCGTTGCAAAGTTGGGGGTTTGACCCCCAGAGAACCGGTCATCCCAATCGGCAGTGTAGAGAATCAGGGACATTCCTGATTGCTTTGCGTTCGAGATGGATTGCACCTTTTTTGCTGCATCTTTGGCCCGTGCGAAGACGGGGAAGAGGATTGCCGCCAGAATCGCGATGATGGCGATCACGACGAGCAGTTCGATCAGGGTGAATCCGAGCGGTTTTCTGGGGAACTTGGTGTTCATCAGGCGGTTCGCTTTCGTCGACGGAGTGCCAGAGCCCCCAGGCCGAGCAGAGTCATGGTTGCGGGCTCCGGAACGGCCTCCGTGAATCGAACATTGTCGATGTTGAATTGGTGACCCGAGAAGTAGCTAAATCGCACCGAAATGGTCTGACCCAATCGGCTATCGCCGGCGAGGGCATTGAAGTCGATACTGGCTTCTTGGAAACCTCCAACGGGGGCAAAGGTGAGGCTATCAATGGTTTGGAAGCTGAGCAAAGAGCCCCCCACAACGTTGCCATTGATGACACTGCCTCCGGCCCACATCTCCATGGTGAACATGCCAGAAATAAACCCAGACCCGGCAAACCCCGAGCCATCACCTCGATTGCCGATGAAGGCCTTGAGTGTCGAGACGCCCTCCTTCAAGACATAGCCGGTTTGTTGGGCAAGCGGTCCCTCGTTGAAGTAGGCGATTTGATTTCCGTCGGGGGCAGGGACGTTATAGAAGGGCAGCCATCCCGAGAATGGATCATTCCCTCGAATGTCCCAGCTTCCGGAGCCAAGGGTTCTTCCGTAGCTCCAACCGGTCGGCGCAGTGGTGTTGATCCCGTTGAAGCCTACAATGTCGGCTTCAAAACTATGGTTGACAATTTGGGCTTGGGAAGCGGCGGCAGCCACCATCAAAAGAGGAACGAGGTACAAGCGATTTTTCATCTGTTCTCCAAGGAGTCTTGTGCGGGCGCTGGCTCAGATGGAGTCTGAGGGAAGACGTTGATCCCCGAACAATTCTCTATCCACGAAATGCGGTGTATCGGCGGGATGACACAGCAAGAGACTGGAGTATACAAATCGTGATTCCCCTCCACAAAGAGGGTGATTTCAGATTCTTTTGAGGAGTTCAACCGTATGTGGCCGAGCGTCTGAACTCTTCACAAAAACTTTCTTTCATCAGCAGCAGTACTGCGGGGGCTATCCCTTGTGGAGTACAAATCGGTTCTTGTTGAAGCCAGATATTGCGGAATACTCTCGGCAACTCCTTTGTGGATTGAGCGATGACAAAGAAGGATTCGACGCGCGTGAACGAGCCCTTGGTGGCGTACGGTCGGTATATGAGCGATCTTCGTCGCCGGACGGGTCTCTCATTGCGAGAAGTGGCTTTGGCTGCGAACGTGGACAAGAACACGATCCTCCGGTTGGAGGCTGGTCTCCCCGTGCGGAATTCCAGCCGCGAGCAGATTTGCAAGGTGTATGGCGTTCTGAATATCTCCCCCGAAGATCTGCCTCGACGTGAGATCGGCGCGCACTATGCGAAGAATGTTCGAGACGGGATGAAGTGGCATCGCGCCCAGATCACGAATCCTGAAGAGACGAGCATCATCTCGACGAACGACGAGATGCAGGATCCCGAGGAGCGTCGGCGGCAAGGGCGGCTGAATCTGGCCCAGCAGTTCTTTTCGCGTTTGGACTGCGACATGCCCGCTGGGCGCTTGCGATCAGGAATCTTTGAGGTTTACGGCACGAGCGGCTATTCGAGTCAGCAGTCGGGAGAGGCTCTGGTTTACGTGCTCAAGGGGAATCTGCGATTCGAGATCGGGGAGGAGGTCTTTGTGCTCCGCGAGGGTGAATCGGCGACTTTCGATCGCACGATTCGGCATCTGCACGAGCCGTTCGAGATGGACGCGGCTGATCTGCCGGTCGTGGTGCTGTACGTCCAGGTGGAGTAAGGACGGCGGGCCGTGCTCGCCCGGGATCCAATGAGGCGATTGCGGCAGGGCCACAGGATTTTCCTCTCAGAGTCCCGAGATTGCTGTGGTGTGGCAAGCGGGAGATGACGACAGGGGTAAAAGGGAAGCGTGAACATTTCGCTGCTGAAAGAACTCACTGAAGCCCACGGCGTTCCGGGACAGGAAGACGCGATTCGGGCGATTGTCTACCGCGAGCTTAAGGATATCTGCGAGATCTCGACCGACTATCTCGGCAACGTGATCTGCCGGAAGGCTCCCACCGATGGCACCTCCAACCCGAAGAAGCTGATGCTTGCCGCTCACATGGACGAGATTGGTTTTGTCGTGAAGTACGTGGATGACAAGGGCTTCCTCCGCATCCACCCGGTCGGAGGCTGGGATCCACGGATGATGGCGGCTCAGCGCGTGATTGTGCACACCTCGGAAGGGCCGCGTCATGGCCTGATGATGCTGGGCACGAAGCCCAAGCACATGCTTGATGCGGCGGAAGCGGCGAAAGCTCCCAAGCATGAGGACTACTTCATCGATGCCGGTCTCAGTGGGGAAGAAGCCAAGAAGCTCGTCAAGATTGGCGACCAAGTGACGATGGACCGGGGATTCCAGCAAATGGGCGATCTCTTCACGTGCAAAGCCATGGACGACCGCGTTGCCGTCTTCGTGATGATTGAGGCGATGAAAGCGGCGAAGAGCCACAGCGTCGAAATTCTGGGTGTGGCGACGGTTCAGGAAGAAATCGGCTTGCGCGGCGCCACGGCGGCGGGATCGGGTTTGAAGCCAGATATCTGCGTGGCGATCGACATCACGTTGGCCAACGACTTCCCGGGGATTCCCGCTGAGTTCTCGGTGACCAAGTTGGGAGACGGTACGGCGATCAAGTTCATGGACAGCTCGCTGATCTGCCATCCCAAGGTGGTTTCGCACTTCCGAGATCTGGCAGAGAAGAATGGGATCAAGTATCAGGTTGAGCTACTTCCCGCAGGCGGTACGGATGCTGGCGGAGTGCAGCGGCTCAACGGCGGCGTGCCGAGCTTCACTCTTTCGATCCCGACGCGGTATGTGCATACCGTCAACGAAACGGTGCACAAGGATGATGTGCAGGCGAGCATTGATGTGCTGGCTCGGTACATCGAAGATGCCCACAACGGGGACTACACCTACGCGATTCCTGGTCGCTGAAGCGTGCCGACCCTGACGATCATGACCGGCCCCCCGGGGGGCCGGGAAAACCACTCGTTGCGCCGAGGAAGTCTTGACTTCGGCGCACGGGGTGGTGATTCCGATAGATGACCTGCGTCTGTGGGTGCGGTCTGGCCTTGCGGATTCTGTGCCGTGGACGGATGAGACGGAGCGTCAATTCACTTTGGCGGAGGAAGGCGCGTTTCGGCTCGCGTTGGTTTATCTGAGCGCAGGGTTCGATGTTTGGATCGACCACTGTCGGAACCTGCCTCGGTGGGAGAATTTGCTCGATTCGTTTGCCGGTGAGCTCGCGGAGGTGGAGGTTCGGAAGATCCTCGTTCTTCCTGCGCTTGAGGTCAACCTGGCCCATAACGCGTCACGGACGAACAAGGATTTCGATCCGGCTCTGCTGGTCGAAACGATCGAGGGAACCTATGCTCGGTATGAGGCGGACTTGCCTGGCGTCCAGGGCTGGGAAATAGTAGGTCGTTGACCGAGTGGTGGGCTTGCTCCTCACCAAATGGTTAGGCCTTAGCGTATCTCTCCATCAGGTCGGGCCAAGTACCAGAGGTGATGGCCTCCCGAATTTCCTGCATCATCCGGGCGTAGAACGCGACGTTGTGGAGGGTCGCGAGGCGTGCTCCCAGCGGCTCACTGGCTTTGAAAAGATGCCGCACATAGGCCGCCGAATAGCGCGAGCAAGCGGGGAAGTGAGAGTCGTCGTCGAACCAGCCCTTGTGCTCCGCCCACTTGAGGTTCTGGGCATTGACCCGACCTTGCAAGGTGTAGAGCGCATGGTGGCGTGCCATGCGGGTCGGCAAAACGCAGTCGAACAGATCAACTCCGCATGAAACCGCGTGGAGAATATCTTGGGGATGTCCGACACCCATCAGGTAGCGCGGCTTATCTTTGGGCAGGAGCGGTGCCGTCATTTTTACCACGGGATACTGCATCTCCGTGGGTTCGCCGACGCTGACGCCCCCGATCGCCACTCCCTCGAAAGGCTGCGAGGAGATGAATTCGGCTGACTCGCGCCGCAGATCTTCGTGAACGCCGCCTTGCACGATCCCAAACACGTTTTGCCCCTCCCGTTTTGCCGATAGGTTGCGCGGAGCCCATCGGTGAGTGCGCTGCATGGCAGCGGCCGCTTCATCTTTGGTGCAAGGGTACGGCGGACACTCGTCGAGGCACATGCTGATGTCCACCCCGAGCTTGCCTTGGATGGTGATCGACTGCTCGGGGGTCAAGAACATCTCGGAACCATCGAGGTGGCTGCGAAACCTCACGCCCTCATCGTCGATTTTTCGCATGTGGCTGAGCGACATCACCTGATATCCCCCGGAATCCGTGAGGATCAGCCCCTTCCATCCCATGAAGTCGTGGAGGCCGCCGAATCGTTCGACGAGATCTTCGCCGGGGCGCAAGGAAAGGTGATAGGTGTTGCTGAGGATCAGCTCGAAGCCGAACGCCTCAAGATCCTCTGCTCCCAGGGTTTTGACGCTGCCCTGCGTGCCGACGGGCATGAACGCGGGAGTCTCGACCGTTCCGCGCGGAGTCGTGATTCGACCGCGCCTGGCCCCGGTGTGGGGGCAAACGGCGAGAAGTTCATAGGTCAGAGGCATCGCGGGAATCATTATGAGGCGCGAAGCCCGGCACGAGCGGAGTGGCCTATTTCACCAGCACGTAGAGATCATCATCGGTGATTTCGCCCTTGTGGTCGGCCATCTCCAGGAATTTGGCGTAAAGCACCTCAAACCGCTCTTCGGGGAAGTTGAAACCGAGCTCACTGAGCCGGTGCTTCAGGCCATGACGCCCCGATCGCGCGGTGAGGATGATCTCGCTCTTCTCCGCGCCGACGAGGTGCGGGTCGATGATTTCGTAGGTGGATCGCTCTTTGAGGACGCCGTCTTGGTGGATTCCCGAGCTGTGCGCGTAGGCATTGGCCCCGACGACCGCCTTGTTCCGCTGCACGAGCATCCCGGTGAGTTCGCTGACCATCCGCGAGACCCCCAGGAGCTTTTGGGTGTGCACACTGGTTTCGAGTCCGAACTTGTCTTTGCGGATGTGCAGGGCCATCACGACTTCTTCCAGCGAGGTGTTGCCGGCTCGCTCTCCGATGCCGTTGATCGTGACTTCGACCTGCCGTGCGCCGCCGAGGACTCCTCCGAGGGTGTTGGCGGTGGCCATGCCGAGGTCGTTGTGACAGTGGCAGCTGAAGATCGCCTTGTCGCTGTTCGGCACGTTGTTGATGATCCCGGCGAAGAGGTCGCGGTACTCATCGGGGGTCGCGTAGCCCGTGGTGTCGGGGACGTTGATCACGGTGGCCCCGGCCTTGATCACCGATTCGACGACCTTGTAGACGTAGTCGCGATCCGCGCGGCCGGAGTCTTCCATGAAGTACTCGACATCGTCGGTGTATTGCCGGGCGAGCTTGACGGCGGCGACGCCTTTCTCAATCGCCTCTTCGCGAGAGAGCTTGAGCTTGTGTTGGAGGTGATTCTCGCTGACTCCGAGTCCTGTGTGGATGCGGGGCCGCTCGGCGGGTTTCAGAGCTT
>JAIUNY010000011.1 GCA_020161505.1 Armatimonadota bacterium | reverse complement strand
TCGGTTGGGCGGTAGCCTAATCGAGCCCGCGCTCTGCTTGTTTTGAATCGGGCCTGCGGCCCGCCGAATCCTCTTCGAGGATTCGGATTCCCCCACCCGGCCTCTGGCCACCCTACCCCCGATGGGAATCGGTGGAGGGCGAGTACAAGAGTCATCCGCGAGTTCACGAGGGGAGACGAGCGATCGACAGAATCCCCTGACGGAAGAAAATATGCCGATCCGCGAAACCCCCGCCCTGACCTACCACGGATGCGGCCTCACCCGTGATCTTCCCGACTCCTTCACAATAGGGGGCATGATTACGGTGGTCGGAGGCGGGTTTGCCGGGGTGGAGTGCGTGTGGGCACTCGCTGAAGCCGGGATAGACGTGACCCTCTACGAAATGCGTCCGGTGCGCAGCACGGAGGCTCACCAAACCGACCTCCTCAGCGAGCTGGTGTGCAGCAACAGCTTCAAGAGCCAAGATCCCGATACTCCCGCCGGGCTCCTCAAAACGGAGATGAAAGCTCTGGGATCACTCGTGATCCCGACCGGCGAAAAGCACTCGGTTCCCGGCGGATCCGCTCTGGCCGTGGATCGAAACCTCTACGCCCAGGAGATCACGGCGCGGATTGAGAATCACCTCCACATCACCTTGATTCGGGAGGAGTTCACTCCCGAGCAAGCGGAGGCCATTCTCAACCGGGGCGAAACCCTCGTCATCGCCACCGGCCCTCTCACCAGTTCTCCACTCGGTGCCTGGCTCGCCACCCAAACCGAGAGCGAGCATCTGTATTTCTACGACGCCGTGGCCCCGACGGTAGACGCCTCGACCATCGACTATGAGATCGTGTTTGCCCAAAGTCGCTACGATAAAGGCGGCGGAGACGACTACCTGAACTGCCCATTCAACAAAGAGGAGTACGAGGCCTTCATCACCGCGCTCCTCGCCGCAGATCGAGTGCCACTCAAGGAGTTCGAGGATCCCAAGTACTTCGAGGGATGCAAGCCCATTGAGGAGATTGCGAGCAAGGGGCGCGACTCGCTGCGGTTCGGAAACTTCAAGCCCGTCGGCCTGCGCGACCCACGCACCGATCGCCGACCGTGGGCGGTGCTCCAACTTCGTCCGGAGAACCGCGAGAAAACGCTCTACTCTCTGGTCGCCTGCCAAACCCGAATGAAGTGGGGCGTGCAAAAGGAAGTCCTGCAGATGATCCCCGGCTTGCAAAATGCGGAGTTCGTTCGGCTCGGCGTGATGCACCGGAACACCTATGTCGAATCCCCGCGGGTCGTCACTTCGTTCCTCGAATTCAAGAATCGCCCGGGGCTCTTTATTGCTGGACAGATCACGGGCGTGGAAGGATACGTCGAAAGCGCGGCGATGGGAATCTATGTCGGCCAGCAGCTCGTGCGGCGAGCGAGGGAACTCCCGATGGTCGAACCCCCGCGACACTGCGCCTATGGATCGCTCATCAGCCACCTTCAAGACCCGACTGAGCGAGAATTCGCTCCGATGAACATCAACTGGGGTCTCCTGCCCGATCCTCCGGAGAATCCGAAGAAGAAGGATGAACGACGTGCGCTGAAGCTAGCGGCCGCTCGCTCCGCGTTTTCGGCGTGGGTGGATGAACTTCTTGGCGCCCCAGTCGGTTAGGGTTTCCCGATGCGAATTTCCGTCATCATCGTGAGCTACAACACTCGGCAGCTGCTCCGCGAGTGCCTCGAAGCTCTCGGCACGGAATTCGAAGTGATTGTCGTGGACAATGCCAGTCGCGATGGTTCGGCGGATGCGGTGCGCGAGGAATTCCCGCATGTGGTTTTGGTCGAAAACGCCGCGAATCGGGGATTCGGGGCGGCGAATAATCAGGGGCTTGCCGTGATGACCGGTGACCTTGCCCTCCTGCTAAACTCCGACGCCCGTCCTGAGCCGGGGGCGATTCGCGCTTTGGCCGCAGTGTTTGAGCCAAACCCAGATCAGAATCAGGTCATTGCGGCAGGCGGAGCTCTGCACTTTCCGGACGGCAGACTCCAACAATCTGCCTGCCGAGAACTCACTCTCTGGGCGGTCTTCTGCGAGCAGTTTCTCCTCGAAAAACTCTTCCCAAACAGCCAACAGTTCAGCCCCTACTGGATGTCGAGCAGGCTGCAAAAGCTCGGCCCTGGCCCGCACGAAGTCGAGCAGGTGATGGGGGCATGCCTCATGTTTCGACCCGTCGAAAAGTTCAACGAAGACTTCTTTCTCTACACCGAAGATACCGACCTCTGTAAACGGCTCCGCCGGCATGGAAAGATTCTCTACGTCCCCACGGCGAAGTTCATCCACCACCTCGGAGCGAGCAGCGAGTCAACGCGCTGGGAATCGGTGGCCCGGTACAACCGGGGCAAGGAACTCTACTTTGAGCTTCACCACGGGAAGATCGCCGCGAAACTCTGTCTGGTCTTGAACCGAGCCGGAGCACTTCTCCGGGTGCTCACGAGCCTTCCGATTGCCCTGCTCACCCTCGGGCGCAAATCGAGAAAGAAGTTCGAGATTTTCAAACGGGTGCTTTTCGCCCCGATCAGCGGTCCGCCCCTGCCGCCTGATAGCTCGCCAAAACCGTAGACGGATCGCCATCCTCTTTCACGAGACCACTCTGGAGCCACACGCAGCGATCCGCAACCCGCAAAACCGACTCCGGATTGTGCGAAACAAACAGGATCGTGCCCCCTTTGGCCCGGAAGCCATCGATGAAGTCGTAGCACTTCTTCTCAAAGGCATAGTCGCCCACCGCGAGCACTTCATCCACGATCAGAATCTCTGCATCCACATGGACGGCGATGGAGAACCCAAGCCGGGCCATCATGCCGCTGGAGTAGGTGCGCACCGGGGTGTCGATGTGGGAGCCCAGCTCGCTGAACTCCACAATCTGCGGGGTGCGCTCGAGCACTTCTTTTCGGGTCAGACCGAGGATCATGCCGTTGAACAGGATGTTCTCGAGCCCGGTAAGATCAGGGTGAAAACCTGCCCCTAGTTCCAGCAGCGGAGCCATACGCGCTTTCACCTGAATCGTGCCGGATGTCGGCTTGTAGATCCGAGAGACCAGCGAGAGGAGCGTGCTCTTCCCCGCTCCATTGCGCCCCACGAGAGCCACGCACTCGCCCCGATGGATGTCCAGATCCACACCCTTGAGCACCTGCAGGTGTTCAAGTTCGCGCTTCTTCCACCAAAGGAGCATCGTTTTGAGCGACGCGGCTCCGGTGTGGCTGAGAAGGAACTCCTTCTTCAGCCCACGAATCTCGATGAGAGTCTCGCTCATGGCCGCTCCACGAACCTCCATTTGAGCTTATTGAAGACGTGGTAGCCATAAACGAGGAGGAACAGAGAAACCAGGCAGGTCACCCCGAAGAGTCCCCAGTTGAACGGGAGGGAGCCCACCATGATCGACTCGGCTCCACTCTTCACCTCGATATCCCCCGGCTGCACCAAGACCTTTCGGAACGCGGTCGCCATCATGGCAATCGGATTGAGGTGATACAGCGTGTAGACCAGCTCACCAGAAGGCCGATCTTTGAGCGCATACCAAACGGTTTCGCTGAAATACATGATCGGCGTGAGGAAGAACAGCAGGTACAGCAGCACGCTGATGATGTACTTGACATCCTCGTAAAACACGTTGAGGGCGGAAATAATGAAGGCGAGCCCCGTGGTGAGGGCCAGGTAGATCACAAGGAGGAACGGGAGGAATCCAAGCCTCCACGTGAACGGAAATCCTTGGAACCCATTGACTCCCCACACCACGAACAGATACACCAGGAACACCACCATCGCCAGAGCCAGGTGGATAAAGTTGCTGATCACCGCAGCAAGGGGCAGAATCTCGCGGGGGAAGTAGACCTTTTTCACCACAGGCAGAGCGACCAAGACCGATTGCGCGGAATCGAGCAGTGCCATGTTGAAGAACATGAATGGCAGATAGGCCGCCAGGATATACGCGCTGAAGCTGTCGGTTTGGTTGGCGAGGAGATACTTGAAAACCAGGGTCATCACTGCGACGGTGACGAGCGGGTTCAGGAGGCTCCAGAAGAATCCGAGAAAGCTGTTTTTGTAGCGGATGCGGAGTTCGCGCTCGACCATCGCAAACAGGAGTTCGCGGAATTTCCACAACTCCTTGAGGTTCTCGCGCATGGGGGCTATTCTACTCGCCCGGGGCCGCACTGGCGACGCTGAGGCTGACCACGCGCACCGTCACGATGATCTCGGTATCGGGCGGAATGATCGGAGGGAGCCCTTGACGCTCGCGAATCGCGGTGCTCGGCACGCTCGCACGCCGACTGCCCAGCAGCTGGATTCCATTCACCGCTTGATCGATAAACGTCGGAGCCGTGCCATCTCCGACCCGGTAGGTGAACGGAACGCCAAATTCCTCGGAATCGGCAAGGATCTTCCCTGCGGCCTCCAATCGGTAGACGACGGTGACCAGATCCCCAAACTTGGCGCCCGGCCCATCGGTTCGGGTGACTTCCAGGGTCTTGATCGGAACAGACTGCTTGGCCACCACCGTGGTCGCAGCGGATTTCATCGGTTCAAATTGACCGGGAAAGGGCGAGAGAAAGAGCCAAGGAATCATCTCAGGAGACCCTCCTGAGTCATCAGACGTCGGTCGGTTCCGATTCGTCGCTGCCTGATCCGTTCTCATCCGGATCAAGAACTAACTGCTTAAGCTCGCCGGTGACCATGAATCCGATACGCTCGGTCATATTGACGGCGTGGTCGGCGACACGCTCGATGTGATGCAGCGCAAGAAGGAGCCAGCTGGCAGCCACCACTTCCTCGGGCTTGGATCGCATGTAGTTGTGGATTTGATCCCGCAGATCGCGATACAAGTTATCCACTTGATCTTCAAGTTCAGCGATAAAGGCAAACCGCGAAGTGTCTCGGCGAGCAAAGGCTTGAACGACCTCGTTCAACATGCTGCGGGCGAACGCCGCCATCTTCGGAATATCAACGTAGTCGGCGTGCCCCAGTTCCTTCTCAATCTTGAGGGCAATCTTGGCGATGTCCACGCTCAAGTCACCGATCCGCTCGATATCGGTGATCATCTTGATGACCGTACCGATTTCTCGTAGGTCACCCGCCATGGGCTGTTGGAGAGCGAGGAGGCGCAGACATCGCTCCTCAATTTCCAAGTCTTGGCGATCAATGGCGTCATCGAGGCTCATCGCCTCATGGGCGAGCTTGCGATCAAGAGTCTTGAGCGCAACCACGGCCTTATCGAACATCGCCTCTGCGCGGGCGATCATTTCGATGACATCGTGCTCCAGGGCTTCCTTTTCCTGAGCAAACGTGCGACGAGCGGGCGTGACATCCATGACGAATTGTTAAGAAGCCTACCTGTCTTGTTCCACAGCGTCGAACTGCTTAGGTCATTGGCAGGACTATTGTTATGACGACTAAAGAGCAGGGCTTGGCTCAAAACCGTAGATGAATCGGGCTTAATCCCTTCTTAATCATTGATCGTGGAGAGCGGGAAGAAGCATCGCTCGCCCCTTGTTCCCTGCTCCGTCCATTCTGGTCGCTCTTCTCGACACCGATTCTGCGCCTTCGTGCAGCGACTGGCAAACTTGCATCCGGGGATCACCTGTTTGGGATCAGGGATTTCGCCGCTGACTTCTGCGGGGAGCATTCCGATTTTCTCGATCCCTGGGGCCGAGTCGAGCAAAGCCTTTGTGTAGGGATGGCGCGGATTCTGAAAGACCTCTTCGGTCGGCCCCGTTTCGACAACTTGCCCCATATACATCACCACGATTCGATCGCTGACGTACCGCACGGTTTGCAGGTCGTGACTGATGTAGAGGTAGGAACAGTTCGTGCTCGCTTTCAGATCCTTGAGGAGGTTGAGAATCTGCGCCTGGATTGAAAGGTCGAGGGCGGCGGTGGGTTCGTCGCAGATCACGAGAGGTGGTCGGAGGGAAATGGCCCGGGCGATCGCGGCGCGCTGACGCTGGCCTCCGCTGAGTTGATGCGGATACCGGTCAGCGAGCTTAGGATCCAGCCCCACCATGTCCATCAGCTCCGTGACTTGCGGAGTTTTCCTAGCAAGGCGATACGGCTCTTCCAGAATCCGCCGGATCCGCCACATTGGCTGGATGCTCGCGAAAGGATCTTGCCAGACCATCCCGACCCGCTCTGCTAAACCAGGCTCTGGTTTGCGCACGGCGCGGCCCGCCACATCAATGGCCCCCGAATCAAGCGGTTGGAGTCCGAGAACCGCGCGGGCGAGCGTGGTTTTGCCGCATCCGCTCTCACCCACCACGGCGACGGCTTCCCCCAGCCCAACATGCAGCGAGACATCATCGAGCGCGTGGATCCGACCCGATCCCACGGGGAAAGTGACCACCGCATTCTTCACGGTCAGAGCAAGATCAGTGGCGACGCTCATTGCTGTCGGGCCCCTTGGCTCCATTGGAAGCGATGAGCGAGCTTGTGCATAAAATCTTGGTCATCCACGGTGACCAGGCGGGTGACTCGCGGCGACGTCGTGACCTTCACGAGATCCCCACTGAGCAGGTGCAGCCGGCTCTGCCCGTCACAGCTCAGAACCGCATCGCCTCGGGTTTGAACCCGGATCTCGATCTGCGAGTCTGCGGTGAGCACGAGTGGTCGGGCATTGAGCGTGTGAGGCATGATCGCGGTGAGCATCAGGGCCCGCATCTTCGGATCCACAATCGGCCCGCCCGCCGAAAGATTGTAGGCGGTCGAGCCGGTGGGGGTTGCGACCATCATGCCATCGGCCGGATACCTTGCCAGCCGAGCACCGTCTACCCGAACATCAAAGGTCAGAACACGCGTGGTTGCCGAACGCTGCACCACCGTCTCATTGAGTGAGTGGAGCGTCGCGACCGTCTTTTCGTCGCGGATCAGTTCGGTTTGCACCATCAAACGCTCTTCGATGGGCAGACCTCCATCCAGGAACTGACTGATGACGGCCCCGATTTCATCGGGCATGCACTGGGTGACAAATCCGAATCGCCCATAGTAAACGCCCAGGATCGGGGTTCCATGTTCGGCGCAGACATGGGCCGCGCGGATCAAGGTGCCATCGCCGCCGAAGGAAATCATCAAATCGGCGCGTCCGAGGTTCTCCGGTGCGACGGCCTCGACACCCAGCACCTCAGCAGACTCGTGATCTGCGCCCAAAGTGATGCCCTTAGACACCAAGCCGCCCAGGTGCTCGCGAGCAGCCTGGACGGCATCGGGCCGGAACAGATTGAGAATGGTATGAACGCGCACGGTCTAGCCGGATTTTAGCCGAGCGAGCTCTTCTTTCACCGCTTCATTTTTGCTATCGATCGCCACAGCGGCTTCGAGAATCTTGATTGCTTCGGGGACTCGGTTGAGTCTCTCAAGGACAATCGCAAGATTAACGTAGGCCGGGACAAAGCTTCGATCGTTCTGAATGGCGGATCGGAAGTGACCTTCTGCATCCTTGTGTTGAGTTTGCAGGAGAGCCCACATGCCCAGACCATTGAGTGCCCGCGGGCTGCGCGGATTCTCGCGGTTGACGGTAGCGTAGTGGAATCGGGCGCCTGGGGTGTCTCCGGTATTCCAGAGAGCATCCGCAAGATCCAGCCGGACATCTTGTCGGTAGGGTTGAGCCCGAATCACGCCGCGCCAGATATCGATCGCATCGGTGAGGTTGCCGAGCTTGGCATGGCAAGCTGCCACGTTGAGCTTGGCATTCACGCTGGTCGGATCGAGCGTCTGCTGCTTCTTGAAGCAATCGAGAGCACCTTGGTAATCACCCTTCTCCCAGAGCAGCACACCAAGATTGTTCACCGTGTCCGCATCATTCGGCCGGATTTCCAACGATTGACGATACGCCGCCTCAGCCTTGGTTGCTTCGCCCTTGTCGGCATAGATCACACCGAGGTTGAACCAGTAATCGGCATCCAGTCGGCTCGCTTCGGCCACGCTCGGCTCAAGCATCAACGCCAAAGCCTTGTCGGATTGATTCATCCGATTGAAGGCAGAGGCCATGACTTTCTTGATCTCGACATCGCGGTCGCCGTTGTCCACGGCTCGCTGGAGATAGTTGACACCCAGTGCATCGTTCTTGACGCGAATATAGGCGAATCCTGCGTTTCGAGCAAAGAGAGCAACATCCTTCCGGGCATCGCTCGCTGTGCCGTAGAAGCTGGCGGCGTTGTCGTTTTCACCAAGCCCTTCGCAGGCCTTTCCAAGATTGTTCCACGCAAACGGATCGTTCGAGGCTCGGGCGGCCGGCTCGAGGAACTTCTTGGCTTCGGCGTAGTTGCCCTCACCCAGATACATCGAACCGAGGTTGTAGCCAGCGACCGGATTGTTCGGAGCCAGTTCGGCAAGCTTTCGGTAAAGAGCACGTGCCTTGACCCGATCTTCATCGGAGTTTCGTTGGAGATACGCCGTGGCGAGGTTGTTGATCACCGCCGGGTTTTCCGGGTCGAGTTCCGATGCCCGCTCGAGGGTGCTGATGGCAGAATCCGTGCGACCGGCCTGCAGATAGGTGTAACCCATCCAAGCCAGTTGCTCCGCCGTGACGCCTTCGGTCGCCGAAATTTGATCGAAAACGCCCAAGGCGCGCTCGGTTTGTCCGCTTCGCGAGTAAGCGATTCCAAGATCGACGAGCACGTTGAGACGAGACGCATCGTCGGCACCGAGGAGGTTGGCCGCTTGCTCAAGAGGAGCCACGGCCCGGTCGTACTGCTGAGAAAGCACGAGAGATGATCCGAGAAGCGAAAGCGTCCCGGCATCGTTCGGCGTCATCTCATTGAGTTCGGTGAGTGCAGTGATGGCATCGGCATAACGCGTGGAGAGATAGTACGACGCGGAAAGATTGCGTAGATTTTGTGCGTTGATGTCTTTGCTGCTACTGGCACCGCGAGCCATTTCGAGGACGCGAATGGAATTCTCGTACTGACCAGTGATGGTGTAGAGATAGCCCAGCCAGGTGATGACGCTCAGGTTCTTGTCATCGGTGGCATGGAGAGCCTCCATCGTCGTGAGGATTTCTCCCACAACTTCCGGGTTGCTCTGGTCGCCTGACTTCAGATACTTGTCAACCGCCGCCGAGGCTTTGCTCTGCGTGGTGGCGTTGACCTTTGAACCGTCAACGTTCTCCGCGGGGAGTTTGGTCGGCGCCGACTCTTGGCGCGCCTCAAGAACGGCCTCATCCGAGGTGGGAGCGATCGGCTCCTCCGCCATCGGGCTAAGGGCGAGGGCTGCACCAGGCAATGCGAATAAGCTCGCTCCTGCCATCAGCCCAAAAAGTGTCTTCTTTCGTCTCTTCATCTCGTCATCCTTGCGGATTAGTTATCGCATCCCTACGATCGTCCGCGCTTCCAGACGTTACAGCCCATCAAGTTGCTTCACCTGTTAGGGCGTTCCTGTGATCTGGGTGAGGCAATTTGTGTGCCAACCAAACCATTCCACTGTGTCGATAGAGAGGATGCTACCAGACTCTGCCTTAACATTCAGAGTTCCTGTCCCGTTAGACTCTCCCAAACGATTGAGGTTCAAATCTTGACTTTGCAACAGAGGGACATCAGCACCGCTTTGTACGGCAATCAGAACCCAACCGGGAAACTCGCCGAAGAGCCAACCGGCTTCGGAAACGTCAAACTCTGGTAGTTTTGGCAGTGTCAAATCGGCCCCAAGTCCGTTCGGCCCGAGCATTTCTGCGACGGCAAAAGCGAGCCCTCCTTCGCTGATATCGTGGGCTGCCAAGATTGCTTGATCGTGCACCCATTGGGCGAGCTGATCGCACAGAATCCTCTCCTTTGCCATGTTCGGCGGGGCGGGCACTCCGTCCTCGATTCCATGGACTTCCGCGAGATAGGCACTTGCTCCGAGTCCGTGCTGGGGCACTTCGTCGTGTTGATAGCGCACCAGGTACAGATCGACGGGCTCTTTGGGAAGAACTAATCCCACCCGCTTGCTCGCATCCTCCAAGATCCCGAGCATCCCGATCATGGGCGTGGGCAACACCGCGCCGCGATCTCCATGATTGTAGAAACTCACGTTCCCGCTGATCACCGGCGTCTGCATCGCTTCGCAGGCGTCCGCCAGCCCCTTCACGCTGCGTTCAAAGATCCAATAGTTCTCGGGGATTTCGGGGTTGCCGTAGTTGAGCCCATCCGTCACCGCGACTGGTCGTCCGCCGGTACAGGCGACGTTCCGTGCCGCTTCGGCGACAATAAGCATCCCGCCGTTGTAAGGATCCTGGTTCACCCAGCGGCCGTTGCCGTCGATCTTCACCGCGAGCCCCTTCTGGGTTCCCCTGGGGGCCAGCACGGCGGCATCGCCCACGCCGGGGAGCAAGGCCGTTTGAGTCTGAACCTGATGATCGTATTGCTGGAAAACCCACTTCTTGCTCGCCAAGGTCGGGGCAAGCGCGAGGCGCTTCATCGCCTCCGCATGATCGACCTGAGGGAGCGTGGCTGGATCAAATCGCTTTGCCGAGTCGATCCAGCTTGGCACAGCAGGCTCAGTGACATAGGTGGGGCACTCATCGGCGAGAGCCTTCGCCGGAACGTCGGCGATCAACTCGCCATGACGGGTGACTCGCACCCGATTCGTGTCGGTGACATGACCAATGACCACGGCATGAACGCCCCATTTGTGGAACACGTCCAAGACCTCTTGCTCGCGCCCCTTGTGAGCCACGCAGAGCATCCGCTCCTGGCTCTCGCTGAGCATGAGTTCGTAGCCGCTCATGTCGCTCTCGCGCATCGGAACCAGGTCAAGATCGACTTCCATCCCCACGCCGCCCTTGGCCGACATTTCGATAGTCGAGCAAGTGAGACCCGCAGCGCCCATATCCTGGATCGAGTGAATCGCGCCGGTCTTGAGCGCTTCCAGCGTCGCTTCGATGAGCTGCTTCTCCGCAAAGGGATCGCCGATCTGCACATTGGGTCGCTTCGATTGATCCTCGTCCTCGAGTTCTTCGCTCGCAAAAGTGGCCCCGTGGATCCCATCTTTTCCCGTCTCGGAGCCGAGATAGATCACGGGATTCCCAAGTCCACCGGCCCCCGCCGTGGCGATCTGATCGAGTTCCACCAGACCGACGCACATGGCATTCACGAGAGGACGCCCTGAGTAGCTGGGGTGGAACATCACTTCCCCGCCGACCGTGGGAACGCCGACACAGTTGCCATATCCGCTGATCCCGTGCACCACTCCGTCGAACAGGAAGCGGTTCCGCTTGATCTCCTCCGGCGAGCCTTCACCATCGCGGATCGGCCCGAAGCGCAGAGAATTGAGGGCGGCAATCGGCCTTGCCCCCATGGTGAAAATGTCCCGGATAATGCCACCAACACCCGTGGCCGCACCCTGATACGGCTCGACCGCGCTCGGGTGGTTGTGGCTCTCGACCTTCATCACCACGCCAAGATTGTCCCCGATGTCCACAACGCCAGCATTCTCATGGCCGCCACCGTCCATCGCGGCTTTGTAGCGAGAAAAGTAGCGCAGAATCGGCCGAGAATACTTGTAGCCACAGTGTTCACTCCACATGACCGCGAACATGCCGACTTCGGTGAGGGTCGGGGTTCGGCCGAGATGCTGGAGGATCAGGTCGTATTCCGAATCCCTCAAGCCCATCGAGTGATACACTTCTTTCGTAATCGTGGCCATTCTTCGCATGTTACCGCTCGCTGTTTTGGTGCTGGGGCTCAGTGGCTGTGACTCCGGAGCCGGCAAGTGGGTCGGCGTGTGGGAAGGCAACGATGAGGCTGCGGTCTCGGACGAACTCGCGAAGGAGAATCCGGTCATCGCCAACACCTTGCGCAAGGTTTCTGTGACGATCTGCTCCAACGGGAACTTCGTCCTCACGCGGGGCGGGATGCCCTACGAAGGAGCCGCGACCCTTTCCCGAGACAAAGTGCTCCTGCAAGTCAAGACAATCTTGGGGCGTCCGATCGAAAACGAGCCGACGATGGTTCAGAAGGCCAATCCGAACATCGAAATGATTCGCAAAGGCAGCGGGGCGGAGTTTAAGGATCCGGCGGACTTTGGCAAACCACCGATCCGAATGACCCGCACGAAGGATGCCCCTCCCTCACGGACGGGCGGCTGCTGAGCGCAACCCTTTCCGGATTTCCACCGTCTCTATTGTTGAACTATGGGCCCTCTCTTGATCGGCATGTTCCTGGTGCTGGTGATCATCTTGGTCGTCTTCATCGGAATGTACAACTCCCTGGTCTCGCTGCGCCAACAGACGATGAACGCCTGGGCGCAAATCGATGTCCAACTGAAGCGTCGCTATGACCTCATTCCGAACCTCGTGGAGTCGGTGAAAGGGATCATGAACTTTGAGAAGGAGACCCTGGAGCGCGTGATCCAGGCACGCAACCAAGCGGTTGGGGCAACGTCCGTCAATGACAAAGCACGGGCCGAGGGTGCCCTCACCGGCGCGCTCACCGGTTTCTTTGGTCTGGTCGAGAGCTACCCGGATCTGAAATCGAACACCAATATGATCGAGCTCCAAGAAGAGCTCCGGGGCACAGAAAGCAAGATCAGCTTCGCACGGCAGTATTACAACGATGTCGTGACCGCCTACAACACAAAGCTCCAGACATTCCCATCCAGCATCGTGGCCGGTTTCGGCAAGTTCCAGCCACGAGACCTCTTTGAACTTGAGAATCCGGTCGAACGCGAACCGGTTCAAGTGAAGTTCTAGGTCGCCGGAGCTTCTTCCCCCCTTTCTCCCTCAAGTCCCATTTGGCTAGAGGGCCAGCAAGGTGCTCGGGGGCACATCGTGCGGATCCTTTCGGAGACGACCCACCTCCGAACCCCTCGACACTTCTCAATCGAGGCCCGCCACCGACTGCCGTCGGAGGAGGGTGCCCAAAGGGCGGGAGGGGGAAATTCGAATCCTCGCAGAGGATTCGGCGGGCCACAGGCCCGGTTCAAAGCAAGCAGCAAGCAAGCTCGATTGGGCTACCGCCCAAGCGAGTACGAATCCCCCACCCGCTCGTTGGGCACCCTGCCCCAAATCGGAGATTATGGGGTGGACGTCGATTGAGAGGGGGTGGTCTCCCGACCCTAAAAGGGATCGGGGCATCAAGTGTTTTGCTATTGCGTGGGCACTCACGCAGCAGACACCACGCCTAGAACCGCAGGTTGTAGTCCAGGCGCAGCGACCAATCCCGGAGCCGCGAATCATCCGGGCGACCGGCGCCCCATTGCAGTCGTTCGAGGCTGAAGCTCAGCGACTGATTCGCGCCCGGGCGTTGGTTGAAGGTGACGCCGTAGCTGTGTGCGAGGGAGCTATTCGCGCCTCGATCCCACTCTTGCAGGGCATAGGTCAACTGCAAAGGAGAAGCATTGTTGGCGAACAGAGTCATGTTCATCCGAGCCTCGCGGCGCAGCGATTCACCCTTGTTGTCGCGCTTGATTTCGCTCCAGTTGAGGTCAAACGCCATCCGCGGATCGTTCTGATACTTCGCCGTCCAGCTGCTCTTGCGCTCGTCGAGATTCACCGAACCGAGGAGAACATTGCCGCGCTGCTGAGTCGGATTGGTGACCAAGCTGTGCTCAACCGAGAAGTTCCGCGTGGCCCGATAGCTCAGGCTGTAGTCGCGAATCATCACATCCTTATTGTCCGGCATCGTGCGGACGCCGTACTTGAGAACCGCACGGAGCGGTGCCTTGTTGTTCCGATCCGTGGTGAGAGTGAAGGTGCGGTCAATCGCGCGGATGCCGCTGGAGTGAATCTGCGCCTTGTAGTCCCACGCCAGACCGAACGAACCGATCGCCGCCGAGAGCCCAAGGTCGGTGTTCTCTCGCTGCCAGCTCAGATAGTCTCGCTGCGTGTCGCTTCGGTAGTAGAACTTAACGTCCTTGACGAAGCCAAACTGGAACGGCTTCAGGTTGGAGAAACTTACGTTCCCGAAGTGCTGGCTGCGCTGACCATCCCATCGATTCAGCTGATAGCGAGCACCGTCGAGCTTGATACCTTGCGCTTCCCCGCCGCTGAGAGAGGTTTGCGTGTTCAGCGTGCCATTCTCGCCGTGCATGTTGCGCACGTAGCCGTAGTCGAGCCGAATCCCTCGACCAAAGTCCACCCAGAACCCGTAGTTACGATGTTTTTCGTCCGGCTTGTCGCCATCGCGTCGCACGGTGGAGTCGGTGACGCTGACGCCCACACGCGGCGAGATTTGCGTGGCAATCGTGTTCGCGGAGGTCGTCTCTCGAGTCCCGTCGCCAAATCGAGTTTCACTTTGCTCGGTACGGATCGAGGTTTTGTCGTCGATCTTCTTCTCGTACGCCACGGCCTGTCGAGTGGCATCGGGAAGAGTCTCTGAGCTTCCGTCGAACTTGTGTGCCTCTTGGGTGACCGTGACCTTGCCAGCGGTTCCCAGATCGTGAGAAACGCTCATGCCTTGATAGGTGGTATCGACGGGGCTCGTATCGCCTTCGTCAATTTTGGTGCTCGAGGTTCGGAACCAAAGTTGGGTCTTCGGCGAAAGCGACCACGCGAAGGCCCCCGATTGGGCCGCCACGGATTGTCCGAGGAACGCCGAAGTCGCGTCGAGCTTGCGGAACTCCGCCTTCATGCCGGGCATCACGTCCCAGGCACCAATGACCTCAGCGTGATCGAATCCGAGCATCGACTGCAACAGTTCGCGCTCCGTATCCACCATCCGCCCGACGGCGTTGAAGCCTTCGTCCACCGCTCGACGCGTGTAGCTGAGGCTGAGACCGGGTTGATCGAACTTGAGTTGGCGTCGCAAGGCCGAACCGTGAGGATCGCTCGCGTTCATCCATTGGAGCACGAGATTGCTCTTCTTGCCGACAGTCGTCGAGAGGTCAATATCCTGTTTATCCAGCCCATCGACGTTGCCGAGGCGCATTTGCTCGGTGGCGGTCAAGCGGTTCATGGCCCCGAACCCGTCATCCGCGTTTTGGGACATCACGCGGAGTTTGGTTGGCCCTTTCTCGGTGACAAATTCGTTGTAGCTGAGCTGCCCGGTTTTCTGGTCGATGGTGAATCGGCTAAAGCTCGATTTCCAGCCCTTGCGATCCGTGTTGAGACGCCATCCTTCCCGGTCCAGACCGTTTTGGTCGATCATGCGGATATCATCGCCGTGAGGTGCTGCGCCGAGCACACCAGCGATGCCACCGACAAACTTCGTTCGATCCTCGCCGGTCAGGGAGTAAAACGCGCCGAATTGGTCGGAGACATCGCGGGAGGAGTAGCTGAAGTTCCAGCCCTGGCCCGTGAGTCCGAAATCTCGGGTCATCCAACCTTCTTGCTTGTCGGTGCGGATTTCGCTTGTGTTGAGGCTGAATCCGAGCTTTGCCGGATTCGCGCTCAGCGAGAACATGTTACGATCGAGACCGCGTTCTTTGGCGAGCTGGCCTCGATCCCCTTCGCGCAGATCGTTGAACCGCACGAACTTGGAATCAACCGACTGGCGGAACCAGGAAGCCTTGAGCGTCGGGGAATCCCACGCCCAACCGCTTCGCCAAAGCCCTTCCTTGCCCGATTCAACGTTCAAGAAATTGTACGAAAGCGTGCCGCCCTTAGAAGGCGATTTCAGCGAGAACGCTTGACGGGCGAGTCCTTTTTCCTTCACGAGCTGGGCTCGATCTTCCTCGCGCAGGCCATTAAACTTGTTGAATCCCGGATCAACGTACTGGCTGGAATAGTCAATTTTTGTCGAGCCAAAGCCCAGCGACGCGTTGCGCCAGGTGATCTGCCCCTTATCGTCCCCGACGGTTGCATAGCCGCCGCCAAAGTTGAAAGCCTTGCTTCCGAGGTTCGTCATCGAGAACGCCGAGCGCTTGAGGCCCTTCTCGTTCTGGAACATCTGGATCGCCTTGGCGTCGTATCCTGCTCCCGAGAACGAGTGGAAACCGGCGAACTTGTCCTCGATGTCCTGGTAGCTGACCTTGATCGAACCGCCGAGGAAACCACTTTGCAGTTCCTGGACGATGGCTCGACCTTGACCGTCTTCTGTGCCCTTCGAGCCTTCGTACTCGCCGGTCAGGCTGCTCGCATCGACCTTCTTCCGGTCATTGACCATGAAGAGGCCCTTCATCGAGCCGCCGCTGAAGGAGAAGCTGTTTGAGAGGCCGAAGATATTTCCTGAGAGAATCGTGCCGTCGGCTAGACGCTCGGTGTATCCCATCCCCATCCAGGCTTTGGCACCTGGGCTGAGATTGAAGGCGAATCCATTGCCGGCACCGCTGGTGGCCCCGCCATAGATCCCTTCTCGGGATTTCGTTTCGTCGTAGCGGTACGACACGCGCAACGATTGCCCTTGCTTGATGGGGATCTTGATGTAGACGGAGCCGCTGGCGTACTCCATCGTGTAGTCCTGATCACGAACAAGGGTGCGTCCGTCAAGCACGACGGTCTCAGACCTCTCGATCACGTTGCCGTAGCGCAAGGAGAAGGAGAAACGGTCGGGAGAAAGTCGGATCAGATCGTAGGCAGAGCGTCCCGTGAGAACGGTCTGCGAGGGCTTGTCAGCACTGCCAGGGTCAGACAGCGTGAACTGGGCCTTTGCCGCTAGGGGCAAAGGCAGGCACAAAAGCCATACCCAGCGAAAATTAACCCTCATTTCAGGCACTCCTTGCCTTACTGTAAGTATCGCTCAAACAGCCTCAAAAGTCAGCACTTTTCGCGAATATTCACAGAATCATTGTCCCTATCGGGACTCTTGGGGGAACAGACGTCCGTAATCTTGCTGGGTTTCGCTCGGGACAGCTATTTCAGGACCAATTTCGGACCGAATATCCTTTCTGTGAGGGACAAGGAACGGACCGTTTTGGTCAGCCTGACCGAAGATGAAGCCTACGAGCTTCTGGGGCATTGCCTGCAAAGCGCAGGCGATGACACTCCCTTGTTCCGCGAGGCTCTCCGCCGGCTCGCGTGGGCAATCGAAGCCCGTGAGCAAGAGCGCACGCCGAATGCTGCCTAGTGCCATTCGATTTCATCCCGCCAGATCGGGCGGAACTTCTTCATAAACTGGGGCTGAGAGATCGGGATGCGCCCCATTCTTAAGGTGTGCGGCGTCACCATTTGGGCGTCGAAAAGTTCGAACCCGAGCTTCTGACACTTCTCCACCATGGCCCAAAGAGCCACTTTGCTCATGTTGGATTCCCGGTGGAACATCGATTCGGCGCAGAAACACTTCCCCACGGCCAGCCCGTAGAGTCCCTCCACCAGCCGATCCTCCCGCCAGACCTCACAGGAATGACCCCACCCCTCCCGGTGGGCCTCGGTGTAGACCCTGACAATCTCTTCGGTCAGCCAGTTGTCGGTCGGGCGATAGCAGCCTCGCATCACTTCCTCGAAAGCCTCGTCAAAGCTCACCCGGAAGTCGGCCCGGCGCAACACCTTACCAAAGCTCGATGAGACATGAACCCCGCTGGCGAGATCAAAAATGGCTCGTTCTCGCGGAATGTAGAAGTTGACCTCACCGGTCTCGTCTCCCATCGGAAAAGCCCCCTCAGCGTAAACCACCCGGAGAAGATCGGTGGTAAGAGAGGCACCATCCACAGGCCAGATTCTACCGGGGCCCCTTGCGTCCAGGCGCACCCTCCAGGCAGACTGAGAGCATGACCACCAAGGATTTTCTCAAGATGCAGCTCGACGATTCGGGCCATCAAGTGGACGCCGTTTTTGCCGGCCTAACCGGAGATCAATGGGATGCACGGGTCGTCGCCGAAGCGATGAGCCCACGAGAGACCGCCGAGCACCTGGCGGAGTGCTACATCGCTCTGCAAGATGAGGCGCAAGGCCGAAAGCACGATTGGGGCACCTATTCCGCGCCCGACAAGTCGGGTGAAGCTCTCATCGCCAATCTGAAGGCCGAGCGGGCCAAGGCTGAGGAGCTCGCGCTCGCGAGTGATGATCCAGGCGTCTGGGCGATGGCAAGCTCATTCGTGGCCCTCCACGATGCCTACCATGTTGGGCAGATGGTGACGCTCCGGCTGACTCTGGGCGACTTCAACCCCTACTCGATTTACAAGGGCCACTGAGCCCAGCTTCTCAAGCGGATTCGAGCAATCCGTGACCGTAGTGGGTCACGCGGTTCTTGCCGTGAGTCTTGGAGTAGTACATCGCCTTGTCGGCTTCGTCGATGAGCGTTTGCTCTGACTTACCCATGCTATAGACCGTGGAGACGCCAAAGGATGCCGTGCAGGGGCGCGAGGTCATCTTGGCCATCTGAATGCGGCGACGCAGCTCCTCGGCGATTCCCAGCGCGGTGGATTCAGACGCACCGGGCAAAACCATCATGAATTCTTCGCCGCCGTAGCGACCAACCCCTGCTCCCGGAGGGCAGGATTGCCGAAGCACTTGGGCAATGGTGCGAAGGGCGTCATCGCCCGCCATGTGACCATACTGGTCGTTCAGTTGCTTAAAACTGTCGACGTCGAGCAGCACGACGGAACAGGGTGAGCCGATCACCGAATTCTTCTTCATATGATTCGCCAGGAACTCCATGAGGGTTCGGTGGTTCATCACGCCGGTCAGACCGTCCATTGTCGCGAGGCTTTGCAGCCGCGCGTTCGCCTGTGCGAGCAAGTCTTGGTTCGCGGCCATCTGCTGGTTCTTCTCCGCGATGATGTCCATCTGCTCCTTGATCCGCTCGCCTTGCAGCAGCATCTCAGCGCGCGAAACCCGCAGGGAGGCCAAGCTGTGAACCAACTCGGAACCAGCCACGCCGCCCACAATGATCAAGAAGATCATCAGGGCCGACATCAAGACAATGCCCCGTTGGCCTGCTTCCGAATCGCCCATCCAGATCGCGCGATCGACCTTAACCAGCAAAACACCCTCGGCATTCTTGCCATTGAAGAGCGGCGCCGCGACCATGGTCAGCCGCGAGTCAAGCTCAGTGAATGAGACATGCCCGCCCCATGCATCGGCGAAAGAGTCCGAAGATTCGGAAAGCGTCGAGCCTGCCTGGTGCTCCGCACCCTTGGAGGCGACGATGACCTGCATCTTGCCATCTGGAGTTTTACGCGCGGTTTTCAGCGACACAATGCTCGGGCTGGCTTCCTGCCATCGAGAAAACTGATTGTTGATCCGGCTGATCGCCGTTCTGCTCGATCCATCAAGCCGCACTTGGGCGTGCTGCGAGGCGGCAATCTCAGCGGCAAAGATCCGCGCCAGGTTCCTCTGCTGCGCCTCAAATTCAACAAACTCTTTGGCCGAGGCCGAGGCAATCGTCACATGGGCCACGACCAACGTGATGAGCGAGGCGATGAACAAAGCGGGAAGGCTTTTCTTCGACCGATCCGCACGGAATGTCCACACGGTCACCCCAAGCAGGAAAACCGCCGTGAGAACCCCCAGGCCTAGCAGCCACGGATTTACGGTCAAGAGATTCATAGATCAAAGGCGCGGGCACGGAGCCCACACGGTTCTTTATATCGGCAGAATCAACGAACTTTGAACCCCTTTGAAGCAGAAAAGTCCGCTCAACTGTGGGTTGAGCGGACTTTTTGAAAGGTTTTTCGCGAAACTTACTCTTCGTCGCTGAGTTCTTCGGTGATGTCGGCTTCGGCGACCGGAGCTTCCGGCTCAGCCTTCTTCTCGACTTCCATGTGCTCAGGGTCAAAAACGTGGAGGGAGAGCTCGATGGTGACGTCGCGGTGGACATCCAGTTCGATGTCGTAGTGACCGAGTCGCTTGATCGGTCGGAGCAACAGCACAGCCTTCTTGTCGATATCGCTGCCCAGCTGAGCCTTGATCGCGTCGCAGATGTCTTGCGAGGTCACTGCACCAAAGAGTCGACCGTCGCCGCCCGACTTGGTTTCGATGCTGATTTCCTTGCCGTTCAGCTTTTCCTTCAGGGCTTCGGCATTCGACTTGGTGTCCGCCAGTTGCGCAGCCACCTTTGCGTTGCGTCGCTCGAGAACCTCGAGCTGCTTCTTGTCCGCCAGAAGAGCCATTCCTTGCGGGAACAGGAAATTGCGCGCGTAGCCCGGCTTCACGTTGACCACTTGGCCTTGTTTGCCCAGCTTGGGCACCGCTTGTTGAAGGATGACTTTCATCGAAAAACCTCTGTTACTTTTTCACGCCGATCCCGATGGAGGGACTGTTCTTCCCGAACACCTTTTCGATGCCCACCCAGCCGTGGAACCCTTGCGGAAAATCGTAGCGGAGTCGGAGATCCATCTGAGGATCGTTCAGCCCGAAGACATCACTACGCAACCTGAGGTTCGGCGCGACTTGATAAGATACCCCCACTCCTGGCTTGCTCGCGTAGACCCCGTACCGAAGGTCCGTCTTAGGATTGAGGGCTCGCTCCAGCTGGAAGGTGAGCTTGTTGGATTCAAAGGCATCGTAGAGGCCAAAGACGACCTTCTCCTTCCCGGCCGGAATGACCGCCGTGACATCGGCGCGGAGCCGGTCGGACTCCTGAACCCGGGTCAAGTCCGCTTCAATCCCGACCTCGGGAATCAGACCCTTGCCTCCGCTTGGGACGAGCCGATCCACCGTCCCCTTGAACTCGTCGATCAACTTGGCGACCTCGTCCGCCAGCTTGTTCGCCTTGGTCATCAGCTCGGCGGTTTGCTTGCTGATCTCGACGCCGTTCTTGGCCATGACCTCAGCATCTGCCGCAATCTTGACCCCCGAGTCGCTCATGGTTTCAAAGTTCGACATCGTGTCGGTCAGGCTTGCCTTGAGGGCAGGATCACTCGTGTAGCTCCGCAAATCTTTGACCAGCAACTCACCTTCTTTGGCGGCTGAGTTCATCGTGGTCATCAGCTCTTCGGTTTGCTTCTGCAGTTCCCCGCTCTTGGCAAACTTTGCGACTTCCGCGCTGACTTCCTGGAAGTTCTGCATCGTGACGACCATCGTCTTCATCAGCGAGTCGATGCGCGCTGAGTTGCGAGTGAGGGTGCCGTCCAAGTTGCTTGCCAGCTTGCCGAAATCACCCGCAGTTTGTTCGCCTGCCTTCATCACCCCGACCAGCCCCGCCTTGAGCTCCTCGTCATTGAGGAGGTTCTGGAAGGCGATCATCGTCTTGTTCAGCTCCTCCATCGTCTTCTCGCTATCTGGGAAAACGGAATCGAGAGGGCCTTGAAGAACGCCGGGAATCGGATCGGATTCGTTGTTCGCCGCATAGGTTCCCTTGCTCGGATCACCGCCTTGGAGCAGAACCTGACGATCGCCAATCGCGATGAAGCTACTGGGAAGCACTGCCGTCGCGCCCTTGGCAATCGTCGTGCCGGGATCAATCGCCAGAATCACGCGAGCCTTTCCGTCCGGGCCGAGCTTGACCTCCTTGACATCTCCGATCGGAACGCCCGCCAGTAGTACGGGAGAGCCCGTCGTCAGACCACCCGCGTCCTCGAAACGAACGTGATATTCCGACATCGGCGGAGCAAAGAGGCTGGCGCGGAGCGTCGCGAAGACTCCCATCACGAGAACACCAAAGATCACCACAAGGGCGCCGACCTTCCAGGCAGAGCGCATTCCGCCATTGTAACCCGCATTCTTGCCGGCGCGATTGTCCATCACGAGAAACAGACGTCCCTCGGGCCACAAGGGCACCGAGGGACGCACGCATTTGGGTCGCGAGCCCAAACAATCAGTCCAGAGGCGTTACCGCAGAATCACCCAGTTGAACTGGTCGGTGGTCATCGTCCACGCTCTCGGAATCTGACTGGAGAGGTTTCGGTAAGTCAGGCGAGCCCTCACCAGGTTCGAGCTGCTGACAAAGTTGGCCAGGGGCACCGTCCCGCCGTAAGACTCCGAGAGTTCCACGGCTGTTTGACCAATCGTGCGGGTATGCACGTTCACCCAGGCAGAGTTGACGTAGTCCCACATTTGGATCTTCTGCTCCACGTTGGCGATGCTTGCCAGCGTTCGGGTGTTGAAGCGGATGGCAAACGGGGTTTTGGTCGGGGAGACGCCGGTGAAGTCAATCACTCCCACCGGGGCACCGCGAGCCACTCGGTAGTCGGGCTTGATCACAAGGGTGCTGCCGTCAAGCGGAAAGAAGGTGCCGATCACGTCGCCACTTTGGATCGTGCCCGTTGTCACAGTGCCGATCGTTGGGTAGATCGTGAATGCGGAGCCTGTGGTTTCGACCTTGATCTTATAGGCAATGTTCGCCAGACTGCCTTCGAAAACGTCGATTTCACTGTTCTCATAGGCTCCATCCGGTTGCGGATCCCAGTCGTACCAAAACTGGTCAATGCTCGAACCGACCGTCACCGGAATCGTCGCGTTGAAGATCACGCTGAGGTCTCCACGGAATTGACCTTCGCCTTGGAGGTTGCTCGCATCGCGGAATTGGGTCGCCATGTAGAGCTGGTTGTCGTTCGCCACGACCGCCGCCTGGTTCACCTGAATCTCGACAATGTAGGCTCCCGTCGCCACGCTCTGATTCCAAATCACGCCGAAGTCAGCGATTTCGTTGGAGAAGTCGTTTTGCGGCGCTGGGTTGTCGATGTTCGTTGTCCAGATTCGCCAGCGAATCAAGAAGTTGCTGAAGACCGAGCTTTCGTACTGGAAGCCAAAAGTCAACTTGGTCCATGGCTTGCCCAAACCGGTGCTCGTGATCGCCACGTCGTCCAGCGAGCTGGGGTTGCCTTCGATGTAGCCGTAGCCGTCTCCACCAACTGCGTTGTAGACCTCGACTTCTGCCTCTGCTGCCTCTTTGGCCCGCTGGGCATCGATGGCTCCCTGGAAGTCAAGTCCATTGAGGTCAAGCGAGGCGGGTTTGCCGACTTCTTGACCGCGCAGGGTCAGAGAGTCGAGCTTTTTGGCCTCAACCCGACGAGCAACATAGGGGAATTTCATGCCCTTGACGGATCGCTTGACGCCATCGGGGCCTTTCACCCACCCATGGCTTGCCGTCAGGGTGCCGCGAATTTCGTTGGGCGCGGCGTAAGCGCACGCCGTGGCAAGCAGGGCGGCACAGAAGAGAAGAGTTCGACGCATAGCTGTCTCCAGAATGTAAAGTCTACACAGCAAACTTGCTGAAATAGACACCGGTAAGTTCGACAGGCACAAACCCGGTAATGTTCCCTGCTCGGGCTTCAGAAGCCCAAGTTCATCCGCAATTCCCGACGGCCAGATTCAAAACCCGGTAAAATTGAGGTCGCAGAAAGACGGGGCTCTCTCTTTGAGTGCAGCCTGCCGATAATCCCGACAGCACACGGCTGGGAAGCTGTTTGTATTGCTAGGATTAGGCCCGAGGGCACAAGATCGCCTTCTGACACGTCTAATGCAGTACCGGTGATTCCCCGAATGGCCGGAGGAGCAAATAGCTAAGCATGTGGCAGAGGTTCACTGAGCGCGCAAGAAAAGTCGTCTTCTTCGCCCAAGAAGAGGCGCAGAAATTCGGTGAGGGATACGTCTCCACCGAGCACCTGCTTCTCGGATTGGTGCGCGAGAGCGACAGTGTCGCCGCCCGCGTCCTCGAAAAGATGGGCGTTGGCCTCAACAAGATCCGGTCAGAAGTTGAAAAGCAGCTTCCGCGTGGCGAATCGCGCCAGAGCCAAGATATGACTCTGACGCCCCGCGCCAAGCGAGTCATCGACTTGGCCTACGACGAGGCACGGAATCTCAACAACAACTACATTGGCACCGAGCACCTCCTTCTTGGACTCATCCGAGAAGGCGATGGACTCGCGGGCCGTGTGCTGGCGCGTTTGGGTGTCGAACTGGAGCGGGCACGACGAGAAGTCATGGCCCTGCAGGACAACGACGTGCAAACCCGTGGAACTTCGAGCAGCGGAAGCAGCAAGTCGAGCAACGCGGGCACCAACCAAAACGCAGCCAAAACCCAAACTCTTGACGAATTTGGACGCGACCTCACCGAACTCGCTCGCGAAGGCAAGCTGGATCCGGTCGTCGGTCGCCAACAAGAAATCGAGCGAGTGATGCAAATCCTCACTCGTCGCACCAAGAACAACCCGTGTCTGATCGGTGATCCCGGAGTCGGGAAAACCGCGATTGCCGAAGGGCTTGCCCTCCGCATCGTCAGCGGCGATATCCCCGACCTTCTCCGCGATAAGCGGCTGGTCGCTCTGGATATGGCCGGTCTGGTCGCAGGCACCAAGTATCGCGGCGAGTTTGAAGAGCGCATGAAGAAGGTGATGGAAGAAGTTCGCAAGGCGAACGGCGAAGTCATCCTGTTCATCGACGAGCTTCACACTCTGGTGGGAGCTGGCGCGGCCGAAGGCGCGATTGATGCAAGCAACATCATGAAGCCTGCCCTGGCCCGCGGCGAACTCCAGTGCATCGGCGCCACCACCCAAGACGAGTTCCGAAAGTACATCGAAAAAGATGCGGCTCTGGAACGACGCTTCCAAGCCGTCAAGGTGCGTGAGCCGAACGAAGACGAAGCCATCGACATCCTGAAAGGATTGCGCGAACGCTACGAAGCCCACCACGATGTGGAGATCACCGACGAGGCGATCACGGCTTCCGTTCAGCTATCCCTGCGCTATATCACCGACCGCACTCTGCCCGACAAGGCGATCGACCTGATCGACGAAGCGGCCAGCCGGGTTCGACTCCAACAAAGTCTCCCGCCGGCAGATGTGCGCAATGACAAACAGATTCTCTCGAAGCTCCGCGCCGAGCTTGACCACCTCCATCGCCACGGCGAAACGGAAGAGGTCAGCAAAATGGAAGCGAAGATCGAGGAAATGCAGGCTTCCGTGGATGAACGGGAAGAGGCATGGCGAGACGAGGTCAAGCCAAACGCGGTAGTAGGTGAGACCGAAATCGCCGCCATTGTCCAGAGCTGGACAGGAATTCCCGTCACCCGATTGGTCGAAGGAGAATCGCAAAAACTCCTCCGCATGGAAGATGATCTTCACAAGCGGATCATCGGCCAAGGTGAAGCCGTCAGCGCGGTCGCCCGTGCGATTCGACGAGCCCGAAGCGGACTCAAGGATCCGAAGCGACCAATCGCCAGCTTCGTGTTCCTCGGCCCCACTGGTGTGGGTAAGACTGAACTCGCGAAGTCGCTCGCCGAATACCTGTATGACAAGGAGACATCGATGGTTCGCATCGACATGTCGGAATACATGGAACGGTTTGCGATCAGCCGCTTGGTCGGTGCCCCTCCGGGGTATGTGGGATACGATGAGGGCGGACAGCTCACCGAGCAGGTTCGACGAAACCCCTACTGCGTGGTGCTCCTCGATGAGATCGAGAAAGCTCACCCTGAGGTGTTCAACATCCTGCTCCAAGTGATGGAAGATGGCCACCTGACCGATAGTCAAGGTCGGATGGTCGACTTCCGGAACACGATCATCATCATGACTTCCAACGTGGGCGTGCGCCCGATTGAGTTGGAGAAGGGTCTCGGATTCCGCGATATCAAGATGGATATTGACGATCCCCGAACCTACGAGGCAATGAAGACAAAGATGCTGGACGAAATGAAGAAATCGTTCCGCCCTGAGTTCCTCAACCGGATTGATGAGGTCATCGTTTTCCAACACCTCAAGAAGGAAGAAATCCTCGAGATCGCCGATCTCTATCTGGCTCGCGTCAACAAGCAAGCCAAGGATCTTGGCATCGTGCTGGAACTCAGCGAGTCGGTCAAGACGCTGCTCACCGAAAAGGGTTACGACCCGAACCTCGGTGCACGTCCGCTCCGCCGCGCCGTTCAGCGATTCATCGAGGATCCTCTCAGCGAGCAACTGCTCCTCAGCACATTCAAGGAAGGCGACGAGATCGTAGCCGACCTCGATCTGGACGGCAACGTGATCTTCCGCAAGAAAGACGCTTCCCCTCCAGGCGCTGAAGAGCCAGAGTTGGTCAGCAACTAAAATCACAACGCCCTGCTCAAACTGAGCAGGGCGTTCGTTTTTGTGGCGAACCTGAATCAGGCCTGAGTCTTACGACGTCGTGCCAACGCGGCACCGACCAGCCCAAGCACCATCATTGTCGCTGGCTCCGGGACGGCTTCGACCGAAATACGGGCCAGTTGATAGTTCGAGGCCGTAAAGTCAGCATTGCTGAACATCGAGTTGCCCAAGATGTTCCCGCCCGCCATGAATCCGGGGTGGAAGTGCACGACTCCGCCTTCCGGAGTGCCGGTGTTCGGGCTCATTTGACCGAGGAATGCCGTGTTCATCGGGATCTCATCGTTCACCTCCGTGCCAGCATCCAGCACTTGGCTACCGAGAACGACAAAGTCCATGCCCACAAAGTTGCCCGCTTCGTTGAACAGTCGGTGCGCTCGGGCATTGTCATTGGCGACAAAGGCATCGTTGCTCGGAATCACCATCGACGCCCAACTAAAGTAGCGCGAGCTCGCGGCCGACTCGTCAATCGTCACGATGCGCTGAGTGGTGGCTCCCGGGCCGATCGGGCCGATTCCGTTCAGGACGCCACCAACGGTGCCCGCTCCCGAGGCCATGAACTCACCGCCCAACACAGCGGCATTTCCATCTTCGGCAATGCGCTCCAGACCCGCCGAAGCCGCCGAGCCCGTGTTGAACATGTCGAACCCGCCATCGTGGAAACCAAACCACAGAGGGGTCAGGAAGGTGCCGTTTTGGGGGGCAAGATTCTCAATTCGTACGATCACGTCGAGCGCGTGGGCACTCACGGCCGCTCCACCCAACACACCGAAAGTCAAAAGTTTGATCAGTTTCATTTTTCCTCAATACCGGCCCTCAGTCGAGCCGGAGTCGAGTGCCCAATGCCTCGACCCTTACGATTTGTTCCGGCCCCACGAATTTTCTTTCCCGGGCTGGGCATGGGAACAATTCTCGCGGTGCATGCATTGAGACACCATGATTCAGAGTGCGACCCTTCCGCTCAGCGGGTGCATGGCGCAGGATAAAGTCGTGCCGAGTGCTCCCCTCCCGTTCGAAGATCTCGCCCGGAAGGCAGCCCCTCGAATGCTCCGGGTCGCGAATCGGCTTGTCTATCCAGATCGCGACCTCGCGGAAGACCTTGTCCAGGAGGCCATCATCCAGGCCTTCCAAGGCTACCGATCGGGCAAGTTGCAACTGCACTCCGAGGCAGGCGCCCAGGCATGGCTGATGAAGTCACTGATGCTGCAGTTCCTGATGAACCGCCGCAAAACGCATGCCCTCACGGGGGTGGATGACCTGCACTTCGAGAATGTCCCGAGCCCGGCAGAAGATCACGAAGGTCAGTGGGATCGACGCCGGATCATCCTTGCCGCGCTGGCGACGCTGAGCGACGACCAAAGAGCGGTGATCACGCTGGTCGACATCGAAGAGTATAGTTATGACGAAGCGGCCGCCATGCTCAACCTCCCAGTTGGAACGGTGAAATCCCGCCTGAATCGTGCCCGCTGGGCTATTGCCCAGCCGTTTGCCAAAAATTCTGAGTCGCGGGAGGAAGAAATCTGATGTGCGTCCACAGCCCTGTCGAGCCCTGCTCTTCGATGAATCGTCTGGTGGAGCGCATGGCGCGCGGGGAGAAGCTCGGTTTTTGGGGCTGGTACGCCAAACTCCACGTGCCTCGATGCCCGAAATGCAACGCGGCCCTCGCCGCCCTCCAACGAGCTATTCAGGCCATCAGCGTCCTCCGAACGGAAGAAACCGCGACGCCGAGTGAGAGCTTTTGGCGCAGCCTCGATGAGAAGCTCGCCGAAGCGGACAGCCCCGAAACACGAGAAAACGAAGAAAAGTAGCCAGCGTCCCCTTGAACGCTGGCCTAATGAACGAACTCCGACCAAACTCACCGTTAGGTCTCTTCTCTGTGATGTTTTGCGAATGCAGCTGAAACAGCTAATCGTTGCTCCTGTGGAACAACCAGCAGGATACGACCCTCTCCCTAACGAACTCCTAAAATTCGAGCCGAATATCCTGCTTTTGCAGAGATCGCCCGACAACCGAGGCAATCAGGCGGTCGTTAACCTCGGGAAGCCCAAGCTGCTCAAACCAGTTCATCACCACGGGAGAACTCATCGCAGGGCCACCCGGGGCACGTCCAACAAACTCATCCAGAATCCTCTGTTGCCACGGTGACCGGGCAAACCCGAGCCATCGACGCAGCGCATCCGAGACGCGCATGGCTTCCATGGAGGCGAGTTGATCGCTTTGCAGAGCTTGAGCCGCCGCGAGGGTCTCCACGGCCAGCACTACCGCCAGCCGACGCTCCCGGATCAAACTCAGCTCCAGGGCCTCTCTGGCGTACCTCATGGCCAGCCGAGCATCCCCGAGCCTTGCGTGGGTTTCCGCGATCAGCATCATGATCCGGTGGTCACCACTTCCCTTGACACCGGGCACCCATGTCCGCGTGACTTCGTCCAGGTGACGCATCGCCGCCAACGGTTGGGCGGAAGCCAGCGCCAGTCTTGCCCGGAAGATGTGGGGGCGGTTGACCATCAGAGGATCCGCGATCAGCGAGATCAGCTCCTCAAACCGCCTGATCAAGGTGCGCGCAGTCGCAAGATCCATGTCATGCAAGCTCAGGGCGAGGCGTGTTTCCACGGTATGCAACTGGCTCGCCGGGCCACCATGGGCAACCTCAAAAGCCAAGGCGCGGTCAATCTCCTCGACCCCTTCGCGCCGAAACCCGCGATCATACAGCAGAGAACCATAGGTCAGATCCGGTCGATGCTGGCTCCCATTGATTCGGCGATCGAGATCCACCTTTCTCGAGAAGAAGACCTCCGCATCGAACAGGAGTCCCATCGGATACAGCGCATAGGCCAGCGCGCTGGTCGCCACGTATTCGCTCATTTCCACCCTCTGACGCCGTGCCTCGTTGAGAGCCTGAGTGAAATACCGAATCGACTCTTCCCCTTCGTGGGTAGCCTGACATTTCCAGCCCGCGCGCATCAGATACTGGCATCGTTCGTAGGCGTTGGTCGTTGCCGTCGCCAGCGCAGAAAGCGTGGCTGCCGTGGTGGGAACCTCCAGTCGATCTCCCAGCCACAACATGAATTGTCGATAGGCAAACGTGTGCCGACGGTTGGCAAGCTCATTGTGAAGCCGGGCCAAATCATCGCTCGTCCGCAATCCACCATAGGCGTTCCCGCAAACGAGCTTCCACACCTTGGCCACACTCTTCTGATCCCCAGAAAGCTTCGGGGAGATCGCATCGAGCATCTGGATCGTCTGCCGGAACATCCGGCGGAAGACCAGATACGGCATCAGTTGCCCAATCCCCTCCAGGCACTCTCCCGGCGGGAGATGCGGGAGTGTCTCCAGGATGACGGGGAGTTGGTTGTCAAGCTGGATAATCGCTGCGCCAGGATCGGCTCCCCGCATCCGCTTGCCCATCATTCTGAGCCAAGGCAGATCGAGGACGACCTCCTCGTACGGCACGTCGTCCACTTCGCTTGGTGGCAGTGCCCCCGCAATTTCTGCCGAGAGCTTTGCGCGTTCGACGGCGTGAATGGCCTCGCTCGATTCCGGCACTTTCTCAACCCAACTCCGGGCCGTGATCAGAGCTGTCGCATGGTCGCCCGACCGAATCCCCAGACGCACCATTTCCCAGGCTAGCTTTTCAAAAAGACTGCTCAGCGAGACTTGCGGGATCAGAATCCAGTCGTCGAAGAGTTCAATTGCCAACTGAGAAGTGTAGAGATCCAGAGCCTGTTGGAGCAAAGCTCGCTTGTCGTCTTCATGAGGCGCGAGCTGGGCTCGTTGCGCCAGCCGTTCGAACTCCGCGACATCCACCTCAACACCTTCTGAGGCCAGCTTCACAAACTTTCGATCCGCCACCAAAACATCGTCCGGGCTGACACCGATTGCAGTAAGCGCACTGCGAATATGCGAGAGCGAGGTGCTGAGACGGTTCCTCCCTTGATCAATATCTGCGTTCGGCCACAAGGCGTCGATCAAAGTTTCGCGTGGGACAGGAGTGCCACATCGCAGGGCAAGGTAGGCAATCAAGGCCCGATCTCGGCTGGTCGCCAATTTCGGAGATGGTCCGGGCTTTCCAACGAGGCGAATCTCGCCAAAGAGAGCGACGCGTAGCACCACACCGCTCTTTTCTGACCTCGTCTTCATCGTTGAATCCTCCTTTTGGTCCCGAACCTATTGAATACCCAAGCAATTATCCGGCCTGATCGGTCGGAAAAGCAAAAGCCCGGCGGAAATCGCCGGGCTTTCTGGACAGATCGTTCCAGAGCTACGCGCTTGCCGCTTCTTCGTTTTTGGCAAAGAACTGGTCGTACAGCACCCCGGCGAGAATCCCTCCCAGAAGAGGGCCGACAACCCAGACCCACATATTGGCCCCCATTCCCCCACCCACCAATGCGGGCCCCAGGAATCGGGCGGGATTGATCGCGCATCCACTGATCGGGCCGATTCCCAAAATGCACGCCACGATGGTCAGGCCAATGAAAAGCGGAGCCGTCGCCGACCCGGGAGACCGCTTATCGACCGCTACTCCGAAAATCACGCTCACTAAGAAGAAAGTTCCGATGACCTCGGCGATCAGGGCTCCCGTAGGGGAGATCCCCTCCGCCACGGCGGGAGTTCCGGCCGCGATGGCCGCATTGCCCACGATCGATCCCGCCGCCAGTGCCCCGACCGCCGCTCCGGCGATTTGGGCGATCACGTAGCCGACGAACGTCGCCGCATCAATCTTCTTGGCGGCAAAAAGGGCCGCCGAAACGGCAGGATTGAAGTGAGCACCGCTGGTGGCGGCAAAGGCGGCAACCAGGACGGCAATGATCAAGCCATGGGCCAGGGCCACTCCGGTCAAATTAGTCGCGCCGACTCCGGCGTGATGAATCGCAAGAATCCCCACGAAGCACAGCCCGAATGCCCCGATGAATTCCGCCACGAGTGCTTTTGGTTTCATGGTACGGTTCCAGACGACCGAAGACCCCCAAAAGGGAGCGGGTACAACGTTTTGGTGACGTTAACCTGGAGCCTTCACACCGCTGGCCTGCCCCGCCTCGAACCTGCTGAACTCGCCGAACTGGTTCTGTCAGCTGGATGCACAACCGCACCCGTGCTCGTCGGAGAGGGCCTCCACGCCAGCGTTGAAAACATCTATCCCGAGCTCCCGGACTACGTGAACGCCCTGAGCTCCGCAGGGGTCGAGTGCCACAGTTGCGACCTCGATGTCACGCTCGAACAGCTCGTCGGCGAACCCGATTTCATCAAGCTTTTGGCCGCCTGCGGGATCAAACAGTTCAGCATCCTCGCCTTGCGGAAGAAGGGATACTTCGTGCGTTCTCGCCTCACCAAGGCCCGGGAGCAGCTTGATCTTTTGTCCAAGCAGCTGGAGAAGCACGACGTGAAGCTGATCCTCCCTGTCGTCGGGGAATCTCTGATTCCCTCGCCGAGTGCGGCGTTCCACCTGGTGAGAGGACTTCCTCCCTTCGCCTTCGGAATCCGTCTCGATCCCGGCGGAGAACTCTTCGAGGGGTTTGAAGCGTGGGACTACACCGTGGCTTTGCTGATGGACTACCTCACCACCGTCACCATCCGTGACTCGATTCTCGTCCGCGATCCTGGCGCAGCGGATGCGAATGGGAAAGGCTGGGCGCGTCGCTGGTCCACCGTTCAAGACGGCATGACCGACTGGACGGAAATGCTCCGTCAGCTCCGCAACGTTGAGTTCTCCGGAAGCCTGGAGCTGCGCCCGATGCTCTCGACCGGATCTGAGGCCATCAAGTCTGAGATCGACTACCTGAAAGCCTTGACGGATCCAGCCGAACCAGGCAAGTAAGTCACTTCACGGGCTGGGGGGTCGTTGCGGCGGACTCTTTCGGCTGGACTTCCTTGGGCTTTTGATCCACGGAGGCCGAGCTGCTCTCCGCTTTCATGGCGGCCATTCCTGCCTCAGCCCTCCGTCCTGCGTCGATGGCAAAAGCCGCGAGCATCAAGCCCATGACGGCAAAGAATCCGAGCTGATGAAGTCCATTTTGGATCGTCAAGCTGAGCCGCTTGTTGCCCCGAAGCATCTCGATGAAGGCAATCACCATCTGCCCCCCATCCAGCGGGGGAATCGGGAGCAGGTTCATGATGCCGAGCATGACGCTGAGGCTTCCCGCCATGATCAGCACCATCCAAAAGCCGTACTTCACAGCCTGTGAGGTCTGCTCAACCATCACCGTCGGTCCACCCACACTTTCCTTCGCCGTCTCGAAGTTCGTGAAGACCTTGAAGAGCTGCACGGTACCAGAGACCGGAGCGCTGACCGCATCGTTGAACGCCTGCTGGGCGGAAATCGGCTTGAAATCAGACTCCGGCGAGATCCCGATCCGCGCTTGATAGCGCTCAAATGCCGTGGGTTCGCCGTTTTCTCCGAGCACGGGCACGGGAGTATCCGTCACCTTGGGAGTGATCGAGACCTCTTTGGTGACCCCATCCCGCTCATAGGCCACCAGAACCGCCACCGGTGTCCGCTTATCTCCTTCTTCTTTGAAGGAGTAGCGCACCTTGCTCACCATTTCGTAAAAAGTCGAAACCGGTTGGCCGTTGATCGCCGTGATCTTGTCGCCTTCTTTGAGGCCAGCCTTTGCCGCAGCATCGACGGCCGAGGCCACGCGGGTTGTCTGAACGGGCTCACCCTGACCCAAGAAGCCGGCGAAAAGCAGAGCAATCCCAAGCAGGATGCTGAAAAGGGGACCGGCAAAGAGCACAAGCAGCCTCTGCGACGGAGGCCGAGAGAAGAACCCTTTCTCGATCTTCATCTCGCTGGCATCTTCTCGAGGCAACATCCCCTTGATCGCGGCGAATCCACCAAGCGGCAGCAGGAGCATGGAAAACTCGGTGCCCTCCTTGTTGGTCCACGAGGCGAGAGGTCGGAACCGAACCGGAACGGACGTCCCCTCGACTTCGATACTTCCCCGCCCCTTGTTACCCTCCATATCCTGGGCGCCCAGCACCGGGGCGTAGTAGAGGAGCAAGACCGCCGTAGCCGATCCGCCGAAGAACATGCTGATCACGTAGCCGGGATCAACGAATCGAAACCCTGTTCCGAGACCAATGATCGCAAGCACAACCATCCAGCAGATCGCTAAGGTTCTGAGCCCGACAAGGAGCGGGCGATGATAGAGCGCGGAGAGACGACTGATGACCCAAACCGGCCCGACGACCGTGAGCAATCCCATTCCGACGAAAAAGGCGATCCTCTGCTCAAAAAAAGCGGCCAGAAACGTGAGAACAGAAACCGAGCTGCCCAGTCCCCAGAGCCAGCTTGCCGGCACCAGCTTCTTGGTCAAACGCCCGGAAAGGTCGGTCTTACGTACTCCGCCAACCATGACGGCAAAGGCCTCCACATGCATGCCGCACAGCTTGGCAAACCAGTAGTGCCCGAGTTCGTGAACCGCGACCAGCACCGTCAGAACGACCAGGAGCACGATACCGACCAACAGGCCATTTCCGACGGCGTTCAGCAACTCCATAAAAATCTCTTACGATTCAGACGCACCAGGCGTCGTTTTTTGCGCTCGATTGAGCCGAAAGGCGAAGCATCATGCCATCCCATCGAGGCAACGACCAATCCACCGGCAAAGGCGCTTCGATCACACACGCAGCCGATCGCGCACCTGCTCGCGAGCCCACGCATCTGCCGCGAGGATTCCCCCCAAAGAAGTATCGGTGCCGGAAGGCTGATCCATCACCGATTCCACGAGATCCATGAGCCCCGCGAAGCTCCCTGTGCCAGCAAGCAAGGCGTTCACCGCCTCCTCATTCGCTGCGTTGAGGATAGAAGGCATGAGTCCACCTTCATCCGCCGCTCGCCGGGCGAGAGCCAGGCTCCGGAAGACGGTTTCATCGACCGGCTCAAACGTCAACTGGGGAGTCTCCGCAGGGTTCCAAGGGCGCAAGGCATTGGGCAAGCGTTCTGGGTACACCAGCGCGTACTGAATCGGCAAACGCATATCGGGCCACCCCATCTGCCCGAGCACCGAGCCATCGTGGAAACGCACCATGGAGTGAACAATGCTCTGAGGGTGAACCACGACTTCGACCTGCGAGATGGGGAGACCGAAGAGCCAATGGGCTTCGATCATCTCCAGGCCCTTGTTCATCATGCTCGCGCTGTCGATGGTGATCTTGCCGCCCATGCGCCACGTCGGGTGATTCAGGGCTTGCTCCAGAGTCACATCGCGAATCTGTTCGGCAGTCCATCCTCGAAACGGTCCGCCGCTCGCCGTCAGGATGATCGAGTGCAGATGTTTCGCCTCGTAGCCTTGAAGGCACTGGAAAATGGCGCTGTGCTCACTGTCGATCGGGGTCATCGTGATCCCCCGTTCGTTGATGAGAGGCATCACCAGGTGGCCCGCAGCAACCAGCACCTCTTTGCTGGCCAGAGCGATCTGCTTGTCCGCTTGGATCGCCGCCAGCGTCGGCTGAAGGCCAATCACACCGGCCACCGCGACAACAACCAGGTCAGCCTTGTGGCGCGTGGCGAGATCCACAACGGCATTCATTCCCCCCGGAATCCCTGCTGCCTGAGCCGTCTTTTCGTCCATGAGGGCGATGTCGGTCACCCCAAACTCGCGCGCTTGATCCTGTAATTCCTCGGCCGAACGATTGGCGGCGAGCCCCACGACCTGAAGCTGATCGGGGAGTTGGCGGACGATATCCAGCGTCTGCCGCCCGATGCTCCCTGTGCTGCCCAAGACCACGATCCGCTTCATTTCGGCTCCAACTTACCCGTCTGCTCCCCTGGTAACCTGGACTTCATGCGACCTCAGCCGCCAACGATTCTGTGCCTTCAGCTTCCCCGCGACCCAGATGTGAACCAGGGCGCGGAAGCACCTGAGTGGGCTGGCGTCGCGTGGTTCACCGAGTTCGTCGATATCTTGGGGCCAGAAAACGGTCGCGGCCCTCAAGAACTGCGTGCGCGGCTCGGATGGACGGAACGCGGACTCTACCTGAACGCCGAAATCCCCCAAAACCACCTCTGGGTGACCCAGCTAGAACACGACGCGGAGCTCTATCTTGACGACGTTTTCGAGCTCTTTGTCGAACCCGATGGCGACGGGCACCACTACTTTGAATGGGAGATCAACCCGCTGGGTGTCACTCTCGATCTGACGATGGATCGCCCCTACGTCTGCGGAGGCGCCCGCAACGACGACTGGGAAATCCCTGGACTCGCCACCCACATCGTCACCTATGGTCCGGTGAACGATCCCTCCTCCGAGTGCCAAGGCTGGGATCTGACCGCATTCTTTCCGTGGGCGGCGTTCGGCGCACCCGGCGGTACCGGTCAGGCGCCGGCGATTGGCGACGTCTGGAGGGCGAATCTGATGAAGGTCGCCTACCCGGTGGAGGTACGCGACGGTCAATATCGAAGGGTTGGGGGCGATGCCGAGCGATACTGGGTGGCCGCTTCGACGGGGATCGTGGATATCCATCGCCCTCATTCCTGGGCGTATCTGGCTTTTGCCTCCGACCCGACTTGGCGCGTGCAGGATGCAACTTGGGGGGATCGGGAGACCCTGGCCCAAATCAGCGGACTGAACTCTCGCAAGCGCGCTGAGGGGCTGCATGATTTCGGAGCACTGGATCTACCGCCCGGCGTGACCCGAAGCGAAGAGGGCCTGACGAGTGGACCCGTGACGCTCACTCACGACGGGAAGTTTGTGGGAACAGGCCCAGATGCCGCGAACTCGCTCCGCCCGTCTTGCGTTCCCAAGGAGTAGTGATGAAACCGATTATCCCGTTACTCGTGGTCGCGGTGGGCGTGGGCGTTGCCGTCGCGATGGCTCCTCGCGGATCCGGCACCCAAGTGAAAGCCAAGGAGCTTCCGCCGCTGGAGATCAAACTTGCGGCGACGAAGTTCATGACAACCCCCGACGCCAAGCTCGAGCGAGCCATTGTCGCGGGAGGATGTTTCTGGGGTACCGAGAAGTATCTGCGTCAAACCCCGGGGATTGTGGCGACGGCCGTGGGATACATCGGCGGCAAAATAGAACGCCCGACCTATGAAGCCATCTGCTACGAAAACACGGGGCATACCGAAGCGGTGATGGTTGAGTACGACACGAGCGTGATCAGTTATCGACAAGTTTTAGATCGATTCTGGCAAATTCACAACCCCTGCACCCTCAACAAGCAAGGGCCGGACTATGGCGATCAGTATAGGTCTGCTATCTTCGCCTTGAACTCTGCTCAACTGAAGGCCGCAGAAGAGTCTAAGAAAGCGGCAGCAAAGTTGTTCAAGCGCCCCATCGTGACGGAAATCAAGATGGCTCCGCGCTTTTGGATGGCTGAGGACTATCACCAACAGTACTCGGAAAAGACCGGCCGAGCGTGCTCGATCGACCGGTCTGATCACATCAATCCGTAGAGCCCTGGACGAGCTTGCCGTCCATGAACACCGCACTCGGGGTCGCCCCTGGGTGCGGTTTTTCATTGTAGACCTGATGGTCTGCGGCAAAACCCGGCTCCAGCTTCCCGACAAACTCCGGCTCGAAATTCGCTTGAGCACCGCCGTGGGTGTACAGACCAATCGCTTCTTCCAGAGTGATGTTTTCTGCCGGGTTGAACCCCTCGGGACGTTGGATCGCCGCTGCGATCCCATCCCACGGATTGCCCGGCACAATCGGGCGATCCGAGTTGAAGGAGAGCGGAATACCTGCATCGAGCAAGCTCCGAACGGGCTTGAGATTGGCGGCAATCTCCGGCTCCAGCTGCACCCGGTACGCGTGACCAAACCGCATGAGGAATTCCGGCTGAACCGTGAGATGGGAGCCTAGTCGAGCCATCCGCTCAATCTGGGCTTCGCTGAGGATCATCGCGTGCTCGATGCGGTGGCGCTTGGGGTCATCGGTTTTCTCGTAGGCGTCCATCACGAGATCCGTTGAGTAATCGCCGATGGTGTGAACGGCGCAGGAGTAGCCAGCAGCATCGATTTTCGCAATGATTTCGGCCAGCTTCTCCTCCGGATAGATCAGCTGACCTTGCCCTCCGGTGGTGAGAAATTTGCTCTTGATCGCAGCCGTGGCGGATCCAATGGCACCGTCGGCGAAGACTTTCAGGCCAAGCACCTTGCACTTCGTTGGATCCATGGCCGACTGGAGTTCCTCGAAAAGCGCGGGATCAATCGCCCGGGAGCTGAGCACGTCTGCCCACTGCACGTAAAGCCGCAAACGGATCTTGCAACCCCGCTCGCTCGCCAGGCGGTACGCCTCGAGCTCTTGGGCCAGGTTCCATCGGCCGGTCATCATGTCGGTCGCCGTGGTGATGCCGAAGGAGCTCATCGACTCGCCCGCCCGAAGAATCGCCTCGACCATTTGTTCCGTGGTGGGAGCGGGGGCAGAGCTCGTGACGAACTCGTGAGCCTTCTCGAGGAGCACTCCATTCGGCTCACCGGCGGCGTCGCGGACAAACTCTCCTCCCTCGGGATCCGGGGTCTCCCGAGTCACCCCAGCGGCCCGCAGAGCGGCCGAATTGGCAACGCTCGCGTGCCCATTCGAATGCCGGAGAAGAATAGGGGTTGAGTCGCTGATCTTGTCCAGATCGTGGCGAGTGATGTGGTGCGCACCCTCAAACTTGGTCTGATCATATTGAGTGGCGTGGAACCATCCTTCTTTGTTATGGTTTCCGAACTCATCTGCCACTTTTTCAAGCACCTCATCCTTAGAAGTGCAAGTTCGAAGGTTGCACTTGAGCAAATCGAGACCACTTGGAAGGATGTGGCAATGGGCGTCAATGAAGCCAGGTAAAAGATAAGTTTTCGTCTTTTTGTTATCAAGACGGGGGTCATTCTTTGCAAAAACTTGCACTTATCATGATCCTCCGATTTCTGCTACGACACGCTCGGCACTTTCGAGCGCGCCTTCGATAAATCCTGTCCAGGTGGCGGTGTGATCCCCGGCGAAGTGAACCCGCTCCCATGGCAAGGCAATCGTCGGGAGTCCCTTGGTGACGGCTCCCGGAGCGAGGCTCGTGAAGGCACCCTGACTGTAGGGATCGGACACCCAATCAATGAGCTGCCCGCCGACAAACTTCCCTTGTGCCTCTGGAATCACCTCGCACAAGGCTCGGTACAAAACCTCGAATAGATCACTCCGATCCGCCATTTCCACTGAATGATCGCCGCACAGGTAGAAGCTCAAAATCTTTGCCCCGGCGCGCCCCCCATCCCACACCTGCTGGCATGGAAGGTCGCTGAGAAGCCGACCTGACCAGGTCATGCCGTCCCAAAACCGCTCGGTGAACTCGAGCACGACCTTAATGGCTCTCGCCAGCGGAATGGCCTCAAAGCCTTGTTTTCGGTCTTCCGGTAAGCCAACCAAGCTCAGCCGAGACAGCACGGAAGGCGGCGCAGTGAGAACGGCCCGATCAGCCACTTTTTCCAGCCCTGATGCGAACCGCAGGGTCACTTGACTGCCACTCTGCTCAACTTCGGTAAGAACCTCACCCAGGTGGATTGGAAGTCCAAGTTTGGAGGCATAAACACCACAAAGCCGACCTCCTCCACCGGCAATCCTATACAAACTCATATCGCCTTCTTCGCGGCTAAGATAATGTTTGTAGCCTAAAAGCCAACCCAGCAAGCCGACCCGCTTGGTGTCATCACCCTCGTCCGATCGCGTGATCGCCTCGACCCACCAGCGTCCCCTCTCCGAGACACACTGCTCGTCCAACCACTCCGAGAGAGGCTTCTCGTCGAGCTTGGCCCACTCCGGATCGAGCCAAGGCTTGTCGGGCATTTCTCGGCAGAGCCGGGCGGCCTCCTCGTGGACATGAGCGGCGTCGGCTTCCGCATCAGGCCAGACTTGATTCTCAGTTGCGTACTCGCCGCGATGCACGACAAGACCGGGCCACTGACGACTGATTTCTGGCGCGGTTCCGAGGCTGCGCATCAGGTGCATCACGCGGTGATGATCGGCATCCATCCATTCCCCGCCCCCTTCAAACCAGCCGCCACTCGGGAGTTCGCAGGTGAGCATCCTCCCTCCGACGCGATCGCGGGCCTCGAAGATCTCGACTTGATGTCCGGCTTGAGTGAGGAGGTCGGCGGCACGCAGCCCCGAGATCCCTGCTCCAACAATGATGATTTTCATCGCGTCCTCATCCTTTCTTTACACAATCCCGTTCCGCCCATCGGAGGATCTGAGCACCCGGAACAGGAGATCTGAATCATGGGGTTTTGCCTTCCCGTTCCTTGGCCGCGGCGTCTCTTGCCGCCGCCAACTCCGCCGCACGCAGCGAAAGATCGGCGAAGAGCAAGACGAAGAGGAGCACCCCGATGGTCGCCATTCCCCAGATGGGCCACTGGCTCGCGAGCCCCAGGAAAAGTGCGGCAAGACACACGAACGCGCCCCCCATCACATAGCCCCGCACGCCAGCCGAGCGAGAGCGGATGATCCAAATCACGGCCATGAGAAGACTGACGGCGGAGCCCCATTGGAGCCAGGGACGCACGAGATCAAGATCCACGCAACGCCTCCAGCGATGACTTCAACCAGGGTTCAGCAAGAGCGGCATCGGCCCAGCGAACCGGATCGCGATATTCTTCCGCGCTCGGCAGTTGGCCCTCACCAGAGGAAGCAGCCAGACAAGCCCGCCACTCGTGAGCGCTGCGCACGCCCACCAACACAGGATGGTCCGTGCGAAGCTGCGCGAGGCACCCCGCACCATCAGCCCAGGTGAGCCCAGGCTGCCGGAAGAAGGGCAACCCCAGCCCCCAATCAAACGGCTCGGCCCCCAGGACGCCCACTCGCCGCTCCTTCGCCATCGAGCGCACCACGGCAACGTCCTCTTCCCAAACCGGATTCCTGCGCACGCGGATCATTTCGAAGGCATCATGGAATCGCCACATCCCCGCCACCGCCATCGCACGACCTTCGATGCTGAGGCCGACGTGCTTAACCAAGCCCTCCTCGCGTGCGCTTTCGAGGCAGGCGAGGGCGCCGTTGATTTGGTGCTCTTCCAACGCGCGCCGCACGCTCAGAAAGAAGAAGTCAATGCTCGTGCGTCCCAGAGAAGAAAGAGCTTGCACCAGTTCGCCGCCGATCAAGTCAGCAGCCACGGAGTCTGCGGGAGCATTTTCGATCTCGCGGCCGAGGCAGACCATTACGGGGTTCGGGATGTCTCGCGTGAGATACCCCCACTTGCTCAGATGCGCTCCAGGGTCGAAGGGGGCACCGCTCTCCGCGACTGATTCGACCAGAGCCTCTTCCCCACCGTCCCCGGTCAGAAGCCGCGCCCACAGATTCGGCACGGCCCGATTGGTTTTCCCGAAAACCTCGGTGCTCATCGACCGATCACCGTCACCGGCAGGGGGATCACCTTGTCCAGCAAGATGAACACGAAGAACCCAATCGAAACAAACCCGTTGAGGGTGAAAAAGGCGAGATTCACCTTGCTGAGATCATCCGGCTTCACAAGGCTCTGCTCGTAGAAGAGGAGCCCCGCGACAAGCCCGAAGCCCACCCACGCCAGCACGCCCAGTCCGAAAGTGGACAGGGCCATCCCGAGGCTAACCAAACAGAGAAGGTGGCACACCCGGCTCAGGAGGAGCGTTTTCGCCTTCCCGATGGTTTGGGGCATCGAGCGCAAACCTTGCGATTTGTCAAATTCTTCGTCTTGCAAACTGTAGATCAGGTCGAACCCCGCCGTCCAGAGGGTGACCGTGAGGGTGAGGAGGAGGATTCGCGGATCCAGGCTCCCCGTCACCGCGATCCATGCAGCAGCTGGAGCGATTCCCAGCCCAAAGCCGAGGACAAAGTGACACAGCGGCGTGAACCGCTTCGTGAGGCTATATCCGAGGGTCACCAACAGAGCCAGCGGCGAGAGCGTCAGGGCCAAGGGATTGAGCATCGCGGCGGCGAGGACAAACAGGGCAATCGAGCCATAAAAGTAGAGGTTTGCGGTGCGCAGGCTCAGAAGTCCGGCGGGGATGGCGCGCATCTTGGTGCGGGGGTTAGCAGCGTCGATCTCGCGGTCGGCGATTCGGTTGTAGGCCATTGCCGCACTTCGGCAACTCACCATCGCGAGCAGGATCCAAAGGAACACCGACCATCCGGGCCAGCCATGACCGTGAATCGCCTCGGAGCCCCACATCATGCCGATCATCGCAAAGGGCAGGGCGAAGACCGAGTGTTCGATCTTGATCATCTCAAGAAACACGCGGAAGCTCTGCCAGCCTTGGGTCACCGTGGCCATTGATTTCTATTCTACTTGCCTGGGGCAGACCCTCCCGGTCCGTGGAATCGGGCATGATGGAGGGGTGAAAGTCGCAAGTTTGCAACTCCCTGTGGTGTTTGGTGATCCAGCCGCGAACGTCGCAAAGGCGTCGAAGTGGATCGCGAACGCAGCGGGCGAAGGGGCAAAGCTCATCGTCCTCCCGGAAGCCTTCCTGAGCGGATACTGCGTCGGCACTCGGGAGGAGGCCGAGAAGATCGCGCTGCGTGTTCACTGCGCGCAAGATCTTGAGGTCACGGATGCCAATCCTGCGGTCTATGCGATGCTCAACCTTGCGATTGAGCACGACGTTCACTTGGTCTTCGGCGTTGCCGCGAAGGATGACTTCGGGCTCATCAACTGCGCCTTGCTCGCTGAACCCAATGGTCGGTTGCGCCGGTATGTGAAGACCCACCTGCCCTGCCTCGGCTTCGACCAGTTCGCGGAGCCTGGGCAAGCTTTGCCCGTGTTCGAAACGGAGCTCGGGAGGATCGGGATCCTGATCTGCTATGACCTGCGATCACCCGAAGCAACCCGTGTGATGGCCTTGCGAGGTGCGGAGATTGTGGTTTTGCCCACCAACTGGCCGGTACGAAAAGGCGCACCCGCGAGCGTGATGGTTCCGGCACGGTGCGCGGAGAACAAGATTTACTACGCCACGTGCAACCGGCTGGGCGACGAGAACGGGTTCAGTTTTGCCGGCGGAAGCGGGCTCTACGACGTCGATGGCTCTGAGCTTGCACGAATCGGCAACGAGGAAGGCATGATTCTCGCCGAGATCGACCTCGCGAAAGCCCGAGAAAAGCAGACAGTGGTGATTCCAGGGTCTTTCCAAACCAATGCGATCAGGGATCGAAGGCCAGAGTTGTACGGAGACCTCGTCGCCCCAACCGGCTAGGTTGCGGGTCAAAAGTCATAGGTTCAAGGTGCATGGACCCCCCACGGGATCATTTCTTGCCGTATTCTTGTCACTAGAGACGGGTCTGCAGGCCCGAACACTGGGATGACCAAATCCACGGGGATCATGAGCCCCACCAAGGGAAGCAACTTCTGGCGGATCGCTTTGATCGCGCCGATGCTCTTTTGGGCCCCAGACTTCTCCAAAGCACGCACCGATGCCAGCCAGCTTCTTGAGCTGAGTCAGGCTACGGCTCTGGCGGATGGAAGTGCGGAAGGCTACGAGATTCATCCGGTGAAAGCCGCGCTCCAGAGCCTGGAGTTCAATGTTCCAGAAGCGGAGCAGATTGTGGCGGAGAACCGCAACACCATCATCCGCATCTCCCGCGCCTACGGAGTCCCAGCTTGGATGGTAGCGGGGATCATCTATGTCGAGACGGCCCAAGGGGTTCCGAGCGCATGGCACTGGAACGACTCGGCGAGTGCAAGCGTGTTCACGGCAGGCGCCCGCCCGGCGAGCATCGGCATCATGCAGGTGCGTCAAGATCCCTCTGAAATGGGGCTGGATCATCCGATGGAGCGGGCGATGTTCGCGGCCCAGTATCGCGAAGATGTGACGACGCAAATCGTCGATGGATCGCGGCATTTGGCGGCGGTGTTGGCTCAGCCGAATCGCCTGGGACCCGATTACCGAGCTCAGCGCGGCATGGTTCCCTACACCGAGAAGATGCTTCGCACCATCGCTCACGAGTACAACTCCGGCCCCGACAACTGGAAGGGCACGAGTTTTGAGGACGCCGTTCCCCTCGACTACGGCGAGTTGTTCATGCGGTATCTTCCGCGAGCCTATGAGGCTCTGTACCGGGAAGACTTCCCTGCCAGCCTCTACTGAGCCAGGGCTCTTCGAGTCCTTTCCTGGGCACCAAGCACCCTCAAACGGTGAATTGTTTGAGCTCGTTGTTTTCCAGCTCACCCGTTTTCTCAGCCGTGAGCACCGCCTGGAGTGATCGAACCGCCACTTCGACGTGCTTTTCCTCGGGCTCTTCGGTGGTGATGAGCTGGGTGGCTAGACCCGGCTTCAGCAACACCTCGACCCACCGCTGATCCTTCATGTTCCCTGCCAGACGGATGATCTCGTAGCTGATGCCCGCGATGATCGGTGTGAAGACGAGGAAATCCAGGAAAAGTCGGAAGACGACCGCCGCTGCGCCGACGAGTTGGTATCCGAAGATGATCGGGTATCGCGGGAACAGCGGGAAGAGCAAGAAGCCCACGATGAGAACGATGATCGCGAAGTTGGTGCCACAACGCGGGTGGAGCCGCGTTTGCGCCATGCAGTTCGGGATATCCAAGGCCACCCGAGCTTCAATCGTGTTGATCGCCTTGTGCTCGGCACCGTGATACTTAAAGGTATCCAGGATCGCGGGGATCCGGCGGATGAGCACGAGATACCCGATGAACAGAACCACCTTGAAGACTTCCGCGATGTAGTTGGTTGCGGTGCCGCCTTTGTCGGCGTTGCCGCTGACGAACTGGGCGAAGGCTTCGGGAGCGGCTTTGAAAATCAAGAATCCGAATCCGAGGGAGAACACGACGGCGACCCCAATGGCGAGCTTTTCGTCGGTGGAGAGCCGGAACTTAATCGGTGCCCAGAAGATCGTCATGATCGTGCTGAGGATCGCCGAGCCAAGAGCCACGGCGGGCCAGAGCATCGTGTTGGCATCAAACCCCTTGGCTCCGGCGAGGAATGGCTGGATTCCGGGGAACAAGAATCCGGCGAGCAGAACGAGGATCACCGAGATGATGGCAAGAGTGCGGAACTCCTTGGGTGTCGCCTTGGCCTGTTCCAATGCCTCCGCCTTTGCCTGATCGCGGTCTTCTTCCTTCACATAAACCGGATTCAGCTGGACATCGCTGGCGAAGTTCATCGCCTTCATTCCCAGGCCCATGGTGTCGAGCAACGCGAGGGAGCCTCGCAGGAATGGCTTCTTCAGAAACGTGAGTTTGCCAAACCAGGTTTTCTGGAGCGCCTCGGTTTTGACGATGATGTCGCCATTCGGAGCGCGGCAAGCGACGGCGTAGTAGTTCGGTGAGCGCATCATCACGCCCTCGGGCACGGCCATTCCGCCGAATTGAAGGTACTCAACCTTCTTCTCACTCACCACGGGTTCATCGTCGGTGGTGGCGGTGGGTTGCGGGGTCGGGCTCTCCGTGGGGGATGAGGTGGTTTCCTCCAGCGTCGGCGATTCGTCCTGTGGGCCCGTCATGGTAATTCTCACAGTGTACCGTCGGAGCCCGAGGGGTCTCCGGCAGTTCACCTTCGGTATTTTCGGCTCAATCCGTCCTAAACCGGTAATGTCGGGCGGAACTTACGGCACGGCTCTTGCGTCATAATGTTTGTGTTGGGATCCCAACACAAGGAGCATCTAACCATGGAGGAAATCCGAGAACGGTTGGAGCTCACGGAAGACGAGGCGTTTGCTCTTCTCGCATTGGCAATGACCAGCGAGATGGCACTCGACAAAGATTCCGAAAAAGCGGTCAAAAAGCTGGTTGATTATTGTAAAAGACATCAACGCCATCATTCATGCGAACCAGCTCGCGACCTTGAGCTCATCGGGGCAGGCTAATTAGCCTGCCCGCCGTTTTTTAGGTTGGGTGATTTTTGGGTAAGTTGGGGCCGTGGTACTCGTCCGCGATGTTCTGGCTGACGTGGAGCGGTTGGCTCCTCCGTCGATGGCCTTCGGCTTTGACCGCATTGGGCTCCTGATCGGAGATCCTGCACTCGCGGTGACCGGGGTGATGGTGACGCTGGATGTCAGCCTTGGGTGTATCTCGGAGGCTCAAGCGAAAGGCTGCAATGTGATCGTGGCGCACCATCCGCTGATTTGGGATCCGGTGAAGCGTTTGGTGGCCGGTTCGAGCGTCGAGGATCGCGTGATGGCGTGCATCCGCGCGGGGATCAGCGTGATTGCCGCGCATACCAACTGGGATTGCGCCCCAGGAGGGATCAATGATGTGCTGGCTTCTCTCTTGGGATTGGAAGGTGTGACCGCGTTTGGTTCCTCCAATCCGCAGAGCAGGTTGAAGTTGACGGTTTTTGTGCCTGCGGAAGGTCGGGATCGGCTGGTGGATGCCCTGAGCGCAGCGGGGGCTGGAGTCATCGGAAATTACGTGCGGTGCGCGTTTTGGGGGTCGGGAGTCGGCACTTTTCGTCCTGTCGCGGGGGCTTCGCCCGTGATTGGATCGGTGGGCTCGGTACAAGAAGTCACAGAAGATCGGGTGGAAATGATGCTGGAAGAATCGGCGGCTCCGGCGGTGCTGGCGGCGTTGCGGGCGGCGCATCCTTATGAGGAGCCGGCGTTTGATCTTGTGGCGGTTCGCGGGAATGCTGGGCAACCAGCCGGGCGGATCGGGGTTCTGCCTTCCCCACTCTCGGCCGCGGAGTTCTTGGCCGTGCTGAATGATCGCCTGCAGACGCGGACGGAGATGTGGGTTCCTCGGGCGGGTGGCCCGATCTCTCGGGTGGCGGTGACGGGCGGGGCGGCATCGGACGAATGGGCCGCCGCGCGGGCCGCCGGGGCGGATGCGTTTGTGACCGGCGAGGTTCCACATCATTTAGGGATGGTCGCCAGCGACGCGGGAATGATGATCGCGGCGAGCGGTCACTTCGCGACGGAGCATCCGGGGATGATGCGCATGGCGGATTTGCTCTCGGTGGGTGTTCCCGTGCATCGGTACGAGCCGGAGCCGGGGGTTGAAGGTCGGCCTCTCATCTGAGAACGGTCGCTCTGCTGCACCAAATTGTGGAGCTTCGGCTGGACGTCGATCGGCAGTCCGCGAACGCTCGACCCTGAAGGGTTCGGGGCACCCAGGCATTCGACTCAGTTCGGGTGCCCGGCTCCCTTTAGGGGCCGGACGTGGTCACCATCGTTTAGGGCCAGGGAGGCCGAAGGGGTGAGTATTCCCGACCCTAAAGGGATCGGGGCACTCTGAAGAGAAAAAAGCAGGACCGGATTCTGGTGGAATCCGGCCCTGGGTGGTTGCGAACCAAAGGAGCGATTACTTATCGCGCAGAGGCATGCCGAGTCCCTTGAGGAGCTCGCGGCCTTCTTCGTCGGTCTTGGCGGTAGTGCAGATCGTGATGTCCATTCCTCGGATCTTGTCGAACGAATCGTAATCGATCTCGGGGAACACGAGCTGCTCTTGCAGGCCGAAGGAGTAGTTGCCTCGTCCGTCGAACGACTTGCCGCTCAGGCCCTGGAAGTCACGGATTCGCGGCAGAGCCACGGTCGCGAGCTTATCCAGGAAGTGATAGGCTCGGTCGCCCCGGAGGGTGACGCGGCAGCCAATCTTCATGCCTTCACGAAGCTTGAACTGAGCAATCGACTTGCGAGCCACGGTCGTCACGGGCTTTTGACCAGTGATCGAAGTCATGTCGCGCAGGGCGCCATCCAGTTCTTTTTCGTCAGCACCGGTGCCCATGTTCACCACCACCTTCACGAGGCGGGGGATTTCCATGGTTGACTTGTAGCCAAACTTTTCTTTGAGTTGTCCGGCAACCTTCTCTCGGTAGATCTTCTTCAAACGCGGCGCGGGAAGAGCGCCTTGTGGTCCGCTCGGGGCGGCTTCGGTCTTCTTGCGTGCCATGTTTAGTTGTCCTTACTGATGTTCGGTGTGTCCACCAAGGTCGTGTTGCTCTTCTTTGCGTATCGCACGATCTTGCCGTCTTCCACGCGTCGTCCGACACGGGTAGGGGCGTTGGTCGTGGGATCGATGAGCATCAGGTTGCTGAGGTTGATCGGTGCCGGAAGCAAAACGCGCTCGCTCTTTTGGCCTTGATATCGGGCCTTGCGGTGCTTGACCACGGCGTTCAGCGGCAGCGGCTGATCCGGATTCTCCGGGTTTTCCTTGATGATGAGAGCCTTGTTCTCCTTGGGGGAGACCTTCAGGATCACACCAATTTCGCCCTTGTCCTTGCCCGCCACGATCATGACCTTGTCGCCGGTGCGCAGCTTGCACTTGATCTTCTTGCCGGCGAGTTTGAGTTCAGCTTTGGTTGGCATGGTTAGAGCACCTCCGGAGCGAGCGAGACGATCTTCATGTAGTTGCCGTCACGCAGTTCGCGGGCCACGGGGCCAAAGATGCGGGTACCGCGGGGTTCGCCATTTTGGTTGATGACCACGCACGCGTTGTCATCAAATCGCAGGGTCGAGCCGTCAGCACGTCGCACGGCCTTTTTGCTCCGCACGATGACTGCCTTGATGACATCACCCTTCTTGATCGGCATATTCGGCGTTGCCGCCTTAACCGAGCAGACGATGACGTCACCGACGGTTCCATATCGGGGTTGGGACCCCTTCAGCACGCGGATACACATCACTTCCCGCGCGCCCGAATTGTCGGCTACTTTCAGCCGAGAGAACTGTTGGATCATTGGTTCGCTCCGTAATTTCTTGTTTCAGTCGTGCAGAGGGCGCGTTCGTTGTTTTCGCTCCGAACGCGCCATGCCGTGTCGATCCCCGTTTCAGGGATCCGCGAAAAGGTGATTACTTCACCTTTTCGATAATTCGGGTTACTCGCCAGTGCTTGTCTCGACTAAGCGGACGAGTTTCCATCACTTCCACGGTATCCCCAACATCGCAGCTCAGTTCATCGTGAGCTTTGAGTCGGACCGTGCGCTTGACCGTTTTGCCATAGAGCGGGTGCTGGACAGATCGCACCAGTTCGACGACAACAGTCTTGGTCATTTTGTTGCTCGCAACAATGCCGCGTCGGACCTTACGCGAATTGCGGGTCGGTTGTTCGCTCATTGCGTACCTCCGCGCTGCTTTTCGCTGATCAGGGTCATCAGTCGGGCAATGTTGTGACGCCGCGTTTTCAGTCCGGCGGTATCGGTGGATTGGCGGAAGACCATGTCGCGTCGTGCTCGGTAGAGCGCGGCTCGCTCGGACTTCACCAGTTCCTCGAGTTCCGGAACCGACTTATCGCGGAGTTCTTTTGCTTTCAGGGCTTTCATTCCTTTAACGTTCCTGTGAAGGGCTTAGACGCCGTTGGCTTCTTGGAACTCCTCCTTCAGAACAAACTTGGTGCGGATCGGCAGTTTGTGCTGCGCGAGTCGCATAGCTTCTTTTGCCACGTCGGGGGCGACGCCGTTCATTTCGAACATGATCTTGCCCGGCTTGACGACGGCGACCCAGCCTTCGACACCGGCCTTACCCTTCCCCATTCGCTGCTCAAGCGGCTTCTTGGTGTAAGGCTTGTCCGGGAAGACTCGAATCCAGACCTTTCCGCCACGCTTGATGTGGCGGGTCATGGCGATACGAGCGGCTTCGATTTGTCGGCTGGTGATCCATGCCGGCTCCATGGCCATCAGGCCATAGTCGCCGAAGTTCACCACGTTGCCACGCTCGGCATTGCCGCGCATTTTGCCCCGAAATTGCTTTCGGTACTTGGTTCGCTTAGGCATCAACATTAGGGAGTCACCTCTGTCTTCTCTTGTCCGCGATCTTCTCGGTCGCGTCGTTGGCGTCGCGGACGTCGATCATTCATCGCGTCGTTGAGTGCTTGAAGTTGCTTCTCCGGCAGGACTTCCCCACGATAGACCCACACCTTAACACCGACCGATCCGTAGATCGTTGCGGCGGTGGCGACACCGTAGTCGATGTCTGCGCGCAAAGTGTGGAGGGGGATTTTGCCGAACTTATCAATTTCGCTTCGGGCGATGTCGGAGCCGTTGAGACGACCGGCCACGAGGATTTTCATCCCTCGACCGTTCATCCGCTGAGCTCGGGTCATGCACTGTCGCATGGCGCGTCGGTGGCTCACCCGTCGCTCAAGCTGGACAGCGATGTTCTCGGCCACGAGCTGGGCATCCAGTTCGGGCTGTCGGACTTCACTGACGTTCACTTGAACCATCGCGGTGGGATCGTTCTTGCGAACCATCTTGTTGAGATCTTCGCTGATCGAATCGATTCCTTTGCCGCCTCGGCCGATAACGGCTCCGGGGCGCGACGTGTAAACGGTGACCTTGACTCGCGCAGCGGCGCGCTCAATCTCGACTCGCGAGATGAGGCCCTTGCCGATCTTGGCCCGGATGTACTTGCGAATTTTGTCGTCGCCAACGAGGGCGGCGCGGTAATCCTTCTTCGGGTAGATCCAGTGGCTATCGTGGCCACGGATCACACCAATTCGGAAACCGACTGGATGGATTTTCTGACCCATAGTTACTTCGTCTCCTCGCCACTGGCGTCGGTCGTTTCCGTTGCCTCTGCCGTCGGCTTTTCTGCCGAGGCTTCTTCAACAGCGGCTTCTTCAGCCTTCACTTCTTCCACAACCTCTGCTACGGGAGCAGCCTTGGCTTTCTTCTTCGACTTCAGGTTCTCGAAGCTCGGTCGCGGCTTGGCCGGGGTTCCGGCGGTCGGCGCAGCGACGGCGTCAGCTTCGGTCACGACCACAGTAATGTGGCTCGTTCGCTTGAAGATGCGGTTGGCTCGGCCCATAGCGCGAGCTTGGATTCGCTTGAACTTCGGGCCTTCATCCACTTGGATGATGCTGACCTTCAGGCGATCCCCTCGCATACCGTGGTTGGCTTCTGCGTTCGCAATCGCGCTAGCGATCACCTTACGCAGAGTAAATGCGCCCTTGCTGGGGTGGAAGCGGAGAACGTTCACCATTTCGGCAGCGTTCTTTCCGCGAACTTCGCGGGCCACCAGGCGAACCTTTCGGGGTTGAACCCGAACTCCTTTTGCTACTGCTTTGACTTCCATCGTTTTTTCCTTCCTCAGGATTGGCCGTTCTTGGCCAAGAGGGGACTTGAACGCAAGGCCCACTAGTGTACCGAGCGTTCAAATCCTCTCGTGAGGCTTATCGCAGTCGCGTCCCCCTGTCGGGCAGGCTGCCGTCGTGTCCACGATAGGTCCGCGTCGGAGCAAATTCTCCGAGCTTGTGACCGATCATGTTTTCGGTGACGAAGACCGGCACGTGCTTGCGTCCATCGTGGACGGCAATCGTGTGCCCGATCATGTCGGGAGTGATGGTGGAGCGGCGCGACCAAGTTTTGATCAGCTTCTTCTCGCCGCTCTCGTTCATGGCGTCCACCTTCTTCACGAGATGGTCATCCACAAAATATCCTTTCTTAAGACTTCGACCCATAATGACTACCTCGCCTTACTTGCTCGACTTCCTCCGGCGAACGATGAAGCGGTCAGTGCGCTTGTTCTTGCGCGTAGGAACACCCAGAGCCTTGTTGCCCCATCGGTCGACCGGACCCTTCCGGCGTCCAACCGGCGACTTGGCTTCACCACCACCGTGAGGGTGGTCGCGCGGGCTCATGACAACACCGCGAACGTGCGGCTTGCGGCCGAGGCCTCGAGCCTTACCCGCCTTACCGAGTTGCTCGTTCTCGTGCTCTGCGTTGCCCACTTCACCGACGGTGGCACGGCAGTCCATGCTGACCATGCGCATTTCACCGCTCGGGAGTCGGAGGGTGCAGTAGTCGCCTTCCTTCGCCATCACCTGAGCCGAAGCCCCGGCGGAGCGAACCATTTGACCACCCTTGCCCGGCTGCAGTTCCACGTTGTGCACCAAGGTACCAAGAGGAATGTTGCGCAGCTTGAGGCAGTTGCCCGGCAGAATGTCGGATCCTTCGCCGCTCGTGAGGGTTTGACCCACGCCCACATTTCGCGGGGCGAGGATGTACGTCTTCACGCCGTCTGCATATTCCAGCAGAGCGATGCGGCAGGTGCGGTTCGGATCATATTCAATGGCAATGACTTGCGCATTGATTCCGTCCTTCATCCGCTTGAAGTCGATGATGCGGTAGCGTCGCTTGTTGCCGCCGCCCCGGTTCTTCATCGTGATGCGACCGGTGTGGTTGCGACCGCCCTTCTTCTTGATCGGAGCCAGGAGGCTCTTTTCGGGCGTGCGTTTGGTGATCTCCGAGTAGGTCGAAGCCACCATGTGGCGACGGCCCGGCGAAGTCGGTTTCATTCGTTTCGTCGGCATCTTACGCTCCGTAATCCTCAAGGCTTTGGCCTGCGGCCAAGGTCACGATCGCCTTCTTGAAACCGGTCGTCATGCCCGGCTTGCGTTGACCCATGCGCTTCATTCGGCCTTTGACTCGAATGGTGGCGACGTTGGTCACGGTGATCTTTTCTTTGTCTTTCTTTCCTTCGTTGTAGATCGCCTGGACGGCGTCCTTAATTTGGATCTTGTTTGCGCTGTCAGCCACGACGAAGGTGTATTTGCGAACGATGTCGCTGTCCTTCTCGATTCGCGGATCGCCCATGCTGAGTCGCAGGGACTTTTCCGTGATGTGCGGCTGGATCAGAATGATGTGCGGATCAACCATTGAGCCAGGCCTCCTCAGTTTTCTTCATGGCTGCCTCGGTGAGGATCACCTTGTGCGCCACCAAAATGTCGCGTGCAGAGAACGCCGAAGCCTTTCCGTCGCGGCTCGGAGCCGTTCGGATTTCCACGTTCTGCAGGTTGCGGAAGCTCAGAAGGACGTTCTCGTTGTGCTCGTCGATGACGATGAGCACGCGCTTCACGCTGTCGAGCCCGAGAGCCTTGAGGAAGCCTTGTGCATCCTTGGTCTTCGGGGCCGTCATCACGAGATCCTTCACGATTTCCACGCTACCGGCGTTGGCCTTTGCACCAAACGCGGCGATGATCGCGAGGCGTCGCTCCTTCTTGTTGACCTTCTTGCTGTAGTCTCGCGGCTTGATCGCGAGCGCCATACCACCGTGGGCATAGTGCGGAGCGCGGATCGTGCCCTGACGAGCGTTACCAGTCTTCTTTTGCTTGTACGGCTTTCGACCGCCGCCCTTTGCTTCGCTTCGAGTGCGAGCGCTGTGGGTGCCTTGTCGAGAATTCGCTTCTTCTGCGACCACGGTGCGGTGAAGCACCATGTTGTTCACTTCCAGCTCGGCGATGGGCGCGGCGAGCGTGTGCTTACCGACGGACTTGCCCTTGCTGTCTTTGATTTCCAGTTGTGCCATCGTCCTTACCTCTTCGCCTTGTTCACCGTGACGAGTGAACCGTTTGCACCAGGAACGCTTCCGCTGACCAGAATCAGGTTGCGCTCAGTGTCCACCTTGACGACCTTGAGACCGGATTGCGTGATTTGCGCATCACCCATGTGTCCGGGCTTCTTGGTGCCCTTGAAGACGCGCTGGGGTCCGGTTGCACCGCTCGAGAGCGGGCGTCGGTGGGTCATGTAACCGTGGGTCATGTGTTGGCCCTTGAAGTGGTGGCGCTTGACGCCGCCCGCGAAGCCTCGACCCTTGCTGATTCCGATCACGTCAACCGATTCACCTTCAGCGAAAACGTCCGCTTTCAGTTCTTGGCCGAGTTCGAAGCCAGCAGTGTCCGCCACGCGAAACTCGCGCAGGTGTCGGACGTTGTGGGTCAGGCCGGCCTTCTTCAGGTGACCGAACTTGGGGAAAGTGAGATGCTTGTCGCTTTGATCGCCGAAGCCGACTTGGACAGCACTGTAGCCATCGTTGTCGACCGTTTTGATTTGGGTGACAAACACTGGGCCCGCCTCAATCACGGTGACGGGAATCATCTTCCCGTCTTCCGTGAAGACTTGGGTCATGCCAATTTTTGTTCCTAAGATTCCTGGTAGCACGCGAGTCTCCTTGTGCTTCTCGGCCGTCTGGGGATTAAATCGCGTAGCCCGCATCGCGTTCGCGGGACACTCATCACCAGGGGCTCATTGCGAAGCCACTCGCCGCAGGTTGCGGCAACTTGGAATCATGGCAGGTTCAAGGTGGGTGGTGCTAGGCTTGCCTTCCAGATTGGGACCGTTCGCGTTTTCCACAGGGTCAGATGTCCCGAGGCTTGTGCGGATTGCCCCTTTCTTGCTCCCCCAGCATGGCGGCGGAATTTCTTTCGGAAATCTCCGTTTTCCTCTGCCGACCGAACCCGCAGCAGGTGTCTGGACTCGTCCTCTCGGAGCTTGACTCGGGGACGATGGCCAAAGGCCGGGAGGGGCAGAATGACCACTGACTCTCGCATGAGCGGCCCCCACACTGCCCTCCCCCAGGATGGGGGAGGAATTCGTGACCGAGACCGTATCCTACGATTCTCATTCTTTCGAGAAATCGCCGAATGGAGGACAAGGATCCCCGACCTTCAAGAGGTCGGTATCTCTGAGTCTGGGTGGACGCCGTGTCCGCGAAACTACTTCACCGCGAACATGGTGGCTGCGAGATTCTGGTTCACCTTCATCCCGACAAAATCGGTGCCGCCCGCGAACTTACCGTCCGCGTTGTAGACATCCATCCGAGTGTTCATCCAGAGAGTTCCAAACTTCTGCGGCTTCGAATAGTTGAAGGTCGCCTGGAGGAATCCGCCTTTCTGGTTGTACCACTCGCGCTTCGTCACGACTTTCTTCTCGCGATCCACCCAAATGCGGTGCCGCGTGCCGTCCTTCAGCGCCGGCACGTAGGTGACGTCGAACACCGCGTCGCTGGTCGCTCGATCCACCCGGACGAACTTGGCTTGCATGTAGTTGCTAAAGATGCTCGGCGCGATGATTCCGAAATCGAAAATCGTCTGGCGTTTGCCCGGCGACTTGCTGAGATCCTCCCGCTTGTTGATCTTCGCGCGTGGGATCTTGATCAGTCGAGTCGGGCCGTTGACAATATAGAGGAGTCGCTCTTGATCCACCACCGATTCCAGCCGGAGCATGAACGGCTCCTTCATGTCGACATCGGTGTAGTCGAATCGGTAGGACATCGCGAAGTCCTTGTTGATCTTCTGGAGTTCCTTTTGAGAGGCTTTATCGACCTTCATGCGGAAGCTGGCGTCTTTGAGTCCGCTTTGCCATACATCGTCAATGCCAACGGTCTGGCCGAGTGCGGCCCCAGCAACAATTGCAACGAACATGCTCATTCTTCGATCTCACCTCGGGTCGGCAAGAGCGCGAGCTTGCCGGGTTCTGGGTTTAGAGACGCACGGAACGGCTGGGAGTATTCGCAGGGTGGGCCGCTTGGTCCCTGAACGAGACGGATTCCGGGAAATCGGGTGCGTCCTCGGCGTCGGTCGGGACGTATTTAGTAGACTAGGAGCCGAGTCAAGGGCTGACAGCGCAGGATTGAATGGAGAAGCAGGGGCCGATCGAGCTTTACGAAGAACGCTTGCGCAAAATTGAGCGGCGTCGCTTCGTGCGCCCGATGGCGACGAACAGCATCTTCGACCTCGCCACCCGGATCTATCAGCGTGAAGCGAGAAGCCTCCTGGCGCGCACCGCGATCCCTGGATTCTTCTGCTTTATCTCTGCCCTGTTCTTCATCCAGTTCATCTTTCCCTCTCTCTTCATGCAGCAAGCCCGGACGGTGGGAGTGAATCTGACCGATCTCGGGATTGGGCTGCTCCTGACCGCGTTTGTCGCGATTCCTCTATTTGTGTACGGTTTTGCCTCGTGCCAGGCAGTTTCGACCCAAATCGTCGCCCCCATCATCCTGGGTGAAGAACGGGCGGCAATCTCCAACGAACAGATTGCGCGCTTGAGTTGGAAGATGATGGGCTTACTCTTCTTCCTTGGCCTGACCGCCTTGCTTCCCCTCCTCGTGATGAGTCTTGCTTTGGCGGCGGGGGCGGTCATCGAGCAGACGGCTTCGGGGTCGAGCCAGGCGTTTCTCCTCGGAGCTTTCGGTGTCTTCTCAATCGTCGTGGCTGTGTTCTTCACGCCGTTCCTCCTTTACCGCGTGACTCTCTCCCCCGCCGTGATCGTGATGGAGCCTGAACTCTCGATTCGCGCCGCCGTGAAGCGAGGGATTCTCCTCCTCAAGAGTTATCGAACTGTCCCATCGGTTGGCGGCACGGTGATCACGGCGTGGATCGTGATGTTCTTCGTCTTCCTCGGGCTGCAAACGGGCGCGAGTCTGCTGGTGAACTTTGTCGCCTCAACCGGCCCCTTCGCGGAGTTTGTTTCAAACTCCATCTGGGGGCAGTTCTTCGCCAAAGCCTTCGAGCTGATCCCTGGTTACCTCACGATCTGGCTCCTGATGCCGTTCTGGACAATCGTCTCGACTCTCCTCTACATTGATCGCCGCGTGCAGATCGAGGCCCTGGATATTCGCCTTCTCGCCCAGGATGTCGCGGATGCGGTCGCCCACCGACGAGGAGGCACCATTGAGTAAGAAGTGGTGGATTTCCCTCCTTCTGGTGCTGTTGCTGCCGGTTCTCGCGAAAGCGGATCTCACCGAGCGCGCCGAAGAGGCAAAGAGCGAAACCGAATGGCGCCGGTTGCTCGCCGATCCCGATGCGAAGCGAGATCCTCTCACCCAGGGTCAGGATCCTTCCCTCTCGTGGGAGGCGCAGCGCGATCAGGTTGTGACGATGCTGCGCGAGCGGGATCGCTTAGGCCTTCCCCCCGACGGCTCCACGACGCCGCCTGTGTTGCCCACCTCCCCCTCTCGAAACGCTCCGTCCATTCTTGATCCCAAGAAACAGGCCGAAGAGATTCTCGAGAATCCGCTCTACCGAGTCCGGGAGACGCGTCAGCGCGAAACTTGGGTTGGGGAGAGCATGGAGACATTCTTCCGGAGGGTTCAGGAGTGGTTTGAGAACCTCTTCAAACAACCAGAACGCGAAGGTCAGCGACCGAACATGTCGATCCCCTCGGGTCTGACGAACCTGGTTTGGCTCATCATTGTCGTCACCGTGGTCGCGTTTGTGATCTGGGCGATCATGAAGATCGCCCTGCCGCAGCGTCAGAACAAACAGACGTCTGCGGGCGGTCTCTTGGAAGATGGCGAGCCCGATCGCACCGCCGACGAATGGCTCGGACAAGCCGACGAACTTGCCGCGAAAGGCGAATACCGACGAGCCGTCCGCGCGCTCTATCTGGCTCTGCTGATGAAAGCGGACGATCACGGAATCGCGAGATTCCTTCGCTACGAAACGAACTGGGAGCACCTGGCCAGGATCGAAGGCTCGACCAGGGTTCCGCGCGACCTTGACTTCCGAGGAGTCACGCAGCGATTCGACCTCGTCTGGTACGGCTCGATCGTTGATGGGCGGAGCGACTACGATTGGTTCCGCGAGCAGTACACCCGCATCTCACAACTTCTCGGCGCGCGGGAGGCGGCGAGTTGAAGAGATCTGTGAGCATCTTGCCGAGGCTTGCCGCCGGCTTGGCCCTCATCTTGATTGTGGCCTCGATCCTGATTTTGATGGGCGAGCGAGAGGTTCGGACGAACCCAAGCGCGACAAGCACGAAGGAATCGGGGATGGCTGCGGTGGTGGAACTGCTCCGCCGCTCTGGCTATCGGGTGGTGATTGATCGAAGCATTCGCCCACGCCTTCGACCAGGAAGCGTTCCGATCTTCCCGCGCCCGCTGTCTTCCAACCTGGAGGATCCAGCCCAGAGCGAACTTGAGGAGAATTATCTCGCGTTCATCAGGTCAGGCGGGCGAGGAATTCGGGTCTGGATCAACGACCGACTGAGGGATTCCGATCTGGTGGCAATGAAGCCTCAGACTTTCACCTCGCGGGCGACAGGGGCAAAGTATCAGATCCTCGCAGAGACTCCTCCGGACTTTGACGGTTGGGAACAAACTATTCCGCCGTTCAAGTCGGCGGAGGGCGAGCTTCCGCTCATCGAGGGGAAAGAGAGCGATTTCGCCTTTGTCCGCCCGTACTACAAAGGGGTGGCGATGTGGATTCGCCACGGGCATACTGGCTCGAACCGCATGCTCGCGCAAAACGATCATGCCGCCGCGTGGATGGAGGCCATCACCCGATTCGTCGACAAGAATCAGACGTTGGTGGTTTTGGAGGCGGGTGCGGGGAATGCCGAAGCCCCCAACCACTTGCGCCAGTTGGGAGCGTGGGCTGATGTGGCACGCTGGCAGTTTTTTGCCCTGATTGCCTTGGTTTTGTTCACCTGGAGCCGCCGATTTGGCGTCCCCGATCGCGAGAATCTGCAGACTCGAGGCGCGAGGGATGTTCTTGATGCTCTTTCCCTTGTCTTGATGCGTGCGGGTCGGCGAGATCAGGCACTTTCGATGGTCTTGAATGCCGCTTACGATCGGATTCGGAGCTCCTTACGCGCTCCGCTCACCGTGAAAAATGAGGATCTGCTGCCCGCGACGACTCCCGAGGTGGTGGATGCGGTGGCTCGGGTTCGGCACTTGATCGTGGTGAATCCTCCGGCGAAAGACGCCGTCGCGGCCGCCCGAGCCTTGCAACTTGCCTTGGAGCAGTTGGAAGAGCGCGAGAAAGCTCGCCACGCTCCGCAAGCCCGATAACGCTTGAGGCCATCCTGGGCTAGAATGCCTTTATGATGCCAGCGATCGTCGCGCTCGTGCTCTTTCAGGGAGAAATCGCGAGCGCCCCTGCGACGAACAAAGTGGACCAAGCCCGTGCTGAGTTGAAGTCGGGTGAGGCGGCTTATCAATCCGCAAAAGCCGCCTACGCGAAGAGCAAGAGCGAGGCCGATAAGCGAGCCCTGGTCGAGGCCGCGTTCGCCTTCGGCGAAGTGGTGGTTCTCAGCCCTGTTCTGCGTCCGATGGAAAAGTATCCGCAAGCTCTTGGGCTCTTCCGCGAGGTTCAAGAGCTTGATCCGACCCATGCCAAGGCCAAGGAGTGGGACGATCAGATCGTGATGATCTACAAGAGCCTGGGCAAGGAACCCCCAACGCCGTGAGCGATGAACCCGTGAACGAAGGTCTGGGAAGCGAGGATGCCGCGCCTGAGCCGAACGACAGCGACGGCATTGTCATCAACGAGCCGACCCCGAAAAAGGCCGCCGCAAACGAGGATCTGAAGCAGGAAAAGCTCACGCAGTTCTCGTGGCGTCTGGCGCTGGTGGCGACGGTGCTGGCCGCGATCCCGATGCTCATTGCCTGGTTGGCGACACCGAGCGGTGGGTTCTACTTGGGAGCTCAGTTCAATGCCGATGACCACATGGTTTATGCAGCGTGGATGCATCAGGCCATGGAGGGTCGGTTCATGTTCGAGAATCGATTTGCCGTGGAGCAGCAGCCAGGTCTGACAATCCACCTTTACTTCTGGGCTCTGGGAACGATTGCCCGGGTTTTTGAAGGCATGGGGCCGGAAGTTGCCCTGCCGCTGGTTGCGAATCTGGCCCGGATCGGATTTACGTTTCTCTTCGTGATTCTGCTTGGCAAGTTCGTGAAAAAGCTGGAGTTCAGCATCTTTGCCTCTAAGCTTGCCATGATCCTGGGCTGCTTTGGCGGGGGCCTGGGGTTCATGGTCTGGGAGCCATTCGGGCGGCTCAACATGACCAGCACGAATCCGGTGAACGGATTTCTGGAGCGTCGGCTCCCCGTTGATGTGTGGCAGCCGGAGGTTCTCGTCTTCCCTTCCATGCTCACAAACGGGCTCTTCATGGTCAGCTTATGCTTGATTCTGTGGGCCATGAACTCGGTGGTGGCGGCCAGAGAATCATGGAAATCGGTTCTGCCTGGAGCCACGGCCATGCTCCTGCTGATGAACATTCACAGCTACGACGTTCTGCTTGTCACGTTCGTGCTCATCGGATTTCTTGTGGCCACTCTGGTGAGCAAGGAGTTCAGCGGCCAGTGGCTCGCACGCGCCGTGGTGATCGGTCTAGGCACGATTCCCGCCGCCCTTTGGTTCATGAACGTGCTGTCTCAGGACACCGTATTCCAGGCTCGGGCCGCCACGGAGACGTTCTCGCCGACATTCCGCCAGATCCTCGTGGGCATCTTCCCCCTTGTCCTCCTGAGTCTGCCGGCCTTGGCCTCGGGCCGAGAGGGATGGCAAAAATGGGCAGCTCCGGGATCGCTCGTTGCGCTTTTCGGCGCGTTGGCGATTGCCGCCACAGGATTTGACTCCGAGAAGGCGTACTTCATGACTCAGGGCGCTTTTGCTGCGAGTTTCGTCGCGGCGATTGGCGTGGTCGCACTTGGGGCGCGAAAAGGTCTGGGGTGGAATCTCTTTTACGCCTGGGCGGTGATCGGAGCCGTGGCCCCATTCTTCCCGCAGCTATTCCAGCGAAAACTGGCGATGGGGTTAGCCTTGCCTTGGGCGGTTCTTGCCGCGCTGGGCGTCGAGGTCATTCTCCGCCGGATTGACCAGCAAGTGCCCAAAGATTCGGCGCGGAACATCCGAAATCTGGTGACGGCTCTCGCGGTGGCGGTGATGAGTGCCTCGTCGCTGTATTGGTTCCAGCGCGAACTCACTCTGATCCGGAGCAACGTGGCGACGACCAAAGTCCAGACAGTGTTCTACAGTGCCGACGTCAAGGCGATTGTCCGAGAACTGCATCAAATTCCCGGCCGGAAGGTCGTGGCGGCTCGTCCGGGGGTGTCGATCAACGTTCCCGAGGATCCCTTCATCCCCCCCTACATCCCGGATCTGAATCCGATTCTTTCGGGCCTTGCCGGGGCGACGACCTACGCCGGTCACTGGAGCGAAACACCTGACTACGGAAATCGGCGCCAGGATGTCGAGCGGCTCTTCGCCATGGCCTCGCCCGAGGAGATCCGGGAGATCCTGACTCGCACCGGGATCGAGTACGTCGTGATCCCGAATCCGGAAGCGTTTGGCGAGCTCCCGGCGACCGATCTGTCGCCGTTTGGCACGACGATTTATCAGGGGCAACAGTTCAGCCTGATGAAGATCGATCGCGAGCGGCTCTAGCCGCCCGTCGGTAAGGTCGGAGGAGCCGAATCAACGGGCGCGGCTTCTCCGGCTGGTTCGGTTGGCTTTGGCGGTGCCGGACGATTGTTTCGGGCAATGATTCTCGGGCCGCCGCGGTAGGTGCTGACCCCAAGATCGATCCGCTTGACCTCTTTGCCGCCTTCGTAGATCACCTTCCAGGTTCGCACACTCCGACCTGATCCACCCTTGTCGACGAGCTTCGTCTTGCCGGGCGGCAGGCTGGGATCATCAACGAACTTCTCGCCGTGCGACCAGGTTTTGAGGAGTCGCGATTCGAACTTCACTTCCCGGTCCAGCTTTTCCTCGCCCAGGATCGCGAATTCGATTTTGCCCTTTACCACGCTTGCGGCAAGAGCAACCGGGGCATCGGTGTTGTTGACAAACTTGAGGTCTGGGTTCGGGAAACTGACCGCAGCGTCTCGGCCCAGCGGGACATAAGGAACGGGCAACGAATGGGGAGATCGAGCGGTTGTTTTGAGCCCGGCGATCATCACCGCGTTGTAGAGCGTGGTGCTTACCTGACAGATCCCGCCTCCGACATCGGTGTCGTGGCGACCGTTGACATAGACCCCGGCTTCCTTGAAGCCCTTCGCCGGAGTTCTCTGACCGAGGTGGCCGTTGAAGCTAAACGAATCGCCCGGCATCAGCACCAAACCGTTGATCCGCGAGGCCGCGAGTCGGATGTTTGAGGAGCGCGCATACTGGCCATTGTTGAAGGTAGTGCTGAACCGGGCGATGACCTTTTTCACTCGATCCAGCTCATCATCCGGAACTTGCTTTTTGCCGATCTCAAGCGGGAGTTCGACGTCGGAGCCCTGGTCAATCGCGAGGGCAATGGCTTCAGGAAACTTGTCTTCGACGAGCGAAAAACTCGGCCCTTCGTAAACGCGCTTGACTTCCCCGCCTTCGAGGGTTGCTCGGGCGTCTTGGCCTGTATCAGATTGCTTTTTGACGAACTCAACAAGCTCCGGTGGAGTCGAGACGCTGAGAAATGGGTGCCAATTCAGGGCGACGGTCTCGGCGGATGCCCGGCCGTAGGCGCCGATGAGATCGGGCCAGAATTCGGTCATTCGGACAGACTTTGCGAGCCCCTCGGTGTCAAGGCTCACGCCGAGCTCCGTCAGACTTCCCTTGTAGGAAGCCTTTTTGAATTGCGGAGAGGACAATGACAGCTCGCGGCTCGACGCCTCGTTCCACCAGTTGTTGATTTCCGCCTTCACCTTTCCGGGTGATCCGGTCAGGGTCTTGCCCGCGATTGTTTGCGGCGGCCAGACTCGCGGAACATATTGAGCCTCCAGGTTCTTGAGGACGGCAAAAACGCCACCCCCCAGAATCCCCGGCACGATGAGCCAAAGCCAGCGACTACCCTTCATCTCCAACCAATAGACCGCGCCGAGATCGGTGCGGTTCTGGATTATGGACGAGAAAGTGTAGGTTTCTTTATCAGTCGCGGGTCAAAACCGGGCCCTGTCCTAGCCGAGGGGCGGCGTTCGAGAACCTCCCGGTACACTCATTGGCATGCCAATGCTTGTCTGGTTTAACGGCACTGTGAGTCCCATCGAGACCGCGTCTGTCCCTGCGGCGGATCACGCGCACCTCTATGGCGACGGACTTTTTGAGGGCATCCGCATCTACGGCGGTCAAGTCTTCAAGCTGGACGAGCACCTCACCCGGCTCTATCACGGAGCCAAGTTCATGAACTTCAAGGTCGAAATGACTCAAGAAGAGATGAAGGCGCAGATTCTGGATGTGTGCCGCCAGGCTCAGATTCAAGATGGCTACATCCGATTGAATGTCACGCGCGGCACGGGGCTTGGACTCGACCCGAAGGCGGTGAAAACGAACGCCAACGTGATGATCATGGTTTCGACGCTCGCGCTGTATCCGCCCGAGGCGTACGAAACCGGCCTGAAAGTCATCACGACCAGCTACCGTGTCGCTCCCCCGAGCACGCTCGACCAGAGGCTGAAGTGCATCGGTCGGTATGCGTACCATATCCTGGCCAAGGAAGAAGCCAACCGAGCCGGCGCGGGCGAAGGGCTGATGCTGAACCACGAAGGCTACGTGGCGGAATGCACCGGTGACAACCTGTTCATCTTCAAGGATGGCGTTCTGCGAACTCCTCACCCTTCCAGCGGGTTGCTACAGGGCATCACCCGCGACACGGTTATTGCGCTCGCAAAAGCAGCGGGATTCACGGTCGTCGAAGACACGATGACCCGATACGATATTCTGAGCGCAGACGAGGCGTTTCTGACGGGAACAGCCGCCGAGGTGATTCCGATGATCAGCCTGGACGAGCGTCCGATTGGGACGGGCAAGCCTGGCGAACTAACGAAGCAGATCATCGCTCTGTTCCGAGATGAGACGACTCGCGGAACCGCATTCTAATTTGAAGCGCATTTCGCGGAGCGGTGTCCGTACCGCTCCGGCGACGGCGTCGAGTTCACAGCGGCGTGGTGATGCCGCCCGTCCCGGCCTTTGGCCACCCTCCCCAAACGGAGTTTGGAGAGGGCGAGGATTGCAACTCGTCCGTGACTCCGACGGTGGAGCGAGGCTAAAAGCGAGCACTGCAACCCCAAAACTGCGGGGAGAGCAATGACATGAGGATCTCAGTCAAGTTTCCTCACGGCGACCGTCAGCGGATCGAAGCTCAGGATGTTGACCACACGACTGGGGTTCCGGCCCTGGGCGAGTTCATCCTCGCCCTGCATGGAGACCCCGCCTCCGACCCTTGCCCCGGATGCGGACAGACCTTGGCGGAGGCCGTGCGCACCAGTTTGTTTGGGTGCGGTCTCTGCTACACCACGCTCTACCCTGCCTACGTCGAGGCGGCCTCGAAACTGCAGGCAGCGCAGAATTCTGGCTTGGCGGGCTCAGAGTAAGGACGGGCCGTTCCCAACCCTTGATCTGGTATCCTTGCAGACGATGTTGCGCAAGCTCTCCATCATCGCCGTGGCTGTTTCCGCCCTCGTTCTCTCCGGATGCGGAGGTTCGGGAAATGGAAGCATCATCAAGCCGGAACTCATGTTCGTGAACGCCTCCCCAGATGCGGGAAGCATCACCTATCGGCTGAACGACGAAGTGGAAGCAGCCGGATTGGCCTACAGCGCGAACACCCCGGGCTTTGTGGAAGTCGATTTTGAAGGGCCGGATGTGGATGGTTACGATGTCTCGGTTCACAGCGCGGGAGGAGCCGAATTGGCTCGACAGGCGATCGTTTTCAACCAGAACTCAGACAATGTCGTGCTGGCCCATGGATTGGTGAACTTTGCGGCGGGCGAAGAGCTGAAGCGATTCCGATTCACCACCTTCACCGTGGATCGTGAGCGACCGGTGGGCAGCAAGGCTCGTCTGATCGTGGTTCACGCCCTGGAGCGCGGAACCGGCACATCGACCCCTGCGATCAGGTTCCAGAATCCGGGAGACATCCCGCAGTTCCAAACCGGCGGGATTCAAAGCGGCACGACGTCCACTTTGGTTGTCGATAGCGGTCCGTCCACGTGGATTGCCAAGCGCGATGGCGCGGATGGCACCTTTGCGACGGCGAACCTCAATTTCGTTGCGGGCGGGGTGTATTTGATCATCATCTCGGGTGTCGAAGGCGACCCTGTGGCGGCCAACCAGCCGAAGATCACCGCGGTCTCGTTGCCGACGGTTCTGTAAGCTGCCGCTGCACCGAGTTCTCCACAGGCTCTTGCCGATTCCACCCGGCAAAGGTTCGGGAGTCGGCTATACTTTCTGCGTCGAATTGGTGGAGTCCCCCGTCTCTTATGTCGAGCAATCCTCGCGATGACTCATTAGCAGAAAAGCGCTGGCTGACCGCCCTTGCAAAAGGCGACTCCTCCGCGATGGGAGGGTTGTACCAACTGTACGGAGAGAAAATCTTTCGGTACACGTACCGGATGCTGGGGAATCGGACAGACGCGGAAGATGCAACCGCCGAGACGTTCTTGCGGGTTCTCCGAAGATCGGCCGATTTAAGAGCCGATGGAGCCTTCAAGACGTGGCTGTTCCGCATCGCCCGCAACCTGTGCATCGACAAGATGCGCCAGCACAAACTGCTTGAGCTTCCGACCGAGGCTCATTACAGTGGAACAGAGGAACGGGCAGCTCTGAGGGTGACGGTTCAGCAAGCGCTGAATGATCTCCCGATGGATTACCGCGAACCCCTGATCCTGTGTGATCTTGAGGATATTTCGGCCAAAGAAGCGGCCGATACGTTGGGCATAAGCGTGCCAGCACTGAAATCGCGGCTTTACCGCGGTCGCAGAGCGCTGCGCGAGAAACTCGGCGGCTCGTTGGAGAAGCTGAAATGAATGATCTTTATCATAAACTCGTGGATCTTTACGCCGGGCATGAACTGCCCGAAGACTTGGTCGCTCTGCTGGAGCAAGCCGCCCAAACCGACCCCTCTCTGGCGATGGATATGAGCCAGGCTCGCACTTTGGTTGATCTGCTGCACACGATGCCTGCCCCGGGCTTCAGCGAGGCCGACCATCTGCGCATCCTCTTCAAGATGCACACCGCCGCGAGCGACCTTCCCGAAAACCCATTTTCGCCGGAACAATCGGAGACCCAACCTGGCACCCAGTACCAGTTGCCGATGTTCGGCTGAGTCCGCTAGACTCACACTATTGAATTGGAATTGACTCCATGAAAGCGACCGTAACACGAAAAGACCTCAGTACCGCCCTCGGGATTGCCGCAGCGGCTTCCAGCGTGCGTACCGCGCTGCCTGTCCTCTCCTCGATCCGACTGGAGGCCAAGGAGGGTGGCCTGACTCTGCTGGGATGCGATGGCGAAATGTGGGCTCAAGCCGTCTGCGCGGCTAATGTGAGCGACACGGGCTCGGTCTGCGTTCAGCAAAAGCTCCTCAGCGACATCGTGAACCAACTGCCAGAGGGCGAGGTCGCGATCAGCCTGGAAGGCACGCAGGTGTATCTCCGACTCGGGATGTCGGAGTGGAAGCTGGTGGCCTTCCCCGCCGACGAGTTCCCGCCGATCCCGGCGATGGAAGTCTCTGGTTCGCTCAACCTGAAATCGAACCAGTTGAATCGGGCGATCAGCGCCGTGAGTTACGCGGTCAGCGATGACTCCAGCCGCCCCGTGCTCAATGGCGTGATGTGCAGCTACGATGGCTCCGTGCTGACCCTGGTGGCCACCGACACCCACCGCATGGCGGTTCACAAGATCAATCAAGAAGGCATCGGAACCTCGATCACCGCGATTGTCCCGGAAAAGGCGCTCCGCATCATCAAGAACCTGAATCTGGGCGATGATGATGTGGTGTCGCTGGGCTTTGATGAGGCTCGCCTCATCGTCGATATCGGCGAGGCGAAGGTGGTCAGCCAGCTTCTAAGCGGTCAGTATCCGAACTGGGAGCGCGTGGTTCCGAGCGAATACACCCGCACCTGGACGATGGATCGCGGCGAGCTTTATGACAATGTGAAGCGCGCAATGATCCTGGCCCGCGACAACGCCAATCGCATCCGGTTCCGCGGCGATGGAGACAAGGTCGTGATCTCTGCTCGCAGCGAGGATAAGGGCGAAGCGAAGGAAGAAGTGACGATCATCAGCAAGAACGGCGATGTGGAAATCGCGTTCAACGGCAAGTACGTGATGGACGCCCTCCAGGCTCTGGATGGCGAAGGCATCCGCGCCGAAATGACCGAAAGCTCCCGCCCCGCCGTCCTCCGCCCCACGGAGAGCACGGATGAGACGTTCTGCGTCGTCATGCCGATGGCGATTGGCTAGGCTTCGAAGCTCTAGGGAAAGAAGTGGGCTGTGCCACGCACCGCCCACTTTTTCTGTTTGTGCCGGGCCCTTTTAGGAAGCGATGAATCCTTCTCACCATCCGAGTACGGAGTCTCGAGGGGTCCAGCAGTCCTAACCTGAGACTGCCAACTTGAGCCTTAGCAGTCTCACTGGTACACTGCTAATCATACTCTTGAGGAGAAAATTCGTCTTCTCCTCATGGTGAGAGAAACACTATGAATCTGAAACCGTTGCACGACCGCATCATTGTGGAACCCGCGACCGCCGAAGAAACCACGGCAGGCGGCATCATCCTTCCCGATTCGGCCAAAGAGAAGCCCCAGCGCGGCAAAGTTCTCGCCGTCGGCCCCGGCAAGACTCTCGACAGCGGCGAAAAGGCCCCCGTCGATATCGCCGTGGGTGACGTGGTGCTCTACGGCAAGTACGGCGGCACCGAAGTCAAGGTCGGAGGCGTGGACTACGTGATCCTGCGCGCCGACGATGTGCTCGGCGTGGTCATCGAAGAAAAGGCGAAGGCAGGAGCAAAATAAAGAAATGGCAGCAAAGGAACTCAAGTTTAGCAACGACGCCCGCAAGCAAATCGAAGCTGGTGTCGACAAGCTCGCCAACGCGGTGAAGGTCACCCTTGGCCCCCGAGGACGCAACGTCGTCCTCGAAAAGAAGTTCGGCTCCCCGACTGTGATCAACGACGGCGTCACCATTGCCAAGGAGATCGAAGTCGAGGATCGATTCGAGAACATGGGCGCACAGCTCATCCGCGAAGTCAGCAGCAAGACCAACGATCTCGCCGGTGATGGAACCACCACGGCCACCGTTCTCGCGCAGGCCATCTACAAGGAAGGCGCCCGCAACGTCGCCGCCGGCAGCAACCCGATGCAGATCAGGAAGGGCATCGAGATGGCGGTTGATGCCATCGTCGCAGAAATCGCGAAGATGAGCAAGCCAGTGACGGATCGAAAGGGCATGAACGAAGTGGCCACGATCAGCGCAAACGATCCTGAAATCGGCGCGATGGTCTCCGAGGTCATCGACACCGTCGGCAAGGATGGCGTTGTGACCGTGGAAGAGAGCAAGGGCACCGAGACCGGATTCGAGATCGTGGACGGTCTCCAGTTCGACAAGGGCTACCTCTCGCCGTACTTCATCACCGACCCGGCCCGCATGGAAACCGTGTTCGAAGACCCGATGATCCTGTTCTATGAGAAGAAGATCAGCACGGTTCAAGACCTGGTTCCGGTGCTCGAAAAGGTTCTCCGAAGCGGCAAGGCTCTGGTCATCGTGGCGGAAGACATCGAAAATGAGTGCCTCGCCACCCTGGTTCTCAACCGACTGCGCAGCAACCTGCCGGTCGTCGCGGTGAAAGCTCCTGGATTCGGCGAGCGACGCAAGGCGATGATGGAAGATATGGCCATCGTCACCGGCGGTCAGTTCATCACCGAAGAGCTGGGCCTCAAGCTGGAGAATGTTGATCTCGCCATGCTCGGCACCGCCAGCAAGGTTGTGGTCACCAAGGACAACACGACGATCGTCGGCGGCAAGGGCAAGAAGGACGGCATCAACGGCCGCATCGCCCAAATCAAGCGCGCCATTGAGACCACCGAGTCCAGCTACGACAAGGAAAAGCTCCAAGAGCGACTGGCGAAGCTGAGCGGCGGCGTGGCCGTCATCAAGGTGGGCGCTGCCACCGAAACCGCTCTCAAGGAGAAGAAGGCTCGCATGGAAGACGCTCTCGCAGCCACCCGCGCGGCTCTCGAAGAGGGCATCGTGCCGGGCGGCGGAACCGCGCTCATCCAAGCCGGCGCCGATACTCTCGGTGCGGTGAAGGGCGATGGCGACCAAGAAATTGGCGTGGACATCATCCGCAAGGCCATCGAAGCTCCTCTGCGCACGATTGCTCACAACGCGGGCGTCGAAGGCAGCGTGATCGTGGATCGCGTGAAGAACGGCAAGAAGGGCATCGGATTCAACGCCGCAACCCTGGAGTTCGAAGACCTGCTGAAGGCAGGCGTCGTTGACCCGGCCAAGGTCGTTCGCACCACTCTGCAAAACGCCGCCAGCATCAGCGGCCTGCTCCTCACCACCGAGTGCGCCATCGCTGAACTGCCTGAAAAGGCCGAAGAGCACCACCACGATCACTAAGATCGAGGTTGGTGATTCGATTCACAACTTCCCCCAGTCGCTCGCGGCTAGGGGAAGTTTTTTTCAAAAGGCTCTCCTCCTTAGAACGCCCCGCTGAAGAACACAGCGTTGAGATACGTGCGTGACTGGGCGGTGAAGAAGCCTCGGAAGAACGGGTTGTCGGCGAAGAGGACGATCCGTCCGGCCCCGCTCGGCTTGGCGAGAATCGCGGGACGGCCACCTGCAAGGGGCAGAACCTTCTCCGAGACGTACCCGGCAACGAGCGGCTCCGACGCATAGCGCGCCACCACAGACCCTGGCTCAGGCGGAGTCGCCAAGAACACTCCCGACTCGCGGAACGAATAAGGCTGAGTTCCCCCAAACGTGAGGGGATGAGTGGGATCGAACTCCACCCGGAAAATCGATCCCGGCAGATCGTGTCGCCCTCGTTCTTCACCAATATCGCCGTAAGCCAACCCGCGAACGTCGGAGGTGTAGCGCACCGTGTCGAGCTTCCAAAGATCGGTGCTTGCCGCCCACGTGGCGCCGGAGCTACTCGCGATGAAGGTGCCTCCGCCCTGCACCCACGTCGCCAGAGCCGCAGACCACGCGGCAGGGAGCGAGCCGCCCGCAAACAAGATCACGTTGTAGTCGGCCAAATCTGCCACTCGAGTCGCGGAAGCCGGAAGCAGAACCACGTTGTGACCCATTTTCTGGTCAAAGTGATGCCAAATCTCGCCCGCGTTGTTCGCATCTACTCCCGTGCCGACGAGGAGAGCGATTCTGCGTGGCGAGATCGTGGTCAGGGCCCCTCCCGCCCAGCTCACGACTTCCCCGGTCTGCCCCGGAACCCCCACAACCTCCACACGATGCGCCATGGCGAGCTCCTTCATCAAGGCTTCATCTCCTGCCTGGATCGGGACAAACACATCGCCCGGCTGGGCATGCCCGATCGCCTTCTCCGCGAATCGCACGGATCGACCTCGCCGCATCAGATCGGCAACGAGAGCATGGAATCCCATCCGCCCCGATTTGGCCACGTGCCCGACTGGCTTTTCCGCCGGAGCAAACGCGCCCTCTTCGTGCAGAGCCTCGGATACCACCTTCCCCTCCGTAGTCGTCGAGATCGGCGTGACTTTGGCTCCCATTGCGTACTGCAAAGACCAAGCGGAGATGTCGTAGAACTCGTCGTCCGTGAACTTGGTGATGGGGTCAAACATCGCGCGAACCAGCGTCCCGAGCGGCTGAGCCACCGTAATCACATAGCCCTCGGGCTGACGCCGCACCCAAATCCCATGAGCCATCACGAGCTGGATCAGATTCCGACCGGCGTCGTCGTCCGCCACTTGGTAGCCGGTCACGGTTCCCCCCGGTTTCAGGGCCGACGCGCAGAAGTTCCGCTGATACTCCAGCAGATCAAGGCGCATCGCCTGAGCCGACTGAGCCGCCGAAATGAACGTCGCTACCTGATTCCGGATACTCTCAGCAAACGTGAGTCCGCTGCCCGAGCTGACAAGTGCGCTCGTGGCTTCTTGTTCGTAGAGAATCCCGACCGCGCCGATCATATCGGCGTAGGTCGAGCCCTTGCCGATGTAGAAGTCGTCGAATCGCTCTCCGCTGAAGTAGTGGGTTCCGACGCTTTCCAAAGCCCGCGCGGTGTTGTTGGCAAATCGCTGGGTGAGATCACGGTTCTCCGCCGTCTGGAGCGGATTGTTGCGCGTCGCCACGCCTGGCTGGAAGAAGAACCCTCGATTCCCCATTTCGTGGTAATCCAGCACGACCTGAGGGCGAAACTCGAGCAACAGCTCTTGGCGACCAAAACTTTCGGGGTGAGTGAGGGGCATCCAGTCGCGGTTGAGATCGAACCAGTAGTGGCTCACCCGACCGCCGGGCCATGACGAACTGCGCTCCCAGTCTTGGCCATCTGCGTTGAACGTCGCGCCACGGGCGTTGTTGACGCCAAAAACAAAGCGATCACGCCCATCGGGATTCATGTTCGGCAGGATCACAATGACCGCTTCATCGAGAAGTTTCTTGATCTTCGCATCTGTTCCGGCGGCCAAGTGATAGAGGCTCAAACACGCCGCCTCGACGACGCTCGCTTCATTCCCGTGGATGCCAAATCCCGCCCAGAGCACCACGGGCATCTTGTCCATCTCTGCCTTCGTGACCTGGGGCGCGTCGTACGTGAGTCGCCGATTGCGGTTCAGGATCGACTCGAGATTCTTGAGGTTCTCAGGCGAGGAGACAACGGCGTAGGAAAGGTTCCGCCCGCCGTAGCTCTGCCCGTACCGCTTCACGACGACGCGATCGCTGGCGGCATCGACGGCGCGGAAGTAGTCGTCGGCTTCATGACTCCGCAGATGCCTGGTTCCCAGCCGCACAAAAATCGAAACGTCCGGCGTGGGAATGGCTCGGTTGTAACCCGTTCCCGTCTCGATGGCTGCATCCAATGGGAGCTGCGCCTGGGCGGCGAGAGCGCCCGCAAAACCGATCACGACGAGTGCTTGTTTGAGCATGAAATGAATCCTACCTAGAACGCACCCGCCAGAAGTCCAGCCGTGTCCCGAACCAGCGCGATGCGGCGCGGTAACGTCCGTTACGGCATGGATGAGGCGAAGGAGAAATCTGTTTTCCGGCAAGGTTGGGAAGCAGTCAAGGCAAGTTGGCCGCCCATGCTCCTCATTCAGCTCATCGTGCTCACGGTGGTCGTGGGCTACTTCATCTTCGAGCCGATCCGGGGCGGGCTGGTGGGGTTCAGCAACTTCAAGGATCAAGCGGGATGGATTTTCATCCTCGGATCGGGCTTTGTCACCGGAGGGTTTCTCCCCGAGATCGCCAAGACTCTTGTCGGACGCATCCCGACCATCAACAAGGAGTGGTGGGGTCGGTGGAGCTTCGCTGGGTTGGTGTACGGCCTCACGGGCGGGCTGGTGTGGGGGCTCTACAAGTTCCTCGATGCAGCTTTTGGCCCCACTACGAACGCTTGGATTCTCATCCAGAAAGTCGCGTTCGATATGTTCGTGTTCACGCCGTTCCTCTCGATTCCGTTTGCGACCGCGATGTTCGCCTGGCGCAAAGCCGAGTGGAACTTTGACGCTTTGCTCGACGGCTACTCGCCGAAGCGATACATGAAGAACGTCGCCCCAGGGGTCGTGATGTGTTGGTTCTTCTGGGGTCCGGTGGTAGCGATGATCTACACCTTGCCGGAGCGATTGCAGTTCGTGGTGAGCGCGGGTTGCCAAGCCGCGTGGAGCATTTTGTTCGTGTTCATGGTGGAAAACCGGGCCAAATCTTGACTTTCAGGCGGCTCTGCGGCTAGGATTCCACCTGGCTCCGATGCTTGGGGCCGCGTGGACATCGATGTTCCAACCGGAGTTCTCGTTCGAGTCGAACGTCCATGCACTTGCACCGTTCGATCAACGTGGTACCGCTCCGGATCGACAGTACCAGCTGCCTCATGCTCGGCGATGATGCCAGGAGGATCGTCAGTGCCGACGATCTCCTCCTTAACCTCCGGCGGTTTCCCTCTCACTCAAGCGCGCTCCAAGGCATTTTCTGATCATAAACTTGACAAATCAACGGTCGGTCGCGCACGATCCAGAAGACGTCGCCGACGCGTCGAGCCGCTTCTCGCGGACGAGAAGCCTGTGGCATTGCCTGCCACGAGGTTATCTGTCCCTTTATTGCGAGAACTGCGATGCGAAATCTTCGATCTCTCCTGCTTTTCGGCCTTCTCGGGTGTTCCCTGCCTGCTTTTGCCGCCGAATCTTCCTCCGCCATTGACAAAGGCGATTCTGCCTGGATGATTGTCGCGACGGCCCTTGTCCTTTTGATGACTCCTGCCCTGGCGATCTTCTATGGTGGCTTAGTCCGCAAGAAGAATGTGCTCAACACGATGATGCTGAGCTTCGTCACGATGGGACTGGTCAGTCTCTCGTGGGTGCTGATTGGTTTCACCCTTGCCTTCGACAAAGCCCCGAGCGGGTTCATTGGAGGGTTCCAATACTTCCTTGCGAACGGGGTGAGCTTGACGACCCCCTACGGCACTCAGACGATTCCCGCGGCGCTCTTCATGCTCTTCCAGATGAAGTTCGCCATCATCACCCCGGCGCTGATCTCGGGGCGGTTGCAGAGCGGATCAAGTTCAGCGGATACGTCCTCTTCACCCTCCTCTGGTCGATCTTGATCTATGCTCCGCTTGCCTGCTGGGTGTGGAATGCCGACGGCTGGCTCTTCAAGCTGGGAGCGCTTGACTTCGCCGGAGGAACGGTTGTGCATCTGGCCAGTGGGGTCAGCGCGATCGCCCTTGTTCTCCTGATTGGACACCGCAAGGAAAAGTCCCCAGCCCCCAACAACCTCACGCTGACCCTGCTGGGAGCGGGGATGCTTTGGTTTGGGTGGTTCGGATTCAATGCCGGATCCGCCCTGATGATGGACGGGATCGCTCTGAATGCCTTCCTCACGACCCACGTCGCGGCAGCCGCTGCCATGATCAGCTGGATGGCCATCGAGTCGCTGCGCAGCAAGCGAGTCAGTGCGGTCGGATGCGCGAGCGGACTGGTCGCCGGCCTGGTGGTCATCACCCCCGCTGCCGGATTGGTCTCGGTTGGGAGCTCCCTCTTGATGGGGCTCTTCGGCGGGGCGGTCTGCTGTCTGGGGATTGAGTTGAAGCACAAGCTCGGTTACGATGATGCGCTTGACGTCGTGGGGATCCATGGCCTGGGCGGCCTCCTCGGCGCGATCCTCACCGGCGTGTTCGCCAGCCCCGCCGTGAACCCCCTCGTCAATTTGGAGGCCGGCCGCTTGGCTCTGATCGGGAATCAAGTGATTTCGGTCGTCGCGGTTGGGGCGTTCGCCTTTATCGGGTCGTGGTTGATCGGCTTTGCCGTCCACAAAACCATCGGGCTCCGCAGCGAGGACGAGGTGGAAGAAGCGGGCCTGGATCTGCACTACCACGGCGAAGAAGGCTACGTCATCCAGCCTGCCGCGGTCTTGGTGAAGAACTAGAGCTGCTGCAGCACGCCGAGACGCGCGAGTTCTTCGCGCATCTGGGCCACAGGATCGGCCCCGGTTTCGTCGCCGGGGTCGATTTGCTTCGCCAGCCAGCCAAACTCAAGAGCGCCCGCGACGTTTCCTGGGTGATCGTCGAAGAAAATCACTTCGCCCTCGCTGCGCGGGAGCAAGTCTTGGATAGCCTGAAACGCTTCCGGAGCCGGCTTGTTCGCCTCAATGCGGTGGCTGGCGATCAAGTGATCCAAGGCATTGCAGACCGGGAAGCGGCCTCCAAAGAACTCCTGGTAGTGAAGCTCGTTGGTGTTACTGAGGCAGAGAGTCGGCAAGCCCAATGCCTTGAGTTCGTTCACGAGATCTTCCGCCCCGGGGTAGTCGGAACCAAGGATCGCGGCATGAACCTGACCAGCCTCCTGAACGGAGCACTTGAGATCCTTCGCGAGAGTTGCGAGATAGTTCCCCTCCGAGAGGATGCCCCCTTGGTAGTCGCTGAGCGGAGCATAGTCGGCGAGACGCCCAAGCATCTCCCTGCCCGAAACGCCAACAGCACGAGCGGCGGCTTCCCAGGTGTGGTGGATGCGCACAAGCACACCCCCCAGATCGAAAACCACCGCTCGAATCATGCTGAATCAATGTTCGGGGATCAGTCCTTGAGGCCGAGACCCAACAGGTACTGACGGCTCTGAACCACCGCGTCGACCGGATCGATCTTCGGCTGGTCGTTCTCGATGATGGCGAACTTGGTTTTCGCGGCTTTGCAGACTTCGATCACGCTCGGCCAATCAATGCTGCCCTGCCCGACTTGAGTGAAGAATCCTTCCTCGTCGATGTCCTTGAAGTGAGCCAGCGGCAAGCGATCACTCATTTGCTTCAGCATGCGCACCGGATCAAATCCGGCCTTCTTGACCCAGTAGATGTCCACTTCGGCGAGGACATCATCGCTGGCATGTTGGAAGAGAATGTCGTAGCCCGTGTCACCGCTTCCGACGCGCTGGAACTCAAAATCGTGGTTGTGGTAGGCGACCTTGATTCCGTGGGGCTTCAGTTCGGCGGCAACTTCGGTAGCGCGCTCGCCAACCTCTTTCCAGCCGCCCGAGAATTCCTTGATTTGCAGCCAGGGGATAACGACGGTATCCAATCCGAACGCTTTGGCGAAGGCCACCACGCTTTCTGTCTTCCCTTCCAGGTCACCGAATCCCATGTGGGTGGAGTGGGCGGTGATTCCCCGCTCCTTGAGACCGGCGGCGAGTTCGTCGGGGGTCATCCCGTAGAGGCCGGCGAGTTCAACGTTTTTGAATCCTGCCTCGGCGAGTTGATCAAAGGTGCCCCAAACCGATTTCTCGAAGCTAGAGCGGAGTGTGTAAAGTTGAACGGAAATTCGCATGACGACTCTCCTCCAAACTTACCGGATGCGGTCCTTAGACCCAGGTTCCTTTGGAGGTTCGACGCACCTTGAATGAGGCCAACAAAAATACCTGTTCCTCGTGAGATCACGGGGGAACCTTTACTGAATCTTTACGTTCTTAGACAGAATGGGCTATCATAGCCCGTTGCATGAAGGGCACCCCCGGGTGCCTGGACGCTTGATCACGGAGATCTCTGTCGAATGAAACGACAAGCCTTTACCCTCATCGAACTCCTGGTTGTCATCGCGATCATCGCGATTCTGGCCGCCATTCTCTTCCCTGTTTTCGCCCAAGCTAAGGACGCGGCGAAGAAGACGCAGTCGATCAGCAACATGAAGCAGATCGGCACCGCTACGATCATCTATGCGGGCGACTACGACGACCAACTGCCTCTCTCGGCTTACCTGAAGCCGCCGGTGGCTCCGAACCCGCGACCGGTCGTGTTCTCCGTGTACGAATCCCTGGATCCGTACATGAAGAACCTTCAGATCCTTGTCAGCCCGGCCGACAGCCCGGGACAAGAGTGGCGCGGTCGCCTGAACGCTCTCAACCTCACTTCAGAAAAGGTTGAGCGAGCCAGCTACGTGCCGAACCTCGGCGTGTTTGGTGAGTACCTCTGCGGCACCCCGCTGAAGACCTCCTTCACCCCGACGCAAAACCACGCTGGTCTGCCGGAACCGGTTGACACCATCCTATTCTTTGATGGCTACATCCGACGCAACATCCCGCGTCTCGACTTCGACACGTTCATCGGTACGGCTCGCCACGCTGATGGCCTCGTGATCAACTTCGCGGACACCCACGCCAAGTACTATCGCTGGAACGGCGTTGCCGCCATCGCTCGGGGCTACACCACCCCGACGGGCAGCCGCGCACCGGTCTACTACAGCTGGCGCGTCGACACCGTGAACTGCGGAACCACTGGTCTCTGCAAGGGTGGTCAGCTGGAAACCGTTCCCGTGAGCCAAACCGGCTTCACTCTGAACGGAACCACTGGCCCGTACAACGACCTTCACGGCGTTCCGGGAACCAACATCACCGACTCCGAAGACACCAACGCTTGCCCGTAAGGCTTGCCGCGTTCTTCGGAACAAAGAATTCCCCCTCTTGCCTTAGCAGAGGGGGAATTTTCTTTTGATCGCTGGGCGAGTGACTACACCGCGCGCAGCAAGTGATCCGCGATTTCTCGTCCCTGTGGATTGAGGGGCATGTAGGGGCCGCGAAGGGGACCGAACTCGAAGCCCAGCGACTCGAACACGTACTTGCCTACCCGGGCTGGCCCAGCGAGCTTGAGCAACCCACTGAGCACGGGCTTGAAAGCAGCCCACTTCTCCAGCATCGCCGCGCCTTTTTCCGCTCCGAAGAGACCCGCCGGATGGATCAGGCCGCTTGGCGACCAGTATTCGTAGTTCAGCCCATGGGGGGCCGTCGAGAGATGCTCGAACCCGTGTTCCGCCAGGAGGCCGGGGTTCTTGCGCCCCGGAGCATGGATCATCTCCGCTTGCCCGCTGGTGTGGCCCGTCGGATCAATCCAGCCGCACGCAAGCCCACCGTGGCGACGAACCGCGCTGAGAAAAGCCTGAGTCTCTTCTGGGGTCAATCCGCCCCAGGGTGGAGGAGTCAGAATTCCGGCGTAAGCCCCGCACTCGTTGGCGTCTTGGGCCAAGTCAATGGTGTAGGCGGTGGTCATCCCGCTGATGTTGACGTAGACCGGGAGATCTCCCGCCTCGCGCATCACCCACTCCAGGGCCTGCTTGCGCTCGTTGAGGCTCAGTGATCCTGGCTCTCCGGCATCCGAGCCCACCATGAATCCGCCCGCGCCTTGCTCTTTGTGCCATCGCACCATGCGAGCGATGCGAATCTCGCTCACCATCGCCCCATCGTCGGTGTAGGGGGTCACAAGTGGCACGATCAGAGGCGGCAATTCCACGAGAGTACAGACGGCTGAGGAGCGTTCAGAGACGCAGATCAGATCGCTGGACGACGGGCAAAGAGGGTCATTTCCCAGAGATCGAAGGTGGTTTGGTCGGGGAGGATGACGGGGCTGAGGTACTTGCGCAGCGGGCCTTCGCTGTCCAGGATGAGTTCCCGAAGAGTGGCGGCGCGGTGATCTTCCACGCTCATACGGGTCAGCCAGTCCTCAAGATCGAGAGTTTTACGGGCGACATCGACCCACTGCATCCCAAATCCGACGTTCTCGACCAAACTTCCCCATTCGCTTACGCTGAGATCGTGACGGTGAGAGGGATCGCGCAGGGTCTCGATTTCATCGAGCTCAGTCGCGGTTTCGGGATCTTCCGGGCTGACGGTGTCGATCAGCAGCAGCCATCCTCCTGGCTTCACCACCCGAAACGACTCCGCGATAAACGCCGCCGGGCCATCGAAGTGGTGCGCCGCCAGGCGGCACGCCACACCATCGAACTCTGCATCCGAAAAGTCGAGCGACTCCGCCACCCCTTCTTGAACTGAGATCGATCCGAGCCCACGAGCTTCAGCCTCCCTGGAGACCAGGCTCAGCATTTCGGGCGTCATGTCGTAGGCCACCACCTCGCATCCTGCGCTGGCGAGGGCGTAGGCCGTGTGCCCTGCCCCGGTTCCGATATCAAGGACACGTCCCTGCGGGTCAATCCGCGCCATCAGAGCGGCGAGTTCATCGACTTTGGCATGGGCCGCGCTGGTGAGATACCGCTCTGCGGCCGGTCCAAATTGAGTGCGCGGATCGGTTGCCATGGTGGTTGCCTCGGGGCTGATTACTGGATGGAGAGGTACACGCGTTGCGTGATCTCCTTCTCACCAATCTTGGCTTTCAGCAAGATTGATTCCACTCCCGATGCTCCGGCGGGAACGATGAATTCGACGGGCACTCGGGCGGTTCCACGGGTGTGATAGATCAGGAAATCTTCGTCCAAACCTTTGCGCGCAGACCAACTCTCGGGCAGCACCATCGAGAACTTGCCGGACATCCTGCCGTTCGCCTGAGATCGCAGCGTGACATGGCCCTTCACGACTCGAGCTTCGTCGGAGTATTCCAAGCCTTTGGGGATGAAGCTGTCGAGATCGACCAAATCGGCGATGCGGATGCTCGTTCGGATGATCGCCAAGCGACCATCTTGGCTCAGCACCGTGGCGCGCAAGACTCGGTAGCCCGGCGTGGCCTCGGGTTTGATATCGCTCGCGAAATCGACAAGCGCCCGGCCCTTTCGATCCCACGACGGAAAAGGCACGGTGATTTGGCTGATCGCATCTCGGGCATAGCCTTCCCCGACAATATCAACCGACTGAAGTGGCGGACAGTCCAGAGAGTTCTCGAAGTTGAAGCGGAACTTCATCGAGTCCACCCGGGCGATGCTGCGGCTCAAGATCTCAGGTCTCCAGGTGAGGCCACTGAAGAGGTTGCGACTCTTGTCGAATCGCAAGCGAAGCAGGCTCAAACTCCGTGGCATGTAGGCCTCGCCGACGGCGGTTCCGGTCGGAACAATGTCCACCCGCACGCCGATTCGAGAATCTTCCTCGGGGTTCTTTCCAAAGATAAACGGCTCGAAACCTCCTTCCAGATTCCAGTATTCCCGCGAAGGCTTGCCCGCCATCAGAATAGAATCAGGGGCGATGCGGGGGATGACCCACTGCGGGCCGTTGCGGTCGGTGGCATCAAGTTGGCGGATAGTCGCCTCCATCTGCTCGCCGGTCATCTTGGCGCGAATTTCCAGGTTGTCATCGCCGACAAGCCAGCCATCGCCGTTCACATCGAGGGACAAGATCACATCGAATCCCGGCTTGGGTTTAGCTCCGAAATAGAGCTTGCCGGGTTCCCACTGGAAGAACGTTGGGCCGTCGGGGGTCTCGGCAAGAGAATCCCACTCTTGATCCATGACCACACCATCGAAGATGGGGGTGAGGGCCAAGCGCAGGGGCTCGGCCACGGTGGGGGGACGAAGCATCAGCGGCTCTTGAGCTTGAGTGCTCAGAGCGGCAAAAAGACCGAGCGCGAGACCTGGAATCACTATGATTCCAGACTACTCAGGTGTCCTGAACGATTCCCCATTCGGACTCTCGGCCCGGTTTTTGCGGAGCGGGCTGGTAGAATAGGTCACCTCGCAGGGGTATAGCTCAGCTGGTAGAGCAGCGGTCTCCAAAACCGCAGGTCGCGGGTTCGAATCCTGTTGCCCCTGCCATTTCTCACTTCTCCGTACCGGAGACATGGGTAACACGCGGCTCCGGATTCACCGGCAGCAGGGACTCTCTTACGCAGAATCGCCCGGATTCTTTTTGCGCGAGCTGTCCGGCTCGGCGTCCAACTCAAAGTCTGTGCAGTAAACGGCGTTGTAGAAAGTTGGCACTCCCTGAGCATCGAGGTCGAAGGTGATCCATTCTTTGCCCCAGACCTCCATTCCATCCGCATGGGTACCGCGGTATTCAAACAGATAGCGGGTTTGACGCTTCGGCAATCCTGCCTCGACACACCCGATCATGTCCGCCAGAGCCTGTTGGTCGATGAATTCAAAGGGATTCCGCTTCCCTTCCAGCAAGTCACTGGTTCGGATGCCGCTGTACCGCTCGAAGTTGTTGGACATATACACCTTTGTCCAGTGCTGGTTCACAATTCCCCGCGAGATGACAAAGGGGCTCGACTCGACTGCTCGCTCAAGGTGACGTAGGCGCTCCAGTTCTTCGGTCAGGGCATCGATCTGAGAGGAGCGACCGAATCGCAGTTCAGCAAGGAGCTTATTTCGTTCGGCGAGAGCTTCCTCTAGCTTCTGATTCGCCTCTTTCAGAGCCTCCTCGCTGCGCTTCCGTTCCGAAGTCTCCAGCAGAAGGAGCTCCATTTCCAGCGGGGGCCTTTCTTCGCCTGGCTCCGATTGGTACCCGGCAAGACCCTTCGCGACGATCTGGGTTCGGCTGGACGAGCTGAAGCGTTCACGCAGTCGCTTCCAGTGAGATCGTACGGTTTCCGTGGAGATTGCCAGCTCTTTGGCGATCTCCTTGTCGGTTAGCCCTTGGGCAGCCAGATGAAGCAGGTCGAGTTGTCGACCAAGGACGGGTTTGTCAATGTCTGGGTTCATGCGGGGCTCCAAGGATGTGTTTGATTTGTTCGACGAATTGAGGGGAGAGGAAGAGATCCATGTGCGAGGTCTGGGGCACGATGGTCACGGGAAACGGCGTGAGGGCTCGCGCCGCTTCCGACACTCCCGGATCCGCGCTGAGGATATGCACGGGGACGCTCACTGCCTCGGGATCCACCCTGTGTTCAAGGGATCCTTCGGCAGCGGCAGCAAGGGCCTCAGAGTTCGGGATCGGGCCAACCAATGCGTTGATTCCCTGGACCTGCTCCTCCGATAGTTCACTCTCCAGGGCGAGCATCTCGCCGTAGGAAAGTTCGGATCTCATCGCGGAAGCTCGAGATCGAATGTAGTCTAAGTCGGCTCCAGGCACATTGCCTAGACTGTCACCGAGGATCAACCGAGACACCCGTTCGGGTGCCAGGGAGGCCAGGAAAAGCCCGATGGTAGCAGACATGGAGTAGGCAACGACTGCGGCCTTGCTGACCTCAAAAAAAATCTAGGACAGCCATCAGGTCATCGACCGCTTGACGACCGTAGTCCCGGGCTTCTTCTGCCGCAACGCTTTGACCATGTCCGCGAAGGTCAGGGGCGAGGACTCGGAAAGACTGGGCGAGGCCCCCGAGCGCGTCGGGAGCGCCGGGAAACAGACCACCGCGCCATTGCCGTTCCACATCACCCGACCACCCGTGGAGGAGGAGCATTGGTTCACCTTGGCCTTCTTCGACAACCGAAAGGTATCCCCCTTTTGTGGGAACAGAAACGCGGCCCATGGAGGCATGGTACCGAATCGGGTTCCGAACAAACGATTGAGCAAAAAAGGGGGACTGCAATTCCGGATAAGGCTGCCCTATCATCGGTTTTCAATAGGAAGGAAGCGCGTGATGTCAAGCAACCACTTTGGATCCACCCTCGCTGCGGAAGCAGATGAGATCAGCCAATCGATCAAGCCTCGCGGCAAGCAGTTCACCGACGAAGCCGAAGCATTCGTCCAGACCCTCGATCGTCGGGTCGCGGAAATGATGAGTTCGGTCGAAAACTCGGAGCTTTATCAGCTGATCGCCAACCCCTCGACCGATCCGAAGTTCGTGGCGGCCATGGTGAAGTACGTTCTCTTGGAGGTGTTCTCCTACGGTCCCCACGTGACGGAAGCCACCTTCACCGCGATTGGTCGATTCCCCAAAGACCGCCCCGACTTGATGAAGCCGCTGATCCTCCATGATCTGAGCGAAGTGGATCATGGCGAGCTCGCTCTGAAGGATTATCTGAAGCTGGGCGGCTCGGAAGAGGAGGCGCGGTCGCGCCGAATGACCCCCAGTTCATTCAACATGGCCGCGACTTGCCGGCGCATCGGTGAAGCGGAGAGCCCGTTTGCCTTCCTTGGATACATGTATCCGTTCGAGACCTTGACGCCTCTGCTCACGGAACGCGCCAAGGCTTTCCTGCAGATGCACGGCTTCCCGATGGAAGCTCGGGTCTTCATTGATACCCATGCCGAAGAAGATATCGGTCATGCCAACTTGCTTGCCCTGATGGTCAAGCGAGTGGTTGAGGATTATCCGGAAGCCAAGGGAGACATCCTGTTTGGTTTCGACTGTTTCGAGCGCGTGTATCCTCTGCCGATTTGGGAAGATGCGCTGATTCATGCCAAAGCAGAGCTCGGTCTGTAGGAACGACGGCGAATGAGGCCTCGCCCGGGGCTAAAAATGAAATGAGTCGTTACGTGATTGTCTCCACCGGATTGCCCGTCCTCAAGGGGAGGGCGGCAATCCAGGATCCTGAACGAGGCCGACGCTTGCTGAGCGAGGCTCAGCGGTTGCGGGGCCGCCGGTACTTGGGGGATGGGGCGATTCAGCCGGAGGACCTGGACTCCGAGGGTCGTCATGTCAGCCGGTACGACGATCAGGCATATCATCTGCTCTGGCTGAGTGAGGCAGAGGAGGTTCTCCGTTGCATCCGTGTGAATGTCAGCCCGGTTTTCTCGTCGGGGAGTCGTCTGAACCTGTTCCAAGTCGGGGCCACTCTGGATCGACTCGACCCCCGGGAGAGCACCGAAATGCGGTTCGGCCTCGCCCAAGCCCTCGCCAAACGGGCGATCGTCTTCCAGCCAGAAGAACCCCTCGCCATCGTTGTTGGGGGGTGGGCCGTCGAACCGGCGGCACGAATGAACCCTGGTTTGAACTTTGGTTGCTACTGGCTGCAGCGGGAATTCGATGCCCTGGCAGGAATTAGTGTCGCGACGGAGCGCAATCATTCCCACCGGATATTGAAGAAGTTCGGAGGGCGTCCGATTGGAACCACGGACGGGACAGAGCTGTTCTACGATCCGGACTACAACTGCAGGATGGGCGTTCTGCTCCAAAGCCACCGACTCCTGTCGTCGCGTCGCTGGGACTCGTTCAACCAGGCTTGCGAGGACTTTGATTCCGCCGTTTGGATCCTGTGTCCTCAACCCTCCTAAGTCATTTCGTTGATGCACAGTGTCACGGCAATACGTGACACGATTTTGGGGGAACCGGTAACCCGCGACTTGCGCGAAACCTTGTTCGTTCGTTACCATTTTTATCGTTGCTCTGATTGGTTCGGTTTGAACCATGTGCAACTTGGAGAAGGAGATGAAGCGATTCCTATTCGCCCTTGGGGCGATTTCGTTGCTTGCCCAGGCAAGCTTTGCCGTGAACTTTGGTCGGATGATGCTGACCGGCGACAGCCTCACCGCAGGGGGAGGTGCTGGTTCGCCGAATGCGTATCGGCAGCCACTGTTCGACCTCTTGACCACCAACAACCACACCTTTGATATGGTGGGGCCCAACAACTGGGGTTCCTGGAGCAATCCAGGCTGGACACCTGACAACCAGCACGCCGGAAACGGGGGCTGGGGAATGGAAAACATCCTCAGCGAATCCGGAAACAACCTCAGCACTTGGCTTCCCGCCCACAACCCGGACACGATGGTGTTTTTCGCCGGAGGCAACGACTGGTGGCGATGGCAATCGACCTGGGGCACCCAACTGAGTACGCGGCAACAAGCCGAGGCCTGGATGCGTGACAAGTACCAGGCCGTTCTGGATCGATCCTTCGCTCACAACGCGAGCATGAGATTCGTGTTTGCTTCGTACCCCCGAAACAACCAGCCGGGCGATCCGCTGCGCAACCAGTGGTACGGCGAGCTCGACTTGCTTGTCCAACAGATGGTTTCCGAGCAGAGAGCACTGGGTCGCGATGTTCGGTACGTCAACCTGGTGAGCATGGATCCGGCAACCGCGACGTCCTCGGATCTTGTCCACCTGAGTGCGAGCGGGAGTGCCGAAGCGGCGAGCCGCATCTACGGCGGGCTCATCGCCGATCCGGTTCCCGAGCCAGCCACGATGACCCTTCTTGCTCTGGCGGCATTGCGGAAGCGAAAATCGAAAGCGAAACCCTAACGGCCCGGCATCGGGCACCCAAAAGGGTCGGAGCGCGTTGGATCAGGTATGCCAGAATCACGAGGTATGCGCAACGCGCTCTCGCTCCTTTGTACCGTCCTGCTCGCCGCAGTGCTCGTCGGTTGCACGTCTCAGAAAGTCAGTGTAGCGGGAAAACCGCGCGAGTTCCAGCGTCCGCTGAAGCTCATTAGCTTAAGCCCGAGTACGACGGAGCTGATCTCTGGGGTGGGATATCCAGCCCAACACATCATTGGTCGAACCTCCAACTGCAACTACCCGCAGATGTTGACGAACGCGAAGATTGTGGTCGCGGGAACCAAACCGGATTTCGAGAAGATTGCCTCGCTGGAGCCGGAGTACATCATTTACGAAAAGTCGCTGTACTCTGACACCGACATTGCCAAGATCAAGACCCTCGCGCCTCGCACGGTCGAAGTCAACGTGACGACTTGGAAGGAGTATGAGGACATGGTCGTCAAGCTCTCCAAAGACGTGGGCACAGAGACCGCCGCAAGCGAGTATCTCGACAAAATTTATGCTGCGGTGAGCGTGTTGGAGGGCAACGTCCCAGAAGGCACGAGCCTGACGGTTCTGATGGGCAATTCGACGACGGGTTACATGGCTCTCGGGACGAAAACGGTTCTTGCCGACCTGCTGGGTCAGGCCAACATCAAGCTGCTCGGGCCGGACAGCACTCAGTACGAAAAGGTCAGCACCGAGCAGATCATCGGCTGGAATCCGAGCGTGCTGGTGGGGAGCACGAAGGATGCGAGTAGCTTCCTGACCGACCCCGCTCTCGCTGGTTTGGAGAGTGTGAAGAAGCGCAAAGTTTTGGGAACCAATCCCGATCTCTTGTTCCGCACGGGGGGCCGTTACAACGTCCTCATCGACGGCCTGGCCACGAGCGTGGGCCGGATCAAGGAACTGAAAGGAAACTAACTGAACATGTCTGTGGCAGAAATTGGTGTATTTGGTGGTTCGGGCTTTTACAGCCTGCTGGAAAATGTGACCGAGGTCAAGGTAGATACGCCTTACGGGCCTCCAAGCGATGCTGTGATGCTCGCCGAGGTTGGAGGGCGCAAGGTGGCTTTCCTTCCCCGCCATGGTCGACACCACACGATCCCCCCGCACAAGATCAACTTCCGCGCCAATGTGTGGGCGATGCACAAGCTTGGCGTGAAGGCGATCATCAGCCCGTGCGCGGTAGGATCGCTCCAGGCTCACATCGAGCCGGGCAGCTTCTTGGTCGCCGATCAGTTCGTTGATCGCACCAGCGGCCGGGCCGACACGTTTTACGATGGCCCGATCGTCAGCCACTTCTCCCCCGCTGACATGTACGATGAAACCCTTCGTCAGCTCGCGGTCGAGACGATCAAGGAGCACGGAATTGTCGCCCACGACGGCGGCACGGTGGTTGTCATTCAAGGCCCTCGGTTCAGCACCAAGAGCGAGAGTCAGTGGTTCACCAGCGCAGGCTGGGAGATCATCAACATGACCCAGTACCCAGAGGCTTACCTCTGCCACGAGCTGGGAATGGCGGTGGTCAACATCAGCCTTGTCACCGATTTTGACTGCGGAGTTGTCGCTGGCGTGGAGGCTGTGAATGCCCACAATGTGCTGGAAGTCTTCAAGAGCAACGCTGAGAACGCCCGGAAGGTCGTGCTCGACCTGATTAAGAAAATGCCCACCGATTTGGATTCTTTGGGCAAAAAAGAGGCCCTGAAGTACACGCGAGGCGATGGTCACGCGTCTAGTGAATACGACATCCGTATTTTTGACTAAAGGTCTCTGCTTGCTATGCTGAATTCTCTCATCGCCCTGGCTCTGCTCTCCACGCAGAGCCAGGATCCTAACGCCCCCGAGCTCCCGATTGCGGGCAAGATCACCCTCGGTCGGGAAACCCTCGATTTCTCGCTCCCGAACGAGAACCCCACGCCCTACACGGTCGTCAATCTGGACGGTCAGAAGTACGAGGCGTTGACCTCAAACTCACTCGGGAGCTGGGTGCCGAATCTCGGCGGCTGGGCCGATGCGAAGGCCGCCTACAAGCCCGCTCCTCGAGGGGCTCCGTGGGTCAAGGTGGTGGTGGCTTCTGAGTCGCTGGTGATTGACCAACAGTCTGAGAGTCGTCGCGCGGCGTCTCGGCGATCCGCCATCACCGTGACGCAGTACGAGGAGATCGAGCAGGTTCTCGGACAAGTTTCCGCCATTCTTGCTGCGGATGGAATGGTCGTCCCGGTCTTCGAGATCATTGAAGACGACGATGTTTTGGTCGCGACAACGAACAGCGAGCAACCGGGCGAGCGTTGGGATTGGGAAGCGACGACCCGTCGATATCAGACGGAGTATGCGCGGAACCGGGTCAACGTTGATCGCTTCCAAGGTGATGACCCGATCTACCGTGGCCCTTACGCGGCGGTTTTCGTGATCCACGCCACTCTGGCTCGGCCAATCGTGGACGACCTCGAATCGGAACAGCGAGTCATCACCGTTCCGTTCTGGGGGACCGGCTTCCAAAACGCTCGGGATTCCCTCGCGACCTTGCTCGCGCCGCGCATCAAAGATGCCCTGATGCAGAAGATGCGCCGGGATCATGCCGACGAGTCGAAGCTGCTCGATCCTCCTGTGCCCACTTATTCCCGATTCGAAGAAGCACAAAGCGCCTGGAAGGAACTGGTTGCTGCCTTCCCTTCCGGTCAGCTTCGGATTCCCTTCTCCATCGGATCGCGCGAGACCCTTCGGTACGCCGTGGTCGAGGGGCAACCGATCATCTTCGCCCGGCGTGATGGTCTGGTCGCCCTCAATTCCCGTAAGGACAAGATCGCCGATTTCACCTCGTTTGAAGGCGGTTTCGCGGCGCGGTTGAAATCCGACCCCGGCAGCCTCGCCGGATTCCTGGAGATTCCGCAGTGGATGCCAAAGGTGGTTGGTCGCTCGGCTCCGTTTGGGCTCGGCGACTTCGGGATCAAGACAGAATCGGAAAACGGCACGAACTTCTTCCGCATCAACCGCCTCGGCTGGAATACCCGAGGGCTCGCGGTCATCGCCCGTGGGCTAGAAAAGCCCCTGTTCGATCTGGGCACGGTGAGAGGCCTTGGCTTCCAGGTACGAAGCAAGACCCGGGAAGACTTTGCCCTGAATCTCCACGCCCAAGATGGGTCGATTCTCCATAGCATTCAGTTTTCTGGTGAATCACACCGACCGAAGGAAAGCCCAAACAAGGACAAAATCGATCTCCGACGGGTCGCGATGAACGGGGAATGGCAGAAGGTTCTGGCCAACCTGCCGATTCTCGACGGATCGGTCTACGCCCTCAGCGTCGGCCCTCCGGTCGATGGTGAACTCTTGAACCGCCGCGACGCTCAGGAAGATATCATCGACGTCACCTTGCCCGAGAGTTTGGCCTCGGTGACGGAAAATCCTGATCTCCCGAGCCGCGTGGAATTGATGATTGTCTCGCCGAATCAGATGCGCGACGCCATGGATCTGCTCGCCAATGGTTCGAGCTACGAGAAGCTGAACGCCCTCAGCATCCTCAGCGAGAATCCCGATCCGCGAAGCATTCCGGTTCTCGGCGAACTCGCACGGGGCACGGATTCGAGTCTCGCCTGGATGGCTCTCCGGCTCCTGGCTGATCTGAGAGGCCGCACGAATACGCCCAGCACTCACCCGGTTCCTGGCGTGGATTCCGCCACGTACGAAATCGATCAGACCATTCTGCGAAGTCCGTTCGAGCTGAATCGGCAGCTTGCCCTGCCCTACGCTCAGAAGTCTCTCGGTCCTGAGTGGCTGGGGCATTTGAACACTCTGATGACGAATCGGAGCTGGCAAATCCGGTCCATGACCGCCAAGCTCTTCTCTCGGGTTCAGAATGATAAGGCGGGCCTTCTCTTGGTCAGCTCCCTGCAAGATCCCGATCCGAATGTCCGGATCGCCATCACGTTTGAGCTGAGTCTGGAAGACGATTTGGCCTCGCGACGGCTAGTTTTCCAAGCGGTGAACGATCCGAATGAAGTAGTGAGAGCCTACACATTCGGACACCTCAGCCAGTCCAAGAAGGACGACGTGATCGCCGAAGTGGTTCGGGCCGTACGGGATGAGAGTCGCCTGGTTCGATTCGTGGTTGTGGAATCTCTCGGGCAGCGGAAGGACGAGCAGTTCCGCAACGTTTTCCGGATTGCCGTTCTCGACAAGAACGATCAGGTTGTGATGTCGGCCTTGCGCGCGCTTAAGGATCTCCCGGAACCGGTCGTTCTGGGCGAGTTTGCCAACACCCTCTCCAGCACGCACCAGGGCATTCAGCTCGGTATTCTGGAACTCGCGATCGCCAAGAACATCAAGCTGCCTCAAGAGAAGCTTGATGAGTGGATGAAGAGCTCCGACGCTCGCATCCGGAAGATGGCGAGCGATCTTGGAGGCAAGGAGTGACGATCGTCGTAGGCAGCGACCACGCAGGGCTGGAGCTCAGGAACCACCTGAGCAGCCATCTCAAGAGTCTCGGCCACACCGTCACGGAGGTCGGGGCAATGTCTGCCGAGAGCTTCGACTACCCGAACGCGTCGGATGCCCTCGTCGCTGAAATCCTGGAAAACCGGGCCTCTTGTGGCGTGCTGATCTGTGGAACAGGAATAGGAGTGAGCATTCGCGCCAATCGCTACCCGGGGATTCGCGCTGCCCTCTGCACAAGCACCGATATGGCCCAAATGGCGGTGGAACACAACCAGGCAAACGTTTTGTGCCTCGGGGCGCGTATCTTGGAAGAAGCGCAAGCACGCGCGATTGTCGATACCTATCTGGCGGCAAAGCCGGATCTGGGAGAACGACACGTTCGCCGTGTGCAGATGCTAGATGGGCATCTTTCTTGCGGGAACCACTAAGTTCCAAGCAAGGAACCAAGAATTCAGGAATCGAGAAACAGGATGGCGAAACTGCAGACATTTGCGTTCGGGGCCGCGGTGCTCTGCCTGGGATGTGCGGGGGTGATCGGTGGCTCCATCCTGCGAACCCAAGCAGAGATCAAGCAGGTCTCTCAATCCGGCACGATCAAGCTCAGCAATGTCGCGGGGATCCAGCAGGAAGGTCTGGAGCTGAGTGAGAGCGAATACTTCTTCCAGCTTGCCGAGCTGATTCAGCGCAACTTCGTCGAACCGATTGAAATTGATCAGGCGATGGCGTCCGGCGCCATCCGAGGCGCAGTCGGCAGCCTGCTCGACCCGGAGAGCCAGTTCTTCAGCAAAGAAGCCTTTGCGAGCTATCAAAAGATGCTGCACGGCGAGTACGAGGGGATCGGAGTCGATTTGCGATTCCTCTACGATGAAAAGGAATTGGGCAAACTTCGGGAGAAGAGCCGTGACACCGACACCCTGCTTCTTCTGCCGGTCATCGAAGTCTCGGCCGTAATGCCAGGGTCTCCGGCGAACAAGGCCGGTCTGGAGGCCGGGGACAGGATTCTTAAAGTCAACGATAAATGGATCGTGACCGGGGAGGATATCCGCAAGCTTCGCGACATGCAAACCCAGGTCACGGAGAAGAAACTGGACGCTTCCGAGCTCACCAAGTTCCGCGATATCCTTCAGGAGCGCGTCAAAAGCAATATCCCCGGCGGCAAGGTTCGCGAGAAGCTGATGGTGGGATCCGAGGGCACGGTGAAGGTCACTTGGGTTCGCAACGGCAAGGAAATGTCGGCGGATATCGGAAAAGCCAAGCTCAAGGTTCCCGCGATGTTGGAGAGCGAAGTGCGCTTTTTCTCAGACTCGCCGCTCGAAGCAGCCAAGCTGCCGGCAACCCTCGATCTTCGCAACAGCGGCCCCGGGGATCTGGACACCATGACCCGACTCCTCTCGGATCTGTTGCCGAGCGGTGTCTATGGTCAGATTGTCCGGGAAAAAGGAGACGCCAAGGATTTCCGAGTGGAAGGCAAAGGGGCGGGCGACAAGCGATTCACCCTCATCACTGATCGCAGCACGACCGGTGTGAGCGCTATTTTTGCCCATGCGCTTGTTGGTGCGGGATTGGCCACGGTGGAAGGCAAGCTCCCGCCCGACCCGAAGTGGATTCAGGTTCAGCGGATGCCGGATGGCAGCGGCTACACCCTGAATACGGGAATCTTCCGGGCCAAGACGTCCGTATCTCAAAACAACTCAGCAGAGGTCATTCGATGAAGATTTTCGGTCGCGTCATCCTCGCCTTGGTGGCGATTCTGCTTGGACTTGGGTTCGGATTCTTCTCCAAAGATGTATTCCGAGGGGACAACCTGAAGGTGGATCGACTGCAGACCTTGCTTGGCGGACCGGTGCCTCAAGAAGCCCCAGTCGACACGTTCCAGGCGAACTTCGATCATATCATTGCCAACTACGAGCGCAAGCTCGACCGCACCGAGATGCTGCATAGCGCCATGGCGGGCCTCGCTTCCTCTCTCGGAGATCCCCACACCAACTACCTCGATCCAGAATTCACCGAGTCATTCACCATGGAAACTCGGGGCGATTTGGTCGGCATCGGGGCGCGGCTGAGCGAGGATCCCCTCGGGGCCAAGATTGTCTCCGTCTTCAAAAATGGCCCGGCGGATCGGGCGGGAATCAAAGCAAACGACATCATCGCCAGCGTCGGATCGGAGCAGGTCGGCGGCACGCCAGTGGATGATATTGTCGACAAAGTGCGCGGTGAAGAAGGCACGACGGTGAACCTGAAGGTCGTCCGCGATGGGGCCTCCTCACCGCTTCCCTTCTCCATCACCCGTCAGCGCGTGGAGATCCCAACCGTCGAATCCAAGATGCTGGCCGGAAAGATCGGCTACATGCAGGTTTCCGGGTTCAGCCAGCCTACTCCTTACCAGTTTGAAGAAGCCATCCGCGAGGCGATGGCCCAAGGAGCGACCGGAATCATCGTGGACATGCGGGGCAACCCGGGTGGACTGCTGGAGGCCGCGGCCGAAATGCTGAGCCTCTTTGTGAGCGACAAGCCCGTGGTGACGATGAAGGTCCGCAACGACCGCACCGCGACCACCAATACGCTCGCTGGTCGGACGATTGAGGGAATGCCCCCCGTGGTCGTCTTGGTGAACGAAGAATCCGCGAGCGCGGCTGAGATTTTCGCCGGAGCATTGCGCGATTACGGTCGTGCCGTCCTGGTGGGAGAACACACCTATGGCAAGGCATCGGTGCAAGACCTGAAAGCCCTGAGCGATGGCGCGAGCGCCAAAATCACGATTGCCAAGTACCTTCTGCCCTCTGGGGAGGACATCAGCCGAAAGATTGATGACGACGGCGTTTACGTCTCAGGTGGCATCAAGCCAGAGGTTCACGTGAAGCTGGAGATCAACGAGAACACGGTTTTTGGCGAACCAGGCAAGGACAATCAGCTCGACAAAGCCATTGAAATCCTCAAAGGCAACCGAACCGGACTTTGAGTTCAGCCCGCCGCGTCTGAGCCTCTGTTAAGGCTGGCTCAGACGCGGGTACAACAGGGAGCATGTCTCGACTTGGGGTTCTCGGCGCGTCAATTGCCCTCATGTCCACGTTTGGCGTGGCGACCCATCTTCTCATCCAGCAATCGCCTGCTCCGGTAACGCAAGAGCCAACCCGGGTCTTGCTCACCTGGACTGCTGACCCGGCGCGATCGGCAACCGTCACTTGGCGAACCGATGGCGCGGTTGAATCCGCCGTGGCCCAGATTTCCGTGGCAAGCGCAGATCCCCGATTTGCAAACACAGCGCAAACCGTGAATGCGGTCACCGAAACGGTCGCGCTGACTGAGAACGCGAATGCCTCTTACCACAAGGTCACTTTTGGGGATCTGCAGCCCGAGACGCGCTATTCCTACCGAGTCGGGGATGGAAAAACGTGGAGCGAGTGGTTCGACTTCACCACAGCCGCCGCGAGCGGCAAACCCCTCACCTTTATCTACTTCGGCGATGCGCAAAATGCGGTGAAGTCGATGTGGTCGCGGGTGATTCGGCAAGCGAGCACAGATGCCCCCAATGCCGACTTTATGCTGCACGCCGGGGATCTCATCAACATTGCGGATGCCGACAACGAATGGGGGGAATGGTTCTATGCGGGAGGGTGGTTGCACTCGACGATTCCGAGCATCGCGGTGCCGGGGAATCATGAGTACAAGGGTGGGCAGCTCTCTAAGTTCTGGAAGCCGCAGTTTGAGTACCCGCGCAACGGAGTTGAGGGGCTGGAAGATACGTGTTTCTATATCGATGTCCAGGGTGTCCGAATCATCGGGATGAACAGTCTGGAAAAGCGACAAGAGCAAGCCGAATGGCTGGAAAAGGTGCTCTCGAACAACCCCAACAAGTGGACGATGATCACCTTCCACTACCCGATGTTCAGCACGGCAAAGGGTCGCGATAACAAGGAACTTAGGGAGCTGTGGATGCCCATCATTCAGAAGAACCAGGTTGATATGGTGTTGCAAGGGCACGATCACACCTATGGTCGAATGAATGTCCCAACGGGCGTGAGCACTCAGTATGCGGGCACGATGTATCTGGTGAGCGTCAGCGGCCCGAAGATGTACGCGGTGGGCGACGACGCTAAGTCAACCATGACCCGCACCGCCCAAAACACCCAACTGTATCAAATCATTAACGTGGATGGGGACCTGCTCACCTACAAGGCTTACACAGCGGTGGGAGAAGTGTATGATGCGTTCACTCTACGAAAGACTCCCCAAGGCAACCGGCTGACGAGTGCGCCTGGTCTGCCCGCCGACCGGAGCGGAGCCCTTTCGGAATAGAGGCAATCTCCGCGCCGCGTGAAGAAAAAAGGTCGGGTGCCCCGATCCCCTCTGGGTCGGGACATCCTGACTCGCTACCGGCGATCAAACCCCGGCAAGGTCGCTAGAGGCATGCCTCGCTCGTTCGCCGAGGAGTCCTTGCGCCTCCCGTCGCTTGCGTCGAAGCAGCAAGGCTTCGCGTGCGAGATCGAGGTGATAGAGGGCGGTCGCGTTTTCATCGCAGTCCAAATCACGCCCCTGAAAATCGAGCAGCTTCTCTTGAAGAATCTCGATGACATCTTCCAATCGGCACCCGTTGACGCCGACTTGTTCTGGCGCCCCTCCGTGCTGGAAAATAATCTTGATGTAAGGCTTTTCAATGACGGCATCGCTGCCATCCATGTGCCTAAATTTCTCCATGTTTTCGCTCATTTTCTGCGTACTCCTATGCAATAAAGGATCAGGGAGAGAGCCGATCACTCAACAAAATCGGCTCTCTCAAAACGACGAAAGCTCAGAAGAATCAGGCCGAACGGTTTTTGCCCAGAAACAGCAGAACCTTCTCTTTCAGCTTCAGCTTGGTTTCATCAAGCTGAGCAATTTCTTTCATGCGTCCTGGGCCGAGTGTTTCCATCTCATTGGCGCTCAAGCGCATAAACGACGATTGCATTCGCTCACGGATCGTGTCCGCTTCGCTCACGAGCTGTTCGAGTTTTTCTGCTTTTTCGACTGGCGCTGCATCGCTTCTTTCGACGATGCTCGCCTTTCGCATAATCTGGCTGACGAAAGACATAGGTGTACCTCCTTCGTTCGTCGGTCAGGGGAGGCACGTAGCCTCCGAACTTCTTGATTGCGCCTACGAGGTTAGCTGCCGGGTTAGGTTCAAGAACGACCTACGCCTTTCATCAGGCGCTTCACCCCAGAATTGGTTCCCCCGTTCTGGGCGTCACCCAGATTCGACGTGCCTCTACTATACCAGACGTTTCAGACCTCAGGGGGGATGCGTCCTGGGCGGTTTACGGGGGGTTTTGAGTCAGAAATCCATAAAAATTGTCCTTCGGAAGTGTTTTCCGAAGGACAACTCATGCGGTTTCCGAAACAGATAAGCGAGTCAGGAGACTATCGCAGGCCCATGGCTTGTCGAACGGACTCCATCGTTTCCGCAGCCACTGCTCGGGCTCTGGCTTCCCCATCGCGGAGGATGTCCTCAATGGTGGCGTCGTCGAGCGCAGCCCGCCGCTCCCGCATGGGGCGGAAGAACTCGTTGATGACCTCGGTGAGCTCCTGCTTGCTCTGCATGCAGCCCCGCTCACCCGCCACATCCTCGGCCCATTGCCGCTCCCAATCCGGCGAATAGAGCTTCAGATACTGGCAAACCGCGCACCCTTCGGGAATGCCGGGATCGGTTTTGCGCATCTTCGTGGGGGTCGTAAACGCGCTCTTGATCTTCGCCGCCGTTTCGTCAGGAGTGTCGCTCAGATAAATGCAGTTGTCGTAGCTCTTCGACATCTTGCGCATATCCAGCCCCGGCAGCTTCGCCCGATTCTCATCCTCAGGGATCATGTACTTGTACGGCTCAAAGACTTCGACGTTGTAGAGGTTGTTGAATCGCCGCGCGATGTCGTTGCCAATCTCCAGGTGCGGCGCCTGATCGCGCCCGACGGGGACTCCATGAGGGCGATAAAGGAGGATGTCCGCCGTCTGGAGCACCGGGTAGCCGAGGAGTCCGTAGGGGATCGATACCTCTTGCTCGCTGTCCAGAATCGTCCTGAGTTCATGTATGCCAAGGCTGGTCTCGACCATCGCTTGGCTGAGCCTCGGTGACACCGACGATGGATCCTTGCGTTCCAGAATGGTATCGAGCTTGCCGAATCCGATTTCACACTCGCGCAGCAGTTGTTCAAACCGGGTGAAATCGTGTTGAAGACTCAAGGCAGCGTTGGTAAGTGAGTCCGAGAGCCCCACCGCTGCACTCGCAAGTCCGCCGTCGTCAGCGTGAATCGATTCAATCTCTTCACGCAACTTCGTCGCACTATCCGCTTCAATGAGTTCCGAAATCCTAGAGTAAAGTTTCTGAACTAATGACTTCCGCAAGTCAAGCACCTTCTCCTTATAAGTCGGAGTCCGCTCCAACCACCCGAGAGGCGTCACCATGCTGAGCAGCAGATGGAACTCTGCGTGCTCCTTTACATGGCTCTGAATGAAAACCACCGACTTCGCCGGATCGATCCCCGCTGCGATATAGTCCTTGGCCACCTCCCGCGCGTTCACGCTCACATCCTGCGGATTCTCGAACATCGTGGTGAGCGCGTGCCAGTCTGCCACCATGCAGAACATCTCGAATCCCGAGTTCTGCAGTTCCACCCAGTTGCGCAGTGCCCCTTCGTAGTTGCCGATGTGGAGCTTGGGGTTGGTGCTGCGCATCCCGCTGAGAATGCGTCGGTTTGTTGGCAGGCTCATATCCTCCCAAGGATGACACGCCCCGCCTCCCCAGGTGGGACGCTAGGAAGACTACGAGCCCGCCTCCTCCAAGCGCCCATCCCGTACGCAAAACGCCCTCCGCTTCCCAAGGGAAAGCGAAGGGCGATCTCGACCTCGAGAGGAGCCTTAGGCGCGGCGGCGCTTGCGAGCCACTGCGGCCAAGCCCATACCCGCGAGCAGCATCAGCGATGGCTCCGGCACAGCGGCGACGGTGTAGTCGTCGAAGTAGGCAAATCCGAGCTTGTTAGTGGCTGATGGATTCACAAGGATCGACGTGATGTCGATGTCGAGAATCGAATTCGTCGCCAGGCTGAGCGTCGGCAGAGTGAACGTCGTTCCATTCACCGAGGCGATGACCTGTCGGTTCGCCAGATCCGTGCCCAGGGTCACGTTGACCCAAGTCTCCGACACATTGCCCACGTTGCCGAGCAAGTTCAAGTTGATGTTCGTCGAAGTTCCCTGCGTACCATAGACATCACCATTGTTGGCGACAAGAATCGTCGCAAAGTCCGGGCTCAGCGGATCGAAGATCATGTCGAGACCAAACGCGAAAGTGCTTCCACTGTTCGCTCCTGGCTTCACCCAGACGCTCGCGAGGGCGTTGGTGGTGTTGATCGGGAGCTGTCGGAACGCCCAAGGGAAGTCCGTTCCGTTGGGATCATTGTAAACCAGGCCTTGGGAGCCAGTCCGAGCCGCTGCCGGAGTGTTGGTCACCACGTAGCTGTTCAGCGTGTCTTCCCAGCCGTCCTGACCATTCAGGTTGCCGGTGGTGAAGGTGGGAGCCTCGAAAGAAGTGGAATAGGGGAGCGCGAAGGCACCAGAGACCACACAAAGCGCCAAAAGCGCGAACGTTTTCCTCATTCTATTGTCCTCAAAAGGAGTCCATTGCCCGCCAAATGCGCGCAAATCGATACTCCTAGTATGATGTAAGGAGGGGTTGACGGGGGCCGAAGAGTTGACAGGTTTCGCGAGAACCCCGTAAAAATACGAGGGTCTTGACCTATGCCGGACCGCCTCGCGCGTGCTCTCTTCAAGCAGGCGGGCCAGACCTAGATTGATCGCCCGCACAGATGCCAGAATGGAGGGCCGCATCTGCCGACTTTCGGCTTCGAGGAGTGCGAACACTTTGGCCAAACAAAAGAACCTCACCGATCAGATTGCACGAGACTACGCCGACCGACTTGTCCTGGAAAAGCTCACCGAGCTTTTTGAAGTCGTGAAGCCGAGCGAAATCGCCGACCAACTCAAGGATCACGGACTCGGGCTCGCCGCTGTGCGATCCCTCCTGGCCTCCAACCCGGAGCGATTTGCCTACAACGAGCGACGCTGGGTTCCCGCCTCCCGCCTGGAAGCGATGGGCCGACCGATCTCAGAGACCATCCGCCTAATGGTCGAGCGCTTCGGTTCCCCGATGCCGCTGAGCCTGACCATCATCGAACTCAGCCGCACCTTGGGCCGCGATGAGGATGCCCTCGAAAGCCACATCCGACGTCTGGCCGAAGACGACCCGAATTTCTTCATCACCAAGGACGACCACGTGGCGACCGCGTCGATGGTCTTTGCCGCTCACGATGAATCCATCGAGCGCGCCATGGCCATCACCCGAACCTCTCCGGAAGCGGTAGAGGAAGTGGCCAAGAAGCTGGGCGATTTTGATTGGCGAAGCGATGAAGCCATCGTCATTGCCCTGGAGAAGACCGCACCGGTCAGCATCAAGGCTCTTGGCGGCGCAGCATGGCTTGCCCTGAACCCGCAAGATCCGCGCAAGCACCTGCTTTACAACTGGAAGGAATTCAACGCCGAGCTGCTCTCCATCCCGGGCTTCATTGCGAGCCTGGATGGCAAGCTTTATCCGGAATCGGAAGCGAAGGCGTGGGTGAATGCGGCGACCAAGATGGCGGAAAGCCTGGAATCGGTCATCGAAGTCGAAGATGCCGTGCCGCTTGAGCTCAAGGTCAGCGACATCGAGGAATGTGTGCAAGCCATCCTCAAGAGCGAGGCCTCGATCCGCGCAACGTCCCTGCTTGAAACCAAGTTTGAGGTCACCCCAAGCGTCAAGACCTTCCCGGACGACTTGCGCAACGTGATGAACGCGTTGCAATCGGACAAGCGCGTTTGGTGGGTCGGCGGAGACCGATTCCGCAAGCCGGACACCGCGCCTGATTTCGTCACCGAAGTGCCGGAACCGTTCCAGTTCGTCAACAGCGGCCTTCTTCAAGAAGACGGAGACCCCGTGGATGTCGAACTCAACGACGACGGTCTGAGCAGCAGCCTCCGCAAGCTCATCGTTCACCCTCTGGCGACCGATGTCTTGGACGAAGAAATCATGCCTGCGCCCAAGACGATGCCCGAGCAAATGCGGCTCGTCCTCAAGCCGATCCACCGCGAACTCGGAACCTTCCCGATGTCGCAGTTCCCCACCGGCTGGTTCGGCGAGGCCCCGGCTCTGCAAGAACTCATCTGGATCGATCCTGCGGGCAACGAGCTGCAAGTCTGGCTCAACCACGATTGCCGCCTCATGTTCAACCTGTTCGATTGGTGGCTGGAGCAACCGGTCGAATCGGGCGCGGTGTTCCAACTCACCAAGACAAACAAAGCGAACGTGTTCGAATTCGAGTGGCTGGATCAAACCGACCCGGTGGTCTACGTGTCGAACCAGCGCATGGAAGAGCTGCGAGAAATTGCCTCCGCCAGCGAGGGCAAGAGCACGTTTGAGCTTCTGCGTGAAGTGATGGGCCACTGGCCGAAGGGTGCGGACTTCCTCACCGTTCTCTGGGAAATCAACGTTGTGCGACGCACCAGCCGACGCATGCTCGCTTCCCTGCTCAGCAGCTACGTGTGCTTCTATCAGCGCTCCGGCTCGCCGGTCTGGCACTACGACCACAAGAAGGTCGATCAGGGCTTCGACAAGAGCAAGAAGAAGTTCCTCAAGAAGGACTAACCTGTCGTTTTGGGCCGGAACCACTGGTTTCGGCCCCTTTGAACCTAAGTTGGCTGGGTCCCCGGGCCCGGCTCCCTTGCAAAAGGGAGCGGACTCTGCCATTATCTGAGGGCTCATCCAAAGAGATCGTTTATGGCTAACCTGAAATCATCGAAGAAAGATGTCCGACGGATCGCGAAGAAGACCGTCGTCAACAAGAGTGTCCGCACCTCGCTGAAGACCTACGTGAAGAAGGTTCGCGTTGCGGCTGAAACCGGAGACAAGGAACAAGTGGCGGCTGCTCTGAAGCTGGCCTACAAGAGTCTCGACAAGGCTGCCCAGCGCGGCATCATCCACAAGAATCAAGCCGACCGACGCAAGAGCCGAATTGCCAGCGTCGCTGCTGCCGTTAAGTAAGTTTGAGTTGACTCTCTTTGGATCTAGGCCCTCCTTGCCTCTTGGCATGGAGGGTTTTTTCTGTGTGTGCGAGTCCTCAGTTTGAGACCGCCGTGTCCCAGTTGTGGTTGAATGCACAAGATGAAAGTTGGGACTTTGTGTGATTGTCGGAACTTTCTTCGCCTCTGAATCACTCTAATAATTCAAGAGCAGGTCGGAAGCGTCCGAACACAAAAGGATTCCCACTTCGAGGTTTCCAGGACGAACTCCGAACCAACTCTCCGTCACTCAGAAACCATCCGCGTCCAACGCGGATCCTGGTGATGACACAGCGAATACGCAGCGAATTGCCGACCGGACCTGTCCTCTCCGTCCTGTTGGCAAATTTTTTTAGTCCAGCTCTTTTTCCATGGCGTCCATGAGGCTAGGACAGACCTCTCGGGGGATGAGTTCCAAAATCCAGCGCGTTTGGAGTTGATAGCGTGTGAGTTTCTTCTCGGAGCGGGTGCGTTTCGCCTCGCGCAGATTGCTGAGGCGATCGGCGAGCTTGAGCAGATGAGCCTCCCCAGACATGACGTGGATTTCGTCGAGCAGGATCGAGGTTCGCAGGCCCCAGATCTCGTGCTTGCTCATTCCGATGATCTCATCACCGGTGGGCTCGCGGCGGGTGACTTCTTTGACCAAATCTCCAACCCGCCGAGGAAACTCGGCATGAAGGTCTTCGAGGGTCACGGGAGTTTCTTCGAGCACATCATGGAGCAGCGCCGCAGCGAGAATCTCTGGATCCGTGACGCATCCAATCAGGCGGAGATTCTGCATCACTTCAATCGGATGGCAGGCGTAAGGGACTGGATGCTCTCCATCCCGCCACTGGCCCTCGTGAGCCGCCACGCAAACGCGCAGGGCCTGCATCACCAGATTGCTCATGGAACGATGAGCGTGCCGCAGCCTTCGTCAGTAAAGACCTCGCGCAGAAGCGTGTGCGGCTCTCGTCCGCTGATGACATGAACCTGGGGGATTCCCTGCTCAATCGCCTTCAGGCACTCTTCGAGCTTGGCTTTCATCCCACCGGTGAC
>JAIUNY010000010.1 GCA_020161505.1 Armatimonadota bacterium | reverse complement strand
CCGCCTCCTCCACCGCCGCCGCCGCCGCCGACTCCGCCGCCGCCACCGCCGAAGCCGCCGCCGCCGCCGCCAAATCCGCCGCCACCACCACCGAAGCCGCCGCCCAGTCCGCCGCCGTTCCTGCGGGGGAAGCTGGAGGTTTCGGGTTCCGTGGTCGCTTCCGTGTTGCCCAGCAGAAGATCGAGGATCAGCTGCGGGTCGTTGATCAAAGTGATCGGCGGGAAGTCGGTGCTGTCGCCGCTACCGCCACCAAAGTTGCCTTGGTCGGTGGTTTGCGGAGCAACCGGATCCGGCTTGCGAATGATATTGAAGATGTTGCCTTCTTCGCGCCACGTTGCGTTGGCTTGGTTCAGCACGTTTCGAAGAGCGACCTTAAACGGCACGTTCTTCAGCGAAACTTGGATCACGCCTTGGACATCCGGAGCAACCGTGTAGTTGAAACCGGTGGACCGGAACATCACTTTCAGCACGTCTCGGATGTCGGCTTGATCGAACTCAAGCGACTCGATGATGAAAGTGTCAGGGTCATTCTGCACGGCATAGGAAGCCGCAGGGGCGGCCATGAGGCAGCCGAGCAGGGCGAGAGTCAGGGTTGCACCGACGGTCTTCTTCATAGTGAGTTCCTCAAACGATACCAGGAATCTGTTTAATCTGTCTTTCTTTTTTCGGTCATGGACGAGGATTTCCCTCATCGATCTTCGCTACCAGGTCGGCCATCTCCGCCGCCACCGGGTCGTCCCGAGGGGTCTCCGGTGGGTGGGCCACCGAATCCGCCTTGGTTTCCGCCGCCACCGCCACCCGAAATATCGGGGAACGCGCCTTGGAGCTTCACGCGGACGGTGTCCGGTTGGAATTCCTTCGGACGGCGCAGAGTAATTCCTTCTTCATCCACGGCGATGCACACCCAGTTGGTGCCTGCGATCTGCATACCGGGCATCACGAGTTGCGTGCCGCTTCCTGTATCCAGGAGGGCGACGACGGCTCCTTCGCTCACGCCATCGTTTTCACCAGTGACGATCACACCTGCGACGCGCCATGCCGGAACGGGGAAGACCCGCGGAGCATCTTGTTCGCTCGTGTCGTCTGGCAATTCGTATTCGGTCAGGAATCCGCCGCCTTCGCTGAGAATGCGCTCAACCGTCTGTCGTTCCTCAAAAGAAGCCTCAGCCGGGAGGAGAGCAAACGCGTCACCTCGTCGCATCCAGGTGCGACCGAGGGCGATTTGCTGCACGGTATCCATACCCTCGGTGGCCTTGGCGGCATCAAGCTTGACACCTGCCGGGGCTTCCGGAGTATAGAGTTCGGCGACATCGGGAGAAACGCGACCCGTCACGGCGACCGGAGGTGCCGTCGGGGTTTGATTGCACCCGGAGAGCACGATGCCGACGGCGACGAGGGCAAGAACGGAGAGTCGATTCTTCATTTTTCCGCTACCGATAGGACGCGTGATGAGTTCGGACATGTTCATGACCTTATCGCTCCGCATCGCGGCCTCCTGCCGCAGTCGAGAATCCGCCAGCGGGGCCACCCGCCGGAGGGCCACCGCCACCGAATCGCGGAGGACCAGGGACACCAGCCACCGCACCAGGAACACCACCGGAACCAGCCGGAAGATCCGGAGAGACTCGCTTCCCACGGATAAACGCGACCACGGTGAGGTTATAGGTGCCTGTGAGATTCGGCGAAGTTCCGCTGATCGCCAGACCATCTGCCACGGCCAGATAGCCAGGCATGTTGGACCAGGATCGAATGTTGTTCGAGATCTGCTCGAAGGTTCCGCGCACAGTGACCTGCCCGAGATCGAAAATGCAGACGGGCTGTTCTCGGTCGGGATAGTTAAAGTACGTGGAGAGAATCGTAGCCGGATCTTCCGTCGGGAACGGAACGCTCGGGCCTTGGATGACCGTGATTCCGCCCGACTTGAGCTGGCGGTTCACGGCGTTTTGAATATTGTTTCGGAATCGTCGCGCGTCGACCGTCAGGTTGTAGCGGTCTACGGCGAGATTGATTCCGCCGGCGTCCACCGTTGACGGAGGTGTACGTCGAGCCACGGTTCGGGCCCAGCTGCTTTCTGCGGTTTTCACCGCTTCTGCTGCCTTCTTCACCCGATTCTTGGCTGCTGGCATCTTTGCGCCTTCGGCTTCAAGCTTGGAACCCCATGACTGGAAGACCGCAGCATCGCGCTGGTTCGGAATCCAGTGCTGGAACAGACCATAGGTGATGAAGATCACCGCAAGGGAGATCCCGATAAGGAAAATTGTCAGAGGAGTCAACTTCATGATCGTAAATTCCTTGCTTGCTTAGCGACCCGCGCCTCCACGCCCACCGCCAGGAGGAGGTCCCCCTACTTGACCAAATCCGGAAGAAGCCGGGCCACCTGCAGGAGCGCCAGGGGCACCCGGAACGCCAAGGGCACCAGCCGAACCGCCGGAGAGAATCGTTGCACGAGGATCCGGAGTGCGCATTTCCCGCGCCAAGCTCAATCGCATGGTCACGGTCGACCATTGCGGCATCGGCCCGCGCGCTTCAAGATCGTTCTGCGTGCCAAATCCGCTCGCGTTTTGGAAACCTTGTGGCTGCGCCGCCGCCTGAGCCATCAGAGCGTTCATGCGACCTTCCCAGTCATCGGGAACCGGTGCTTCATCCGGGCGAATCGCTCGACCCGTCTGATCGGTCTCGGAAAGGGCCGGTACCACGGGATCAATCACCGCATAGCCTTCCCGGCTCACTGATACAACGTCAGGCACCTTCCACATCGCGATCGCGAGATCCGCGTACTGTCGGAAGGACTGAAGCTGACCCGTGAGGATCACTTGTGAGGCGTTTTCGCCCGTCGGGGCCGCCGTCATCGAGGTGATGCGGTAGTAGGACGGCACGTACCGCAGAATGTCGCGGTAGAGATCCACGTACTTGCGATTGTGCTCATCCATTGCGATGGAGAGCTTCTGGTTTCGGTCGATCACCGTGACTTCAGCAATCTGCTTTTCAGCTTGATCGGCCGTCACCTTGGCATCAGCCGCAAGTTGCATCTTATCGGCAGCCGCTTGTTTGGCCGATTCAAGGCTGCCCGCGCTCACCACGGCCATGCCACCGGCTGCCGCAACGGAAGCCAGCACCATCAGGCCCGACACAATCCACGCAACGGTGGACGCGCCCGCCTTAGAAACATCAGTTGGAAGAAGGTTCAGCTTCATGTGCGATCCTTAGTAGCAGATATGGAGGCCGTTCCCCACTGCCACGGCAAAATCCTGTCGGTGATCCTGCGCCAGCGACGGGTCGCCCTTTCGGAGGCTGACCTGCACATTGCGCATCGGATCGAAGAGCTCCGTGTTCACACCCAAGGCGGAAGTCAGGAACTTATCAAGGTTGCGGAGCTTGGCCCCACCGCCGGAAAGAAGAACGAGGTCAACATCGCCACCCTTGCTGCGGAAGTAGTCGATGCTGCGTCGAATTTCGGCAACAAACTCATCCAGGGGCTGAGCCATGGCGGAGTAGAACCGGTTGGTTTGCTCGACCGCAGGAACCGGAGCCGCAGGCTCCGCAGGAGCCGGTGCCGGATCGGTGGGATCAGCAAACGGGTTGTAGCTCTGCACTGTTGCCTCAGCTGCTCCGAACGGATTGTAAGCCGGGGCCGCCACTGCGCTTGCGGGAAGCTCGGCCTCCACTCGCTTGGCTTGCTCGGCGTCATCAAAGCCCATGCCGAGATTGTCCGCAATCGCGCGGGTGAACATTTCGCCGCCGATCGGCACTTGACGAGGCATCAGCAGCTTTTCGTCCTTGAAGATGGAAATGGAGGTGGTCTTGAGGCCGATATCCACGATGCAGACGTGCTTGCCTTGCACCGATTGGTCGTAGTTCAGGCTAAGCCCACGGAGGAGCGCAAGCGGCTCAACATCCAGCGCGGCGGCCTTCTTGCCCGCTCGCTTGATCATGGTCACCATGGTGTCCACGCTCGAACGCGCGGCCATCGCCATCACCACATCCACATTCTGCGCGGCAGGATCGGCGGGAGGATATGCCTTAAAGTCCGTTTCGACGGTGGTTTCGGTGAAGGGGTTGGTTCGGCTGAACTCCCACTCCATATGGCCTTTCATTTCGCCTTCGCTCATGTTCGGCACTTCCATGGTGCGAACAAGGATGGCGCTTTGGCCGGCAAGCGAGGCCACGACATCGGGAACAGTGACTCCCGCATCGGCACAGGCTTGCTTCACCGCAACGGCGACAGCTTCGGGATCGTGCAATCCCACATGATCGACGGCACCAACCGGGGTTGGAGCCATGCCAAGGGCCGTCAAAACAGGTTGACGACCTTGGAGCTTAATTTCGGCAACTTTGACGGTCTGACTGCCGACATCGACTCCGAGGACACTGGTGTAACGCTTCGCCATGACGAACTTACCTACGTGCTGAGCACAGGCGTGATGATGTTAGCACCGCCCAGACTCAACTGTCAACCGCATAACCTACGCTTGACATGAACTCTGACGCAACTTTCTCACAATCGGGTTACAGAAAAAGAGATCGCCCCGCGTCATTTGGTGATGCGGGGCGAGTTTCGTGCCAGATCGCCCGGAGGCGACGGGATTTACGGTCGTCTGATCGTTGGAGCCGTCTTCGGCGACATGGTCTGGAAGTACACGTCGGGGACGCCCGAGCGGGTGCTTGACCAGAACATCCAGAGCCACGACGGACGCCGCAGACTGTTGTCCGTTCGGTTCGCGAAGGTCGGATCCAGCGAGAGCTGGATATCCGTTTCTCCGCCTACTTGCTCGATCGGCACGGCTGTCTCCGAGGACTCGAAGACCAGGCCCACGGTTTGCTGGACGTTGATCGGGCCGAACGAGTTCCCGTTGCTATCGACGCCCGTGTAGGAGACCTGAACGGTGCGTCCTTCCATCGAGCTCATGAAGTAGACACGGCCGTTCACCGGGTCAACTTGATAGTAGGCTGGCTCGCCCGCTGGTACGGGGGCGACATTCACCTGGAGGCTCACCACTTGGCCATTGCCATTGAGAGCAACCGGGGCAGGCAGATCCACACCGAATCGCATGGTGGTGAGATAAGGCCGTGCGGCACCTGCGCCATCACCAGACGTTCGGTTGGTCGCGACGTAGAACCGGTCGTGTCGCGGCGTGGTGTTGCCACCCAGCGGGGCACCTGCCAGATCGAACCAGTAGTTAAGATCTTCGGTTCGGTTGCGCACCGTTTGACCAAGCGGATCCAGATAGATCCCTGCGTAGCGTTCGTCGAAGACGGCCGATACGCCTCGGTAGTTCGCGCCGGAGCTCGAATTTGCTCGTGCGATGGCTCCATTCCCGCCGACTCCACCGCTCAGATCGATCCGAACCGTGTCGTTGCTGCCGCTGACCCGGATGAAACGCGGCGTGTAGACCACGAAGATTTGGGCGTTGCGTGGGAGCACGGCACCGCTGAATCGAACGGATCCGTTGGCGCAATCCACGAAGACCTTTCCGCCGCGGGTGGTTTCGAAGACCATTTCGCGGGCTTCACCATCAATCACCCGGCTTTCGTTGTCGGCCGCCGATCCCGAGTTTCGCGCCAGAGGAGCGAGCTCGAAGTTGCCGGTGGTGCGGTTTCGTTCGAGAACCAGGAGCCGGAAGTTGGCCACATCGCCATCGGCCATGCGCCAGTTCACGCCCGGTGCCCAGAAGGCTCCGCTCGCCGCGTCGTATTCCAGCCGATCCGTTCGATCGAGGAATGCCGCCCAGGCATCGCCCGGCGCCGGTTGGCCGGCAAGGCTCACCGCGAGCTGGCCTCGGAAGGCTTCCGCGTTGCGGCGCCCCTTCACCTTTCCGGTGAAGAAGACATCCGCCACCGTTGCCGCACCGAAGTTCGGGACGGTGAAGAAGTTCTCATTGCGGTAGCGGCGAAGGATCACCGACGGATCACCGAGATCTTGGAATTGCTTCCCAAGATCAAGCCCGCGCAGCGGAGTCCACTGACCGGTGCTTCCGTTGAACGTACTGGTGAACAGCTCGCCTTGGCCGGAGTTCTGACCCACATAGTAGACCGAGGCCGTGTTGGCATCCGTCTGCACCAGAGCGGGTCGTCCCTTGCGGCTGGAGGTGTCGGCTCGACCTTGCGGGTCTTGCAGGGGCACCACGCCGTTGAACGATCCAGGAACGTTTCGACGAACCATGGTTCCGTTGTTGTCGAACGTCAGCGCGGCGAGGAATACCTGGCTGATCGTGCTGACCTGACCAGCAGCGTCACGCTTTTGCGTTTCGCCGGTGAAGGCCACGAACCGATCGTTCAGGTTACCACGGCCCACGCCTCCGGTCGCGTTCACATCCACCAGGGGATGAACGAATCCAGAGTTCGGGAAGGCCGGCTGACCGAAGCGAGCCGAGGATTCATTGCCCGGTTGGGCAATGGTTTCGCCTGCGGTGAGAGTGAACCAGTTCACCCATTCCCCACCGGCACCAGGGAGCACCAGGCCAGGGCCGAACCATCGGTCGGCGAGGGCCGGGGCGAATCCGTAGGTGTCGGCGAGCGGTGATTGGCCAAACGCTGTGCCATCGAACGGCATGTTGGCGAAGTAGATTCGCCAAGTATCCGGCACGTTGGCATCGACGCGTTCACGCGGCTTCATTGCAAAGTTCGCGTTGCCCGCCACATCCCGTCGGTTCGAAGACCAGGCAACCACGAGGCCACCACCAGCCCGGCGCATACCGGCCGGTTGACGGTTGGCCCAATCAAAGCCAGGATCGCCTTGCGTGTTGTTGTCCACGTTGGTCGCGGCCTTGGTGGTCGGACGGTTGGTGAGACGAGATTCGCGCAGGTTGAACTTTAACGTGATGCCAGGATCGGCATAGGGTTCTTGCTGGAAGCCAGCAAATCCTACCGGCTGCCCCACTCCAAGAGCAGGGACGGTTGGATCAAGGTTCGAACCATAGTCCTCGAACGGATAGATTTGCGTAATGTAGTTGCCTACGGGCGTACCGATCGGGGCGGCCACACCGACGAACGGATCGCCTCCCGGGAAGGTTGCTGTTGGGAGCAAGTTGCTCGCAATCACGTTGAGGAAGCTGTTTTGGCGCCGTCGCGGGTTGGTGCTCAGACGAGTCGGAGCTGGGTCACCCGGACGCGGCTTTTGCAAAGCCACGGCACCAGTGGTCGGATCCACGTTTCCACGCAGAGTGAACGACAGAGCCGGATCGAGGTCGCTGAAGAGCGCGGTTCGACCGTCCAGCCACGCGAGCTGGTGCTGGGTCGGAGCCCTGAGTTCCAGCGGGAACGTGGTCGGAACGCCACCGAACAGCTCACTGAACGCTCGGGAGAGTCGCACATTCAGCAGGTTCACGTTGCCGTCATTGAAGACGGTGAATCGCTGGAAGTGCGGAGCATTTCCGCTGTTAAACGCTGCGTTCCAGGGTCGGAAGTTCGATCCTGGCGCGAATGGCTCGATCGGAGCTCCGCCTGCGCCACCGTTGAATCCACCGCCCGCCGGGAGCGATCCCAGATCGAGGGTCTTCGTGTCAGTGGTGACGCGCTCATCGATGCCGACTTGTAGGCTCAAGGCGAACTGGCGACCTGGATCCTGGTTATCGAACCCTTGGATATTGTTCGATTCCACGTAGATCGTTTGGTAGCCGGTGTAGCCATTGAACGTGAGTTGGGCGGGTTGATACCGAGGCACTGCCCATCGGAACGTGAAGTCCGTCGGCTGGAGTACCCGGGTCAGGCCATTCTCGTAGTTTGTGGTTTCGTAGGCGTCGAAATCCGTTTGCGTGTAGGTCGGAGGATTGAGTTCCACCGGCCCGAACAGCGGGTTTTCGGTTCGACCGAATCGCGACTTGGCGACCTCGGCTCCGCCTCGGTTGAGGTCAGGATAGTCGAAGCTTTGGTTCGGCGACGCGTTCGGATAGTCCTCAAATCCAGAGTAGGCCGCAGGAAGTGGCTTGTAGACCCCCGCATCGGCGGCGTTCAGAACCGGGACGTTCACGGGCTGCCAGGCAAGATCTTGAGCGCGCATTTGGACGTTGCTCAAGCCCCTGTTCGGGCCGAGGATCAGGCGCATCAGCGAGCGATCTCGGACGAGCATCACACCGCGACCGGTTCCACCATGTCCGACCGGCTCACCAAGACCGGCTTGTGTCGACAAGCGCGTTCCGGGAAGGCCGTTCGCCGTGCCAGGATTGGAGGAGCCATCCACCCATTTATCCCAGGATGATCCCACGCCCACGTAGCCGCGAGGCAGGTTGCCCAGGATGGTCGGATCGGTCCAGTTGTTGATGACGTTGCCTGCTTGGTTGGTTCCAAACGACGTGGTGAACTCTAAGCCGAACGGGTTGAGAATCACGGCGTCAGCGAGGATTTCTCCACCGCCTCCAACCGGAGTGCCGTTCGCCGTGGTGGTGTCGTCGAGACGGACCGCCGTTCCGACTGCACCGCCGCGTTGTCGCGAGCGAGCCGCCACCGTCACTTGGAGATTCCCCACAGCCAGTCCATTTCCACCAGTGGGAAGCATGGGGAAGGCGATGAAGGCTACGCCACCTTGCTGAGGCGTGGGAGCGCTTGACACATCGTAAACCTGGTTCACGATGAGAGGTCGATTGTTTCGGCCCGGCGAGTTAACGCGCACTTCGACCACATAGCCACGAGTCGAGGCGACGGTGCTGTCGTTGATGTTGAGGACCGCGAGATACAGAGTCTCGCCGTACTCGAATCGCCGACGTTGAGCCGCCGTGTTCTTATAGTTGGTGATGTCGGTGTAATCGAGCCCCGTTGTCGATCGCGCCTTGTTTTGCAGGTCACGGTACTGGCTGGGCGTCAGAAGGACAACGTCATCCGACGTGATCATGCTGTTGAGCTCAGCGGCATCGGGATCCGAAGGATCCGCCGTTTGGCTTCCCGGAGGAATGCCCGGCGTGATCGGAGCGATGGAGTTGGTGTCGTCTTCCGACGAGAAGGCATAAAGGTATCCGTCGCCATCTCCGGCATAGAGGTGGGTTCGGTTGCCGTTCACGCTCACCACGTTCGGCCAGCCGCCCACGGCGATGCCCGATACCTGCGGCTTATTGCTCTCGACAAAGTAACCCCAGTTGATGCTGTTGCCACTTGTGTTGATCGCACCATCGGCGTAGAAGCCGAGAAGGGTACCGCTGGTGGTCGCGGTGAGAACCGTTGGGTAAGCCGCCGCGAGACCAAATCCACTCGGATTGGTGACGCGCATGTACGCAAACGACAGCGGAGCGGTTGCGCCGCTCGGCACGCTGTTTTGCTGCCAAACCACGCCACCCGTCGCTGCGTTCAGCGATGTGATGAATCCGGCTGCATCGACGAAGTAGACGCTGTCCACGGCGACGATGGGAGCAGGAACGACGACTGGCGACGCGCTGCCGAAGAGCCCGAATTGGGTCACGTTATCGGCTCGCGCTTCTCGCGTCCAGTTCAGGGTACCGGTGTTGACATCCAAGGCCGTGATGGCACCTTCCGCCGGAGCCGCCGCATCGACATGACCGAAGAACACTTGACCGCCGAAGACGGTCGGAGTCATCGCAATCTCACCCAGAGGCGGATCGATGGCGGCAGGGTATTGCCAGACCGTATTCGTGGTCTTGGTCGCGGCGTTGCCAGCCGCATCCACGGCGAAGATTCGGCCGCTGGAAGCGGGAATCAGGATCGTCGGATTGCCTGCCACAGTCGCGAGAGCAATTGAACCCTTGATTGGGCCGAGAGCTGTCGGGGCCATGGGCGTCGTGGCGTTCGTCGGGTCGAAATCGTCCGGGTAGGTCCAGCGTCGTCGCGTGGTGCCGTCGCCGCGGCCCGTCATTTCCAGACAGTAAACGCGGCCGTTGTCCGCCCCGATGAACAGGAGATCATCGCCACCGACATTCGCCACCAACGCAGAGCTCAGATTGAACTGAGTCGGAGTCTCGGCGATACCGCCATCTTCTCCGAGCGCATTGTTCGGATCAGTCGCGGGATTCTCGCTCGGCCATGTCCAATACACGTCTTGCTCGCGCCCGGTGCCGATGGCTCCATGGGCATCGACCACGGTGATCGAGCCGTTCTCGCGAGCCATCACCACCACGTCACGTTGCACCGGACCCGTGCCGGGATCAATCGAAACCGATTCGATGACGGGAGTCGAGGAAATGCTGAGATCAGCGTTTCCGACGAATCGCACGGCATCGCCATAGACCTGGCGATTCTGCGCGACATCGGTCGTGCTACCGGTATCGAGAAGGCGAACGGACAGAGGATTGGCGGTGTCGTGGACGTAGCCATCACCCGGTTGACCAGGCAATCGCACCCAGCCTCCAATCGGCCCGCCCGTGATGCGCTCATCTTGGTTGAAGGTGATGGTTTGAATCACCGTCGTACCGCGAAGGATTTGGTACGTGGCGCTGGTCGCCAGGGTTCCGGCAGGATCCGTGGTCGGCAGGTGGACGTCGATAAAGTAGTTGTTCGGAGCCGCGGCGGGTCGCCAATGCACAAATCCACCGACCACCGTGTTCGCCGGAGCGATCAGGTAGTTGGGGCCTTCGCTGTTGAAGGTGTTGTCCGGCAGGAAGCTCGCGCCGACGGTCGTCGCGCCGCTGAGGTTGTCCGCCTTTCGGAAGACCAAGTGTCGCGGGAAGTTGGCATTGGGAGCCGACGTGATCCAGGTCTCGAGCTCATCCGCATAGCGGCTGCTCTCGGCGACGGTGAGGTTGTAGGGTCGTCGCGCCGGGTAGCTAAAGACCATGTTTCGTCGCAGAGGGTTGCCCGCGTCCACGAACGCGCCATTGTGAGCCAGTGACGTGATGACGCCAATCTCCATTTGGCGATCCACCGCGCCGACAAAGACCGACTCATTTCGAGCTGCCACGACACGCTGGTTAAAAACGGCGGCGCCGCCGCTCGGCTGGTTATTGACCAGCTGACCGACAACCGGAGTGGCTTGATAGCTACCGGCCCGCGAGGGCGCTGTAGAAACCGCTCGAACTGCGTCGGCGTAGACCACATCTTGACCAGGTCGGTCGAGGGGATCGACGAGTGAGCCAAAGCTATCGCGGCGCACCGTGTTGTACAGGCGGATGCGAATTTCACCGAGGGCGTCAGCGTTGTACGTGACGCCTGGGTTGAGGCCGCTGAATCCACCGATGGATTCGTTGCGATCCAGCCACTGGGTATCGACACCGAGCGCGTGGACGACCTCGAAGAGGTGGTACCGGGTCGGGAATCGAAGGTCAATTCCGGGGCCAGCCGGGTTGATGTTGGTCGGGCCGGCGGGAGAGCTGACTTCGATGCTGTACGGCTCGCCCGGGATGAGACCAGCAACCACCCATTCGTACGAAGCAGTGGCGCCTGCGGTCGGATTCCCCTCGTTTCCACCGACCGTCGACGTGACAGCGACTCGATACGGCGGCTCGGTTCCGCTGGATTCAAACGGAGTCGCGAGGAAGAGGTTCGGGTTGGCAAGTCCGGTTGGCGAAGGGTCGATCCATGTGCCGGTGAGGATGCCAGCGTTGGCACCATCGTTGTCCATTTGCGATCCATCTTGGAAGATGGGATCCCACCAACGAAGGAAGCCACGACCGGCGTTGTTCCAGGTGGTTTCCAAAGCCGCGGTCGTGGGTTGAATCACCGCTCGACCCGTTCGGTCGTTGTTGCCTTTGGCGGTTCGGAAATCCTGCGCCCAAGCAGGCACAGCGAGGCTGATGCCCAAGAGGACACACCCCGCGAGAATGCCGTGATCGAGAGTGAATCGACGTTGTTGCACTTTGTGCTCCTTCATGATTGTTATTGCCGCTCCGCAAAGACCGGGCGAACGATTCCGCGGATGCCCTGCACCGGCGGAAGTTCGAACAAGACACTAAGGGCGTTGAAGCCCAAGTTCGGACGGTTGAGGTTGAAGCCAGGTTCGAGGTTGCCCGCGCCTGCTCCGACAAATCGACCGTCGACGATCAGCACTTCGCCATTGAATTCGCTGAGCGTCGCGTTCGCGCCGTTGCGCGACCGCTTTTGACCGGCATAGCCGTTCACAAGCAGAACGTCTCCGCTCTCAAGTCGGCGGGCATGCATCGGTTGGAACTGCAGCGGATTGCCATCGAGATCAGCGAGCGTGTAGCTCGCGGCGAATCCGAGATCTCGAATCCGCATCGTGGCGTAGGCTTCCCGAGGCAGCATCCAGCGCACTTTCCAGCGCAGATCGGCCGGGGTGCTCGGATCTTGCCAAACCTCGTAGACGCCGCTATCAAGGCTCAGCATGACGGTGAGAACCGGCGCGCCGGAGGGGCCGCTGACGTACTTCACCGTCACGGATCGAAGTCCGGAGAGACCGAGTCGGCGCTCTTCGCGTGGCGAACTGCTGAAGGTGAACGGGTTCCCCGCTCCGGCTTGCGTGAGGAAGATATTCCCCACCAAGTTCGGCACGATGAATTCGCGGATGACCTTGGTATCCGGCCCATCGTAGAGGAGGACTCCACCGTAGCCGCTCGCAGCATCTTGACCAGGCCCGCCCGACGGAGCCGGGTTGGTATCGAGGCCAAAGGTGCGCGAGCTCGGCTGAACGTTGCCAAAGCCCATCGCGAAGACCGTGCGGACAGCACCGCTCGGGAGCTCGACGGAGGTTCGATCAATCGAGTTGAATGAGTAGCGCGTGGTGCTGAACTCTTCCGGAGTGTGCCACCACAGAATGCCCTGCGCGGGAGCGAGGCCATCGCCTTCGTCACCAGCCGGATCGCGATAGCGAACCAGTCCGATCACACGATTGCTGGCATCCAGTTCGTAGCGGTCAATGACTTCGATGACCCGGTTGTTGCCTGAATCGGCGATCAGCCAGTGATCCCATCGCTCGTTGCGGTAGGTGCGATACGCGCCTTCGCTCGGGAAGAGTCGTTGGACATCCGCCGCTGACACGGAAGTCGTCCAGAATCGAACATCGCGCGGTTGTCGCAGAAGCAGCGGCGCACCGGCCTGAGCACCCCTCGGGGAGTTCTCGGGTCGGGCGGCATCCACTCGGCCATAGGCGTCGGGATGCATGCGAATGGATCGCAGCGTGCGCGTCTCACGGCCCGCCGAATCCACTCGAAGCACGGCGTCGTTGCCCGGATCGACCATCACGTAACCGTTGTCGCCATCTGGGTAGACCCGGCTCGGTTCGCTGAGGGGTCGCGGGGATTCCGCCGTCGTACGATCGGCACCGGGTCCGCTGAAGAAGGTCGCTTCCGTCGACCAGAGAGGGTTTCCGCTCGGATCAAACCGGCTCACCCGGCCCGAGTCGACGACCATGAAGTCGCTCCGACCGAAAGTAGACAAGAACCCGTCGCCCGTGACCGCCAAGGATCCATCACCCGCCGCCAGTCCGCTCACCGACGAATCGCCGAGGGTGGCTTGCAGGATCCGAATGCGCAGATCATCGAAGCTCTGGATACCCTTGAACTGCGGCCAGCGAACGACCTGAGCCGGTTCCATTTGGTCGAAGTTGAAGGGAGTTGCGTTACCGGGATTCGGTGCGTAGCGCAGAGTCCAGAGTTGGCTCACCCAAGGTCGACCAGGGGTCGAGAACAGGTGAGGATCATCCGGGCTGATCGCGCTATCGAGTCCGAAGACCAAGCCATCGAAGGCACCCGGCACACCGGTCGCCAGGATCGAAGGCAGGAGGCTACGGCCGGCAACGAACATCGTGGAGCCCGTCACAACCGGCGACACTTGAACGTCGTAGCCGTTCATGACTGTGTACCAGCGAACGTGGTTCCAGCGACCGGAGGATCGGCCCGTGATGAACCGGCCGTTGTTGGCAGGAGCTTCCGGCTCGATCAGAGTTTCGGTCTGGCCATTCCGCACGATGATCACCGGCAGGTTGTTGGCAAGGCACGCTCCGAGGTTGTCTCGAGTCGAATTGCTGAGCGACCGCATGGTGATGCGGGCCCGAGTTGTATTCGGGATCGGCTCCACCGAGAAGGAGTTGCCCGGAACCCCGCTGCTCACCTCGGGGGCGGTCTTGTTGCCGCTTCGCGCCAGGTCGGGTTGCCGAATCACGAAGTTGTTATCTACCTGACCACCGGTCTCGATCTGGAATTCCAATGGGTTCGGATTCGCGTTGAAAGCAATCAAGACGGAGGTCGGGCTGGTCGCGGGGCCAATCGACTTGACGCCCGAAGCGGTGACATAGAACGTATCGCCCTTCGCCGCGATGCCGATTGGCTGAATATTGCGGAGCGGGGAGTTCAAGAACGGCAGAAGTCGCACGAGCTCATCGTTATCGATCACCGATGAGGGGTATCCGACCGTACCGCTGGAGAGACCCAAGCTGGTGAGAGCGTTGTGGAACTCGAATCTCGACTTGACGAAGAAAGATCCACGACCTTGCTCGGAGAAGTTATAGAACGTGCCTCCGGTGGGGCTGTTGACAATAAAGCCAACGTTGCCGTTCTCACTCAAAGCGGGGGCGGAAGCAAGCCGAAGCGAAGCCGTCGCCGTATCGACCACGGTGATGAAACCGCGAATGTAGTTGTCGGCACCGGCCGCGCCGACTGTCCAGTCAATCGTGTAGTCGAGCCGGTAGGCCGCATCGTCGGTAGTCGCGGGAGTAGCCGTACCATCCCAGTCGATTCCCGAACCTGTTCCGGCACCGGTCAGCGTGAAGCTGAGCTGTCCGTTCGACGGCTGAAGGATCGTGTTGGTGAAGTAAGACTGAAGTTCCGCATCACTGAGCAGGCGGACGTTGCCCGCATCATTGATCAAGACTTGGAGTCGAAGACCAAACGGAGCATCGTCTCCTTGGGCCAATGAGATCGGCAGAGCTTGCAACGCGGCTCGCGTTGTCACATTCAGCGCCGGACCGGCGAGCTGAACGTTCGTCGGGACTTCGCCGCGTGCGCCGAGCCAGATACTCACCAGTTGAGGAGCAAAGTTGTCGGCCCCGGTTCGGCTGGTGCCGATGTAGGCGACGCGGTCGCTGCCTTCGCTGGAATCTTGGATCGGGATGTAGCCAATCGTTGCCGAGGCACCAGGAGTTCGGAATCGGTTCGATCCTCCGACAACCCACTCAAAGTTTCCTGCGCCAGGGCCGTTGTCGTCGACATCCTTCGATTGATTGCCATCCCCTGCATCCGCACGACGCGGGTTAATCGCCCAGATGCGGCCCTGGGTCGAACCGAGCGTTCCGCGGAAGTCGGTGATATAAAGCACTCCTTCGTGGTAGGTCGGCGCAAACGGGGTCGCATTGGTCGCGGTATTCGCGGGAGGATTGATCGTCGCGAACGGATTGACGTTCAGCGGATCAGCTGCGCCGGCTGCGTTGAGGTCGAAGCCTCGGACGACGCTATCCGTTCCGACCACCCAGACCTGTTCGGCCCGAGTCGCGCCCGCGACTTCGATCACCACCGGATCGGAGATATCGGTCATCGATTCGCTGATCCAGAGCAAGTCGAACGGGCTTCCCACCGGATCGACGATGCCATCGTCCGGGTTACCATCGCGATCGAGGTCGCGATTGCTTTCCGAATCGTACACGTAGAGTCGGTCGCCGAGGCGAACCACGGTTCGACCATTGAACAGCGCGGGGGTTCCCTTCGCCAGGCCCGAGGGGCCAGCGACAAACTTCTTGAGCAGCGGCGCGCGAAGCGTGGTGCTCAGCGAGTTGCTGTTGCGCGATCCTCCACCTTTGCCGCTGAACCGAGAGCTCAGCGAAAGGATGTTGGTGACGAGCTTGGTCGAGGCGACATAACCGCGATCCTTCAGAGGCGCACCGGCAAAGAACCCGAAGTTCTCCACCGCCTGGCCCGCGCCGTTGGTGGTGCGCGTCAGGGTGCTCTGAACCCCACGGGAGGTGACGACGAGATAGCCGTCGCCAATCTGGGCAACACCCATCGTGGCTCCGTTCGCGGTGAGCGAAACAGGATCGAATCGACTCTCGTTGGCCGAGCCGAGGAGGAGACTTTGCAGGGCCCCTCCGAGATCAGCGGTAGAGAGCCGTCGGAAGCTCCGAGCAGCGTTGTTCGGGAAAACGGTGCTGTTGAATTCGGATTGCGTGATCCGGTTGGGCCGGGTGAGAGCAGGGTGGAAAACGTCAACGGCGGGAACCGCGCCATCGTTTTGCAAGACGAACGGAACCGGGCTGCTTTGCGCGGCATCAATGACCGGGAACGTGCCGCTCGGCGCGACGTCGATCCAGAGAATTCCGCCTTGGTCGATGTACCGGCGCAGGTTCTCGCGCTCGGCCGGGCTCATCACAAGCCTCGTGCGAACACTGAGGGAGAGGATATCGAATTCGCTGAGGGAGTCCGCCGTGGACTGGCTCAGAATGACTTCCCAGTAGGGAGCGCTGTTCTTGTTGAGATTGTCGCCCGCGTTTGACGCAGCGAGGCCCCAGCGTGCAGCTCCCGATTCGGTGAGGCGACGCATCGCGCTCGGGGAATCCACAACCCAGTCAGCGGGCTTGACGAGATTGTCCGATCCGAAAACGCTCCACACGTGGGGCGCCGGGTTAAAGTTCCCGATGCCTGCGGCAGCTTGACTATCAGCAATCAGAACCCCCGCACGGATATTCACCGTTTTGGTGGCATAACTGACCGGCTGGGCGAGGGCCAGAGTGGCCCCCGCCAGAGCGGTCAAGAGAGAGAGCGTTCGGATAGATCTCACGGGTTGGAATCTCCAAAGTAAGCCAGGGTTGGGCTAACCGGCAATCGGGGTGCAGGAGGAAGAATTCTTCCCGCTGCGTCGGTGCGGACAGCCGCCAAATCAGAGGTCGGGGCAGCCGTCACGGGGATCGCGGCGGTTGCGAGAATCGGATCGTAGTTGATCGAGAGGTTCGGCACGGCTGGGTTACCCGCGACGTTGTAGCCCGTCGGAACGTGCTGCGCCGGGAGGAGCAAGCCCGTGCCGCCGATGCGGCGCGGCATCCAGCCCCACTTCTTCAGCCACTCGGCTTGCTGGCTCATCGGAGCCGGCATGCTCTCGCTGACCGAACCGACAATGCTGATCCGCACCGCCATCGGCTCGGCGTAGAACGGCACTTCCGGCGAGTTGCCATAGCGCTCGAAGCGTCGAGATTGAGCGAGCACGAGTCGGTTGACCGTGTTGCCGTTGAGGGTCGTCGTGGCACCGGCATCGTAGTCCAGAACGGCTGCGTTCAGGTCGTCGCTGGTGTCACCCGGGGTGTAGCTTTCGACAAACGCGGTGCGCGTGTCTTCGACGTTCTGGTTGAACCAGGTGCCAGGGATCACGAAGAACGAGCCATTTTCCGCATACATCACGGCTTCGATGCGAACATCGAACGGAGTGATCGCCGTTTTAGCAATCAGACCATTCTTGGTCGCGGCGTTGCCCGCCGGATCGATCGCGAGTCGGAAGAAGTTCGGATCTTGGACGCTCAGCTCGTATTGTCCGTTCGGATTGCCTGCATTCGCTCGAATCTTTCGAACAGCGGAGCTGTAGGCTTGGAAATTCCCCGCCAAGGCGCGATCCACGATCGGCATGGCGAACGTTTCAAACTTCGGATAGGAGTTGATGGTGGGATCCACCAGACCGTAGAGCGGAATGTTGTCCGGGAACGGCGATCCGAAGAGCGAGACCGCACCGTTGCGCGATTCCAGGGTCAGGGCTGCTCCGATTCCGTAGGTGACGTAAGACTCAAACTGATAGCGAGTCGAAGTCGGCGCGAGATCTTGGAAGGTTCCCGTGAGCAGATCCATCGAGAAGAACGTCGGGCCATTGTCATCTGCCGATACCGTCATGAGCATGTAAGTGCTCAGCGGCGCATTCGTGTTCGCCGTCGTGTATTGCAGCGAGGCCGGGGTCCAAAGAGCCGGATTGTTGCCAACCGGATTCAGCAGGAACTGCGATTCCAGCGTCACGTCTTGCGACGTTTGGAGCTCGATCGGATTCGGCGTGTTCGGCAGAGGATCAACCGTCTTAGCCTGGATCGTTTGGCCAACCGCCGGAGCGAAGAACTGCGTCGTGTTGACCGCCACGTAGTCGCGAGCAAGCAAGGCGAGCATCGAGCGGCTCGGTCGAGTGAGCGTCACATCGGTCCAAGGATCAAAAGTGCCCTTGACGATGCTGCCATCCACATAGATCGTTCCCATCGAGACGAGGCTGAGTTGAACGTCCGTCGGAATGACGCCGCGAACCCGGACATCGCCTTCGAACAGCAGCACCCCATTGAATTCTTGACCGTTGCCCACCCAGTCGCCCGTGTTCGGATCGAAACCAGCGTTGGTGATGTCGTTGACAATGTATGTCTTACCAGCGACTTCGCGGACATAGAAGCGGCACGTCGTACGGCTCGTATCGGCACCGGTTCGAGGATCCTTCCAGAATTTGTTCGCACTGCGTGCATCGAGACGGATTTCAAAACCATCGGCGAGGAAGCGCACGTGGGGCGCGATCGGCACGTAGTACGGGCCTTGCCAACCTTGGGTCGCGCCGTTGTTCGGGTTCAACCAGTCGTTCGGCAGGGTCTTGAGCGGATCGAGGGCCTTGCGTTGATCGGCCGTTTTTCGGTTCCCGCGCTCGTCCGAAGCCACGTAGACACCTTCGCCGTAGCCGAACTCACCAATCGTCAGACCATTCGCGGTAAGAGGGCCCGTTCGGCGAGTGAGCTCGCGGTAGCGGTTCAGACCGTTTTGAGGATCCGTGATCGTGATGCTCGGCGGCTCTTTTCGGGCGACGCCTCGTTGGAAGCCGTTCACGTCAACCGCATCGCGGCCATCGCGCAGGGCTCCGCCGAGAGTTCGGAACTGACCGTTTCGGCTGTCGAACTGGTTGCCCGTCAGGGTCAAAGCACCGAGGGTATTCACCCAAGACGTTGCCGGAGCGTTGAGGCTGAAATTCTGGAAAGTGAGCGACGAGATATTATTCGCCGGTCGAATGCCGCCAGAGGCGATCCACGATTCACCCAGGGATCGGTTGAGGAAGACCTCATTCACGCCGTGGACAAGTACTTCGCCGTTGGCGAAGAGGCTGCCCCCACCGGGAAGCAGATCCCAGCGGCCTTGGTTCACCGGAACGTTCGCCGCTCCGGAGGCATTGGCACCAAATTGCTGCGGCACCGCCACCGAGGCGCCTTCGTAGCTGACGCCCACATTGACGTTTTGGCTCCAAAGCGCACTCGCGGAGTTCACGACCGGGAAGCCAACTTCGATCGGCCGGGTCTCCTTATTCTTGTTGCCGATGTAGCGAGCTGATTCGAGCAGGCCAATCGAGGCGAACGCCACAAGTCGTCGGCTGTTGGTGACCGAGGCATCGGCGGCCTTGATCGCGCCGAGTCCATCGCGGAGCGCATTGCCGTCGGCAAACCCGGTGACTTGCACCGAGCGTTGGAGCAGTCGGCTCGGGTCAACCTTGCCTTGGTCGTCGAGGGCACCCGCGCGACCGACGCTTTCGATCACCAAGTGACCGCGTGCTTGTCCCGGTTGGCGCAAAGCACCGGTTTGAGCCCCGAAAGCATCGTAAGCCGATGGGGAGTAGCGCACCCGCACCAGCGAGCGACCGCGAGCAAATCCGATTCGGCTATAGGCACCCAGGTAGTCCGGGCCGCCTCGGTCGAAAATCGTATAACCAGGCCGTCCGACCGGATCAATTTCGACGAGGAATCCCGTTCCAGGTCGCAGATACAGTGCGTCAGGATCTTTGCTGTTTCCCGCCAGATCCGTATCCGGCAAGGTCTCTTGCGGACGCCAGTCGGCGCCAAGGACGGAGTAGAGCATCTGCTCGTGCGCGTAGTTCACCCCGGCCTGTGAAAGGTCGGAGGCGACGGTGCGCTGAGCCGATCGACCAGTTTCGGTGATGTTGCGGTTGATGATTCCCGCGAAGGCAATACCAAGGATCAGAAGGACTCCCAGAACGAGAATCGCAATGATCAAGGTTTGGCCAGCGCGGCGATCCCGCAGGCGTTGTACTCGAATCTGTGCAAGCATGGTCGTATTTCTCAAAGTCAGCGCACTTTATTGCGGACAGCCGCAGAGCCTCTCACAGTCACGATTTGCGGGTTAGGCAGATTCGACTGCGGATAGTTTTGAATCGTGAGGACGACTTCCATCAGCTCGGTGGAACCGTAGTCCACGGAGACGACATCGTTCGGCTCAGTAAATTGGAAGCGATAAGTGACGTAGATGTTCCCCGCTGCTCCGACATCGATGCCAGGGATGGGTTCGCCGAAGCGCGAGTTCAACTCCACGTAACCGGCGCGGTAGCGGGCCTGAAGAATCGCCGAGAGGAAATCGTTGCCGTTGTACTGCGATTTGTCGTAGCTTCCACCGGTGAATCCGAACAGGGCGTTCCAATCCGGTTCGCGTCGGTCGGTGTAGTTGATCTTGTATTGGTTTGGGCCAACCGCCACCGTATCCACGTTCGGGACGCGGGTGTAGCGCACAAGGCGACCATAGTTCGGGCCAGGATTTTGATCCGGACCGACGATGACTTCGCTACCCGGCACGATGCTCGCCCGGCCTAACTGGCCGTAGCTGATCGGGCTCGGCACCGTCGTTCCGCCCGGTTGAACCATGTTCCGCAGATCAATGTATCGCTTGACACCATTGGCGAGATCATCGCGGGCTGGCGCGCGGCTGACATCGGGCCACAGAGTATCCCACTCGTGCCAGAGTCGGGCGAATCGCTGGTTGATGCCCGTGTAGGTTTGCCAACCCGCACCAGATTGGTAGGTGGGATCCGTCGGGGTGACCGTCGCTCCGACCACCACGCCTGGCTGGGCTCCGGTGGTGGAAGGCACACGGTCTTCAAACGGAATCGTTGCATCCACGCCGTGCTCCCGAATATCAAAGCTGGAGCGAACGCGGCCCTTCTCCGGCTCGATCGCGAAGGCCATGAACTGGTTGCGTGCCGCCGGGCTTGCCGCGAGATTCGCCCAGTTCACCGAGTTGTAGAACGGGTAGGGCGCCCCGCTCTTGGAGAGCCGGTCGTACAGGCTGACGTTGAACACCTGTCCCGGCACGCCGAAGATTTGATAGTCGCCGGTCGCATCGCGGAGCAGGGTCAGGGTGGGGTCACCTGCCCACGGGGCGCGAACCGCACCCGAGGAAAGGTCTCCAGGGCCGGAACCGGGGTTGAACGCCGACGGCCAGATCTGCATGAACAGATCCGACCAGCCGCCATTTTGGGTCTCGTAGGTTTCCGGTCCAATCTTCTCGCTGTTGTCGGTTTCCTCGGTTGTTCGCACGGCGAGCATGCCCTTGGCTGCTTCCGGGTTCATCCGCGTCGGTTGGAATCGCACGAGCGGGGTGACCGCAGGGAGTCCGTTGGTGAAAACGACCTCACGATTCTGCTTGTTGTATTGAAGCTGAATCATGTCGAACCGGCTAAACTCCGTAACAATGCTGGCTTCGCGGAGCCAGTTGTTCACCATTTCCGTGCGATCAGCGGGATCGTAGGCTTGCGGCAGCGCATAGGTCAGCGCGTTGGCGATGCCCAAATCGGCCCAAGCCAGGGGATCCATAAAGGCGGGATCATCCATCAGCGGCCCGGTCGTGTTCGGATCCGCGTCTCGGTCGAGGTCGAAGAAGAAGTCGCTGTTCACGACTCGGGTATCGATACCTGCGATGTTGCGCACTACGTACATCGGAACCTCGGCACGCATCAGAACATAGAGGTTATCCCGTCCGCCGGTACCGAGCGAAAACTGCCCGCCGCCGCCCGGAAGCCGAAGCTGCAGGTAAGGATTGTTGTAAGCGGTGAAGGGGTCACGTCGCGCGATGAAGTAGCGCACGACCGTGTCGCTCTTGGCGCCCGGGAGCACGGGTTGCCCCTTCGGCGCGCTGAGGGTTGGGTCAGCTTTGCCCGTATCCGGATCGACAAAGGCTCCGTTGGCGAAGTTGGAAGGATCACCCGCTGCGGGCTTGATGACATCCAGCTTGGTGTAAGGCAGCGAAATGTTCACTTGCGTGCCGACTTGGTTCGGCAGGCGCACGATGAGGGTGCCGCCCACGCCTGAGTTATCGCGTACCGCCGCCGAATTCGTGATCTCGCGCTCGATCTGCGAGATCAGAATCCTGGCTCGATTTTGAGCATCGGCGAACCCTTGCGCCGCCCGGGTGAGGTTGAAACTCTGCACCACAGGAATCGCAATGATCGTGAGGAGGATGGCGGAGATCGCCATCACCGTAAGAAGTTCGATCAGGGTAAAGGCCCGTTTCATCAAGCGCCGTCGCATCAGTTGTTCGCTCCTGCGTCGTAAGTTTCCGTGTCGGTGGTGCGCCAGTTCTCGGCCCAATCTTGGAATCGGGTGAAGTTGCGCGCCGAATCGGAACCTAAAGTAAAGGTTTCTGGGTTGAAGTAGGACCGAACTCGGATGGAGGCGCCTTTGACTCGTCGCACGGCGTAGCCGTTGCGGGCAAAGTCAAAGTTCGATCCTGCGGGAAGTTGGGCGTAGGCCACGCTGATTCCGCCGATGGTCTCGACCCCGCTGATGCGGTAGTCGCGATCTCGGAGCACGGGAGCACCGATCCCTCCGACCCACGCTTCGCCGATCGTGACCTTCTGGTTCACATCGGAAAGCGCGAAGTATAGGCGATTGGTCGATCCCCAACCGGCAGATCCGCCCACGTAGCATTGGAGGGGAGCCAGATCGGCAGCGGTCGGCGGATAAGCCACGCTGTAGTCGCTAGCAGCCTTGGTCAGGCGGACGGCATATTCTCCGGCACCCATATAGAGAGCCCGAACCTTGCGTCCCGCCAAATCCACCGGGGTCGGAGTCGGCACCCAAGCGGCGAGCGGAGTCGCGCCCGGCACGAGGATTCGGCCGGTGATCGCAAAAGCGTCTGTCGTGTCGGTATCGATGAACCGGATCACGCCGTTGGATTTATCGACGACGTAGGCACTCAGAGGATCTGTCCCCGTGTTGCCCGCAATGACTCCACCGGTTTGAACGTCCACCAGGACGAAGTCTTGGCTCGCCGTGGTGCCGTTGATGTTCGGCGTGTATTGGAAGGTGTCGCCTTGGAGGGCGATGCCGCCGTAAGGCCGCGCATCGGCACCGACGCCGGAGGAGGGTCGAATGGCGTTCAGAAGCAGCTTCATCGAAGGATTGAAGTTGCCCGCACCTGCCACGGCACGCGGGATCTCGAACTCGTCTCGGATGACGCGCCAGTCGTACACCGAGTAGTCCGCGCGTGCCACGAGAGGAATCTGATTTCCGTCCTCATCCGTGATGCGAGCAGACGCGCCCGCTGGGTTGAGGAGGAGCAGGCCAAGGGCACCGTTGAACGATTTGAACTGGTACGGATCGAAGGCTGAGAAGCTGGCACCGACCGGGATTTCGGCGAATTGTCGCTGCACGCGAACCGAAGCCGGCTCGACGCCTTCGTAGGTAAATCCCGCAAGGCCCAGCGAATTGAACAGCGCCGGCATGGAGACCACCGAGTAGTTTCCGATTTCGCCATAGAACGCACTCGCTGCCGCCGGAACCGTGAAGACAAGGTTCAAGGGACGTCGGTTCAGGCCATCGTTGACAATGAACGAACCTTGAATACGGAGCGTGTGGCTCAGCAGCCCGCCAACATTGGTGCGCAATCGGCCCACCCAAACCTGATCTTGGTTCAGGAAAGCGGGCACCGTGGAACCAGCGAGGGTCGCTCGGGTTCCTGGGACGTAGGTGAATGCATAGGCGTCGTAGTCGAGCTGCAAAGGATCCGAACTCGGCGCGCCCTGATCGGCGGAGCCCGTTTGGAACTTCAGATCGTTACCGTAAACCTGCAGGTACTGACCGACCGCAACGCCGGTCGTCACGTCCCGCTGAACCAGCAGGGGCGCGAACATCAGCTGCATCGGCGAACCGAGCTGACCATTGAAGAGGTTCGGCTGAGCGATGGGGCGACCTTCGCCAATCACACGATTGAATCGGTTCGCGCCGCTGACCTTGCTCCAGTGACCCACCGGGCCGGTCGGGAAGAAGCCGTTGGCGTCGATATTGCCTTCGCCTGCGCCGACATCGACGGTCGGAACCAGTTGGTTCGGGTCGTCGTTGGCCACCAGCACCACTGCACCGGGGCCGACAAACTCAGCCGAAGCCACGTAAGCAGGAAGTTGAGCGGATTGCCCGAGGATGCGCTGCACCTCAGACCGCGCGAGCGAGATCGCTTGCGTTTGGGCTCGATTCACTCGAAGCACACTGAGTCCCGGAGGGAAAATCTGCACGACCGCAAGAATTCCGACGAGGAACACCACGATCACCGTCAGAACTTCGATCAAAGACGATCCGTTGAGATGTCGTCGTCGCATGTCACTACCTGCCATTGGTCCAAAAAAGCCAGTCAAAGTCGGGCCGAGAGGGCGCGGTTAGCGCTGCCTCCAGGCGTAGTCGAAGAGTTGTCGGGAATCGAAGGGTCGAGCCGATCCACCGAGGAAGAGAACGATGTCCCGTCGGCCACGATCCGGAACGCCAGCGGTGGCGTAATCGCGGAAGTAGCTGTTCCATGTCACGACCGTGTCATCCGGCGGATTGGTGTAGCCAAGCTGGCGCGGATCGTCGTTGGCATCGCCGTTGCCGAAACCAGCCCCCGTGCCGATCGCAAAGTTCGACCAGAAGCGGGTGTAGCGGAGCTCGACGCGGTTGCCACCACCGGCGACCGGCACCTGCGCCACATCGTAGCCAGAGATTCCGTAGAAGAGCCTCGCCCGGGGATCAGCAGGATCCGTGAGGGTCACACCGGCGCAGCGGGACGCTGCCGCCATAGCTTGCACCGAAGGATCCCAGCAGACCGAGCCGTCTGCCGGCGCGAATGCTTGTCGTGCGCCGAGCGTGTCATCTGCCGGGGTGATGTTTCCATCCCCGTTCAGATCGAGAATCGGCGAGGTGCCGACCGCTGTTGCATCCGGAGCCGGGAAGACCGCGTTGACGGTTTGCGTCGCCGTGAACCGTGCATAGGCGGGCTTCAGACCTTCCAAACTTTCAACCCGACGAGGGTAGACGTAGGATCGAAGCTCGGACGCAGGGATCACATTTCCTGCCTGAGGGCCGGAGGTGTAGAGGGTCACATAGCCGAGAAGCTGCGGAGGATAAGCCCCCTGATCTTCGCGGTACAGGCCCAACGCGGTTCGGATGGTGTTCATGTTGCTGATATCACCGCTCCGATACGAGTTGTCCTTCACCCGTGCATAGACGGGGACAATGATGCCGCTGAGGATTGCGATGATCGCAATCACGGTCAGCAACTCAAGCAACGTAAACCCAAAATGGCCCTTCCTCATGGAGTTTCTCCGGTAGATATTCGCTTTGACTGGCATGTTTTGAACTTTGTTCCCTTGGGCGTCCCCATTTGGACTCAGAGTCCGCTCATCCCGTTGAAGTAGTCCAGCACCCACTTGGTCAGTGGCGCGCCGTACATGACGACACACAGAGCCCCGGCCGCAAGGTAGGGGCCAAACGGAATCATCGTGGGTTCTACCCCAGCCTCTTCCGAAATCTCTTCGACGGCATACGGGTTCTCGCCAAACCACTTCTCATACAGCTTGGGAAAAGCGAGTCCGATGATGTCGATACAAAGGATGTATCCCAGTCCGCACCAGAAGATTGAACCGATCGATTCCGGCACGTAGGGTTCCTCATCCGCTTCCGGCTCCTCCGCAGGGGCCTGATCCTTTTTGCGCAGTGCAACGATGAGAATGCCGAACAAGGCGCCGAGAAACACCGCCAGGGCAAAACTGATGCCTGCTCCGAGAGGAAGCAGAACCGCTCCGATTCCTCGGGCCATCTTGATGTCGCCGTGCCCCATGGCGTCTTTGCCAAACGCGACTCGACCGAGCAGGGTGATCCCCCACAGCACGCCGAATCCGACAAGCGCGCCCGCAATGCTGGAGGGCATCCCCCACATCCACGCACGAGAATCACCGATCATCGCCAAGGCGATGTTCATGCCGACGCCGACGAAAAGCATGAAGGCGTTGACTTGATCGGGAATGATGTAGTGGGCGAGATCCGTGCCGATCGCCGCGACGAGTGCGGCTGAGAACAGCATATAGCCTACGGCGTAGATGACTTGGCTCGTCGACATCGCCGACTCTGCACCGGGGGGAATCACGACCAGTTGCTGATACCAAATCACCGCCCACAAGAGTCCGGTGGCCATCTCGACCCAAAAGTAGCGTGAGCTAACCTTCGATTTGCCGCAGCTACACTTCCCTTTCTGGAAGAGCCAGCTGAGGAGCGGCACGAGTTCCGCAGCGGTGAGTTGTTTTTGGCAACCAGGGCAGAAACTGTTCGCGGGCTTGTAGACGGAGATTCCGCGCGGCATCCGATAGATGACCACATTGAGGAAGCTACCAACGGCGGCTCCGAACCAGAATCCTATAATCCACGTCCACGCGGGGAGCACTACGTTGTTTCCTTCCTTGGGGCGCCTAGCCTCGATTGAAGATACCAGGTCCTGATGCAATCAGCCCCGCGGAATCGAAGGATCCCACGGGGCTGTGCGCGAAGCCAGAACGGCTTAACTGTTCTCGAAGCTATCGCCACCGCTGAGGCCTTGAACGACCTTGAGGAGCGGAGCAAACATCGCGAAGACGATGAAGCCAACGATGACACCGAGGAAGACGATGAGGATCGGCTCAATGGCGGCAGTAAGAGATTGCAGCGTGGCTTCAACCTCGGCTTCGTAGAAGTCCGCGATTTTCTGCAGCATGAAGTCGAGCGAACCCGATTCTTCCCCGACACCGATCATGTGAACGACCATCGGAGGGAATTGGCGGCTGGCTTCGAGGGGGTCACCGATTCGGTCACCTTCTCGGATTCGGGCGCGAGCATCAAGCACCGCGTCCGCCATGATCGAGTTGCCAACGGTACCGGAGACCGTCTCCATCGCTTGGAGAATGGGAACGCCAGAGGTGAGCAACGTGCCCATCGTCCGGCTGAACCGGGCCATGCAAACCTTGTGGTGCAGAGGGCCGAAGACAGGAATCTTGAGCTTGATGCGGTCCACGGTGCGGCGTCCAAAGCGCGTGCTCACAAAGAGCTTGAAGCCCATGTAAAGCGCAATGAACACGATGAGGAAGATGTGCCAGTTCCGGATCATGTTGTTCGACAGATCAATGAGGAACTTCGTGGCTGGTGGGAATTCGCTGTCTGGCAAGCCAAGATCTTTGAAGATCGCGGCGAACTGCGGGACAACGACGATCATCAGGAGGACGACAATGCCGACGGCGGCAATGACAACGATGATCGGGTAGGTCAGAGCGGCCTTCACCTTTCGGCGGAGGGCAACGTCGGATTCCAAGAACTGCGAAAGTCGTTGGAGGGCCTCTTCAAGCACACCACCGACTTCACCGGCACGGACAAGGCCAATGAAGAGGTTGTTGAACGTGCGAGGGTGTCGTTGCATGGCACGCGAGAGTGATTCACCACCCTCAACCCGCTCGCCAACGTCGATCAGGATCTTCTTCAGCTTGGGGTCTTCCGTTTGCCGGGCCAAAACGTCGAGACATCGAACCAGCGAGACACCAGCATCAACCATGGTCGAAAACTGGCGACAGAAGAGGGAGAGGCGCGTGAGCTTAACTTTGCCTGGGCTCTTGGCGCGCTTCATCCCGCCCTTTTTGATCATCGTTACTTCGACAATCTCAAGGCCTTGTTCTGAGAATCTGGCGCGTAGTTTTTCTTCCGACTCCGCTTCGGCTGTTCCCTTCTGGATTCCTCCGCTGGGGTCTTTGAATGAGTAGCTGTAGACCGGCATAGTTCCTGTGTCCTCTCGTTAAAGTCGTTCCCGAATTATCGGCGCGGATTTCCTCCGCCGGTATTTCCGCCTTGTCCGCCCGGGCCCCCCAAGTTGATCATCTTCTTGAGTTCTTCGGCGTTCATACATCGGGTGAGGGCATCCTCGAGCGTGATGAGGCCCTTCATGTACATATCGCGAAGGCACTGATCCATGCTCACCATGCCGTGATTCGCACCTGTTTGGATGGCCGACGGAATCTGGTGAGTTTTGTTTTCCCGGATGAGGTTTCGGATAGCGGGGGTGGCGATCATGATCTCGTTCACAGGGATTCGGCCCGGGCCAGTGGCTCGTGGCAGAAGCTGTTGCGAAATGATCGAGATCAAGTTGTTGGACAGCTGAACGCGGATTTGCTCTTGTTGTCCCGGAGGGAAAACGTCGATGATCCGGTCGATGGATTCGGCTGCGTTGTTGGTGTGCAGCGTGGCAAAGACCAAGTGTCCGGTTTCTGCTGCCGTGATCGCGAGCTGGATGGTTTCCTTGTCGCGCATTTCACCAACGAGCAGGATATCCGGGTCTTCCCGAAGAGAGGCTCGCAGTGCGTTGGAGAAGCTGAGCGTATCGCCGCCCAATTCGCGCTGGTTGATGACCGACGACTTATGAACGTGAAGATATTCAATCGGGTCTTCGATCGTGATGATGTGGTGCGAATAGTTCGTGTTGATGTGGTTGATCATCGCCGCGAGGGACGTTGACTTACCGGAACCCGTCGGACCGGTCACGAGGATGAGACCACGAGGTCGCTCGGAGAGCTGCTTGAGGAGCGGCGGCAGATTGAGCTCTTCGACCGTCGGAATGCGGCTCGAGATGAGACGGAACGCAGCCGCGACCGCGCTTCGGTCTCGATACATGTTCACACGGAATCGAGCTCGAACCGGGCCCTTGCCTTGCTCACGCAGATGCGGAGGGTTGGGCAGGGCGTAGGAGAAGTCGAGTTCTTTCGTCTGCTCAAACTTCGTGATGTGATCATCGCTGATGATCTCATACAGCATCCGTTGAGTCTGCTGCGGCGTGAACTTTTCATAGTTCAGTCGCTTGAGTTTGCCGTCCTCGCGAATGACCGGCTCGGCATCCACGCAGAGGTGGAGGTCGGAGCAGTTGCGATCCACAACGATGTGCAGGAGCTCATCAATGTGAAGGTCTTCCAGCTTCTTGGGCGCGCCCACTTTGGGGGCTTCGGCCCGAGGTTGCTCGCCGGGAGCGCCCGTTTGGGTGGGCGGCATCGTCGGCGGAGGGGTCATCCCCGCGGGAGAGTTCGGCAAATTTTCCATGGTTTCAATCGAATTGTTGTGTTGGACGCACGCTGACGCCCGAATCGTTCCAGTCTTTTCTTACGCCAAAAATCTTAGAAGCCTGCCGTGAAGACAACCCGCATGACTTCGTCCGGCGTCGTGACGCCAGCGAGAACCTTCTCGAGTCCGTCTTCGCGGAGTTCCTTCATACCATTCGCCTTCGCCGCCGACTTAATGTCGTTTAGCGGAGCGCGTCGAACAACGAGTTCGGCGATTTCCGCGTTCATGACCATCAGCTCGTGAAGACCAGATCGGCCCTTGAAGCCGGTCATGCGGTTATCTTCGTGCGGCACGCCTCGGTAGAGAGTAACGGCTTCATCGGGATCGGTGACGCCAAAGCCAAAGCGGCGCAGCTCAATCGCCTTGACCTCATAGGGTTCCTTGTGCTCTTGGTCGATGCGTCGGCCAAGTCGCTGGGCAAGGATGCCAATGACGGTTGCGGAGATGAGGTACGGCTCAACGCCCATGTCGATCATCCGGAGGGTGGCCGACGGGGCATCGTTCGTGTGGAGCGTGGACAAGACCAAGTGTCCGGTGAGCGAGGCTTCGATGGCGATTTCCGCCGTTTCCAAGTCCCGCATTTCGCCGACCATGATGATGTCAGGGTCTTGTCGGAGGAAGGCGCGCAGAGCGGTGCCGAAGGTCAGACCGGCCTTTTTGTTCACCTGCACCTGGCTGATACCGTTGAGCTGGTACTCGACCGGGTCTTCAACGGTGATGATGTTGCGCTCCACGCTGTTGAGCATGTGGAGAACCGAGTATTGGGTGGTCGTCTTACCGGAACCCGTTGGACCGGTACAGAGGAACATTCCGTTCGGCTGGCTGATGAGCTCTTCGATCGCGGCTTGGTTGTACGCGCTGAATCCGAGCTTGGTCAGACCGATCATCGCGTTGCCCTTGTCGAGAATCCGCATAACGATCTTCTCTCCAAACGGCGTCGGGATGCTGCTTACGCGAAGGTCAAATTCTTTGCCTTGGTGCCGGACTTCGATACGACCGTCTTGAGGAACACGCCGCTCGGCGATGTTCATTTCCGACATGATCTTCAGACGGCTGATGAGAGGGGCCTGCAGGTTCTTCGGAACCGTCATGGCCTCGGCAAGGACACCGTCGATGCGGTACCGCACTCGGACGGCTCGGCTTTGTGGCTCAACGTGGATGTCACTGGCTCGGTCGAGAATCGCTTGTTGAATGACCGCGTTCGCCAACTTGATGATCGGAGCCTGCTCGGCGAGTTCGGCGGCGTCATCTTCGCTGACCGCATCCGGCATCTTGGCCGAATCGGCATCGCGGTTGACCTGCGCCTGCGCGACCAGGGCATTGAAAGCACCGCGGCTCGCCGCTGCTGATTGCTGTGTCGGTGCGGCGGCAGCTCCGCCTTCCGCAGGAGCAGCTTCAGACGAACCGTTTCCTCCGCCGTAATACTTCTTGATCGCGTCGTCAATCGCTCCGGGAACCGCGATTGCTGGCTTGACCATGCATCCGCTTGCAAAGCGAACCGCATCCAGGGCATCCAGGTTATTGGGGTTGGACATCGCCAGCCAGATCGTGGTTCCTTCCTTTCGGACAGGGATCACGTTGTGCTGCTTGGCAATCCGATCCGGCACGACATTGATCGCGCTGCTCTCAAGCTGGACACGATCAAGATCGACGAAGGGATACCCCGCCTCTTGCGCCTGAGCTTCGATGACTTCGCGCTCGCCCACCATTCCCAGGGTGACGAGCACTTTGCCAATGTCAGGATTCTTCGTTTGCTGTTGTACTTGCTGGGCTTCCTTCAGTTGTTCATCCTTCAGGTAACCCTTGTCGAGCAAGTACTGGGTCATCGGTACACGCGGCAATGCCATTGCTTATTCGTCCTGTTTCGCGGGCTGTTGGTCGTACGCCCTCAGTCCCGCCCCACGGTGGGCAAATCGTTCCCAGATCCCTCCGCGAGTCAGTGCCCTCTATTGTAGTCTCATTCATCCCCCGGGAAGAAACCCTGTGGGCTACTCTTTTTCGACAATCTCACTGGGCCTTAACGTTCGCGGGTCAATCTTGATGCAGGATAATCCCTTTCATCGTGATTCGAGAGGCTTTAGAAAAAAAACTGGTAACCGCCATTGCGGAGCTGATTTCGGCGGGTTCTCTGCCCGAAACCGCTCGAACCGTGCGAATCGAGGTCGATGCGCCGAAGAATCCGGATCACGGTGACCTGATGACCAACTTCGCCATGGTTGGCTCCAAGACGCTGGGAATGAACCCCCGTGCGGTTGCGGAAATCTTGGCTGGGGAGTTAGGTTCCGACACGGAAGTTTTTGCCTCCGTCGAGATCGCGGGGCCAGGATTCCTGAACTTTCGGTTGAATCCTGCTTGGGTGGCGGGGTTCGTGGCGTCTGTTTTAGAACGAGGAGTCTCTTATTCTCATCTGACTCCCGATCAGGTTGAGAAGATCAACGTCGAGTTTGTTTCCGTGAACCCAAACGGGCCGATCACGATTGGTTCCGGTCGCGGGGCGGCCTACGGGTCGGCTCTGTGCAACGTTTTGGAGGCGGCGGGTCACGAAGTTCACCGCGAGTACTACATCAACGATGGAGTGAACTCGGAACAGATGCGGCTCTTTGCTGAGTCGGTGAAGGCATTGCTCAACGGTCAAGCCGTTCCGGACAACGGTTACAAGGGCGACTACGTTCAGGAGGTCGCAAATGGGTTGGAGCATCTGAAGGGCGCTGAACTGGCGACCATTCAGAAGGCAAGCCAGGATGCGATGATCGAAGCCCAGCGCACGGCGCTTGAGCATTTCAGGGTGAATTTCGCCACTTGGTTCAGCGAGCAGTCGCTCCATGATGCCGGCGAAGTCGCACGCGTGATCGGTGAGTTAGAGTCCAAACACGTCGCCGACGAATCACCCTTCCGAACGAAGATCGAGACCGCGAAGGGCGGAGTCATCAAGAGCGTCACCAAAGAAGACCAAGCAGTCACCAATACCGATGATGAAGACGCTTCTGGCGAAGGCGAACAAGCAACGCTGTGGCTGAGATCCACCAAGTTCGGCGACGACCAAGACCGCGTTCTGCGTCGCCGCGATGGCCGTCTCACGTACATCGCCAGCGATGTCGCGTACCACAAGGACAAGTTTAATCGGCCAGCGGGCGGCACGAAACTCATCACGGTTCTCGGCCCCGACCACCACGGATACATCGGCCGACTCACTGCGGTTGTGGCGGCCATGTTCATCGACCAAGCGACCCCCGTGGACGACCCAACTCCGCTGACCGAGCATGAGGAAATTCTGTTCGGGAACGTGGAAGAACGGAATCGTTGCCGTGGGGCGCAAGCTTGGGCGAAGGATCACCTGACGGTTCAAATCTTCCAGATCGTGCGCTTCATGAAGGACGGCAAGCCCGCTCCGATGCGCAAGCGCGACGGGAACATCTATGCCCTCATCGACCTCATCAAGGAGATCGGTGAGGAAATGAGACCAAACGGTACAGAAGAAGAAAAGCTGCAAGCCGGCAGCGATGTCGCGCGGTTCTTCTACCTGATGCGCAACCACGACACCGCGATGGATTTTGATCTGGAACTCGCTACCAAGCAGAGCGACGAGAACCCGGTTTTCTATGTCCAATACGCCCATGCGCGGATCTGCTCCGTGATTCGCAAAGGCGCGGAGTCCGGGCTTGCTGCAAGCACGGCGCACCTTGGTCTCCTCGACCACGCGAAAGAGACGACCCTCATCCTCAAGATCGCCGAGCTGCGCGATGAGATTGCTCAAACCGCCAGCGACTACGCAGTGAATCGCCTCGCCAACTACGCGCTTGAGCTCGCCCGATCCTATCACTCGTTCTACGACACCTGTCGGGTGAACCAGCCGGAGAATCCGGAGCTTTCGTCGGCTCGGCTTGCCCTCTGCGAGGCGACCCGGACCGCTCTCCATTCCGTCCTCGGATTGCTCGGAGTCAGCGCACCGCAAGAGATGTAATTCGGGTTAACTGCGAGGCATGGGAAGCATCCATGTCCATGCCTCGAAGCGGTTTTTCGTCAAAGATGACCGACCGTTCTTTTATCTCGCGGATACGGCCTGGAACCTCGCTCAGCATCTCACCAGAGAGGAAGCAGAACACTTTTTGACCATCCGATCTCGGCAGGGATTCAACGCAGTCATGTTCACTTTGATCCCGGAGAACACTGCTTTTACCACTCCGAATCGCGACGGAGACTTCCCTCTTCATCATCAAGATCCCGCGCAGCCCAATGAAGCCTGGTTCGCCCACATCGACTGGCTGTTTGAAACCTGCCACGCAAAGGGAATCACCCCCGCCCTCCTGCCGAGTTGGGGGTGTTATTGGAACAATCTGTGGGCTCCAGACGTGCCGATGATCTTCACGCCCGAAAACGCGCGGATCTACGGCGAGTACCTGGGAAGAAGGTACGCAGGAAAGGAAATCACGTGGATCATTGGTGGAGACCGACCAGTCTCAAAGTACGACCAGATCCTCATCTTGCGCAACATGGCCGAGGGCATCAAGAGCCAGGGTGCGGATCAACTGATGGGGCTTCACACTCCTGGCTGGAGCAGTTCCTACGATCACGGCGGGCAGGAAGCCTGGCTCGACTACAACGGCTGGCAGAGCGGACACATGACCAACTCCCTCGGGAGCGACGACTGGGCCGACCGGGAATACAACCGCGCCTGGGTGCGGCCGATCCTGGAAATGGAACCGCCCTATGAAAACCACCCGATGATGTTGGAGGGCTGGGTGCCCAGCGGTACCCGATTCGACGACTGGCGCGTCCGCCGCGACCTCTACACTTCGGTTCTGGCGGGCAGCTGCGGGCACACCTACGGCTGCAACGACATCTGGCAATTCCACGACGACGCGGTGCATCCGAGCATCACTGGATCGAATCTCCATTGGCGTGAGGCCGCCGAACTCCCGGGCGCGAATCAAGTCGGGCATGCGCGGAGGATTTTTGAGGAGATCGGATTTGAATCGTTCGTTCCTGCGCAATCCCGCATTCTCGAGGGACTGGGCGAAGGCCTTCTCCGGGCCCGATGTGCGGTCGGAGAGAGCCACGTCGCTGTTTACGCCCCCACGGCTCGAACCATCAAGATCGATTGGTCTGGATTAGAAATTGAACCTGAATCCGCGTTTTGGTTCGACACCGTGAATGGCGAGAGAACATCCGCACGGCATGATGAGAGCATCGACGTTCCAGGCGACGGCGTCTGGCTCCTGGTTGTCCCGCATGCCGGCACGCCCCGGACGTCGCACAAGGCCGAACGGAACGGCTAGACGGTCGCCGGGGCTTTAAGATCCATATCCGAACTGTGCCCGGGGAAGAGCTTCGCGGACGGGTCGATCATAGTTTTCGCCACACAAACTGCGGTCGCCGCCTCGCCCACGCCTGTCGCGATCAGCTTAATCTTGCCCTCAAAGGTCGCGACATCCCCGACACTGAACACGCCGGGCAACCCAGTTTGATAGAGCCCATCGACGACAATCTGATTCTTCTCAATCGTGAGCCCCCAATCCTTGAGCGGGCCAAGGTTCGATTTGAACCCAATATTCACGATCACAGCATCACACTCGTGGAACTCGGTCTCTTTAGACTGAGTGTTCTCTAATGTCACACCCGTGATCGAATCCTCTCCGTGAAGCTCCTTCACAACCTTCCACAGGTGGAACTCGACATCGGTGGTTTCGCGCACTTCGCGGATCGTCTCGTCGTGGGCACGGAACTGGTCGCGCCGGTGGACCAGCTTGATGCTCTGCGCGATGGGCGCCAGGCTCAACGCCCAATCGAACGCAGAATCGCCCCCACCAACAATGACGAGCCGCTTCCCCGCAAAGATCGATCGGTCTCGAACTCCGTAGAAGACCCCCTTCCCTTCAAATTCTTCTTCCCGAGCAACCCCGATCTTCGTGGGTGAAAACGCTCCAGCTCCTGCGGAGACGATGATCGTTCGAGTCGGGCAGACGGTTCCCTGAGCAGTGGTAATCGTCCACCCATCTTCGTCCCGCGTCAGCACTTCGGCGGTCTCGCCCAGCACCAAATCGGGATTGAATCGCGAGGCTTGCTCAATCAGGTTCTTGGCGAGATCCTTGGCCAGAACTTCCGGGAAACCGGGCATATCGTAAACGTACTTCTCTGGATAGAGGGCGGTCAGTTGTCCGCCGAGCTCGGGCAAGCTATCGATGATCCGGACACTCATTCCGCGGAGCCCGGCATAAAACGCCCCGAACAGCCCCACCGGACCGCCGCCGACAATCGTCACATCCACCCGATTCATGCCGGGAAAGTATCCCCGTCGAGCCCCCTGGTCCCGTGAAAAAGTCCCCAGACGAGGGGTTCGAGTGCGGACTTTATTGCCAGGCTGTTGCAATTACTACAAACTAATGCAATACTATTGCAATGCATTGTCGAGCTTTTACCCTGATCGAACTACTGGTTGTGATTGCGATTATCGCGATCCTCGCCGCCATCCTCTTCCCTGTTTTCGCTCAGGCCAAGGTTGCGGCGAAGAAAACCCAAGATCTGAGCAACATCAAGCAGATCGGGCTCGCGATCCAAATGTACGCCGCGGACAACGACGACCGCAGCATGGAGAAAAACGAACCAGAGGATTACGACTGGTTCGAACCTCTCTACCCCTACGTCAAGAGCCGGCAGATCTTTCGTTCACCAGCGTTGAACTCCGCCCAGACTGACCTCCCCACGGACTACCTGATCAATGGCGTCTATGCCCACAGCGTGTCCCTCACCCAATTCAGCGAGCCCTCCAACCAGGTGATGATTGCGCTCCGAACCCAAGAAACGGAAGACTCCGATTATCACCCGTGGCCAGAGGACGAACTTTCATGGGATGACCCAGCCGCCTACGCCGGCGAGCATGAAGGTGAAGTCGAGAATTGGTTTGATGAGCGCATTTTCCAGAGGGCATTCACCGAAGGCGCAAACTACGGTTTCGGCGACACCCACGCCAAGTTCCATCGATTCGCCCAGACCCTCGCCAATCGCCCGTACCCCGGCATGCACAACGTGGATCGATTCATTCCCGCTTACGAGCACGATCACGAAGACTGATCTCGATTCCTACTTCGCTCAGTCCGGCATCTGTCACAATCTGCACTTACGTGGAGAGATTCGACGTCATTGTGGTGGGTGCCGGTCATGCTGGCATCGAGGCGGCCCTGGCCAGTGCGCGTATGGGCCGGAACACGTTGTGCGTTACCCTCCGGCTTGATCGAATCGGACACCTTCCCTGTAACTGCAGCATCGGCGGCCCGGCGAAGGGGCACATCGCCCGCGAAGTCGATGCCCTTGGTGGGCAGATGGGCGTCACCACCGACTTCACTCTCACGCACACCCGCCGAGTGGGCACGGGAAAAGGGCCAGCCGTTCAAACGGTCCGCGCCCAAGTATGCAAGAACGCCTATCCCGCCTATATGCGAGAAGTGTTCACCCACGAGCCGAATCTGACAGTGCGAGAAGGCCAGGTCATGACGGTGCTCACCCACGGTGGCGCGGTGAGCGGCGTGTTTGCCAAGTTTGGCGACTCCGAAATCTTGCATGAAATCGCCTGTCGCAGTGTGGTCATCACCACAGGCACGTTCCTCAATGGGCTGTGCCACGAGGGCAAGACTCAAACCGTCGCCGCAAGGCATGGCGACGTTACGGTTACAGGGATTGCCGACTTTCTCAAGGATCTCGGCGTGCACATCCGGCGGTTCAAGACCGGCACCACGCCGCGGATCAAGCTGAGTTCCGTCAACCTCGACCTGACGGAAGAGATGCCGAGCGAACCCGAAGCCGGCCCCATCAGCTTCCTTCACGATCGAACATTCGAAAACCGGCCTCTCTTGCCCACCTGGCAAACCCACACCTGCGCGGAAACGCACGATCTGCTCCGCGACAACCTCAGCCAAAGCGCGATGTACGGCGGGATGATCGAAGGCGTCGGCCCGCGCTATTGCCCGAGCATCGAAGACAAGGTCGTGCGGTTCTCGGAGAAGAACTCCCACCCAATCTTCCTGGAGCAAGAGATGTGGGACGACGAGTCGGTTTACGTCCAGGGTTTCAGTTCTTCGATGCCCGGCGACGTGCAACTTGCGGCCCTCAAGACGATCAGCGGTCTGGAGAAGGTCGAAATGATCCGCCCCGGATACGCGGTGGAATACGACATGGCCGACCCCATGCAGCTGCGGCCGACCTTAATGTCGAAGCTACTCGATGGACTCTTCCTGGCGGGCCAAATCAACGGCACCTCGGGCTATGAGGAAGCGGCGGGGCAAGGAATGGTCGCAGGAATCAATGCCGCGCGATTTGCGACTGATGAGTCCGAAATCATCTTCCCGCGTGACAACAGCTTCATTGGTGTGATGATCGACGACCTGGTGACGAAGGGCGTCGAGGATCCCTACCGCATGCTCACCGCCCGGGCCGAGCATCGCCTCGTGCTCCGGCACGACAACGCAGATCAGCGCCTCACCCCGATCAGCATGGAGCTCGGGATCGCGAGTGAAACTCGCCGGGCACGGTTCGAGAGGAAAATGGAACTCCTCACGAAGACCAGGGAGCGGCTGGACACGACCTACATCACCCAAACCCAGAACGACAAGCTGGTCGAACTGGAGATGCCGACCGTCCGCAATCGCGCCAGCCTCTTCGAACTTCTCAAGCGGCCAGGCATGTCGCTGGACTATCTCCAAGATCGAAGTACCGAACTGGGGCTGGATCTGAGCGATCTCCCTGAGAAGACCGAAGATTTTGGATCAATCAGTCGTCAAGTGCGGGAGCAGGTCGAAATCTCAGCGGTTTACGATGGATATCTCAAAAAGCAGCTGGATGAGGTCGCCCAAGCTCAGCGCCTAGAGGGGCTCCCTATTCCCGCGAGCTTTGACTTCCACGCCCTGCGGGGGCTGAGTTACGAGAGCCAAGAAAAGCTCACCCGAGTCCAGCCCGCGACGGTGGGCCAGGCCAGCCGGGTTCCCGGAGTCCGCCCTGCCGACATCGCCCTCCTCATCGGGCATCTTCGGCAAAGGGAAAACGCGCCCCGCTCTTAAATAGCCTTCGCTCGAGCTGGGTGCCCCGATCCCTTTAGGGTCGGGAACACCGAAAGCAAGCCTCGGTTGCGCGCACACGTCAATCCCCCAAGCTGCGCATCGCCCGCTTGACAATGTACGCCGTCTCTCGAGTCAGAGACTCCTCGCTCCACCCAGCGCAAACCGACCGCACCCAGTCGGGCTGAGACTTCGCCGCATCGTTGAGCCAGTTTGCGACGGAATTTTGGACATACCGACTCGAGTCCGACTTCATTGGCTCCAAAAGCGGAAGCCCAAGCCACGGCTCCGCCTTGAGTTCACTGATGTGCGCGCACCAAACACCTCGGGGTCGTGTCGCCTCGCTCGCGAACCGTCGCAGATTCTCCTCGACGCGACAAGACCATTCAGTCAATAAATTCACAGCGCGGATCGGCTCCGCCACGACGAGGGGTCGAAGCGCCAGCCAAGCCCACTCGCGCACCCCGAAGTGGTCGTCATTCGCGAGGGGTTCCAAATCTGCAAGAGCGGCCTCTAAATCAGCCGCCCGATGCACCATCCCCGCGCACGCCCAACCACGAACCATGTCACTGGGGTGGTCAACCAGGGCATCCAGCCGAGGCGAGGCGGCAAGCCCTTCCCCGGCCAAAGCCAACTTCGGATTCACCTTCGCAGCATTGAACCCCGGCGGCACCGGAATCTCCGGAAAAACGTTCTCCCAAAGCACTTCGGAGTCCATCGCCAGAGTCTCGGACAAATTGACCGTTTGGTCTAGTCCAAGGTTCAGTCGCTCTAAAACATCCGGGGGCACGAGCTTCGGGCTGGTCGCCCCTACGCGAGGTTTTGCCGTCACAAGCGAGATTGTGGCGGAAGAAACTGCTCCAACCGGTACATCTGGAATCGGCGGTTCTTGCTGTCCATCATCACAACCATTCCGCGCGGAAATTTCGCGCCAAGCGGGGTGGCCGTTGCATCCAGGCCATCGGTGGAATCGCTTGGCGTGTCCACTCGATGAATCGGCTTGACCCCAGCATGCAGCGATCGCGGATAGACGTAAACCCGCGACCCGTTCTCGACCTGATCGGTACTGAGGAAGAATCCGTTCGAGACGAAAGCCAGACCCTCGCGATCTTCGAGATACCCTTCGCGCCCGAAGCTGAACCCACTCGAATCAGCGGAAAACGGATCGACTCTCGCCCAGCGAATACCGAACAATTCGTCGCTGTAGGCAATCACGCCACGGGCGTCATCCACCGCCAACGCCTCAATCTCTCCTTCGCCTTCCGCATTCAAGCCGGAAAACTCTCCGAACCGTCGCACGAACTGCAAATCGACTTTGCCCCCGTTGGCAATCAGGAGATATTGCCCGAGATAGCCAAGATTCGGGCCGGTTTTGGGAGCCACCACGGCAAAGACCGATTGATCGGAAGCCCGCTTGTAGAGGGTGATCCCCATCGGCTCGGACTCGGCACCTGTGGATTCAGCGAATACGCGCGTCTCTCCCGTGACGTCATTCAACCGCCCGGTCTCGCGATCGATCGCAAAGATCCGCAGCCGCTTCTGCTTCCGCTCCGAGACCACCGCCAAGTCGACGAGTTTGCCGTTGAGCATGAAACCCGGCTCGACATCCACATTGTTCGGTCGATCCATCCCCGTGAACTTCTGGACGATTTTCCCATTGAGATCAAAAACGTAGAGCCCGCCTGTCTTCTCGATCTTGTCTGTCCCGAGCACCAGGCTTTTGCCGGGAGAAGTGGGGTGAACCCAGATCGCCGGGTCATCGGCATCGCTGGGCACAGATTGAGTCGAGATCGTTGGCTGGACTTTCCAGCTTGGGGTATCGAGGGTTGCGAGAGAAACAGAGAGGAGAAGAGGAAGCATGAGACTACACGAAGAGGAGATATGCGGAGGGGCAGGCCCCCGTGAGCCTGCCCCGTTGATGACACAGCGACGAGATCAGTCGAACTGAGGAGCCCAGCCCTTCACACGGACGCTGGCTCCACCTTGGGTCGAGGGCGGGAAGGTGAACCATCTCGTTCCCGCGATTGTCGGGTGGTTCGCGCACTGGTTCTGCGGGTTGCCCCAAGTCGTTTTGCTCCACTTCACGTGGCCGTCGAGATAGGCAATCGTGGTGCCACCGTTGTGGCCTCCACGAGGCGCGACACCGTTGCCGACGCCAACCCATCCACCTTCGGTGCAGGTTTGGGTTCGGCTGTAGAGCTCGTCGAGCTCGTCGCCCTCGATTTCCGAGTCGGTGGCTTCCAGGATGAAGAAACTGGAGGCGGGCTCTTGCCAAGCCGTCATCGAGGGAGCTTCGTCAGCGATGTGCTCGTTGTACGCGTAGGTGGCATAGTAGGCGAAAGCTGGTCGGTTCTCCGCGTCCACGGTTCGCGTGAGTCCCCAAGCAACATCCCAACCTTGAGACTCCGCGAAGGTCACCCGGCGGTTAGAAGTTGACTCACTGAGATACTGAAGCTTCACGTTCGGAGCAGCGGGGCTGACGAAGACACCCTGCTTCTGCTGGCTGTGGTTACCAATCTTGCTCTTGATATAGGGTTGGAAGTGGAACTGCCAGTACCACGATCCGTTGCTGATCACTCGACCATTGAAAAGCTGGGTGGAGCCATTGGCCGGCAGGTTGTCGTCGTAGTCGGCGGCGTAAAGAATGCCAGCGAGAGAGATCTGCTTGAGATTCGAGACGTTGCCCGTTTGCTTGGCGGCATTCTTGGCTTGGGCGAAGACTGGGAAAAGGATGGCAGCGAGGATGGCGATGATCGCAATCACCACCAGGAGCTCGATGAGGGTAAAGGCGCGTTTCATGACAGGAGTTCCGGGGAGCGCAGGGCTCAACTCCTCGACTGTGAAAATGGACTGTTAAGGAAAGATTAAGCGAGTGTTAGGATTAACACTCGCTTAACTTTCCGGGCTCAAACCGGGTCGGTGGACTCACGCGCAATCACTGGGTCAGATGTTGGGATCCGCCAGCCGCAGGAACTTTCGCGTGGTCTGGTGATCCCTGCGCAAAATCGCTGATTCGAACACAAGCTCCGGCATATCGCCCTTCACCGCCTCGGCCCCCTCGGGATCCATCCCCTTGATCAAGGCTTCTCGGAGCTGAGCCTCTGCATCCACCCGCGCAATTTTCGTGAAATCAACGTCCTGAATGGCTTGGCGCATGGCATCAAACGCCTCCTTGCTGCCGGAGAGAATGCTCATTCCCCGCCGCACGGCATAGTCGCCGTCGAAATCGAGCATGTAGTAGAGGTCTTCCTCAAGGGTCGGGCCTACCTCGGCGAACAAGCTCCGGACAACGATGGGCGCCGACCGGAAATCGCCAAAGGCGCGCTTCACCGGCTCGGACATGCGGGTCGCGAGACGCTGGAGAGTGACATCGTCTTCGCTTCTCCGAAATCCTTCCTGATGACAGAACTCCACAGCCGCAACCCGGATGGCTTCAACATCACTCTGCATTCCAATCGCACTGTAGGCAATGCGATCATAGATCTCGTGGAGCTTGCTGGCTTGCCCTCGATAGGTTGCCAGGAGAATGCCATCGGGAATGGAGACCGCGATCACCGGAGCTCCAGCTTTGAGGCGGGCCTCGACAAATTCGGCGCGGTGGCCCATCCCTTCTTGCCAGTCATACGGGGTGATCATGTTCTTGACTTTATCCTACGTTCGGTTTCCGGCGCGTCGCGCAGAGCGACCAAAAGTTCGGGACTCGCCCGGTCACGGAGTCGGAAAACTCGGCACCCATTCCGAATCTCGGTGCGGATAGTAAACTCTCGCCTTAGCAATGGACTACCGACGCACGACGATCAAGGACATCCTCGCCAAAACCCCTGGCGAGCGAGTGGAGGCTTACGGCTGGGTGAAAACCAAGCGCGACAGCAAAGGCGTGAGTTTTGTCCAACTGAATGACGGCTCCTGCTTCACCGACCTTCAAGTGGTGATCGAAGCCGGAACCCTCCCAGATGAAGACCTCAAGCGCGTGAGCACCGGAGCCTGCGTGATGTTCGCAGGCGAACTCGTCGAAAGCCCGGCGGCGGGACAAGCGGTCGAGCTCCGAGGCGAGACCATCACGATCTACGGCGAAGCCGATCCCGCCAGTTACCCCTTGCAAAAGAAAGGCGCAAGCTTTGAGTTTCTGCGCGAAATCGCCCACCTTCGGGTGCGGGGCAACACATTCGGAGCGGTGATGCGCGTTCGGAACCGAGCCAGCTACGCCGTCCACCGATTCTTCCAGGAGCGCGGTTTCAACTGGATTCACACCCCCATCATTACCGCCAGCGATTGCGAAGGCGCGGGAGCGATGTTCGCGGTGTCGACACTCCTGGAAGCTGAGCCGACCCCCGAGGGCACCCAGTTCCGACTGAAAGACACCGATCCGGCGAACGACTTCTTTGGCAAACCCGCCTACCTCACGGTCTCCGGGCAGCTCAACGTCGAGACTCACGCTCTTGGCCTGACCAACGTTTACACCTTTGGCCCGACTTTCCGAGCGGAGAATTCCAACACTCCGCGCCACCTCGCCGAGTTCTGGATGATCGAGCCGGAGATGGCGTTCTGCGACATCGAGGGGGACATGAATCTAGCGGAAGAATTCGTGCGCGAAGTCATCGGGGATGTCCTCGACCACTGCGGCCCCGACCTTGATTTCTTCAACAAGCGCATCGAGCCCGAACTCCTTCAGACCCTGGAGCACGTCGTCAACAGCGGATTTGAGCGACTCACCTACACCGAAGCGATCAAGCTCCTCGAAGCCAGCGGCGAAAACTTCGAATTCCCCTGCGACTGGGGCAGCGATCTCCAGAGCGAGCACGAACGATGGCTAACCGAGAAGAAAATCGGCCGCCCGGTCATCGTCACGGACTACCCCAAGGAGATCAAGGCGTTTTACATGTACGGCAACGACGATGGGCAAACCGTGCGGGCGATGGACGTGCTGGTACCGCGCATCGGCGAACTCATCGGCGGATCGCAACGGGAGGATCGCCTCGACGTGCTGGAGAGCCGGATCGTTGAACTTGGTCTGCCGCTGGAAGCCTACTGGTGGTACCTCGATCTGCGACGATTCGGGAGCGCCCCCCACAGCGGATTCGGTCTCGGGTTCGAGCGCCTGGTGATGTACCTCACGGGCATGAAGAACATCCGCGACGTGATCCCGTTCCACCGCACACCGGGCCAAGCCGACTTCTGAGGTTCATCCCCTGAAACTCCTCCGCCGTTTTGATCCAAGGATCGCCGCTGAGCTCAAACGCCAGAGGCGGACGATTCTTGCCGGAATGGCGTGTGTCGTCATCACTTCCCTGCTGACCGTCGCGACTCTGCGTCTCACCCTCGTGGCTCTCGGCGCAATCGAAGATGCCGCAAGCAGTCGAATCACGAAGGAGGCCCTCGACCTCACCAAGAAGCAGTCCGCTCCCGTGGCGAATGGGCTCGGGATTGATCCCGATGACCTCGCAGAGGCGATTGAAGCGAGCAAGGACGGCGCGAGCCAGCTGGATCTCACCCCGGATCAAATCCGGGAGGTGGCCGCCAAGACGGGTGTTTCTGAGGACGCGCTCAGCACGCAGATCGCGGAAGCCCAATCCGCCGCTGCCGCTCCCGAAACCAGCAGCCAACGCGAGTCCCGCCAGAATCAAGCCTTGCTCACGCTTGCTTGGGCGTGCCTGGGCGTGGTGCTGGTGTTTGGGCTCAAGTACACCTTCACCCGAGGGCAGGTTTACTACCTGAGCAAGGCGAGTCACCGCCTGGCTAGCGACCTGAGAGAGCGACTGTTCGACAAGTTGATGCGCCTCCCCGTGGCGTACTTCAACAACAAACGCACGGGTGAGATTCAGAGCATTGTTACCAACGATGTCAACGTTTATCAGACCGCCGTCAACGTGATCCGCGATTCCATCGACGGCCCGATCAAGGCGATTGGCGCTCTCATTTTCGTCTTTTGGATGCAGCCATTCCTCGGGCTTCTCGCGTTGATGTTCGTGCCTCTTCTCGCGTTCATTGTCAATCGAACCGGCAAGCGCATCAAAGCGGCGCAGGTTGAGATTCAGCAAGATCTTGCTGCCGTGACGGCGCTCTCGCAGGAGGCGCTCTCGGGAACCAGAGTCATCAAAGCATTCTCGGCCGAAGATCGGATCAAGAGCATCTTTGAGCGTGCGGTTGAAAAGCAGTATCAAAGTCAGCTGCGAGGGGCCAGGCGCGTCGCCAGCCTTCGCCCGACGGTGGAGCTCATGGGGGCCGTCGCGATTGCTCTCATCATGTACGCCTGCGGGCATCTGGCGAAAGCGAGCCTCCTCAACATCAGCCAGATCATCGTGATCGTGCAGGCACTGGACTTGGTCAACCAAGGATTTAAGTCGATCACCAACGTGACGAGCACCTACAACCAAGTTCAAGCCGCCGTCGAGCGGATCCACACCCACGTCCTCGATGTCCCCGATGAGCGCACCGACACCCCGGAAGCGGTCACCATTCCCGCCCCCCAGGGTCGAATCGAGTTTCGAAACGTCACCTTCGCGTACGCCGACGGCACCCAAGCCTTGCGCAATGTCTCGTTCGTGTTGGAACCAGGCGAATCTCTGGCCCTTGTCGGACCGAGCGGAGCTGGGAAATCAACCATCGCGGACCTGGTGCTCCGCTTCTACGACCCGACGTCCGGCGAGATTCTCTTTGATGGCGTGGACTATCGGCAGCTCAAGATTGCCTGGCTGAGAGACCAGTTCGGCGTCGTCCCCCAGCAAACGTTCCTCTTTGCTGGCACCATTGAGGAGAACCTCAAGCTCGGAAACCCCGATGCCACGCCGGAAATCATTGGGAGCGCGTGCCAGATGGCAAACGCTCAGGGCTTCATCGACCAATCTCCGGAAGGGCTCCAAACCGAGCTCGGCGAACGAGGTGTCCGGCTCAGCGGAGGCGAGCTCCAGAGACTTGCCATCGCCCGCGCCCTCGTCAGCGAGCCTAAGGTGCTCATCCTCGACGAAGCCACGAGCAACCTGGACGCGATGAGCGAAAAGCTCGTCACCGAAGCCTTGGACAAGGTGATGCATGAGCGCACCACTCTCTTCATCGCCCACCGACTCACTACGGCGGCTCGGGCAACCCGGATCTTGGTGCTACGCCGGGGCGAAGTTCTGGAGCTGGGGAGCCACGAGGAGCTGATGCAGAAAAACGATGTCTACGCAGGCATGGTGCGCGCCTTCAGCGGAGGGGTGCTCGACGATGGCCTCGGCTAACGTACTCTTGCGCGCCGAATCGGTAACCTTCCGATATCCCAAAGGGGCTTCGATCGGCCCCCTCTCGCTCGGCCTCCAAGCCGGGAGGATTCATGTCCTGCTGGGTGAGAATGGGTCAGGAAAATCTACCTTCCTCCGGCTTCTCACCGGCGAAAACTCTCCTGCTTCCGGCGAGATTGCCACGCCGTCCTCCGATCTGAAGTCGCTCTCCCCGGAGAACCGGGCGAAACTCATCGCTCTGGTTCCGCAAGATGAAGAAACCCCGTTTGGTTTCACTGTCGAGCAGATGGTGCTGATGGGCCGCGCGCCGTGGGTTCGGGGGCTTTGGGAATCCCAGACCGACCACGAAGCTACCGAAGAGGCCCTCTCTGCATGCGACCTGCTAACTTTGCGGCACAAGAACATTGCGGAGATTTCGGGTGGTGAAAAGCACAGGGTTCTCATCGCCCGAGCGCTCGCTCAGAACCCGACCATCTTGCTCCTCGATGAGCCGACATCAAGCCTAGACGTCCGGCACAAAGCCGACCTCACCACGCTCCTGCTCCGACAAAAGAGCCGAAAGATGGCCCTCCTCGTGACAACCCACGATCTTCTGTGGGCTCAAGAAATCGCCGACGACTTGACCTTGATCCGCCAGGGAACCGTTGTGGCTCAGGGAGAGAAAAGCGAGACCCTCCGGGCGGAGAGTCTCGCTGCTACATTTGGTGTCCCGTTCCGGCAAAACCAAGACGGAGTCTGGCTACCGAACCAAATCGTGGATTAGAATCCTCGATCTTCGCGGACTTTCTCGCCGCGCTCGTTCACGGCCGAATCATCGCGGTACCACTGACCACTGGTCGAGGTCTCGTTGTACTGCGGATTGTAGCGCTGAACCTTCGGCGGGAAGATGGCTGGCTCAGCCGGGATACCGGATGCGACGGTCTCGCCTTCCGGACCGGCTTGGGCGCCACCGCCCTTCTTGACCTGCTCGCGCATCCGCGCGCTTGCTTGCTTCGCAATGGCAGAAGCCTCGGCAGCATCCGGAGCTTTGGGAGCTTCCGCCGGGGGCGGCAGGAGAGGCTTGGTAAAGAACGCCGTGGCATTCACGAAGTAGGCCGCACCGAGCACGACGCACAGGCCCACGATAAGCATTGCAGGGGACTTCTTTTGTTGCATGTCCTTAAATCACCTAAACTGTTTGACGAGTATTGTAGTCTGCGAGATCGGCAACGTTCGGGCCATGCCCGCGCTTTGCCCACGATTCTCCCGAATTTCTGCATGAAACCCCTCACCGTTGCCCTCGATGTCCGGCTCATCTCCCGTGCTCACACGGGCGATACCAGCTATTGGCGAGGACTCTTGCAGGGTTTTTGCGAAATCGAGGATTCTCCTCGGCTCTTGCTTTACTCCAACGCACCTCAGCCGGAATCAGTTCCCATGCCTTCCGGCGCCGAGTGGGTTCACCTGCCGGGAGAGTCGGATCGAATCTGGAGCGCCAAGCTCTTCCCCGAGGCCGCTCTCTCGCGCGGCGTCGATCTGATCCATACCCAGTACAACCTCTCCCCTCTGTACGGGAAAAAGGGGGTCACGACGATCCACGACGTCTCGTTCTTCGTCAACCCTGCTTGGTATGGCTTCAAAGATCGGACTCTCCTCAAGTTGCTCATCCCTCGCACGGTGAAGCAAGCGCGCGGCATTCTCACGGTCAGCGAGACCTCGCGGCAAGAAATCGAGCAATTTCTGCCCGCAGCAAAGGGCAAGGTGCGGGTCACTCCGAATGCTCCCGCGCCTTTTGTGCAGCGACTCCCCAAGAAAGAAGCTCAGGCAAGGGTGCGGGAGGAGTTCGGGCTCACGCCGCCCTATGTGGTCGTCATCAATTCGGCCTGGGCGCGCAAGAATGTACCGTTTGCGCTTCAAGTCAGTCGGGAGCTTCACAAGATCTGGCCCCATACTCTGGCGATTTGCGGAAAAGGCAATCTTGTCGACGCTCCAAGCCATGCGAAACCGCTCGGCTACGTCGAGGATTCTCTGATGAGCGCGCACTATTCCGGGGCCGATCTGCTCCTTCTGCCCTCCCTGCACGAAGGGTTCGGAATCCCGATTGTGGAAGCAGGGCTCTGCCATTGTCCGGTCGCCGCCTTCGACCGAGGGGCGATGAAAGAGGTCGGAGGCTCGGCCCTGATCGCCCAGACTTCAGACCATCCCGAAGCATGGGCAAAATCGATCCTGGCCGCTCTCCAGGATTCCGGTACATTGGAACGACTTCAGCGTGAAGGGGCCAGCCGGGCCGCCCAATACTCCTGGAAACGCACCGCCGAGCTCACCCTTGCCGCTTACCGAGAATGGACACAATGAACACCCTTTCGTGGATTGATCAACTGGGTTGCCCCTTGGATCCCAGCCGCCCTCCTTTGCGGCAAGAAGGCGACTGGCTGATCTGCGATTCCTGCAAGATGAAGTTCCCGATCCGCGACGGGATTCCCCACCTTGTCTCGGATGAGGCGGTGCCGGTCGAAGATTCCGGGGCGAATCCTCCTCAGGAGTGACCCGTCGCTCTCATCCCGTCGGCGCGAGTTGGGGCATACTGAAAACCGCGAGCAGACGATGGCGACAACCAAAATGAACGTGCTGGTCCTCCACGGGCCGAACATCAACCTCACCGGTTTCCGCGAACCGGAACTTTACGGCAAGAAGCCTCTGGCGGAGATCGACGAGGACATCCAACGCGCCGCCGAAGAGCTTTCGGTGGACGTGCGGATTCTGCAATCGAACCATGAGGGTGTTCTCATCGACACCATCCAAGAAAATCGCAAGTGGGCGGGTGGCATCATCATCAACCCAGGTGCGTTTACCCACTACTCCTACGCCCTCCGCGATGCCCTGGCGAGTGTGCGTCTTCCGGTGATCGAGGTTCACATGAGCAACGTCCACAACCGGGAGGAATTTCGTCGGCACAGCGTGGTCGCGCCGGTGACGGTCGGGCAGATCGTCGGATTCGGTGCCTACGGATATGTGTTGGCCATGCGCGGGCTTCTCAGCCTGGAGGCAACGGTTTAACCCATGAGCAACCTCGTTCGGCTTCGAGCCTTGATGGAGAAAGAGAATGTCTCGGCCCTGCTTGTGACCGATCTGTTGAATATCCGCTGGGTCAGCGGATTCACTGGGAGCTCCGGCGTGGTCGTGGTCACTCCCTCCGATGCGATTTTCATCACCGATAGCCGCTACACGCTCCAAGCCGCACAACAAGTGACCGAGATGCCGCAACGAGTCTTCTCGACGCCTGACAATCTCGATGGCGTCCTCGGCCAAGAGCTCACCCGAATGGGCGTCAAAGAGCTCGGATTTGAGACCAGCCAAAGCTACTCCGAGTGGCAACGCCGATCCAAACTCTACGATGGCGTCACCTGGACGGCCACCGACGGGCTGATCGAGAATCTCCGCCGAATCAAGACCCCCGCAGAGATTGCCAAGATTCGAGAGGCCTGCAAGCTCGCCGACGCATGCATGGAGCACGTGAGCAGAATGCTCCAACCAGGAATTTCTGAATACGATCTTGGTCTGGATGTCGAGTTCTTCTACCGGCGTCATGGAGCCTTGCTCGCCTTCGAGCCGATTGTGGTGAGCGGCCCGAACTCCGCCAAGCCCCACGGAAAACCCGGCGAACGACTCCTCGAAGTCGGCGATTTTGTCACCATCGACTGCGGCGGGAAGCTGGACGGTTATTGCTCCGACATCACACGAACATTTCTCGTCGGCAAGGCCAGCGATCGCCACCGAGAGATCTACGACCAGGTGCTGAAGTCGCAAATCGCGGCCTGCGCCGCGCTCAAACCTGGGGTGGATGGCAAAGCGGTGGATCAAATGACGCGCGACATTCTGAACGAGAAGGATCTCGCTCAGTACTTCGGTCATGGCCTCGGTCACGGGCTTGGCCTCAATGTCCACGATCCGGGTCGCTTGACGATGACGGTCAGCGAGATTCTTGAACCAGGCATGGTCCTCACCGTTGAGCCAGGGGTGTACATCGAAGGATTCGGTGGAGTTCGGATCGAAGACGATGTCCTGGTGACCGAAGGCGAGCCAGACATCCTCACCAGCTTCCCGAAAGAACTGATTGAAGCCTGATGAGCGGAATCGCCCAGCTTGACGACTTAGCCCTGCGTCCGGATGGGCGCGGGCTCTCGCTGGAGCTTGACGCGGGCGATGCGTTTGCCCTGATGGGGCGTGGAGGATCGGGCAAGAGCCTGCTCCTCCAAACCATTCTCGGGCAGAGCAAGCCGGGCCGCGGGTCGGCGAAAGTCAGCGAATCTTGGATCCAAGCCGCCCCGGAAGATCTCCCTCGGCGAGGCACGCCGCTCTCCTTGGTCCGCGACTTTGCGAAGCGAAACGATAGCGACCGCACCGTGACCGTCCTCAACATGCTCGGCCTGACCGAGCACCGAGATCTCCAGCTCTCGAAGCTCACCTCGAGTCAGATGATCGCGGCGTCACTTGTGGGTCCCCTCTTGGGGGCGCAACCGCTCGTCGTCATTGATGGCGAACTCGATCTCCTCGATCCCCACACGCTTGATTCCGTCATGCGGCTTATCGACGAAGATCGGGAATCGGGCCGAGCGTTCTTGGTGAGCACTAACCGGCCCGATGTCGCCGAGCGCCTGGGGCATCTGATCGTGATGAAAGCCCGCGAGGCCTCGTTTGCCGGATCATTGCGGGAACTCCTCGAGAAAACCCAGCCCGTCGAACTCACCATCGAGTGCGACGATTCCTCCACCGTCCACACCATGGTCGAACCGTTCTCGGTTTCGGTCAAAGCCAGCAAAGGTCAAGTCGTCGTGACCGCCCACGATGGGCAGGCGCTCGCCGCGCGGCTGCTGACGCAGGGCTACGGAAACATCAAAACCATCGTCTGGCGTGAGCCAACGCTCGCCGAAGCCTTGATTGGCCTTATTTGACCACCCGAGTGTCGCCCTGGCGGAGCGTGATCCCCCAAGCATCAAATTGCTCCATCAGGGGGATTGTGTACTTGCGCGTGGTGCCGAAAAACGCCTTGAAATCGGCGGCGGTAAACCGAGTGTTGGCAAATTTTTCGCGCAGTCGTTCGATCGCCCGATCGAGAGTGGCGACGGGATAGATCACGCCTTCCGCGAGGGTGACGAGTTCGCCCGTATCGTGTCCAACGCGCAGGATTTCTGTCACCGCCTGCGGAGGAATCCTGAGTTGAAGTCCTAGCTCATGCGGATTAGGGACAAGGAGATCGGCCTCGGTGAGCGTGGCAATGACTCGATCCAAAAGCTGTCGCTGTTTGGGCGGCAACGACGGGCGATGATCAATCGCCGCGATCATGGTGCCGTTGGATCGAATGGTGCGCGACGCGCTGAGATGAGAAATCATCCTGTCAAGGGGTTTGCCTGACCAGGAAAGTCCCGCACGTTTCACCGCCGATTCTCGCGGAACAAGGGCCTTGGCGGGGGCTTCTTCGTGGCATGCCTGAATGCCTTGCACGAGCCTCTCTGCCGCACTCTCCCAAGTGGATTGGGTGAACCAAAGACCAGCGAATCCGATGAGTTCCCCGCTGAGTCGAAGCTTCTCGATCTCGTCTCCAAGCTGCTGCGGAGATTGTCCCAGCTGACGAGCGATCTCAGTCGATTGGACTCCTTCTGGGTTGGCGGCAACCACCCCGACCACGGACTGCTCTTCGGGCCGTAAGAGGGCGGCATTTTTTCGTCGAATCGTGGCGATCGGAGTGACCACTTTGCCTCCACCGAGGATCTTTCCCGAGCTCGCCACGCGGATGATCGCGGCTTGGTGGAGTGCGGCCACGGTCGGTCGATCCGTGCGAATTTGCGCCAGGGATTCATCGTGGTCACTGAGGAAGATCTTGCCCACGACATCATCGGCACCCAGAGCAACCCTGACTTTGGCTCCGTGCTTGGGGGTCTCGATCCATCGGATTTCGAGATCAAACACCGACGTGGCAAATGCCGCGCCCGGCTCCGAGATCACGCTTCCTCGTACCAGTTGGTTCGGAGAAATTCGGTTCAGATTCAGGGCCACGCGCTGCCCTGGTTCACCCGACTCCACCGTGCGAAAGTGGACTTGGAGGGCTTTGATTCTCGTCTCGAACCCCTCGGGCAGCACGGTTGCGGCAGACCCAGCGCTGACATTTCGGCCGAGAAGCGTTCCTGTGACCACCGTTCCCCGTCCTGCCACGGAGAAAATCCGGTCTACCGGCAGGTACCAGCGTGACTCTGGTCTCGGCGTGCATTGCTGGATCGCCTGGGCCACAGCCGACCTCAACTCATCGAGCCCCGTGCCCATTTTCGCGGAGACCTCGATGCGCGGAGCGTCTTGGAACCTGGTCGAGCCTAGGAGGTCATCAAGCTGCTCGTGGGTGATCGCGAGGGTGATTTCGTCCGCCAGGTCGCTCCGGGTAAGGGCGACAATGATCTGCTGAACCGGGAGGAGTTCCAGGATTGCGAAGTGCTCGCGGGTTTGCGGCATTACGCCTTGATCCGCGGCAACGCAGAGCAGAGCCACATCCATCGCTGTCGCTCCGGCGAGCATGTTCGTCAAAAATCTTTCGTGGCCGGGAACGTCCACCCAGCTGACCTCTCCAACGCCGGGGAGGGTCATGCTGGCAAATCCGAGATCGATGGTGAGACCACGCGACTTCTCCTCCGGCAGCCGGTCGGCATTCGTGCCGGTCAGGGCTTCCAGCAGCGTGGTTTTCCCATGATCGACATGGCCCGCCGTTCCGATCAAGATCGCCATGAAATTCCGTCCTCCATCTCCCCTCGCTGGCGATCAGCCGCCTGGTGCCCCGTTCCCTTCAGGGTCGGGTTCCTGAGAGCCCTCTCCGAGCTTGTCTCGGGGAGGGTCGGCGAGAGCCGGGGAGGGGCCGCCCACCACAGACCCTCAAGCGACGCCCTCCACCAAATCCCCGATTTGGGGAAGAGTGCCCCAACCGGGCGAGAGGGGGAAACCGTACTCGGCTGGGCGTGAGACCAGTCGCGCCTGCACATCACTTTTTCATATTGGGCCTGCGGCCCCCGCATCCTCTTCGAGGATGCGGGAAACCCCCTCCCGGCCGTCGGCCACCCTCCCCCGACCGGAGTCGGTGGCGGGCGTCGATTAGAAATTGTCTGCGGATTCAATACCGTGCAGGGATCAAACCAATGCTGTCCCGACCCAGAAAGAGTCGAGGTACCCGAATTCGCCTTTCCTGCCGACTCTGAACCCATCGCCGCGCGACTAGTACGATCGTCGATCAATCCTGCACCTGTTCGAAATGGTGACACGTCATCGCATCGCCCTGAGCCACCCAGAGATCGAAAGTGCCCGTGGTAACGCCTGCACCGAATCCGCCATTCTTATCCAAGGCCAGCACCACACAGATCGTTTCTCGGCTCGCAGGTTGCCGACGGCGCATCTGACGCGCCACCGCCTCACAGGCCTCCTGGGCCGAAGCACCCGAACGCATATGCTCAACCGCGCTGAAGCTCGCGCAGGCCTTCCAAAGCTCTTCGCCGAGTCCGGTCGCTCCCGCGCATCCGGCCTCATTGTCGGCATAGATTCCTGCGCCAATGATCGGCGAATCCCCGACCCGACCGGGCCGCTTGTACGGCATTCCACTCGTGGAACTCGCGGCGACAAACTCTCCAGCATCATGCGCGAGCATGGTGACCGTGTCGTGAGGGGGCTCATCTTCGCGACTGTGAACATAAGCGCGCTCGCGCTCTGGATTCTCCTGGAAGTTCGCCCATCGGCGAACCAGCTCATCGGTCCAGAGGCTCTGGGGTTTCAGGCCATTTTCGATGCCAAATCTCCGTGCTTGATCGCCACACAGCATAACGTGGGGAGTTTTCTCCATCACCCATCGAGCCACCTGAATACACGGGAGGAGCCCGCGCACGCCGCACACCGCGCCAGCGGCAAGGGTGTCGCCGCGCATGATACTGGCGTCGAGCTCAAGCTCACCATCGGTGTTCGGCAGACTTCCCCGGCCAATGGCGATCAGGTCGGGATCATCTTCGGCGGCGGCGAGGCCTGCCACCAAGACATCCAAAAGAGAACCACCCTGTTGGCCGGACACCAGGGCTCCTTGGAGAGCCACTTTGCCCGGTCGCAGCCACGTTGAGACGACCGTTCGCATTGCGATTCCATGCTACCTGCGAGCCCCAAGCGGCCCGGGTGCTGGATTCCGACAATGCGGACTTAGTGGGCGTTCAGCGCCGCGATGAAAACTTGGAACAGAGACTTCGCATCCCCAACTTCGCTGAGAACGACTTCGTCGCGCAAACTGCGTCGCCACTTCACCAGATCGTCGGGAGACTTCGCCATCTTGATCGCGAGATCGACGTACTGGTCGATGGTGGGCACCGCCCACTCTCCTCGACCAATCGCCGAGAGGATCGCGTGACCAGTTCGACCGTGGAATCCGGGTGAGACCAGAGTCACCGTCGGCACGCCCATCCAAAGCCCATCGAGCGTTGTTTGGGCACCTGCGCACGGGAACGGATCCAGCGCGATGTCGATTTGATTGAAAGCGGCAAAGTGCGCTTGCGGGTTCTGAGTCTGGAGAAACACGATGCGATCTGCGTCGATGTTCTCGTTGCGGAACCAGCCGAGATACTGCCGGCGGAGGCTTCCCGACGCCAGACTTCGGTTTTTCAGCACCAGGCGCGAACCGGGAACCTGACGCAGAATCTCCGACCACGCCGCCACGACTTGTTTGTTGATCTTCTTGGCCGAGGTGAAGCACCCAAACGTGAAAGCTTCACCAGCCTGGCTCGGCGGAGGGCCGAGCGGTGCTTCCGCTTCTGGGCGCAAGTACGCCAGCGGCAATCGGGGGAGATACCAAACCTGCTCGGTGTAGGCATCAATCTCGCATTCCGGAATCAAGTTGCGATCAGCGAGAATCCCGCTCATCGAACCCAAACCAGACGTTCCCATTCCGCCCCACCAGGAAAGCTGAATCGGAGCGGCATGGTTCACGAAAACGCCGAGTCGCCCAGACTCCGAGTGGCCTTGCATATCCACCAGCGCATCAATTCGGTCACCCTGGATGATCGCGGTAACGGTCACATCATCAAAGCCGACGATATGCCGGACTTCCGTCGCGACGCGGCTGATTCTCTGCGAGATCGGGCCATCGCCGGCGTGATTGACATAGACAAAAACCTCACAGATGGAGCGATCCCAGGCGCTCAGCAGGGCGTCGAGCACCACGCCTTCGCGGCTATGCTCCAGGTTCCCGAGCAGGAATCCAACCCGCTGAACCCCCACTGGCTTCGCCATCGGTCCGAATTCTGAGAAGGCGAATTGCTTGGCCCAGTTTTCCGCAGCCTCTTTCACCTCAGCAGGAGTTGCTCCGGTGAGACACTTCAGCCCCTCAACAACGTTGCTCGCGGCTTCGCGATGGCCTTTTCGGGTGTCGTTCGCCTTGCGGAAGGCATTGACCGCCTCCTGAATCAGCGACGAATCCAGATAGACCAGACCAAGACCGTTCATCGCGTCCACTGACTCCGGATCAACATGGATGGCGCGCTGACAGCTCTGCATCGCCTCATCCAGGCGACCCAGTTGGCGGAGCGATTCACCTCGGGTGCAGTGAGCAACCGCAAGGTCATCGTTCAGTTGCGTGGCTTGGATACAGGCTTCCAGCGCCTGTGCCGGGCGTCCAAGCGCCAAGAACGTCTTGCCCAAATTGCTATAGGCATCGGCAAACCCGGGGTTCAGCTTGATCGCGGTTCGGAAGGTCTCTTCGGCGTTCTTTGTCTGACCAAGCGCGGCAAGGGCGCGACCCAAATTGTTGTAAGCCGGAACCAAGTGCTTGTCGATGAGCAGGGCGCTGTGGCACGCTGACATCGCGTCCTCGTAGTCGCCGAGCTCGTAGTAGCACTCCGACATCTCGTTGTAAGCCTGAGCGTGGGTGGGGTCATAGCCCGCTGCGCGGCGATAGCACAGAACGGCGTTGTCCCACTCCTTCAGTTGCTTGTGGAGCTGACCCAGGTTGTAGTGGGCATCGGCATAGGTGGGCTCGATCTCCAGCGCCCGCTGGAACGCAATGATCGACTCCTCGCTGTGACCAAGTCCAGAGAGCGCCGCGCCGTAGCTCGCCCATCCTCGGGCGAACCCGGGATGAGCCATCGTCAACCGACGGAGCATGTCGGTGGCGACGGAAAAGTCTTGGTAGAGGAGCTTGAGGAGCGCGTAGAGATAGAGGGCGTCTCGGTGGTCAGGATCGGAGACGAGCACCTGCTGATAGACTTGCTCGGCCATGTGGTGGCGGCGCTCGCGGTGATGATCTAACGCGACGAAAAGCTGGCTCGCCCAAGGCGAACCATCTTGGGTGATCTCAAACCCCCGAGTGAGATCACGTGCCGCTCGATCGGCCGTCTTCCTCAAAAACCTATTCATCCATGCTCCGGAATCTGCGCGGTTCCCGGAAAATGTATCGGCAACTTTCGTTGGGTTACTCAGGGGCGTTTTCGGTTTGAGGCTCGGACGGTGTCTGCGAGCTGTTGAGCCATGCTTGGGCTTCCCTCACAAACTTGCGCCGAAATCGGGCGTTGGCAAAGAGAGTGTGATACTTGCGCGGCTCGATGTCCAGTCGAATCGACTTGTCCGCGATCTTGGCTTCAAAGCTCACCCATCCTCCTAACCAGAGCCAGGAGTGGATATTCGGCCTCAGTCGGATCGACTCGATGCAGTGCTTGGGAATGTCTACTTCATGAATCTCTCCCCGAAAGGCCACGGAATCCTCGGTGAGAGTCAGAAACCCAATGTCCTCGTGAGGGTCGAGCAGACTCTTGTGATCGGGCCGCGCAAAACCCACGAAGAGCGTCGGAGCGGGCGCATCGGGATACAGCGCTGGGTAGCGGAGACTGAACTTTCTCTGCATCCCTCGATTGCCAAACAGGCCGAGATAATTGAGGACGACGATCCCGAGGGCAATGCACCCGAAAAGCTGTCCGATCGCGAGCCAGGTAACCCCCGCGCGCACGATTCCGAGCGAAATCGGGATCGCGGGGATCAGCACGGCGATCAGCGGGAGAAGATTCCCGATGACTTGACGTGAGGTTGTCCAAAGTCGGCGGCCCGGTCGCGACATAATGATTGCAACGTCACTATGGCAGATGCACGTCCGCGAGTGGTCTCGGTCATGCCGGGGGGAATAGGTCGGCAAGAGATTCTTCGTCAAATCTTGACGGAGGAGTCTTGGGTGAGCGCGATGGACGACCGCTCTCTCGTCATGGTGCGCCGGCACCTGCCGGACGACATGGATGTTGAAATCGTTCCGTTCGGATCGCTGGTGGCTCGATTTGCCGGCATGATGGGAGACACGGGATTCCCTCGCCTGACTCGCCCCCAGATGCGGTCCATGATTCAAGCCGTCGCCGCTGGTTTCCCTGAGTCTAGCCTCGTTTCGGCCGCCGCCGCCCTGCCGGGCTTGGCCGATGCCTTCGCAAGTGCCCTCACCGAACTGCACTACCACGGCTACACCGCAACGGATCTGACGGAAGCAGCAGCCCGTACTTCAAATGGCTTGACCGCGATTAAGCTCTCGCAGTTGGGCGAGCTTGATCGCCGACTCCGGCAACTCGCCACCGACTCCAGCCGAGAATTTGGCATCGACCGCGCTCAGTTCTGCCTCGAAATGGCAGAAATCCCCGAACTTCGTGAGCGGCATGTCGTGATTTTTGCCTCCCACGAATCCCAACCGGTTTACGAGGAATGGATCGCATGGCTCTCCAAAACGGGCACGGTCGTGGATGTCGTGGTAGAGCAGATCCCGGGTCAGCTGGAAGTGTTCCGTGCGAGTCGCCAGACCGTCAACCGAATCGCTCCGACGCAGATGATCCAACCCGACGATCCCACTTGGATCAAGCATCTGTTCACGGAGACGAAAGCCTCGGAAAGCCCGGACGTAGAAATTTGGCAGACCGGAGACCCTCTCGCCGAATGCGAGTGGGTCTGCCGTGAATGCCAGAAGCTCGTGGCTCAGGGAGTACCCGAAGAGTCGATTGGGGTCTACGCCCGAAATGCCGAGAGCTATCTGCCTCTCATGGTCGCCAGCGCACGGCGCCTTGGCGTGAGAATCGCGGGCAGCATGAGCGCCCCGGTTCTGAGCAACGGCTTCGCCGGACTGACTCTCAAAGTCTTGCAGGTGTTGGCAGGGAGCGATATCCGTAGGCTCGAGCGCGTGGTTCGTTCCACTTACTTTGGGCTGGATTCCTCCGAGCGAACGTGGCTGGTTCAAGCGATCCGCAGTGCGCGCGAGGCGACGGGGGATGCCTGGAACGCCCTCCAGGTTCATGCTGAATCTGCAACCGAAGGCGAGTGGCTCCGGAGTCTTCTCCACTGGCGCCAGCGGTCGATGGATGCGAGTATGCCGATGTCCGGCTGGGCCGTCCATTTTCGGGATCTCTGGGAAGGAACCAGGGTGCTCGATCGCGCGGCGCACGACTATGAGGAAACCCGTTCTCGCGACCTCAAAGCGATGACCGTGCTTCAGCGTTCGCTCCGCGATGCCGTGCTTCAAGATCGCGATTTCCCGTTGGATTTCGCTTCGTTCCTGGCCAAGGCAGAAGAGCTCTGGGACTTGGAAAATGTGCTGTGGTCAAGGAAAGAAGCGGGCGTCCACGTGACCTCAAGCACCTCGGAACTCTCTGGGTTCAACGTGCTTTTTTGTCTCGGGATGCTGGAGGGGACGTTCCCCCGGCGTCGTACTGAGGATCCGGTGCTCGACGATCTGGATCGGGCGGAACTCGCGACCCACTGCCCGTCTCTGCCGAAGTTGCCGACCAGCCATGACACCGCCAAGGCGGAGCGCGATGAATTCATCCGCATCTGCGGCTCGGCGCGCGAGAGGCTGGTGCTGAGCTATCCGATGACCCAAGATGAAAGCGACGCCGTGCCCGCTTTCTATCTCAGCGAGGTCGAAAGAGCTTCGGCCCGAGGGGCCAAACGTGTGCTTCATCGGCGCAAGGACATGACGCCGCCGGTCGAGGACTGCTATGCCGTGAGCGACAGTGTGCTCGCCCAGGCCCTGGAAGGCCCCCGTCGCGCGCCCGATGTCCCTCGTGTCACTGATCCCGAAGTTCAGGCCATGATCCGCCCCGATTGGGAGAAAGGTGTGGATCTCAAGGAGCTCTCCATCGCATCCGTCTGCCCCTTCCAGGCCGCGATGCGGTACCGACTCTCCTTGAATCCCAAGGGCAGTTTTGGATCGATGTTTTGGCTGACCAAGATCCCGGTGGAGGCGCAGCTCGCCCAAGCCCCGGATGCTCCGACTGCCCGGATGGCTCTGCGTGCCGCAGTCGATCGGCAAAGAGAGGAACTTGCCGACGAAATGGAACCGTGGCAATCGCGGTTGATCGACGATGCGGTCACACGGGTGATCGATTCGTGGGTTCGCAAAGAGTTCGCCGCTCGATCAGCCTTCGGACTGCAAGGGCAAACACTTCAAACCGACGTGCGGACCGGGGGCGACCATCTGCGCGGCAAGCTGAAGTTCAGGGATCAGGAGGTACCGATCCGCGCCAAGTTCCCCGCCGCCTGGGTCGGAGAGAATGCGACGACGCTCACCAGCTACGAAAGCTCGGTGCCCGGCACGGCGACGGAAGTCGATAAGAATCCGGCATTCCGGTTCCGCTTCGGTCTGATCTTGGCGATGCTTCGACAAAGCCCTGACTATGCCGCCATGCAAGTCGATTCGATTGATGGATCGCGCGTGCTGTACGTGCTCGCCGGGTCGGCGTTTAACCCGCCTGAGTTCATGCCCGACGATCTAAAGATCGTGGTCTACCCTTCTCAAACAGGACCACTCGTAGGCATGGCTGCGCGTAAAAAGCTCCGACAGGAAGCAGTCGAGCAAGCGAGCCGAGTCCTCGAGGACCTCGATCGCGGCGAAATGCTCCCTAAACCCGGAACCCAGTGCGAGCGATGCAACTACAGCGATCTCTGTCGTCGCCACGTCGAATTCGGCGACTTCAGCAGTCCGTTTGAGGAGGATTTCTCGTGAGTCTGAAGCTGAACACAAACCAGCAGCGCGCGGTGGAGAGCAACGATGCGCGCGTGACCGTCACCGCATCGGCTGGCGCGGGAAAGACCGCAGTGCTTGTGCAACGCTATCTCCGCCATGTGGTGGAAGATGGCCTGACGCCAAGCCAGATCCTGACCGTTACCTTCACCCGCAAAGCTGCCGCCGAAATGAAGGAGCGGATTGTTCGTCGTCTACGGGATCTCGGCCGGAGCGAGGATGCCCAAACCGCCGAAACCGGCCCCATCCAGACGATCCACAGCTTTTGCGAGCGCACGTTGCGCGAGAACGCCATGCTTGCCCGGCTCGACCCCAGCTTCGAGGTGATTGATGGTGCGGAATCGCAGCGGTTGCTCGTCGAAGCGTTTCAACTTGCGCTTGTCGGGGATCTGCAAGATCACCCGGGAGTTCGGGAGCTCCGCCAGCGTGTCGCAGGGCAGGCGGTCTGGGGATCTTCCAGGAGCTGGGAAACAGCCTTACGAAGTTTTGTTCTCAAAGACTTCCTCGGCAGTCTTCGTGGCGGCACGGTGCCGATGAGCGAGATTCACCGAATCTATCGGTCCAGCCAATCCTACAGCTTGGCGATGAGCGAAAGGATTTGCGCCCAGTTCCCAGATGGCGGGCTTCCTGAACCAAGCGATAGTCTCTTGGATTGGCTGCGGGAAGCCCAGGCTCGTCGCGCTCGCTTGCGGCCGGAGCTGAAAAGGCTCTTCCGGGACTATAGCCAAGACGAGGCAGAGCAGGTCATTAGTGATACGCTTGCGCTTGCCGCCCTCGGCTTGGAAACTTGGGAAAACTACGAACTTGCGCTGCGATCCAGCCAGCGCATGGACTTCACTCTCCTCGAACAAGAAACGATCCGGTTAGTGGAAACCGATGCCGAAGTACGCGGTCGCATTGGATCTCGCTACAAAGTGGCTTTGGTTGATGAAACTCAGGACGTCAGCCCGACCCAGTACCGGCTACTCGACAACCTCCCCATCGAACGGACATTCTTTGTCGGAGATGCTCAGCAAAGCATCTATGCGTTTCGGGGCGCAGATCGAGAGCTCTTCGCCGAGCGCGTGGAGAACGGGAGCATCACTCTGGACGTGAACTACCGTTCAAGCCCCGGCGTGCTCAACTTCATCAACAATGCATTCCGCGCTTTGTGGGAAGGCCAATACAACCAGATGGTGCATCCCGACGGGGAATCAAACACCCATCGGTACGCAGGTGTGGAGTTCTGGCAGCTGGGCACCACGGGAGCCGAAGGTTTGGTCGAGCTGATCCATCAGCTGATCCAAGAAGACGAAGATCCTGCCTCGGCCCCAGGAAAAATTGTCGTGCTCGTGCGCGCGGCGAAGACAGCAAAGGCCATCGGGCGTTTGTTCGAAGTATTTCATATCCCCCACCTTTTGGTGGGAGGTTCCAACCGATTTTATGCCCGGATGGAGACCAGAGATGTCGCCAACCTGCTCTCCGCCAGCGTAGATCCGCTCGATTCCTTTGCCCTTGCCTCCCTTCTCCACAGCCCATTCTGCGGGCTGAATCTCAGCAGCGTCATCCGGTTGTCCGCAAGCGAGACCTTTACGGAGACCTTCGCTGGGGTCACGCTGGAGGATGAGGTAGAGAATGGGAAGCTGAATGAGTTTCGGGAGTGGTTCCTGCCCCTCACGGCGGTGGCGGATCGACTCCCGGCATGGGAGGTCCTGAACGAGGCCCTTCACCGGAGCCCCTATCTGGCGAACGTGGGATCTCGACCAAATGGTGAGCATGTCGTGGCCCACGTGCGCAAACTGCTCTCTCAAGCCGCCAGTCAGCCGACGCTTCGTCCCGGCGAGTACGCGGATCGCATCCGGCTGACCGTCGAGAGCGACCTCAAGGAAGGCGATGCAACCATCACGGATGAGGGCGATCCTGTGGTCAAGGTGATGACGATCCACGCGGCCAAGGGGCTCGAGTTTCACACCGTCATCATCGCAGGATTCGACTTGAAGTGGGACAACAAGTTGATCGGCTCGCCTCTCGCGAGAATCCATCGCAAAACGGCCCTTATGGTCAGCCAGTCCCCGAACACGGGGCTTAAGACATGGCTGAACACTTGGCTCAAACAGGATGAGAAGGCCGAAGATCAGCGTCTGTTGTATGTGGCCGCCACGCGCGCGGAGCAGCGGCTGATTCTCGGCCTCGCGGAAGGATCCAGAACGCAGTTCGCGACCGTCAGGCTCGCCGAGCTCGTCTTCCCCGGCGATCGCATGGAACCTAGCATCACCGTGCGAATCTCCCCAGCCTCGCAACGCAAGGCTGACGAACCGGATGCAGAGCGGTAGAATGAAGCAGTGAAGTTCACCGTCGGCGTTTGCCAATTCCAGCCCGATAAGGGTCGCCTGGAGGCGACGCTTGACCATATGGCGGAATGCATCCAGCAAGCCTCCGACGAAGGCGCGGATCTCGTCGTCTTCCCGGAATCCAGCACGACCGGGTACATCTTAGAAGGAGGCGTCGACGAACTCTCCCTTTCCGCCAGCGACCTGGGTGACAAACTCGCCGCACGACTCACCGGGCTCAAACGCCCGATCGACGCGAGCATCGGGTTCTACGAGTCCGCTCAATTCCGCCCCTACAACTCAGCGGGATACTTCGAATTCGCCCCAAACTCCCACCGTTTGGTGGGGAGTTACCACAAGTTCTTCCTCCCCACGTACCACGTGTTTGATGAGCACCGATTCCACCAAGCAGGCAACGATCTTGGTCTCATCGAAACGCGGTTCGGGAGATTCGGCCAGCTGATCTGCGAAGACGTCTGGCATTCCATTCTCCCCGCTCTCCTGTGCGCGGGTGGGGCTCAGATGATTCTTGTCCACTCTGCCTCCCCGGCCCGAGGGTTCCAAGCCGAGAAACCCGGCAATCTGCTCCGCTACGAGCGGATGCTCACCGCCCTCTGCGAGGAGCACGGAATGGCTTGCGCCATGGCGATGCTCGTTGGGTTCGAAGGCGGCAAGGGGATGACCGGAGGAAGCATGATTCTCAACCCCTTCGGACAGATCATTGCTCAAGCCGACATCCTCGGCGAACAACTGGTTCTCGCCGAAATCGACCTCGACGACGTGCCCCTCGCCCGCTCGCGCATCCCTCTCGCGAGCGATCTCCACGAGCGTTGGCCAGACATCGTCCGGTTCGCTCAAGAGATTCACGAAAAGTCTTAACGGGATAGCCCTAGCATTTTTCACAGGGGATGTGGAAAACTCTCGCAGTGCTCCAGGAAGGAGCGCCGCCTTCTAGGATGGAAGGCGCACACAAACCACACGGATGCGGTACCTCAGCTTCTTTACGGGAGCGATGGGGCTTGATCTTGGGTTGGAACACGCTGGCTGGACGCCGGTCGCCTTCAACGAGATCGACCCAATTGCTTGCCAAACCATCACACGGAATCGTCCGGGCATTCCCCTTTTTGCCCAAGACATTCGAAGCCTGAGCCACGCTTTTCTCCGAGACACCCTTGGCCCCGACCTGGCGTCGATTGATGCCGTGGTCGGGGGCCCACCCTGTCAGGCTTTCTCGACGGCTGGTCGTCGTCAGGGGCTGAACGACGAACGAGGGCATGTCTTCCTCCATTTTCTTGACCTGGCTATTCGTTTGGAGCCACAGTACGTGATCATCGAGAACGTGAGGGGGCTTCTTTCGGCCCCCCTCGTTCACCGGCCGCACCACGAGCGCGGCCCGGATTTTCCTGAGCTCACCGAGGCAGAAGCCAAAGGCGGCGCCCTCAAGCTCATTCTCAGTCGGTTGGAGGAAAGCGGCTACGCTTGCTCCTTCCGATTGTACGACACCTCGCGATTCGGCGTGCCGCAGGTGCGCGAGCGCGTGGTGCTCATCGCCGCACGCGGAAAGCGCCGTGTGCCCCATCTGTTGCCCTTCACCTCGCCCGCGCCCACGGTTCGCGAGGCTCTCGAAGGCCTCTCAGGTGAGCCTCAATGCCTGCCGCTTCGAACCAAGATGCTGCCGTATCTCCCACTGCTCAAACCGGGCGAGAACTGGCGATCTTTGCCGATCGAACTCCAGAAAGAGGCACTTGGGAATGTGTTTTTCTGCGAAGGCGGCCGCACCGGCTTCCTCCGCCGGGTCGCGTGGGATGCCCCGTCTCCGACCTTAGTAACCACCCCCACCATGCCCGCGACGCTTCTCGCACACCCTGAGGAGCTGCGCGCACTGAGCGTTCAAGAGTATCAACGCCTTCAAACCTTCCCCGACGACTGGCAGCTCGCGGGCAAGCTGGCAGATCAATACCGCCAACTCGGCAACGCTGTGCCGGTGAAGTTCGGCGAGGCGATTGGGCATCACGTTTCCGCCTGGCACGAGGGCCGTCTGCTCCATGCCGAAAGTCTGGAAACCAGCCGCTACCGAGGCACCGACGAATCCGCCTTCGCTCCTGCGATTGCGGTGTAAGGGATGCCTGGTTAGACCGGCTTTAGTGGCTCCCGCCCTACTCCGCAACCCGAAGCACGCTGAGGAAGGCTTCCTGCGGAACCTCGATCGAGCCGATGTTCTTCATCCGCTTCTTACCCTTCTTCTGCTTTTCGAGGAGCTTGCGCTTGCGGCTCACGTCACCGCCATAGCACTTCGCGATGACGTTCTTGCGGAACGGCTTGATGACGTCCGCCGAGATCACCTTGGCCCCGATGGCCGCTTGAATCTTGACCTCATACTGCTGTCTCGGAACGACTTTGCGAAGCTGCTCGACAATCGCCCGGCCACGCTGGTAGCTGAATTGCTTGTTGACGATAAAGCTCAGCGCGTCCACGACATCGCCGTTCAGCATGATGTCCACCTTCACCAGCTCGCTGAGCTCGTAGCCCGCGAACTCGTAGTCAAAGCTAGCATAGCCTTTTGTCGAACTCTTCAACTTGTCGAAAAAGTCCAACAGAATCTCGGCCAGCGGGAGCGTGTAGTGGATCATCGCCCGGTTCGGCGTAGGATATTCCGTCCGCTTGAAGATGCCGCGCCTTTCTTGGCACAGGGTCATCACCGCGCCAATGTAATCCACAGGAACCATGATCGTGGCGTTGACCACCGGCTCTTCCACGTAGGAAATGTGGTTGCTCGGCGGCATCTCGCTCGGGTTGGAGATGTGCAGTTCTTCCCCCGCCGTGGTCTGAACCTTGTAGTCCACGCTCGGTGCCGTGAGAATCAAATCCAGATCGAATTCGCGCTCCAGCCGCTCGCGCATGATTTCCATGTGGAGCAGCCCCAAAAATCCGCAGCGGAAGCCAAATCCGAGGGCGGCAGATGTTTCCGGCTCGTACTCCAAGCTCGCATCGTTGAGTTGCAGCTTCTGAATCGCATCGCGCAGGTCCTCGTAAGAGTCTGAATCGGTGGGATACAGACCGCAGTAGACCATCGACTTGGCTTTGCGGTAACCCGGCAGAGCCTCGTCGGCCGAGCGCTCGGCACTCGTGACGGTATCGCCCACGCTCGCATCGCCAATCGTCTTGATCGCTCCGGTCAGGAAGCCAACTTCCCCCGTCTCAAGGCTCTGACCACGCTCCAGCCTCGGGCGGAAGACACCGACTTCGTCGACATCAAACACCTTGCCCGTGGACATCATCTTGATCTTGTCGCCCGGATTGATCGCGCCATCGACAACCCGAACATAGGCCACCGCGCCCTGATAACTATCAAAGTGGCTATCGAAAATCAACGCGCGCAGCGGATTGTCCGACTTCCCGCGTGGCGATGGGATCCGCGCGACCACCGCCTCCAAAATGTCCTCGATTCCCAGTCCGCTCTTGGCCGAGCAAGGGATGGCGTCGCTCGCATCGAGCATCAGGGCGTTTTCGATCTCCTCTTTGGCCATGTCCAAATCAGCATGGGGGAGATCCATCTTGTTGACCACCGGGATGATCTCCAAGTTCTGATTCATCGCCATGTTGGCGTTGGCGATCGTCTGAGCCTCGACTCCCTGCGTTGCATCCACGAGCAACAGCGCGCCTTCACAGGCGTAGAGAGCGCGCGAGACTTCGTAGGTGAAGTCCACGTGCCCCGGGGTGTCGATCAGGTTGAACTGGTACGTCTGACCATCGCGGGCTTTGTATTCCAGCCGCACAGCGGTCATCTTGATCGTGATGCCGCGTTCCCGCTCCAGATCCATCGTGTCCAGCATCTGCTCTTGGGCGGTGCCGCGTACGGCTCCGCAATGCTCCAAGATGCGATCAGCGAGCGTCGACTTGCCGTGATCGATGTGAGCAATGATGCAGAAGTTACGGATGTGCGATTGATCCATGAGAGGCTAAGGGGGAATCTTGCTGATTCTACCGCTCGGCCCCCCAAATCCTCAGCCGAGGGTGGGACGCCCTCAACCCGTGGCGGGAAGCTCAGTTATCCTTCGCGCCTTCGTTGATCCAGGCGCTCAGCACCTCGATCTCCGCAGCCTTGACGGTGCGGCGTCCCGGAGGCATCTTCTTCACTTCACCCGAGCCCTTCACCGCTTGGATAAGCGCACTCTTCTCCGCCTTACCCGCGACGATCGTTGCCTTCTCCCGCTTGGCCGTCAGACCCTTGTAGGTGCTGAGGTCAAGACCAGCCTTGGCGCTGTTCCCGGTATGACACCCCACGCAGTAGTTCTTCAGAATCGGGGCAACGTCATTCTTGTAGCTCTTAGCCTCCTGCGGAACACCCGCTTGGGCTTGCGACAGAATGCCCGCACCCAGAACGACGCACGACAGAGCAAGAAAAGCGAAAGACTTCATACCTTCGCATTTTGGACGCCTGAGCCGCCGATTCGTTTAGCTTTCGCCGCAGTTTCTTCCGAAAAAGCGGGAAATCAGTTGTTCTTGGCGCCTTCGTTGATCCAGGCTTCGACGACTTTGATCGTCCCTTCGCGCATGTGACCTCGTCCCGGAGGCATCTTGGCAACGCCATCCTCCCCACGCATGGAGAGAGTCAAGAGACTCTGCTTGCTCTTGCCCGGAGCAACCACAGGTTCGCCGGTTCGCTTCGCCATCAAGGCCTTGTAGGAACTGACATCAATACCCGCCGACGCACTCTTTCCGGCGTGGCAGCTTGCGCAGGCGCGCTGCAAAACCGGAGCGACATCCTTCTTAAAGCTTTTCTTCGATTCGGCTGGTGGTGCTGCTTGGGCCATCGACCCAATCCCGCTGGCCAACACCGCCAGCCCGAGTAACGGCAAGACAAGTTTTTGCATGTGTAAGACACCTGGGATGCCGCAAGAGAGCATCACCTTCATTATTGTGTCGCACACCCCTGGAGGATCGATATGACAAATGTCATGGTTCGATACCAAAATTGATGAAATTAACGTTCACTCAGCAAGCGTTGACCGTGCAATGAGGAACGCCATCGGGCGACCAAACTCGATGAAAGGAGAAACCCAGCCGCGCCACTCCGGCTGACGGAAAAGCTCTTGATCCCGCAAGAGCTCTTCCCACCAGCCCGACCTCGGGTCGAATTGCCGAATATCCCACAAGCCCTCAGGGACATGAACCGAGGTTTGACCGCCATTGGGCAGAAACACCGCGATCTGATCGGCCCCGCGCAGAACCCACGCATCGCCGGAAGCTGAATCGTCATCCGGCTCGCAACTTGCAAAGTCAAAAGACGAGAAGAACTCAGCCATCCGCTGCCTTCCGATCAAGAGCTCAGATTCGCCCTCGTTCAACCCGTTGATCCAGCCGCCGAGGCCCGGCTTCGCGGTTTCTCCGTCCGTGCTGTAGCACCCTGCCGTCGCGACCCCCCAAGCGATCCGGAGCCGGGTCTCCGCCGATCTGGCCGGGGCGACTCGGGCCTCGCCCCAAGGAAACGAGTAGTGCCCTTCGTATCCAAACTCCTCGTTGAAGACCGGCTTAACCTGACCCGCCTTGACCATCTCTGCCCGCTCACGCAGAGCCCACTCATGGCCTCCATGCTCATCCCAAACCTGGAAGAGAGCATGGGTACACCACGGGCTCGCCCGAAACGGGAAGTGCCCATGCCCATGCACGCTCAAAGGGTGATCGTATGGATCGAGAGCCGCGAGTAAGGCCCCCTGGCGCTCCACCCACTCGTCGGTCTGGAAAAGCGTCCACTCGTTGGTCACACACCACTCAATGTGCGAGAAAGCCCCGAGGCGAGCCACGGCATAGGCGTAGTACCGATCCTCATCAGGATCACTCGCGCTCACGCGAAACTTCTCAAACGGATAGTTCCCCTCATCCGCGCCATCGAGAAAGAAGATGATCTCACTCACGATCCCGCGAGATTGCGCGTGCGCCACGATTCGATCGACTTTGTGCCAGAACCCGATATCAAAACGCGTCACGTCAGTCTGGGGCTGCCGCGCATTGCCTGGATCACCCAAAACCCACGGGCTGTACGTGTAGGTGAAATCGTCGCGTTCCGCAACCTGCGGCTCCATCCACCGCGATCCATCATCTTGCCGCGAGGGAGAGAGGGCCACCCGAATCCGATTGATCCCCTGGTCGGCTAGCCGATCCAGCGCAGCCTTTGCCACTGACTCCTCGAGCCCAAAGAGCATGTAGGCCGTCGTGCTGTTCGGATAAATCGGCTCGCCACTTCCAGACCAAGCAAAGTGCCACCCGTGTGCCTGCGGAATTCCAGCCAGCCCTCGATCCACGGCGGCGAAGCTCTCGCGCACCACACGATCCCCGCTGCGCACCTCCGCAGAATAGCGCCCCGCTCGTTGCGGCATGAATCGCGCGGCAAATTGGGTTCCTTTCGTGTCGTCACAGAACCCCGCGATCTCCCACGACTCTCCCTCGTCATGCCGAACGGTCATCAACCGAGGGGATTCCAAAAACGGATTTCCACCCTTAGCTTCCTCTTGCCACCCCAGCTCAAACAGACCAAAAACCGGAACTTCTTTCATGCGCTAACCCAACGGCAGAGTATCCGAGCCGACCCACAAAAAGAACCCTCTCTCGCGAAGAAAGAGGGTTCGGGCTTGGGGCAAACCAGTCAGCGCTTAGCCGAAGACTTTTTCGGTGGTTTGCTGGATCTTGAGATCAATGCCTCGGCGATGGAGTTCTCGCAGGAACGCCGTGCCCGTCATGGCATTCTCGTAGCGCACCGCACCCTTCGGCACGTTGCCTTGGACGACTTCCTGGGCGATGATCGAGGTGCTAAAGCCGGTCAGTCGCTCCATGCTCGTGAAGCCGGTTTCCTTGCACTGCTTGTCAAAGATATCGACTTGGATGCGGCTCGGTTGACCATTCTTGATGCCGACACCCACGCCTCGAACCGCGCAGAGGTCGTCATCGACGAACTTCTCCAGCTCCGGCCCGAAGACCTTGTTGAACACATCCTTCGGACGAACCTTGCCGCCCTTCACTTCGACCTCATCCTCTCGCCAAAGACCGAAGTCCTTGAAGATCTTCATGAGGTGGCAGTGACCCGGGAAGCGGATCGTCTTGTATTCGTAGTTCGGAACCTTACCCTCCAACGTGTAGGGAGCGGTTGACGTACCACCGGAAGTCACAAAGGCTTCCATATCGCCCAGTTGGTCGATGTGCAGGTGCTCCAGCTCCGTCAGAGTCGGAACCTTGATGATCTTGCCATCGCGCAGAGCAATCGCTTCGAAGTCGTATTCCGTGACCAAGCCTTCCATGTTGAAAGTGAGCTTGTAGTTGAACGGCGGCTTGGGATTCTGCGGGAGAACGCCGCAGTAGAGCTTCACGCTGTGGCACTCGTCCAGATTCTCAATCATGTAAAGGCCCACGTTGTTCACGAGGCCTGGCGCAAGCCCGGTATCCGGCACGAGGGTGACTTCGTTCTCCTTTGCTTCCAGATCGAGATCCAGCGTGCGCATCGTGATGTCGGTGTTGCCGCCGAGATCCACCATGTCGGTGATCGAGTTGATCGCAACCTTGGCAATGTGAGGGTGCATCCAGTAGGGCACGCAGGAGATGACAATATCCGCACCTTCCAGGAAGCGAGCGAGGCTAACTTCGTCAAGCGCGTTGACTTCGTGCGGGATACAAACCTCTCGACCGATGAGATTGTTGACGCGCTCCGCGTTCTTGCGAGCTTGATCGAAGCTCACGTCGCCCATGAAGACCTTGGGCTCTTGCGCGAATTTGGCGATGTCGTAAGCAGCAGCCGTGCCCTGCATACCGGAACCAAGAATAGCGAATGTGTTTTGCATAGGGGTAGACGCACCTCGTTGAGCGCCACGCCAAATGGCAGGCTGCCCTTCTCCCGTCAGTTGTCAGGTTACCTACAGAGGGGTAAGGAAGCAAGCGGAAAGTCCGGCCCCTCGCAGCCCTGCGTGGGCCGAACTGACCAGCGGCATCCTGCGCTTTGGGGGGTCACTTGCTCAAGTGATCCAGCGCCGCTTCGAACTGCTCATCCCCCGGTCTGAACGGGTCATCCTTCACGCTGATGTCCGGCTGAACCGGGTTCTTTTCCATCCGTTCCCCTTCAAATGCGAGATCCACCATCGGGATTTCCAGAATCCCCCAGTCGCCGATCATCTGCGGGAAGGTGCCCAGAACATCACCCTTCGTGGGCTGACCAATCAGAGTCGCCCGCTTCGACTTCTTAAAGATCGCGCTGACGACCTCCTTGGCGCTCCGGGTTCCTTCGTTCGTGAGCACAACCATCGGTTTGTCGTATCCCGTACGTTGCTTGCTCGTCACGCTGCCGAGCCCCCAGGCAAGCTCATAGTCCGGCGCGAAGAAGAGCTCAAAGAATCCTTCGGGGCGACCGCCAAACCCATCGCGAAGATCATAGATCAACGCATCGCTCCGGCCCGCGAGCCCCTGCCGAACAAAGATGCCCAGCATGTCGCTGATCTGGATATCCACCATTGTCCAGGGCCGAAACACCGCGATCTTCTTGCCGTTGCGCTCGATGATCTTCGTGCTCTTCTGGGTCGCCGTGTAGAACATTTGATACGGAAGCTGTTCAATCGGCGTGACCTGCACCGACTTCGTCTCCGTCCCGCGAACGAAGGTCAGCTTCACTGACTTACCGACAAACGGCTGCAACGACTTCACCGGCGTGAATGGATTCCCTTCAATCGTCGTCACGAGATCGCCCTTTTCCAGCCCGGCGGCCGCAGCAGGAGAATCATTGAGCACCATCATCACTCGAAATCCTCCGGTATCACGCTTGAACCAAGCCCCGATGTTCGGCAGTTGCGGCGTGGTGCCTCGGCCCATGCCCCGGGTATTCACGATGTTCGCCATCATTGCAAAGCCTTGATCCTCCGCCGTGACGAAGTCAAAGTGCGAATCGCCAAACTCAGCGATCATCGAGCGCATGGTCGCCGCGAACTCCTCATTCGACTTCGCGGCCGAGGCAATCGGGCCGTACTTGGTCAGAAGGGCGTTCATTTCGGTGCGTCGCTCCGCCCGGGCGTAGTAGCGGGAACTGATCGCCCCGGAGACCTCTTGCCATGTGGCGGCATAGTTGGGTGTCTGAAGAATCAAGGCGGCAGTGAGAGTGGCGAGCATAATTGTCTCTCTACCCTACCCGTCCCAGATTCGCGCAAGTTCCTGAGGTATCTTTGCAAACCTGTGGCAGGCTCTGTTTGGGGCCACTTGACCACGGAGGACCTTTATGGCCATTCGAACCAAACGCAAGAACGCGCACTCGGCGCGGTATACCGAGATCACCAAGACCCTTGAAAAGGACGCCATCTACACCGTCGATGAAGCCATCGCACAGGTGAAGAAGAACGCGACCGCCAAGTTCCCGGAAACGGTTGAACTGGCTCTGCGCCTTGGCATCGACCCCCGCAAGAGCGACCAAAACGTTCGCGGCATCACCACTCTCCCCCACGGAACCGGCAAGGTCAAGAAGGTTGCTGTTCTCGCCAAGGGTGACCTGGCGAAGGAAGCCGAAGCCGCTGGTGCCGACGTGGTCGGTGATGAGGATCTCATCAAGCGCGTGCAGGAGGGCTGGAAGGACTTCGATGTGATGATCGCTTCGGACGACATGGCCCCGCAAATCGGAAAGATCGGTCGCTTCCTCGGCCCCAAGACTCCGAACAAGCGCAACGGCACCGTGACCAGTGCCATCGCCGCTGCGGTCAAGGAAATCAAGAGCGCCGCTCGTGTGGAATACCGCGCCGACAAGGCCGGCGTTGTCCACGTGCCGCTCGGCAAGGTCACCTTCACCGATGACCAGATTCGCGAGAACTTCATCGCCGCTCTGGACGCCGTTATTAAGGCCAAGCCCGCGAGCAGCAAGGGCCGCTATCTCCAAACCGTCAGCCTCAGCAGCACCATGGGCCCCGGCCTCCGCCTCGACCCAACCGCTGCCTCCAAGGTTTCCGGTCACTAAGTCTCTGTTCTTTCAGAGTTGAAGGCCCCTGATCTCAACCGAGATCGGGGGCTCTTTGTTTGACTGTTTGGTTCCCCGTACGCCGACCCTGCAGAGCCTGGGTCGACGGCTTTGCCTTTCTGTTACCGTCGCCGACCGGGGCGGGAGACTTTTGCGACCACTCGCTCCCGAACCACCGCCAATGATCTCCGCAAAAGTCGGGGGATTGGCCTTGGGCCGGGCGGCGACGAGGCCTCTCGCTCAGTACCCACCCTGTGCGCCCGACTCCGCAAGCCCGTAGCATGTGATGACACACCGGCCATTTGTGAATTCATCGACAACGAGGCAGCCATCAAGTGATGAGAAGACGGGCCGCGAATATCTGCTGAGAACTGAAGACTGGATTACCGTCGTAGCCCCCGTCTTCTCATCGACAGTGAACCAGTGAGGGGTGTTAACAGACCAGGCAAGAGTCTTCTCACCAACTCGGCCTGCCCACCGAAATTCTTTGCCTAGCTTCCAGTGGATCTTCCCGGTGTAGAGGTCTCCGCAGGCAATGCAGTCAGGCCGCAGGTACTTGTAGGTAGATTCTTCCCGATCCCGTTCGAAATTTTCGTAGAAGTCACCAGTCACGCGTCGAGGGTTGGACACGTCGTGGTAGAAGGTGAACTTGAGCGGCGTGACCATGAAGGGATCGAGCACGACGATGCTTTGATAGGCCTGAGTGACATCGGCATCAAAGCCCTTGTTGGTCACCCAGAAGAAACCATCCGAAAACTTGCCGAACGCACGACTGGGACTGCGTCGATACAGTGGCTGTGACTCAATTCGTCGAGCATCCCGAGGCGGCTCTTGATTACTCCGCCGCAAACGAAATCCCTCGAAGAACCACATCGCTTCTCCCACCCCGCGCCCTATGATCTGGAGTTTAAGGGCCTCGCGAGCATAGACCGTTTTCTCGCCCACGCCGTTTGAAATGGATTCCGGCTGAAACATTCCGGCTCGATCGTCGCTAGGAACCCACACATCAAAGTCGAAGGCTGGCCGAGGAACCGCAAAGCCAGTGTGCACATCAAACAGCTTTCCATCTATCTGAAGCTTGCCCCCATCCATCGTGACTCTCGTGGACGAGGGCAAACTCAGCTTCCAGAGCGTCTGAAAAGGATCCTGCACCGAGGAAGTGACTAGCGCCGCGATAACTGCTGATATCATTTCTGCCCTCCATACCTGACGTCATCTGCCCTCATGCCCAGAACAAGCACGCCCGCTCAACGTCCCGATCAGTCTGCCATACTCCCCTATCGAATGTTCAAAGGCCTGATGCAAAAAGTCGACCGCATGCTCGGACGCGGGGTCATCGACGAAGAACTCTACGAGGAGCTTGAAGAAGCCCTCCTCCAGGCCGACACCAACATCCAAACCACCCACGAAATCCTCGAAGAGCTCCGCAAAGCGGTGCGCGAGGAAAAAATCACCAGTGCCGAAGGTATCAAAGCCCGGCTCCAGGAATCCATCCGATCCCGATTCAGCCAGCCCGGCGAATCCATCCTTTTCCGCAACTTCCCGCCGTGCGTCTATCTCTTCGTGGGGGTCAACGGCGTCGGCAAGACCACGAGCATCGGCAAACTCGCTACCCGCCTCACCAAGGAAGGCCGGAAGGTTGTCCTCGCCGCTGGCGACACCTTCCGCGCGGCAGCGATTGAACAACTCGAAATCTGGGCCGAGCGCAGTGGATCCATGATCGTCAAAGCCCAACCCGGCGGAGACCCTGCCGCTGTGCTCTTCGATGCGATCAACGCCGCCAAAGCCCGAGGCGCCGACTTCGTTCTCGCCGACACCGCCGGTCGCCAGCATACGAAAGGCAATCTCATGGCCGAGCTCGCCAAGGTTGCCAAGGTGGTCGAGAAGGCGCTTGGACGCCCCGCCGACGAAGTCCTCCTCGTCCTCGACGCCAACACTGGCCAAAACGCGATCCGTCAAGCCGAAGAGTTCACGAATGCCGCCGGCGTCACCGGCCTCGTGCTCACCAAGCTCGACGGAACCGCCCGGGGCGGAGCCCTCATCGGCGTCTACGAGCGCTTCCACGTCCCCATCAAGTTGATTGGAGTCGGGGAAAAGGCCGAGGACTTGCGCGATTTCGACGCCGATGCCTTCGCCCGCGGCCTGTTTGAATAGCCCTCAGCCCTCAGCTCTCAGCCTTCAAACGAGGCCAAAAACTCGCTCGACCTGACGATGTCGCCCTGAGCCAGATTGTGGGCGACCCCGAGGGTCACAAACTCCACTTCTGCACCCGCTTCGCGGAGCTGCCCCGCCAACGCCGCCCCTTGCTCCGGAGGACAAATCGGATCAATCTGCCCCGAAATCACGAGCCCTTTCACACCGTTCAGAGAAGCCTCCGGCCAATCGAGGGTCACCATCGGGCGGAGCATCACCGCGCCCTCCAGCACTCCCGATCCACTGAGCAGCAAGTTTGCCGCCATGTTCGCTCCGTTGCTGTAGCCAAGTGCCACGACGGGCCGACCCGCCAGGTCTTCATCTTGCCAACGCATCCGAATCCAATCCGCCAGCTCCGGGGTGCGCATCCGGATGTTGTCCTCATCGAAGACCCCTTCCGCGAACCGTTTGAAGTACCGATTCATCCCATGCTCGCGTTCTTTGCCCCGGATTCCCCAATACGTCCACCCCGGCGCGACCGCCTCGGCGATCCGGATAAGATCATGCTCGTCGCCGCCCGTGCCGTGGAGGGCGAGCAAAACCGGCTTCCCGGGGTCGCCGGGAAGCACAATTTCGTCGAACGGCGTCACTTCGTCACCACCGTTCCATCCGGCAGAACCAAGTCGGGGAGCGTCCGTTGGAGCTCGCCGCGCATCGCTTCGTACTGCTCCGGCAGTTGCAGAGTCGTGCCCATCGTCGCCAGAGGCTCGTCGATATCGAAGCCCGGGCCATCCGTCGCGACCTCGAACAGCACGCCACCAGGAGTGCGGAAGTAGATGCTCTGAAAGTAGTTCCGCTCCACAATCTCGGTGACCCGCAGACCCGCGCGCTCCAGAGTCTGCCGCAGAGCCTCCTGCTCCACCACCGACTCCACGCGCCATGCCATGTGGTGCACGGTTCCGACTCCCGTTGTGCCAAACGGCGTCCCCGGTCGGTGAACCAAATCCACCCGGTTCCCCGGCAGGTTGCCATTCGCCGCCAGTCGAGACCGGCCTTGATCCACGCCGACCAAGCTCAGCCCCATGATCTCCTGGAGCAAAGCCTCCATACCTTCCATCTTGCCAAGCCAGAGCTCCACCGAATGGAAGCCGCGAATCGCGACGTCAGCACCAAGGCCGTTCCACGGCTGGGCATCCCGAGGATCACCCTCCGAGGACTCCACCAGTTCCAAAGGCATCTCGTCCGGGTCAACGAAGCTGAGAACCTGATCGCCAAATCTCTCTTCAGGGCCGAAGAACGGCACGCCCGCCTCGCTCAATCGGTTCACCCAAAAATCCATCGAGCCCTTGGGGATCGAGAACGCCGTGACGCCCACTTGACCGATTCCAACATTCCCTTTGCGCGCACCGGGCCACGGGAAGAACGTCATCAGCGTCCCCGGTCGGCCGAGCCCATCGCCGTAGTAGAGGTGATAGGTGTGCGGATCATCGAAGTTCACCGTCACCTTGACCATGCGTAGGCCGAGGATTCCGGCATAGAAATCGATATTCGTTTGGGGATCTCCCGACATCGCAGTGACGTGGTGCAGACCCAGGATTTTCGTAGCCGTGTTCGTGCTCATGATTGGTTCAACGCCGGGATGAGACAATTAGTTGCTTGCGCAACTATAATAGGCACGACGTCCCGACGCAGTCCTCTCAGAGTCTACGCAGTCCCCCGGGCCTCGCCGCCATGAATGTACACTTTTGCGTAGATCATTCTGGTGGACGGCTTGTCCGCCGGGGATTTCCGAATCCTCTTTTGTTGAACTCAGTTCCCAGGCGCTTTCGCCTCACACATTACTATGAGCACGCACAACGGTCACTCGAACGGTTCGTCCGCCACCATCACCGCCAAGAAAACCTGGCGGGAAAAGGTCGGCCTGGCGGAGATGCTGAAGGGCGGCGTCATCATGGACGTCGTCAATCCTGAGCAGGCTCGGATTGCCGAAGATGCTGGTGCGGTCGCGGTCATGGCCCTGGAGCGCGTCCCCGCTGACATCCGCAAGGATGGCGGAGTCGCCCGCATGAGCGACCCGGAAATGATCCTCGGCATCAAGGAAGCGGTCAAGATCCCCGTGATGGCCAAGTGCCGCATCGGCCACTTTGTCGAAGCAGAGATCCTGGAAGCTCTGGAAATCGACTTCATCGACGAGAGCGAAGTTCTCACCCCCGCCGACCACGCTAACCACGTCGACAAGCACGCGTTCACCGTGCCGTTCGTCTGCGGCGCGCGCAATCTTGGCGAGGCTCTGCGCCGATGCGCCGAGGGCGCGGCGATGATCCGCACCAAAGGCGAAGCCGGAACCGGCGACGTCATCGAAGCCGTTCGCCACATGCGCACGATCATGAGCGAGATCCGCACCGTGCAAAACGCCCGCGAAGACGAGCTCTATGTTCTCGCCAAGGAGCACCAAGCCCCGCTCGATCTGATTCGTGAAGTCCACAAGATCGGCAAGCTCCCGGTGCCCAACTTCAGCGCTGGTGGCATCGCCACCCCGGCGGATGCCGCCCTCATGATGAAACTCGGTGCGGAAACCGTGTTCGTCGGTAGCGGAATCTTCAAGAGCGGCGACCCGGCCAAGCGCGCCCGCGCCATCGTCGAGAGTGTGCTCTTCTACCAAGATGCCAAGAAGCTCGCGGAGATCAGCAAGAACCTCGGCGAAGCGATGGTCGGGATCAACTGCTCCACCCTGCCGAAGGAAGAGCAACTCGCGACCCGCGGCTGGTAATCCCGGCACAAGCTCCATAGAAACCCCCTGGCAGAGTCAGGGGGTTTTTTGTTTCTGGGCAAACCAGGATCACCGCCCAGCGAAACGCTTCGGTATAACCCAGCTATGGCTAAAGTCGCAATGATCGGTGCCGGGAGCACTGTTTTCGCCAAGAACCTGATCGGGGACATCCTCAGCTTCCCGGAGCTGGCGGACGCGCACATCGCCCTGATGGATATCGATGGAGAACGGCTCAAGACGAGCGAGATCGTGGCGAACCGGATCAACGAATCCCTCGGCGGCAAGGCCACGATCACCGCGACTCTCGACCGCCGCGAAGCCCTGGTGGACGCGAACTATGTCATCAACATGATCCAGGTCGCGGGCTACAAACCTGGCACGGTCATCGACTTTGAAATCCCCAAGAAATACGGCCTGCGCCAGACCATCGCCGACACCCTGGGAATCGGCGGCATCTTCCGCGCCCTGCGCACGATCCCCGTGCTGCTGGAGATCACCAACGACATGGAAGATCTCTGCCCGGATGCCCTGCTGCTGAACTACACCAACCCCATGGCGATGCTCTGCTGGGCGGTGAGTGAATGGAGCGCCATCAACACGATTGGCCTCTGTCACAGCGTCCAAGGCACGGCCGAGCAACTCTGCCACGACATCGGGATCCCCTACGAAGAGCTCAACTACTTCTGCGCGGGGATCAACCACATGGCGTTCTATCTGCGGTTCGAGCACAACGGCCGCGACCTTTACCCCGACATCCACAAGGTCTATGAAGAAGGTCGCGTTCCCGACTGGAACCGCGTGCGCTACGAGATGCTCAAATGGCTCGGCTACTTCGTCACGGAATCCAGCGAGCACTTCAGCGAATACACCCCCTACTTCATCCGCCGCGACTCGCCCGAGCTGATTGAGCGATTCAATGTGCCTCTCGATGAGTACATCCGTCGCTGCGAAGATCAAATCGCAGGATGGCAAAGCCTCAAGGCAAAGATGGAAGCGGGCGAAGAACTGGAAGTTCGGCGCAGCCACGAGTACGGCAGCTTGATCATTCACAGCATGGAAACCAACCAGCCCCGCGTGGTCTATGGCAATGTTCCGAACGAAGGGCTGATCGACAACCTGCTCCAAGGCTGCTGTGTCGAGGTGCCGTGTTTGGTGGATAAACAGGGGATCCAACCGGTGAAGGTCGGCACTCTGCCGCCCCAACTCGCGGCGATGATGATGACCAACGTGAACGTCCAATCGCTCACCGTGGAAGCAGCTCTGACGGGCAAGAAAGAGCACGTCTACCACGCGGCAATGCTCGATCCTCACACGTCGCAGGATCTGCCGCTCGACAAGATTCGGGCCCTGTGCGATGACCTGTTCGAGGCTCACGGCGACTGGATTCCGCCGATGCACTAGGCGAGACGCCTTCTCGCCGCCCATCTTAGGCACGAAAAAGCGGTGTGAGCAAGCGCTCACACCGCTCTAAAACCTCAAACAGCTCCTACTTACCGAGCCGTGGCCGACTCGTAGTCGTTCGGGATCACGGGCGGCTCATTCACCGAACGAGCTTGCGCCGGAATCACCGAGGTTCCAGTGGACTCTTGCTTCATCCGAGCCTTGTGCCGGAAGAAACTCACCCCGGCTATCACCAAAAGCAGCGGCACGAGGATCGCATCGTCCACCCACCCCACCAGGAGCAGGATATCGGGAATCAGGTCAAGCGGCGACACGCCATAGGCGAGCGCGCTCACCAAGCTGAGAATCGCCCCCCAAGGGGTTCGCGAAGGAGTCGGAGGCACCGGAGTGGCCATACACACTTAGACGCAAATATCTCAAGAAACGTTGAGCCAGGTAGGACCCTTCCTCAAGATTCTTAAGGACGAACTTAAAAAAAGCGAGCAGGAGAGCCGAAGCCCTCCTGCCCGCGAGGATCTGAGCAGACGTCCGATCAGACCGTCGCGCGCTTGCGACCTCGGATCAACTTCTCCACCGTGATCACCGGCAGAATCAACATGCCTGCCACCGCCGAGATGCCAAGAGCCATCGGGGTGAGAGGAGCCGTGCTGAACACTGCTTGGAGGGGCGGCAGATAGATAAACGCGGCTTGCAGAACCAACACCGCGGCAATCCCGGCGAAGACCGACTTGTTGCTGAACAGACCAATGCGGAAGATCGAATCGCGCAGAGATCGGCAGTTCAGCATGTAGAAGATCTGGAAGAAGATCACCGTGGTGACCGCCATCGTCTGAGCTTCCGCCAGAAGCATCGGCATCGAGAGTTGACCGGCCTGCACCAGCGGCAGATCCTTGTTGTACTGCCACAGGAAGAGCCCGACCGCGCTCACCGTCATCAGGGTAGCCGCAATGAAGGTCCGCGCAATCACGAACCCGCTCAGCACGGGTTCCTTCTTGTTGCGCGGAGGCCGCGACATGATATCCGGCTCCTTGCTCTCGAACGCCAACGGCAACGCGAGGGCAACTGTCGCCACAAGGTTGATCCAGAGAATCTGCGTCGGGAGCATCGGGAGCAGAAGCTCACCCCCCACGAATGGGAAGAATGCAACCGCCGCCATCAGGATCATCGCCAAACCGAGGTTGGTCGGCAGAACGAACGCGAGCGACTTGATGAGGTTGTCGTACACCCGTCGGCCTTCTTCAACCGCCGCGACAATGCTCGCGAAGTTGTCATCCGCAAGAACAATGTCCGCCGATTCCTTGCTCACGCTGGTTCCTGTGATACCCATCGCCACGCCGATATCTGACTGCTTGAGCGCCGGAGCATCATTGACGCCGTCCCCGGTCATCGCCGTAACCTGGCCTTCCTCCTGCAGAGCCCGCACCAGGCGGAGCTTATGCTCAGGGGCCACGCGGGCGAAGACGTTGGTGCTCTTGGCCGCCACGCGGATCTGCGCGTCGTCCATCTCAGCAAGCTGAGTACCCGTGATCGCATCGCGACCATCGGCGATGTTGAGCTGCTCGCCAATCGCCTCGGCGGTCTTCGCATGGTCGCCGGTGATCATCTTCACCGTCACGCCGGCCCCGTGGACGAGGCGAATCGCGTCAATGACCTCCTTACGCGGCGGATCGATCATCGCCGCCAGACCAAGGAACTCCATGTCCTGATCGACATCGCTGAACGCCAGTTCGGCATGATCCGCCGAGACCTTCTTGCCCGCGATCCCGAGCACGCGCTGACCTTGGCTCGCCAGTGCCGTCACGTCGCTGAGAACTGCATTCGCGTCCATGCCCGCCGATCGCTTGAGCACCGCTTCCGGCGATCCCTTCATAAAGATCCAACGCTGACCGTTGTAGTCCTGAAGAGTCGCCATGAACTGATACTCCGACTCGAACGGAATTGCGTCGATCCGCGGAGCACTCTTTCGCAAGACCCCTGACTCGTAGCCCAGCTTCTCGGCCGCCACGACCAGCGCACCCTCAGTCGGGTCGCCGTGGAGCCGCCAGATGCCGTTGTCGTCTTCCAGCGTGGCATCGGAACAAAGCGCGGCTGCCTTCAGGAGCAGAGCCACATCCGCCGGAGCTTCCGTGACCTTTTCGCCGTTGCGCATCAAATCCCCGACTGGCTCATAGCCGACGCCGGTCATCGTGTACTTCGCGCCATCGACGGTGACGATGCTTTGCACCGTCATTTCGTTCTTGGTCAGAGTTCCCGTCTTGTCGCTGCAGATCACCGTCGTGCTACCAAGCGTCTCGACGCTCGGGAGCTTGCGAACGACCGCCTTTCGAGCCGCCATGCGCTGCACGCCGATCGCCAGAGCAATCGTGACAATCGCGGGGAGTCCCTCGGGAATCGCGCCAACCGCGAGGGTGATCGCAAAGATCACCGACTCTCGGAACGCCGCCGCCATTTCCAGGCCTTGACCAACGCCTCGAGCCGTGCCCAAGATCAGAATCAGCAGAGCCACCACGCCGATGCCGATCGAGAGCACGGTTCCGATCTGGGAAAGTGAACGAGAGAGCGGAGTTTCTGTCTCCGTAGCCTCATTGAGCATCGTGTTGATGCGACCGAGCTCCGTATCGCCCGCCGTCGCGACCACCACGCCCAGGCCCGCACCCTGAGTGACCAAGGTGCCTCCGTAAGCCATATTCTTGCGATCTCCAAGAGTCGCATCTTCTGCCACCGAGTCGAGCTTCTTCTCGACCGGGACAGATTCTCCGGTCAGAGCCGCCTCTTCGACGAGAAGGGTGCGGCACTGAACCAGGCGCATATCCGCCGGAACGCGGTCGCCGCTCATCACCGAAACAATGTCACCCGGCACAATTTCCGCGACGGGAACCTGCTTCTTGGTGCCATTGCGCAGCACGGTGGCGAATTCAGGGACGAAGTCTTTGAGGGCTTCAATCGCCTTGCCCGCGCGGAATTCTTGGACAAATCCAATGATCGCGTTGAGGACAACGACCGCGAGGATCACGAGGCCGTTCTTGAGGCCATCCTTCGGGTCCGCGACGAAGGCGATGACGCTGCTCGCGATCAGCACCCAGATCAGAGGATTGTTGATCTGCCGCCACAGGAGAACGAGCGGGCCGTCTGCGGCCTTGCGCTCCAGCACGTTGCGACCATGCTTTTCGAGGCGTACCGTGGCCTCTTGGTCAGTCAGACCATTTTCCAACGTACTTTCCCAGGTGGAAAGAACCGTGGTGGGATCCTGGGTATGCCAGGAGTTCGGGGACGACGAAGAAGTCGTCACGACGGGCGTGTGTTCTTGTACCATTTTGAGACGCTCTGCACCAGAACGCTTCAATGGTCTCGCCCAGCGTTGAGTGTGAACTCATCGCTCATGGCCCCGAGGAGTGCCAGTTTTCACCGGAATCCTGTATTGACGAGGCACATGCGTGCAGGCTACTCCCCAGCAAAGCTGTGGTAACTGTTACTATAACGGATTGTAGGCAGAAAGATCACCCGGTCCTAATGTAATTTTTCCCAGGATTTCTTTCTGCCCATTCCAGACGCTCACTCGCGAACGAGTTTGAGATCCTTAAAGACCGCCTCGGCCAGCCGCGCCGGCTCGTGGCTAAGCGACCCGACTCCGGCATACACCTTGTCGCCCCAAGCCATCTTCTCGCTCGTGTAGACCGGATTCCCATCCACACTGACCGTCGCCTTGCCATCGCGCCAAGCGATTTCGAGTTTGCGCGGCATTTTCCCTGGCTCGACGGTGTGAACGCCTTCCATCATCCCGCCATCCACCTTGCGGATCGCGACCTGGGCCACTCCATTCGGGAAAACGCTGACCAAGACCGTCGCAGAGTCTGACTTGAGCCCACTCCGCACCAGAATCGCCGCCTTCGCAAAGCCGTTCGTGTTCTCCAGACTCTGAACCTCCGTCGAAATCGTGAAGTTCTTGAGGTCAGAGGCATAGAGATACCGGAACTGATCCCGATCCGCCCAGATATCCATGCCGCCTCCATACAGCTTCAGCACGCCGCCGGGAGCCGCGACGAGGCCACCTTTGATCGCCCCGCCGATATCCACCTTCTTAAATCCCGCGACCTCATCGGTATCCGGAGCCTTCGCCCGCCAATCCGTGATCACCGGCACAGGCGTGAGCTTCGGATTCTTCGCCGTAAGGACATCTCGCAACTGGGTGTAAGTCTGGAGAGGCATCGTGGCAAACGATTTCGCCCACGCCATCAGTTCGTCGTAGCTCGCGGTTTTGAAGTTCGGGGCCTTGTAGGGGTCTCGGTTCACCACCATTCCCCACGATCCGCCCTCGCTCAGACCGTTGGGCTCCATGACCTTGTGGCTCCACATCGTGGTCTGATATCCCAGCCGATTGTAGAGATCAAACGCGTGGCGCATCATCTCCGCGCCGCCGTTCTTCGTCAGAACCACGTTCATCTCGCCGACGAGCATCGGGGTTTGATAGGCATTCAATCGATTCTCAAAGAACTGCTCGACCCGCTTGAAGTGCCGCGCATGAGCCCACGGGCTCTCCTCATCACCGAACAGACCCGGATAAAAGTGCATTGTCACCCCGACATTCTTCCAACCCACTTGGCGCGGAATCGGGAAGTGCTCGAAGTCATCGTAGTAGCCCGGAGCATAGACCAGAGTGTCCGCATCGACCTCTCGAATTCCCTTCAGAATCTTCTCAAACACAGTGGCGATCTCTTTGCGTTTGCCTCCCCACGGCTCGTTGAGAACATCGTAGGCGACCACCGAACTGCGCTTGCCGTAGCGCTTGGCGAGTTCTTTCCAAATCCAAACCGTGCGCTTTTGGAACTCCTCGCTCCCCCAGAGCTTGTTTTGCCCGCTTCGACCTGTGTGATGCTCCCATCCTTGACCACCCGGCGCACCGTGCAAGTCGAGAATCGTGTAAATCCCCCGCTGCTCGGCTTCTTTCACCGCCAGATCAATCCACTTGAATGCGTTGGGCCGAAGCTGCATCGGCTTCGCGTCATCTTCCAGCAGCCGGTAGTCGATCGGTAATCGAATGACGTTGAACTTGTACTCCTTCATCAGATCCCAGTCGCGCTTGGTCATCCAACTCGCGCGATAGGTTTCCATGAGGGCATGGGTTTTCTCTTCACCGAATCGAGAGCGCAGGGTTTCCAGCATCTCGTGCTGATCATCGAATTCGTTCGGGGCTTCGCTCAGGCGGAGCATCCACATTTCGAGCATGAGCCAGTTGCCAAGATTCGTCCCGTTGAGGATCACTCTTTTCCCGCCTTGATCGACCAAGTAGCGGCCCTGCACTTTGATCTCGGGCAAGGGAGCCTGAACCGTGGACGCTGGCAACATCGCCAAAAACGCGCTAAGCATGATCGCATTGTATGAATATTCGCGCTGAACCCCCGACATCAGACCGATTGAAAGTTCATCATGCGGGCGTTCAGCGGAGAGCGATGAGTTCAAAAAGCCAGTAGACTAACGCCGGAATCCATGGCGAAGCTCGACGATCTGGCCGCTCAGTGCATCAAGTGCGGATTTTGCCTCGAATCGTGCCCGACGTTTCTGATCACCGGGGATGAGAGCCAGTCTCCTCGCGGGCGAATCACGCTCTCCCGCGAGGCCAATCGGCTCGGTCGCTGGGATCAGGCAACCCACGAGGCACTCGAATCCTGCCTTGGATGCCGGGCCTGCGAGACCGCCTGCCCGAGCGGCGTCCAGTATGGCAAGATTCTCGAACTCGCCCGCGAAGCCACCACCAAAGAGCACGGTCGCGCGATCCGCAAGCCCTTTCTGAATGCTCTGACGCAACCGAACCTCGCCCGCATGCAATTCGGCCTGGCAGGATTACTCCCTGGTGGACGGCCTCCGGCGATCCTCAGCCGCCTTCTCAGCGGCGAGCTCCCGCAAGCCGACGCTCCCCGACTTCCCTCTCCCGCCCCGTGGCCCGCGCTCGAAGACCATGATCTCCCTCCGGCGAGGGGAGAGGTCTACATGCTGGAAGGGTGCGTCATGCGGGTGCTTTATCCCGATGTCAACGAGGCCACCGAGCGGATGTTGCGACGCATCGGCTACCGCGTCCGCAAGGTGAACGCCGGCTGCTGCGGCGCGATGCATGCCCATTCGGGATACCTCGCGGAAGCGGAAAGCCGTGCCCAGTCTCTTGCTCAGGCAATGCCCGATGATCTGCCGATCATCATCAACTCCGCCGGATGCGGGAGCACGATTCGGGAGTATGGTGGGGTGATCGGTGTCGGGCTGGAAGGCTTTGCCCACCGAGCGAAAGAGGTGAGCACGTTCCTGTTGGAGCACGGCCTGGCGGATGCGCTTCGTCGATCGCCCGGATTGCCTGGCATGGTCGCCACTTACCACGATGCCTGCCACCTTCTGCACGGGCAAAAGGTAAAGGATCCTCCCCGGGCTCTGCTCGGCGCGATTCCTGGCCTCTCGCTGGTTCCCTTGCCGGAAAGTGATCTCTGCTGCGGCAGCGCGGGAACCTACAATATCTTCCAACCGACGAAAGCCCGCACGCTCCTGGAGCGCAAGTGGGCCAACGTAGAATCCACCGGAGCAGGAGTTGTCATCACCGGCAATCCGGGTTGCCAAGCCTGGATCGCCCAAGCCGCTCGTGAGCATGGGCAAGTTGTCGAAGTCCGCCACACCCTCGACGTCCTCGAAGCCAGCTTCTCCGGCTGGCGGGTGGGCGGGGAGTAGGGAGAGTTCCTCGCACAAGCAGGGAACGAATCTCAACTAAAGGGTGCCCCGACCCTTCAGGGTCGGGAATCTTTGCGTCGAAAACCGCTTCCCAATCGAACCCAACCGAGAAAAACCTCAGACTAATTTCCGAAACTGATGCTTCCCCGCCCGGAGCACCTTGCCCCGAACCGACTCCACGCTCACCTTTCCAAAGCCGTCCGAAACCTTCTCGCCATCCAAGCTGACGCCTCCCTGCTCGATCAATCGACGCGCCTTCCCTGTCCCTTCCGCGAGCCCAAGCTCCACCAAAAGGTGAGGAATAGAAACTTCCCCATTCTCAATCAGACTATCCGGAATCACCGCCTCTTCAGCATCGACTGGCTGATTCCGCTTGCTGAAGGTCTCCACAAAGTAAGCCTCCGCCGCATCCACCGAATGGTAGAGCGCGACGATCTCTTTGGCCAGTCGAACCTTGGCATCGCGCGGATTCTTCCCTTCGCCCAGCATCGACTTCACTTCATCCATCGGGACATCCGTGCAGAGCTCAAACCAGTTCTCAATCAGATCATCCGGAATCGACATGGTTTTGCCAAACATATCGTTCGGCTCATCGATCACGCTCACGTAGTTCCCGAGAGACTGCGACATCTTGTCCTTGCCGTCCGTTCCCACAAGCAGCGGGCACAGCATGACCGCTTGCGGCTCCAGACCATACTGATCCATCAAAGTCCGGCCCACCAAGTTGTTGAACTTCTGATCCGTCCCCCCCAGCTCAATATCTGCCTTAATCTCCACCGAGTCCATCCCCTGACACAGGGGATACAAAATCTCGTGCATCGAAATCGGCTGGTGATTTTCCCACCGTTTGGTGAAATCGTCGCGCTCCATGATTCGCGCGACCGTGTACCGACTGCAAAGTCGAATCACGTCCTCGAATGCCATCTTGCCGAGCCAATCTTTGTTGAAGTAGATCTCTGTGCGTTCCGGATCCAGGATTTTATAAATCTGGGTGCTCACCGCGTCCACATTCGCCTGGACTTCTTCGCGCGTGAGCTGTTTGCGCGTCTTGCTCTTGCCACTCGGATCACCGATCATCGCGGTGAAGTCGCCAATGATGAGGCACGCCGTGTGCCCCAGCTTCTGAAAATCGCGTAGCTTGCGCAAAACCACCGCCCAACCGAGCGTCACGTGTGCCGCCGTGGGATCCACCCCCAGTTTCGCCCTGATCGGTTTGCCCGAGGCGAGTTTGCGCTTCAGGTCGTCTTCGCCGATGATTTCCGCGGTTCCTCGGCGCAAAAGGGCGATCTGTTCGTCGATGGTCATGCCGGGCCCAGTGTACCAATGCCCCCGAACCCAAACCGGACCGACCGCCAAGCGGCCAATCCGTCAGATCAGATGAAAGTCAGGAGCCCCGAACATCAGCTGCGTAATCCGCGCCGCGACCTCATTCGCATTCCGCTGGGTGATCGGCCCATTGCTCGCGTCTTGCCCCGCCGCCACCAAACTCGCAAAAACCTCCGGAGAGGCATCGTAGTCAAACAACTCGCACAGCACCTTGGCCGCCGATTCAACCCGGGGATCAGACTCAAACAGAGGCCACGCGGGCCAGCGGAACGTGCGCACGTTGTTGCCCCCGAAAATCGCCCGAGCCCACTTCAATCGCTCGATCACGGTGGCCGTACTGATCCACGCCGGGCCATCCTTCCACCCCGCCACATCCGGCGGGAACATCAACTCCATCCCCATTGCCTTGCTCGCGGTGATCGAGAATCCCATTGGATTCGTCGCTTTGGAGCTCTTGCGGTAGTCGTCCTCCCGATTGAACTCCTTGAGGAACATCTCCCCCGCTCCCAGAGCCCGAAGCGTGCCGACACACAAATCCACCGGGCTTTTCACGACGGCGCGTATCGCCTTTTCGCTCCGGAATTCCGCGCTCAGCATGATCTCTCGGAGCAGCACCGAAACACTCAGCCCCGACTTACGGAAACTCGTCGAAAGTTGCTCCACCAGTGCCTGCTCGGGCTCGGGGTAAACGAACCATTCCCAAATCTTCTTGACCAAGAATCGCGTCGTCTGCGGATTCCGGCAAAGCAGATCGAGGATGTCATCGCCATTGAACTGCCCGCTCTGCCCGATCACCGACTTCGTGCCTTCATCGTGGTTTTTGCGATCAAACAGGAACTGCAAATCCCGCCGATTCGGGATATTCGCGCCGCGCACAATCGCAAACGATCCGTTGTCTCGAGGTGCCGCCAGAGACCAGCCCGTGAACGCCCGCGCCGCCTCCTGGACATCCTCCTCGGTGTAGTGCCCAATTCCCAGCGTGAAAAGCTCCATCACCTCGCGAGCAAAGTTCTCGTTCGGCTTCCCCTTGGTGTTCAGGTGATTGTCGAGCCAAAAGAGCATCGCGGGATCTTTGCTGACCGCATGAAGCAGCTTCGGAAACGGCCCCAGAGCATTCGCCCGCAGCGTGTCGATGTGCTCGGTCATCGCAAACGCCGAGGTCACCTTCTCGCCGCTTGTGGCAAAGTGGTGATGCCAAAAAATCGTCATCCGCTCCTGAAGAGGGCGGCGGGTGACGAGCAACCGGGAATACCACTGATACTGAGCTTGGCGCAGATTCAGATTGTCGTTCTCCCGATTCCGCCAATCCCACAAAGTCAGCGAATACCCATCTGGGCCTGGCTCAAGCAGCTTCTCAACCGCCTGGCGATAGCTGCCCGATCCAAAAGCGGCGAGGTCTTGAGGCGAAACCCCAAGACCAAACCTCCGCAACAGATGCCGGATCGCCGCCTGCTCAGAAATCGGTGCCATGCACCTTTATGATAGGCGATGAATCACATGAACTGAAACTCTGGCGTCGCGCAGATCAGTTTCATCGCATCCGCTGCGATCTGATTCGCGTTCTGCCTGGTCACTGATCCGCCAGACTTTTCTGCAACTGCATCGAGAATCACCTGCCTTTTCGCCGCGGGCAGTGTGACATCAAACAGGCTACAAAGCGCATTGATCACCCCGGCCGTCGTGGGATTCGCCGCGAACAAGCTGAAAGCCGGGTACGCCGTCGGACGACCGTTGGCCCCCATGAACAGCTCCGATCCCCAGGTGATTCTCTCGATCATCGTGGCCGTGCTGATCCACTGTTCTTGAGCCGGCCAACCCGCGACATCGGGCGGCTCCAGGAGAACCATTCCCATCGTGCTCGTGCTCTGATTCGTCCGCGCCGCCGAGAGCATGCCCCCGCGCTGGATATTCCCGCCCGACTCGCGGGCCGCATTGATGTTCTGCACAATCGGCGCCCCAAGCCCCATCTGGCGAATCATCGAGGCGCAGTAGTCGATGGGGTTCTTGATGATCGCGCGTTCCGCTCGATCACTCACAAACTCGGGATCAAGCATGATCGATTTCACCAGCGCTTTGATCTCAAGCCCACTCTTCTGGAACAGCGCCGCATGCTTCTCCACGACCGCCTTGCTCGGCTTGGGATAAACAAACCACTCCCAGATCTTCTCCGTCAGATAGTAAGCGGTGCGAGGCATTTCGCTCAACATCCTCAAAATGTCGTCGCCGTTCCAGTTTCCGGTCTTGCCAAAGAAAGTCTTCGAGCCAAAGTCATGGTTGGGTTCATCAAAAAGGTACACGCTGCGCGCGTTCGGAACTTCTTCTCTCGCGGGCGCAATCCTCGCCCCTCGGCGGAGCCCGTATGTCCAGCCGGTGAAAGCACGCGCTGCCTCCTGGATGTCCTTTTCCGTGTAGTTGCCGACCCCCAAAGTGAACAGCTCCATCACTTCCCGCGCAAAGTTCTCATTCGCCCGCCCCTTCAGATTCAAATGGTTGTCGAGCCAGTAGAGCATCGCGGGATCCTTGCTCACAGCAACGAGAAACTCATAGAAATTCCCGGTCGCATTTTCCCGCAGCAGGTTGAGATGGCGGTACATCGTCGGCCCATTGCTCACCTTCTGCGCGCTCGTCGCAAAGTGATCGTGCCAGAACAAGGTCATCTTGGCCTCCAAAGGCCGAGATGTCGCCAAAAAGTAAGCGTAGGTGGCCACCTGGGCCAAGCGAGGATTCTGGATCACGCGTCCATCGTTGTCCCGAAGCAGGAGCTCGTCCAAGATAATCGAGTCTTCGCGGCTCTCGTAACTCAGGAGCTTTTCGACCGCTCCGGCATAGCCACTATCCCCGTAGAAATCGAGTTCAGCTTCGCTCGCCCCCAACCCAAAACGCCTGAGCAGATGGGCAACCTTTTCGCTTTCAGTCTTCAGTGGCATGGCAGATGTGACGCATGCCGACGCCGCAGGTTCACTGCGCGCCGATGCTCCACCCCAAACCCGCAAAAGCTAACGGGGTCAAATAAGAAGGAGGCATCCGCACCGGATGCCTCCCAAAGGATGGAAAGGAAAATCTTTAGCCTTCGGCGACGTCCGTGGCCTTGTAAGTGGCCTCGTTCACGAACTTGTAGAGCGTGCCGCCGTTGTAGCTGGCTTTGAGAGCGTAGCGAACCTGTTCGCCATTCTTCGTCTTGCGGATCATCTTAGTCTTGCGGACATCAGATTCCGGTACATCGACGTGAGATCGAGTTTTCAGATCGTAAAACTGCATAGAACCCATCCAACCCTTGGGGAGTTTGGTAATCGTTTCTTAGACGGAGCGGTCTGGGCTTTCGCTTCGGCACTCTGCTGAGAATCAACCTAGTTTGAACGAGGAATTCGGATTCATGCAAGACTTACCCAGGAATTTTCTGTGGAAACGACCTGTTTCCGCCTAAAATCAGGCCGGAATCGGGACAATGGGCGTAGAAATGACGATGGCTGGATCAGAGTTCGTAGCCTTAGGGCGAACCCAACTCAAGGAGGCAGGGATGCGCATCACCGGCCCACGTATCCAGATTTTGGAGGCTTTAGCCGCCACTAACCGCCCTCTCAACGCCTACGCCCTCCATGCTCAGATCAAAGCCGCAGGCGGCGCGGTCGATGTGGTCAGCGTCTACCGCACCCTCAGTGTTCTCTCCGAGCTCGGCCTGGTGCACTTCATCCCGAGTGCCGACGGCTTCCTGCCCTGCACCGGAGTCTGCGAGCACGATAACCAAACCGAGCACCTCGTCTGCGATGACTGCGGCTCCGTCACCGAGATCTCGATTCCGGCGTGTACCACCAAGGATCTCGAAGAACAGCTCCAGGAATCAGGCTTCCAGGCTCGGGAGGTTCGGATCGAAGTCCTCGGCACGTGCAACAAGTGCCAGGCAAAGACCGGCTGAGGCCCCCGGAGCAAGATCGAACCATGGAAAAAGCCCGAGTTCCCTGCGGGGAAACTCGGGCTTTTCCGTTTGGCGAGAAGATCGTTATCGAATCGCCCGGGTCTGGGTGATCGTCGATTTCACCCCATCGGTGTAGCGATCCATGACGACCGTCACCTGGTCGCCCCATTGCACGTCCGCCAGAATCTGCGAGATGTCGTCGACATCGAGAACATCCTCGCCATTCAGTCGAACCAGCACGTCACCGGCCCTCATTCCCACGCGCTGAGCAAAGCTGTTCGGCGCCACGGTCATTACGACCACACCCTTGGCGCTTGCCGGGAGCTTGAATTGACTTCGGGCCGTCTCGTCCAGCATCCGCAGCCCAACTCCGAGTCGAACTCGATCAGGCACGGGGGCCGTGTTCGGATCGCCCAGGCGCTCGCGAAGCTCGTCGGGAATCTCAATCCCCGGGACATCTTCCATATTGAATGGGAAGCTCTCCGGGCGTCGAGCGACCATCGCTTCCGGCGCACCAAGTTTCAAGTTCGCCGACTTCGTCTGACCATCTCGGATGAACTGAATCGGAACGCTCTGGTTTGGTGAAGTCTTGTAGAGCAAGATGCGCAGATCAAGCTCGGTGTGAACCACATCTTCGCCCACTCGCACGAGAATGTCGCCATCCTTCAACCCGGCCTGACCAGCTGGCCCTTCCGCCGGAACTTCCTCCAGCATGGCCCCGCCCTTCACGCCGAGCTTCGTGCGCTCGTACGGCTTCACATCGCGAAGAACAGCTCCCAGGAATCCACGATCAAACTTGCCCGTGGCAATCAGTTCGTCGGCGACGGCGGAGACGATGTTGCTCGGGATGGAGAATCCAATTCCCGCACTCGCCGCGGTCGTCGAAACGATCGTGCTGTTCACCCCAATGACCTCACCTTCGATGTTCAAAAGCGGTCCGCCACTGTTGCCCGGATTGATCGGTGCATCCGTCTGAATCAGCCCCGCGTAGCCGCGTGCTCCATACCGAGGGTCGTTGACCGTGCTGCCCCGAGAAACCGCACTGACGTGACCGACCGTCACCGTGTTATCGAGCCCGAACGGCGCGCCGACCGCCATCGCAAACTGACCCGGATGAACCCTATTGCTGTCCGCCATCGGCAGAGGGATCAGTCCATCCGCGTTCACCTTGATCACCGCGAGGTCGATCTGGTTGTCGTTGGCTCGGGTGACTTTGCCCTTCAGTTCCCGACCATCGTTGAGGATCACCGTGACTTCCTCGTTGCCCGCCACGACGTGATCGTTCGTCACGATCCAGCCGTCTTTGCGGTAAACAAATCCCGAACCCTGGCCCTGACCCATGCCATTGCCCGCCTGAATACTCACCACGCCTGCCGAAGCTTCCTCGGCCAGACCAGCGAAGGTCTGATCCAGATCGCGCAAGAGATCCAGCCCCTTCTTGGTGAGTTCCGGAGCCGGAATGTTCGCCACCGGCTGGCTGACCACGGAGGTGGGAAGAATGCGTCGGGTGAGGCTATGCGCCACCGAATTCGAGTCGCCTAGGCTAAACGCGAGGGCTCCCGCTCCCGCAATCAACCCCAAGGCAATCAAGACGATCGGGTTCTTGAGAGGGTTGTTCTTTTGACTCATGTGCTGATTTTCTTCCTTACCCCGTTTCCTACGGCTTTGTTGCGAAGTTGTCGGAGTATGGAGTTAAACTTCCAAAATGGCCCGGGGCGTTCCGAGGTCCCTATCGCGGCGACACAAAGGCCTGGGCCATCTGCCTGAGCACGCTCGGGGCAACATCCCCATCCGCCGTGATCGCGATCTTCCCCGAAGCATCAAATGCGAGGGGCTTCATGGAAAACAATTCGGGGCGCTTGTCTTCATCAAAGGCCCACTGATACACCGTAATCATCGCCACGCCATCGCTCAGCCGGTTGACAAACGCCGGGAGTTGTTCCGTCCCGCCCAATTGTCGGGTGTACGATTCAAACCCAAGAGGAATCTTGCGCGGGCTCAAAGGGGAAAACCCGAGAATTCCCGCCGCCAGCTTCATGTCGTTGGCCGGTCGGGGCCCCCACGATTGCCGAGTGCGAACCTCTCGCGTGGTGTCGAACTTCAGCTCGCCCAGGTTCGTCGAGGAAGGCTTCAGATCGATCACTTCCACCAACCGGAGACGATCATTGCCATCAAATGCATCCAGCAGATGAACCACCGGCAAGTCATCATCCACGGTCATGCGACGTGAGGGCATTGCGGCATTTTTGGGCCGCAAAGCAATCGTCGTGACATCGCGCCCCAATCGCTTCGATCGCTCCACGATCGAGAGCGTGTAGTTCTTGGAAGCCCGTCGCGCCAACCAGGAGCCGGACGGCGAAAACGAGTGCCCGCTCGGCCGCAAGAAGATCGTCTTGTTCTCGGGTATGTAGTGCCGAAGTTGCTTCCCGTCATCAATAAAGACCTGCCCCTGATACGTGCTTGGGTGAACGACGGTGTATTTCGACCCCACGCCTTTGCTCACCACCACGGAGAACAGGAGAGGCTCTTCCCGCCAAATCTGCCGACGCACCACCAGGCGAGCGTTGTAGTCAAAATCGTCCTCCAGCACCCGAGCCAAGATTTGCTCAGGCGAGGGAGCCGAGGTCGCTCTTGCCGGGAGCGAACCGGGGAGCACCGCCAGAACGAACATTAAGGCAGTGCCCACACGTCGGAGGTGGGAGTTCACAGCAAGATGGGGGGAGTTGGACTATTCTTCAGAGCGAACAAGAGAGACGGGACGATAACCGCCGCCCATTTCGACTCCTGATACATAGACGTCGCCACTCAGCTGATCATTGGCAATCGGGACTTGTGGAGACGACGTCTGAGACGCCCAGTTCAAAAGCGAAAGGGTAAGTGCCGCTGAAGCCGCCGCCACCGCGCCGATCATCACGGCTTGTCGGGCCGGGAAGTGACGCTTCGGCTCGGGAGCCCCGATATTCGCCTTCAGCTTCGCCAACAGATCATCCGAAGGTTCAACCGGTGCCATCCGCATCGCGATCGATTTGACGGCACGGAGATCTTCCATCTCCTGGGCACAACTCGGGCACATTCGGATGTGCTCACGAATCATCAAAGACTCCTCGCCGCTCAGCTCTCGGTCGAGGTAGGCAGAGAGCAGCGTCTCTACACGGATGCAATTCATCGGGTCACCCACTCCTTATTCGGCATTTCCTGCTCAAGATAGGAGCGTAGCTGCTTGCGGCCTCGGTGGATGCGCGAGCGCACGGTTCCGACCGATGTATCCATGATAGCGGCGATTTCTTCGTACGACATCCCTTCGAGGTCAGCCAACACCACCGCCATGCGGAACTCGGCGGTCATCGCCTTCAGCCCACGTTGGAAGGTGTCATCCAGCGATTCGCTGATCATCTGGGATTCAAAATCAGCTTTCTCATCCGGCAGTTCCCAGGTCTGGGTGCCGTCTGCCGTGGCCGTTTCCATGCTCACCGTTCTCAGGCGGTTTGAGACGCGCACCGAGTCGATATGCACGTTGGTCATGATTCGATAGAGCCATGCGTTGAACGGCAAGGATTCGTCGTATCGATGGAAAAAGCGATAAGCCCGCAGATACGTCTCTTGCAGAAGGTCTTCCGCCTCTGTGCGGTTGGACGTGAAGCGATACGCCATGTGATACGCCTGGCGATACGAGTCCGCCATCAGACGCTCAAACAACGGTTTACGGTCTTCCTGAGTCCGCGAGAAGGATTTCACCCAAGTCAAGATCACACCCAAAGGTCTCCTATGCCTGTCTGATACTGCAAACCCTGTGCTTACAGTTCCCGACGAGTTGTCAAGAATTGCGCAAAAAGCACATTCAGTGCAAGCTGGAGATTCCCATTCCCTTGCACATACCCTGCCAGCTCGGCGGTTCGTTGCACGCTGGCCGGATCATCTGGGGCATTTCGCGCCATCCATTGCCCAATCGATTCCAGGACTCTGACCGCGGCCAGCCGGGTCGGCATCTTGGTTTTGTCACTCAGCTTGTCCACCAGCTCCTTGGTCTGTTCGGCAAGCCGAATCGCCGCGAGAGGCGGGGCCGTTTCAGTCTGGCGAAGCAACCGTGCCAAGTCTTCAAACAGATCCTGGTGCGCGCGCAGGAACGCCAGATCGCCCTGCGTGGAGGCAAAAAGGGACTCAATCTCCGTCTTCGGCCCATCGGCAAGTTCGCCAAGAGGCACCGCCTCCACCGCAGCGCAGAGGCATCTCGACCGAATCGTCGGGAGCACGCGACCGATTTCCGTTGTCGTCATCACCACCCGCGCATAATCTGGCAATTCTTCCAGGGTCTTGAGGAGTGCATTCGCGGCCCGCGAGTTCATCCGATCGGGACGGTCGAACCACAAAACCTTGTGCGGGCTCATCAAGGGGCGAGTGCGGAAGAACACCGTGACCGGCACAACCGGAGGCTCTTTGTCGTCATCGCCGGAATCCGGGCCGGAGGTCGGGGTAATCGCCCCGACCTTGATAATCTCGCTGCTTCCTGTGGGCTTGATGCGCTGGAAGTCAATCGCCCGGCTCAGATCTTCCGAAACCTTCGCTCCGCCTTTTCCGAGCCAAAACCGCGCGAGCCCTTCCGCCAGAGCCTCCGCATCGGTGCCTCGATTGCCATAAAGCAAGACCGCCTGGAAGTCGGTCTCGCCCGAAAGCATGCGGTCGATCAAGCGGTGAGCTGGCGATCCTGGAGGTGCAGTGGTCATCAACACCCCTTCAGAACCGAGCGAACTCATCGACATTCAAAACAAAGGCCACCGCCCCACCAACCGGCACGCGCACCGGACTCGGCAAGAGCCCGCCTCCTGGGCCAGCATCAAACGGCGTCACGTTCACGAGCTGTTCGCGTTGCTCGCAGTTCTCTTGAATCAAGCTCTTGAGCTCCTCAAGCTTTTCATCCTCCACCCCAACGAGAATCGTCGTGTTGCCCTCGCGCAAGAATCCCCCAGAAGAGCCGATGATCGTGAATTTGTATCCCGCCTTCACCATTTCATCGGTCAGGCGGTTCCGATCACGGTTATGGACCACGCAGACCAGGAGCTTCATCACCCCCTATTGTAGCCGGAATGCCCGAAACCGCAAAGAAGAGAGGCACCTGGATCTTCCAGGTGCCTCGGATGACTGAGCAGATCTCAGCTTACGGGCAAACGGAGGTGATACCCGCCTTGTACGGATCCCACATCGAGTTGTTCGGATTGTCGCGCAGATCGTTCAGAACCTTGTCCGACTTCATGCTCTTGGCGCTGGTGTCGAACCGGATCACGTTCAGCTGACCGCTGTATCGGCTGTCGATCAGTCGCAGAGCTTCGGCGTCCGTCGGCTCATTCGCGGCCGTGCCCCAGCGGAACAAGTAGCTGTTTCCGAGGCTCTTCCAGTAGCGAGGATACGTGCTGCTGCACGGATCGAACGCGGTTTGCGCTCCTGCCAGTCGGGCAACGTAGCGCGGCAGAACGTTGTAGTAGCTCGCGTCAACCATCAGCAGGGTGTTGCTGACATCGTTGACCACGGTGCTGCTGAGTCCGCCACCGATGCTGGACGTACCGGCTTGCGAGGTGAACGCGTAGTTGTTGACGCCGTAGGAGTTCTGACCGCCGTAGCTGCGGAACTGCGGCTCGGTTTGACCGTTCCCCGTGTCGTAGCCGACCCACTTCGCCGGGTTGTTCGGGCTGTTCCAGATCTCGTTGTTCTTCGTGTACGGATCCAGCATCTGCTTGAAGAACATCACGTCGCGGCTTCGAGAACCGAACACCGTGTTGGCTTGAGCCAGACCAAGGGTCGTGATCGCCTTTTGGTAGTCGGTGTTGGAGCATCCGGCACCCGAGCAGCCATTGCCCACCGAGCCGTTGAGGCGATACGGGAAGTAAACATCATCGTAGTCGCTCAGGTAGATCTGGGACGCCGTGCCGATTTGCTTGGCTTGGGCGAGGCCTTGAATCTTCTTAGCGGCTTGCTTTGCTTGAGCGAAAACAGGGAAGAGAATCGCGGCGAGGATAGCGATGATCGCAATCACGACGAGAAGCTCAATGAGGGTAAAGGCTTTTTTCATTAGAGAAATTCCGTGCGGCAACACAGACGCGCTGACAGAACATTGTCAGGCCGCAAGTTTAACAGATCGTTAAGAAATCGGGTCTACAAAAATCAATCGGGACCCCGGAAAATCTTCCGGGATCCCGAACTTCGCCCTTTCGAGCAGTGACCTCAGCGGTCGTTTTCACCTGCGGGAGCTGGATTCGACTTGTCGTTCGGATCCCGTCCCTGGTTCTGCCAGTCTTCCACCTGAGTCTGGTTGACCTCGCCACCCGAGCATCCAACCAGGAGCCCAAGCGTCATGGACGCCAGAAGAAGAAAACCAAGCTTGCGGATCATTGAGTGGTCAGACCCCACAGCGGAGCGTTGATGTTGAGGTTCGGCACAGCCGGGCCACCCGAGTAGTTGTAGGCACTTCGAGCGTTGCGGCAGTTGCTTCCCATCGGCCCAGGAAGAGCCGCGCCAGGAACGTACTGGGCCAGCGTCGGGGTTTCGCCCAGGAACTTCTTCACTTGGAAGAACTTAGCCGAGCCATCAGCCATGCCGAGGACGAGTCCGCCGGCCGGTGCAGCCACCGGATCAACTTCTTCGGTCGTGGTGCATCCGCCAGCATTCTTCAGGAAGATGGCGCGCCAGTACTCTCGAATGGCCATCGGATAGACGGTTTGCGCGCTGGGGCCGCCGGTTTGAACCGCGAAAGGAGCAGCGTAGCTGTGCGGCAGTTCAGCCAGGATCCAGGCCTCAGAAACGCTCGGGATACCCGTTTGCGTACCGCCCGTCCACGGGGTGCTCGTGATCGCGGTGGTTGCCGCGCCGGTGATGGCGAGGTTGATCGCGAAAGCGTTGAGAAGCTGACCGTTGGTGCTCCACTCGGTCGCGTTCTTTTGTCGCAGCGGGTGCTCGAAGATCTGGACGTTCTTCATGTACGGGTAGATGTACTTTTGCCAGGTCTGCCAGGTCATGCTGTGACCGAAGCCCGGGCCCGTGCTGCAGCGCAGGGTGCCATCGTTGAGAGCCGGGTTGATCGAGCTGTTCAGCTCACAACCGGATCGCATCGGATAGCGATCATCGTTGTCGCCCAGGTAGAGCAAGAAGGAGGTGCTGATCTGCTTCTGGTTGCTGATCGCAGCCGTCTTCTTTGCGGCAACCTTCGCTTGAGCGAAGACAGGGAACAGGATGGCGGCAAGGATCGCGATGATCGCGATCACGACGAGAAGTTCAATCAGGGTAAATGCCCGCTTCATAAGAATCACCGGAGGAGTGCTTGTTAAGGCACCTGTATTGTGCCCTCTCATTCGACTGGCCCAAGTGGACCACAGTTCTTTTTCGTGGGACCTTTTTTCAAAGTTGGGACCATCGATTTGTTAGGCATAGAGGTGGGAACCCTTAACTTCTCGCACAATATCCGCTCCATTGCCGTCAATCCATTCAATCCACTGACCTGTGGAAAACCCTGAGTGAACGTTCGTTCGGAATCCGTCCCCACCCGCCAGGATGTCAATTGGCAGGAGCTTGTACTCGTATTCGTACGGGGGATCCTGCCAGGCGAAGTCGTTCGGATACAGATCGTGGATCTGAGTCAGCAACACAGCCGTCGCAAGCACGGGACGGAAGGAATCCTCGTCTGTCACATGCAGATATGCCCCTTGGCAGACCTCGCCGCCGAACTTGTGGAACGTCGGCATGTACTGAATCGGTCGAAAATGACAACCCGGCAGCCCTTGAGCATTCAAGCGGTCGCAGAGCTTCCATCCGTCGATGTAGGGCGCGCCAAACATCTCAAACGGTCGCGTGGTGCCCCTCCCCTCGTTAAGCTTGGTGCCCTCCAGCAAGCATTGCCCCGGATACACCAGCGCGGTCTCCGGGCTCGGCATGTTCGGGCTTGGCAGCGCCCAGGGCAATCCCGTCAGACGATGCTTCCAATGCCTCTGCCAGCGTTCGACCGCGACCACACGCAGATCGCATTTCGGGAACCAATGCTGCTTCAGATGCAGACCCACCTCGGCGACCGTAAGTCCATGCCGAACCGGTAGAGGATAGAGTCCCACAAAGCTCTGGTAAGCCATCGAGTGCCCCGGACCCTCGGCCTGATTCCCCCCAATCGGATTCGGCCGATCCAACACCGTGATGGGAATCCCGAGTGGCTCGCACGCCTTCATGCAGTTCGCCAGAGTCCAGATGAACGTGTAGTACCGCGCCCCTACATCCTGCACATCAAAGATCAGGTGATCCACCCCTTTCAGCATCTCCGCCGTGGGAACCCGGTGCTCGCCATAAAGTGAGTAGAACTTCAGCCCGGTTCGAGGATCGACGTAACCCTCCCACTCGATCATGTTGTCCTGCGTATGCCCCCAAATCCCGTGCTGGGGCCCGAAGCAAGCGGCGATCTTCAGCTTCCCCGCTTGATGGAGCGGAAGCATGTGATCAAGGATATGCCCCAGATCCCTCGCGACCGATGCCTGGTGGCAAACCACCCCCACACTTTGACCATGAAACAGCGAAAAATCCTCGCGTATGCAGACATCGAGCCCCGTTTGGGTGAGCATTGATGCAGTTTAGCCCGCGAGAGAAAGCCACCGCATCGAAACTCTTCCGCATCGCAATATGAGTAATTCTTTCGCCTTCAAAACCTCACAATCGACTTGAAATTCGCGATCTTTGGCCCACGCTCTGCTGTTCGGCAAAGCATCATGCGTCGAATTGCCCTCATGACTGTGCTCGCCAGCCTCGGTCTCCTCGTGGGATGCGGTGGCTCCGGTGGAACAACCCCTCTCCCGACCCCTGCGCCAAGCGTGAACAACACTGCCGCCATGGTCTGGACCGACGCGATGCTCGATAGCATCCGCAACTCCACCATCGGCCCGCCGGCAAACTCCCGCGCCATCGCCCTGATCACCACCGCGATGTACGACGCCTGGGCCACCCTCGATCCGACCGCCGTCGCCGTCTACACCCCCGACGAGACGATGACCGTCACGGTTCCGAATACCCCGCAGAACCAGGACATCGCCGTCAGCTACGCCGCCTTCCGAGTCGCCGCCGATCTCTTCCCCCACCGCCGAGCCCAGCTTGAACAAGTGATGCGAGACCGGGGCCTCGACCCCTACAACGGCACCACCGGCCCCGATTCCGCCGTTGGCATCGGCAACATGGTCGCGGATCGCCTGATCAGCCAACGCCACCTCGATGGCAGCAACCAGCTGAACAACTACGCGGACACCTCTGGCTACTCCCCTGCCAACACCGAATCAACGCTGAACGATCCTGAACGATGGCAACCCGTGACCTTCACGATGCCCGACGGATCAAAGCGCACTCCGAAGTTCCTCGTCCCCCACTGGGGCGGAGTCAAGACCTTCGCCCTGAGTTCCGGTGCCGAACTTCGGTGCCCTCCGGGAATCTCCTACGGCACGCCTGAGTTCAAGGCCCAAGTAGACGAAGTGATCAACCTCCAAAAGAACCTCACGGACGAGCAAAAGATGATCTCCGAGTACTGGTCCGATGGCCCCTCGAGCGAGACTCCTCCGGGACACTGGATCCTCATCACCAAGCATATGATTCGTCGTGACAACACCCCGCTGGAAGGCCAGATCAAGATGTTCATGCTCGTCGGCAACGCAGTAATGGATGCAGGAATCTCTTGCTGGGATAGCAAAACCGCTCACGACTATGTCCGCCCGATCAGCGCGGTGCGACACATGTACAAGGGTCAACAGATCCAAGCATGGGCTGGCAAGGAAGGCGGCCTGAAAACCATCGACGGATCCGAATGGAAGCCGTACCAGCCGGATAGCTTCCTCACCCCACCGTTCGCCGAGCTCCCGAGTGGTCACTCGACCTTCAGTTCCGCAAGCGCCGAAGTTCTTCGAGCCTTCACCGGCAGCGATCGTCTTGACTACACCGTGACGATCCAACCGGGGGCAAGCAAGAACGAGCCGGGAGTCACTCCAAAGCGAACCGTGACTCTGCGCTACTCAACGCTCAGCTCCGCCGCCCAAGCCGCCGGCATGTCCCGTCTCTACGGCGGAATCCACTTCCGACGCGGCAACGAAGACGGCCTCCAAATGGGCCAGCAAGTCGGTCAACGCGTTGCCGCTAAGGCGATGAACCTCTTCGCTGGACGCCGCTAAACACTGTCGAAACCAACAACATCAGATAGCACTCACAGAACGCAGAGCAGCTTCGGCTGCTCCGTTTCTGTTTGGAAGCCAGCGGTTTTCCCCAAGTTTGCGTTAAGAACCTGCTAATTCGACCCGAGTCTTTGGCAACAAATCCGCCGCCCCATCGTCAGAATGATTGACTCATGGCAAAGCTTCCAGATGGCTTGCTCCAACTTCTTGAGGTTCTCCCTCCTGTTATCCGTGAGAAACTTGATCACCATCCTGATCTGAGCTCCCTTGTCGAAGTGGTTCTCGACTACGGTCGGCCCGCCGAAGCCCGCTTCTTGCGCAGCGTCGAGCGGTGGCCCAACACCATTGTCTCCGACCACGACATCGAGCATGTGGTGAAGGAGATCGGATCATTCTCCGGCGACAACCGCGCGGGAATTGAAAGAACGCTCCACCGAATCAGCGCGATCCGTAATCGAAGCGGAAAAGTGATTGGGTTGACCTGTCGTGTCGGACGCAACCTGGAAGGCACGATCGACATCATTGATGACATCGTGCGCTCTGGCCAGAGCATCCTGCTCCTCGGCCGCCCAGGAGTTGGCAAAACCACCAAGCTCCGCGAGGTCGCGCGCGTCCTCTCCGACGAGGTCAACAAGCGAGTCGTCATCGTGGACACGAGCAACGAAATCGGCGGCGATGGCGATATTCCCCACCCCGCCATCGGCGGATCACGCCGGATGCAGGTTCCGAACCCCATCGAGCAGCACGGCGTGATGATCGAAGCGGTCGAAAACCACATGCCCGAGGTCATCGTCATCGACGAGATCGGCAACGAGCACGAAGCCCAAGCCGCCCGCACCATCGCCGAGCGAGGGGTGCAACTCATTGCGACCGCCCACGGTCAAACCCTGGAGAATCTGATGCTGAACCCGTCGCTCTGCGATCTCATCGGCGGCATCCAGGCCGTGACCCTCAGCGACGATGAAGCCAAGCGGCGAGGAACCCAGAAAACCGTTCTCGAGCGCAAGGCCCCGCCCACATTTGATGTCGTGATTGAGCTCCTCGATTTCGATCGCCTCGCGGTTCATGGCAATGTCCAAAAGACCGTGGATCTCATGCTCCGAGGCGTGGCGCCGAGACCAGAACTGCGCGTCCGCACCGAGCAAGGCGAAGTCGAAGTGGTGCAGAAGGAATTCGCCCCCGACGTCGACGAGCCCGGGTTCAACGAGCGCTTCCCGAGCCTCAACAAGCGCCCGCAAGAAAGCTCCTCTCACCGAGCCCGCGAGGATCGACCCCGAGACGACCGTCCGCGCGAGCCTCATCACGAAGACCACGAGCCCCGAGGAAACCGAAATGTCCTTCGCGTCTTCCCCTACGGTATCGCCCGGACGAGGCTCGAACGCGCGATCCGCGAGAAGAAAGTCGTCGCGATGATCGTCAACGACATCCACCAGGCCGATGCCGTCATCACGATGCGCAACGTCCAGATGCAAAAGCCCGCGAAGCTGCGCGAAAGCAAAGCCAACGTGCCGACGATCATGGTGAAGTCGAACACCTTCAGCCAAATCGCTCATGCTCTTGAAGAAGCGGTGCGGCAAGTCACAGGTGCCGATCACACCATGGAATCCGCACTCGATGAAGCGGCACATGCCGTGAAAGCCGTGCTCCAAAGCGGGAAACCCCTCGAACTCGGACCGCAAGATTCAAGGGTTCGCAAGCAGCAGCATCGGTACATCGAGTCGCAAAAACTCGCCGCCGAAGCCGTCGGCCAAGACCCCGAACGCCGCATCCGCGTTCTCCCGATGAAGCTGAACTAAGCGCCCCGGGGTCTCCACAATCAGGGAGGAGACCCCACATCGGGTGCCCCGATCCCTTCGGGGCCGGGACGGTTCGTACAATGTCGAGAGGCGTCAAGCCCCCAGGGACAACCCCCAATCGACGCCCTCTCCGAGCTTGCCTCGGGGAGAGTGGCCAAAGGCCGGGAGGGGCTGGATCTCCACCCAACTCGCGCTCAACACGCATCCCCTGACCTCACCCCATGGACAACCCCCACTCCTATCAGGTGGACAGCTACCCCAGATACCGCCGCAGAGCCTCCTCGCCAAACCGAAGAAGCACCTGCTTCAGATGCTCTTCATCAATATCTGGCCGACCCAGCGATGCATACGGCCCCACCCATTCGCCGAGATTCCGCGCCGGACGCAAGCACGCGCGCAGATCCCAGTAAGCAAGCCCCTGCCTAGAAATTCGGTTGGCCTCAAAGTACTTCGCGGTGAACTCTTCCATCGCCTCAAACCCCAGTATCCAAGCGATATCCAGCCGAGAGATCCCCAAATCCGCCAGAGCAGGCCCGCGCAGAGCGTTCTCCCAATCCACGATCCCCGTCAGCTGACCCTCTTGCCACAAGAGATTGCCGGGCCAAAAATCTCCGTGCCGCAGCACGTCGCGCCCTCGTTCCGGTTCTCCGTGCTCCAGCATCGCTTCGACCAGCGCCGGCTCGTTCAGATCCTTGTTCATCTCGCCGCGCGGAGCCACAAAACCCTCGCGCGTTCCGAGCAGAAAGCTAAACCGATCCGCATCAAAAGGAATCTGATGAATACGCGCAAGATTCACCGCAACTTGAGAGAGAAACGACGAAACATCATGCGGGGCCGCCGTCGCCTCGCCGGGCAGGAACTCCAAAATCAAGAATCGACCGTCTTCGGCATCTGCCAGGCCCAGAACACCGGGCACCGGCAGACCAACTTGACGCGCCGCAATCAGAACCTGCGCTTCCTTCGCCGCAGGATCATCAAAAATCTGCCGGACATATTCGCTCGGAAACCGGGCGACAAACTTCTCCGGCCCCTGTGAACCGTTTGCTTCCACCAGAAGCATTGTCGAGGACATACCGCCCGTGAGTGGAGAAATCTTCGTGACCTCGAGCTCCGGCATCAGCCGGAACAGACCCTTTCGAGTCTCGGCCTCTCGATCCGCCATGCGATCGATCTTACACTCTGTTGCAGAGGCAACCACACCGCAGGAGCAGAAGTGCAAGCATCACCCCGCGTCCTCCGGGTAAACCGGAACCACGCCATGCCGCTCGTTGCCCGAACCTTTTTCCGAGACGTTCCCAAGCTCTTCCCTCTCACCATCAGCCGAGGAACCAGCGGTACCACGCGCAATCTCTTTGTGGAAGTCAGCGACGGAACTCACACCGGGCTTGGCGAAGGAGCCCCGCCCACCGGACTCCCCGCCGACTTTGCCGAAACCGCAGGCGACCACCTCGCGCCGCTGTTTGCCAAACTCGACACCCTCGACCTCCACGCCCTCAATCAACTGGGACATGAGCTCGAAATCGAAGCCGTTGCCCTCGCCGCGCTTGACGGAGCCCTCTGGGATCTCAAGGCCAAGCAAGCCGGAATGCCCCTCTTCCGACTCCTCGGTCTCCCCAAACCCACCGCCGTGACGAGCGTCACGATGGGTATCGAGCCTCCCGAGGTCGTCCGGGAGCGCGTCCCGAAAATCCTAAATCTCACCGGAGCGAAATCATTGAAGGTCAAGCTCGGATCGCCCGGCGGGCGCGACCACGACAAAGAAATCTGGTCGATCTCCCGCGAGATGGCGGCTCCGTTCGGGGCCAAACTCCGCGCCGACGCCAATGGTGGCTGGACTCCCGACGAAGCCGTCGACATGATGCGCTGGCTCCGCGACCACGATTGCGAATACATCGAGCAGCCCCTCGTCAAAGGTTCGGAAGATGACCTCCCCCTGATTTTCGCCCACCGCGCCTTGCCGATCTACCTAGATGAGAGCGTCCGGGTGGCCCGCGATGTCATCAAGGTCGCGGACCGCTGCGATGGCGTGAATCTCAAGCTCATGAAGAGCGGCGGCATCACAGAAGGCCTCGCCCTGCTCGCCACCGCCCGCGCCCACGGGCTCAAAACCATGATCGGCTGCATGTGCGAAACCACCGTCGGGATCGCGATGTCTGCCGCCATCAGCGGCCTCTGCGACATGATCGACCTGGACACCCACCTCAACCACGACCCCGACCCCGCCGCCGGCGTCGACTGGATCGACGGCATCGTCATGCCCCAAGAAGTCCCCGGCCACGGCGGCTATCTGATGTAGAGCCCGATTTGGCAGGGGGCGACGAGTGCGAGTTAGCGCCATCCCGACCCCAAAAGGGCTCAGGGCACCCGGGATCGGGCGGGAGGGGAGTCAGAAACTTCGGAACCCGAGGACGACTCTCAGTCGACGCCCGCCACCGACTCCCGTGTCAAGTGTCAATACATTCGTGACACTTCAGGACACGACATCCGTGACACTTTGAGGTCGTCAAGGGGTGCGAGTTTGACATCGCAGAAGTAGACTT
>JAIUNY010000035.1 GCA_020161505.1 Armatimonadota bacterium | reverse complement strand
CGGTTTTCAAGACCGCCGCAATCGACCACTCTGCCATCCCTCCGTGCTGAGCGAATGAGATTCTACCAGCGCAGGGCTTTGCTTCCCTGGCCTGGCGCTCGGCCCCGACCTTGGACTCAATCGGGCGAGTCCAGCGAACAGTCAGGATGAAATGAGCATCGGAATGGGTGGGCGAAAGATGCCGAAAGACGCAAGGATCCCGGCAATCTTCGCCAAAATCAAAGAAAGCGGCATGAATGGTGCATCCTTCACCGCTGAGCCTCGGTAGAACGGGGTGGAGAGGCTTCTTCAGCCCGGCGACTTGCGGTCCCAGCTGGGCATCCTGAGGAATGCCTCTTCACTTCGAGCCGGGGCTTTACGTTTCGCCCCGGCTCTTTTTGTTCACCTGGGGTCAATTTCAGCCGAAAAGCGAGTGCTGCCCCGCTTCCAAACCGAGCAATCGCTGTTTCCGCCAGAGCCCACCTGCGTATCCGCAGAGGGCTCCGCTGGCTTGGATCACTCGGTGGCAGGGCACGATGATCGCGACCGGATTCGTGCGGTTCGCCATCCCCACCGCGCGTTGACCGGATTTGACCCCCAGCCGCTCCGCAAGATCGGAGTAGCAGATCGTGACGCCGTAGGGGATTTCCTGCAATGCCCGCCACACCGAGAGTTGAAACGGGGTTCCCCGGAGTTGGAGAGGAATCGTGAAAACCTCCAGATTTCCAGCAAAGTAAGCCTCGATCTGCGCTTTTGTATCGCGAAGGATCGGATGGCGAGGTTCCCCGGGGGTCAAAGGGGTGTCTTCGTCTTCAAAGCTCAAGTGGATCAAGCCTTGGTCGGTAGCAATGGCGCGCATCGCGCCCATTGTGGTGATGAAGACGCAGCTTTCCGAGATCGCAACCGCTGGCTCCAGATCCATTGGAGCGACAGGGGCGAGGGGTTCAAAGAGTGTGGTTTGCATCCGTGCAGCCAGGTTCAAGGATGAGACGGAGGAAACCGCCTCCTCGCACCCAGAACCAGTGACTTCCTCCCATTTCGGCCCCTTTGGACTCTCTGGATCGCCCTTTTTTGGCATGAATCGTGATTCCTTTCGTAGATTCTAGCGCGCGAACCAACTCATCGTTTTCGGTGTTTGGTAGTCTGAGGATGCGCCCTCGCACGGATCGCTTCATGAATTCCCCCCGCTTTCGCCCGATGTGGATGGCCCTTCTCGCCAGCCTGATGTTCGCCCTGATCGGGTGTGAAAAGGATAATGGAGAGCTTGTCAAGGTGGCCCTTGATCCTCGGCCTGCCGTGGCCGCGTCGAGCAATCAAGCGGCTCTGAAGGATGAGCAACGCGTTCTGCTGGTCATCAATGATGCCAGCGCGGAGAGTCGCGAAGTGGGGTCGTACTACGTTCAAAAACGGGGGATTCCGACCGAAAACATCGTGCGAATCAACGTCAGCACGACGGAAAACATGCCGCTTTCCGAGTATCAAAAGGGCATCGAAGAGCCGGTGAAGCAGGCGATCCGCTACGCCAAGAATCGGATCGACTTCATTGTTCTAACCATCGGCACGCCGATCCGGCTGGACAACGACAACGGGTTCAGCGTCGATGGACACCTGGCGATGATGGACCAGCCTGAAATCAAGCCGATCGGGAATCTGAACCAGGAGGAGATCATGCGATGCGCGAGTCCCTACTTCGGTTCAACCGAGCCGATTGATTCCAGCAAAAAGCGGATGTACCTGGTCACCAGGCTGATTGGCTACACGGTTGCCGATTGCAAGCGATTGGTCGATAATTCGATTGCTGCGGAGCCTCGCAAGGGACAGTTTTTCTTCGATCTTGCCGGGAATCGGCGCGACGGCAGCTACGGTGCGCTGCAAGCTCTGATGCGCCGAAGCCACGAAAACCTCACCAGCATCGGGATGGTTTCGACTTTGGAAGAGACGGAGGAGTTCATCGCGCCGGGCCTTCCCGTCATGGGTTACGTCACTTGGGGCAGCAACGACGGTAAGTTTGATGCGAGCCGGTACAAGAAAGTGAAGTTCTTCCCTGGCGCGATTTGCGAGACGTTTGTTTCCACGAGCGGGCGGACGTTTAAGCCGACCGAAGGTGGGCAGAGTTTAATCGCCGATCTGATTGCCAACGGCGTGACTGGCGTCAAAGGCTATGTCAGCGAGCCGTACACCTTTGCCTTGGCCCGACCGGATCTGATGTTCGATCGCTATGTGAAAGGCTTCACCTTGGCCGAATCGTTCTACATCGCCTCACCGGTGGTGAAGTGGAAGGATATCGTGGTCGGCGACCCGATTTGCCGACCCTACAAGCCGATCAAGCGTTAAGCGAGTCGGTGAACTGGGCGTCGGAGAATCCACCAGAGCGCGGGGGCTCCGAGGAGAGCGGTAATGCTTCCGACGGGGAGTTCGGTGCCTGGCACAATCTTTTGGGCGAGGAAATCCGCGAGGATGAGCAGAAGGCTTCCCAGGACAGCGGAGAGCGGAAGAGCCACGCGCTGATCGGCTCCGACAAAACTTCGGGCGAGATGCGGTGCGATCAGGCCGACGAAGCCAATGATGCCGACGCTGCCGACGCATAGCCCCACCACGAGCGATCCTCCACCGAGAACCATCGGCAGAATCCTGCGGGGGTTGAAGCCGAGCCTGGTTGCGAGAGATTCATCGACGGCGAGGGCGTTGAGGGCTCGTGTGGATTTCATGAGGATCACCCCGGCGACGATCGCCCCCATGAGCATCGCGGCGAGCCTGGGCCAGTGCATCGGAGTCAGGCTTCCCAGGAGCCAGCGGAGCACCTGATTCGAGTCCTCTCCGGCGAGAAGGAGCACCAAGCTGGTTCCCGCCGCCAGAGCCGTCCCGACGATCACGCCTCCCAGCAGAAGCCGGAGCGTCGCGGTGCCTTGGCGCGACTTTGCCAGGGCGAACACTAAACCGAGAGTGAGGAGACCACCCACCGCCCCAGCTAACGAGAGCGCGAGGCCTCCCATCCATCCCCCGAGGCCTGCGACGACAGCAAGGGCTCCGGCAAGTCCGGCTCCGCTAGAGACGCCGATGACGTAGGGTTCCGCGAGCGGATTTCGGAACACCGCTTGAAAGGCAGATCCTACACCTCCGAGCACCGCCCCCACCAGAATCGCTGCGAGCAATCGGGGGATGCGGAGTTGCCAAATGATCAGGTTGCTGGGCTCAACGCCCCCGCCGAGATCCCCCCGTGCAATCTCCCGCAGGACAGTGCCAAACGGAATTGCAACAGATCCACCCAGAGCAAGCGAGACGACCGCCAAGAGCAAAACGCTCAGGCCACAGGCGATGAGTATCGAACGGCTCCGGCGATCCACGACCCCCAGGATACTCCGGTACAATCAGCCCCGTGCAGACGTTGGGTTTGAGTGCTCGTGCCGGACTTTTGAAACCATCGCCGACTTTGGCGATGACGGCGAAAGCTCGTGCGATGCAAGCTCAGGGGATCGACGTGCTTTCATTCGCTGCCGGCGAACCTGATTTCAACACTCCTGGCGCGATCTGCGAGGCGGCAATCTCGGCGATTGAGAGCGGGCTGACCAAATACTGCCCCAGCAAGGGTCTGCCCCAACTTCGCGAGGCCATTCGGGCGAAGGTTCAGCGGGAAAACGGCTTTAGCTGTGGCGACGATCAGATCGTGGTGAGCTGCGGAGCCAAGCACTCTCTGTACAACGCACTCCAGGTTTTGGTGGAGCCGGGCGATGAAGTGATTTTGATCGCCCCCTATTGGATGACCTACGCGGATCAGATTCGGCTGGCGGGTGGAACTCCGGTGGTGGTTTCAACGACCGCGGCGACGAGCTACACGCCGCATATTGATCAGATCAAAGAGGCTCTCTCGCCTCGGACGAAGGCGATCATCGTCAACACGCCATGCAACCCCACCGGGGCGGCTTGGGATCGCAGTTTGATCAAGGAAGTGGCCGCGCTTGCTCTCAAGCACGGGATCTGGATCATCAGTGACGAGATTTACGAGCGTCTGATCTATGGGCACAACCACACAAGCTTTGCGAGTTTGAGCAAAGAGGTCGCGGCACAGACGATCACCGTGCAGGGGTGCAGCAAGACTTACTCGATGACCGGCTGGCGGATTGGGTTCAGCATTGCGCCGGCAAACGTGACTTCCGCGATGGCGAATCTGCAGGATCAGGTAACGAGCAACGCCACGACGTTTGCCCAGGCGGGAGCGATTGAGGCCCTGAATCTCGATCCGGCGATTGTCGAGGAGATGCGCGCAGAGTTCGAGAGTCGGCGCGACATGGGCTTGGATCTGATCCGGGCAATCCCGGATGTCAGCGTGACCACCCCGCTCGGCGCCTTTTACTTCTTCGTGGATGTCAGCAAGCATCTGGGCGGGGCGATTTCGGACGATGTAGCCCTCGCTGATTGGCTGTTGGAGAACGCCCATATCGCCACAGTTCCTGGTTCGGTGTTTGAAGGGCCGGGGCACCTGCGCCTGAGCTACGCCGCCCATCCCGACGAAATCCGCGAAGGAATCGCCCGCCTGCAAAAGGGGCTCACCGAACTACCCTCATGATCCCGAAGGAGATCCCGCTCAAGAATCCCGAACTCTTCCGATTGGCGCTGCGGCACCGTTCGGCGAGCGAGGATTCGGTAGCCCACAGCTACGAGCGGCTGGAGTTTTATGGCGACGCGGTGCTGGGGCTGATCGTTGCTCAGTATCTGTACGAACATCATCCGGACTGGGATCAGGGCTTGATGAGCAAGGCGCGAAGCAGTGTGGTGCAAGAAGCGCCCTTGGCCGAGCGGGCGCAGAACCTGGGGCTCGACAAGCTTTTGGAACTCGGCCCTGGAGAAGAGTCGACGGGAGGACGGCAGCGACCGTCGATTTTGTGCGATGTCTTCGAGGCGGTCATCGGGGCGATCTATATTGAATCGGGTCTGGAAAAGGCTCGATGGTTTGTTCTGGAGCAACTGGATCCCTACCTGATGCAAGTCAATGCGGGTGATGTGAGTCCGAACGACTTTAAGTCTCGATTGCAGGAAGTTGCTCAGGCTCTGTGGCGCAAGACGCCGACCTATCGGGTCGCGGATGAGAACGGTGCGGCGCATGAAAAGCGGTTCACCGTCCATGTGAGTTTCGATGGTGAAGTGATGGGTGAAGGGCACGGTCGGAGCAAGAAAGAAGCCGAGCAATCGGCGGCAAAAGATGCCCTCGAAATCATTGAAAGAGCACAGGCCTCGCGTCGTGCGGCGTCGGACCCAGAACTTCTTTAAGTTTTGGGCCCAAATCCTGGCATTTGTACCGGGATCACCCAGCAAGTAACCCAGTCTAAACAAACAGACAGGCTACCGAACGTGTATCATAGCCTTGTATTTAGTCGAGTGTTTCGACTTCTTCTCGCCGTCTGGCACGCGTTGTGCGAAGGACGATTGCGGAGTGGGTTTATGCAAATGAATATTGCCAAGATGGTGACCATCGCCGCCGCGGTTCTCGTGGTTGGGATGGCTCAAGCCAGAACCGAACCAAATAGTTTTCTCAATCGACCGGCGACGACGCACGCAGCGCTGTTGAAGCAGGTCCAGACCGACGATGTCGTCATGGGTCGCTTTATGCGGCACTTCGGGATGACCCGCGAAGAAGTGGTGAGCTACTTCTCCACTCTTCGCTTGGACACCCTGAAGGAAGACGGCGTTTACCTCGTCTACAACGTCCCCGAGTCCGAAGAGATTCGTGCTCGCGCCATTTTCTACAAGCAAGGCACCAAGGTTTGGGTCGATGCGGAAGATCGCATCGTTCTCAAGGAATCCTGCGGTAACCCGATGGTTCGCGGATCGGACAGCCGAGACGTGGCCCTGAATGCTCCGGTGAGCGCAGAAGTCTCCCCGGTCAAGACCTCGGACATGGTTCCGGTGGGCACCCCGACCGACGCTGTCGCAACCGCGCTTCCGGTGGATGTTGAGTCTTCGGCTCTGAACTTCCCGGCGGCAACCCCTGGTTCGATCGCTTCGCTCGCCAGCTCCTCTGGCTTCAACGCTGCTTACCTCCTCCCGGCGGTTGCTGCTCTCCCGTTCGTGGTGAGCACGGAATCGAACGACCCAGTGCCGGAGCCGGCAACGATGACTCTGCTCGGTCTCGCGGCGGCTGGCTTTGCTGCCAAGCGACGCAAGAACAAGTAAGCCTGAAGACCCCACTTCAGGACTAAAGCGAGAAGAAAAATACACAAGCCTCTCTTCCGATTGGAAGAGAGGCTTTCGCCTTGTAAGGGACAGCAATTTTGCTGGCTACAGGGAGACTCTCTCGAGGGTCGGCGCGGGATCGACGTTGAAGCTTCGATGCCCTTCGGGGGTGGCGGTCACCAGATTTTCGATGCGCACCCCAAATCGCCCAGCGAGATAGATTCCTGGTTCGATACTAAAGCAGTCCCCGACGAAGAGTGGCTCGCTGCTGCCTGGCATGATGTAGGGGTCTTCGTGAATCTTACGGCCGACGCCGTGTCCCGTTCGGTGGGAGAAGAGCTCGCCGTATCCCGCCTGTTCGATCACCTCTCGAGCCGCCGCATCGAGTTCACCCGCCGTTACTCCTGGCTTGATGAGGGCGCGCGCGGCCATGTGGGCCCGATAGACGACGTCGTAGACCTTGTCGGCCTCGGGATCGGAGGGCTCGCCGATGCTGACCATGCGGGTGATGTCGCTGAAATATCCGCCGTAGGTGCAGCCAAAATCCATGAGGAGGATGTCGCCTTGGCTCAAGGCGGCGTCTCCGTTGTGGTGGTGGGGCTCCGCGCCTCCCGCGCTGATTCCCACAATTCCAAAAGTGGGAACCCCGCCGCGCTCCGCCATGAGTTCTCCCAGGCGGCGTGCAATTTCGAGCTCGGTCATGCCGATTTTCAGCTCGCCTTTGATCGCCTCGAACGTTTGGTCGGCAATTTCTCCTGCCTTGGTAAGCGCGGCAAGTTCTGCCTCATCCTTGGCTCGCATCAGTTTGGCCAGGCTGGTGGATCCGGAGACGAAGGTGATTTCGGGGAGCATGGCCTGGAGCTTGAGCAGGAGTGCGGCGGGCATTTCATCGTCGACGGCTATTCGGCCGCGCCATCCTGCACGCTCGGCGAGGGCTCGAACGACGGGCTCGGGGTTGTCTCCGTCCTTGAGGGCATCGAGCGAGGTGATGCCAGCCCGCTGAGCTTGGTTCACGCTCAGCGCGGGGCAGATGAGATGCATCGGCGCCGTGGGATGAAGGGCCAGAGCAAAGAAGCGCTCGCCAGGATTCTCATCGTAACCTGTGAGGTACGAGACACTGACCGGATGATGGGCGAGGTAGGCGGAGAGGCCATCTTCGGCGAGAATCTTCCCCAGCGCGGCTTGCCTCGTAGCGTAGAGACTCATGGGGGAACGCTACCCGAGAAGCGCCTGTGACGGGAAGGTTCCCGGGCCTTGGAGCCATTTCGTCCTAGAGTCGGGCTCATCCGTGGTATATTTTTGTTCGGCTTGCCGGATCGTCTAATGGTAGGACACCGGTTTTTGGTGCCGTACGTCTAGGTTCGAATCCTAGTCCGGCAGCCAAGTTTCAGACAAAGTTCTGTAAACGGCACCACACTCTCCTTGATGGCTCAGACCTCAGTCGGTTCTTTCCGACAGGCATTTGCTTACCCCCTCCCGAGTGGAGAATTCTCGGCCCATTGGTTGTTTTGTGCGCGAAATGGTCATAATATGATACGTTCGCGTTCAAAATAGCCAATGACGACTTCTAAATTCCTGGCTCTCCATCCCGTATTCAGCTTGGATCAAGCTCGGGCGGCTCTCAGCGGCGATGTGCGACAGCGCATCGGACGTGCGGTGCTGCAGGGCCGCGTGATCCGCTTGCGGCGAGAGATCTTTGCAACGGTTCCAGCGGATCGTGAATCGAAGAGCTTTCTGCCCAGCCCTTACTTGGTCATGCCGCTTGAAAGACCAGATGCCGATCCTCGCTGGCCACTCCGCACTGGAGCTCCTAGGGGTAGCGCATTCGGTTTGGAACACCTGCGTAGCCTATTCGAGGGGACGCAGGGGAGGATTCTCAATCCTGAGAACGCGCTACGAGGTCGTGGGGCATCCAACGCCACTCGGAAGTTGGTCGGACGCTCACGGAGTGCTCTTGCATGAACGTCTAGGGCTTCCCCTCCAGGCCCTCGGCCCGGAGCGTTGTCTAGTCGATGGTTTCTATCGTCCGCGTCTCTTCGGAGGGGTCGTCGAACTGGTTCGATCCTTGGATGCCATATACGCGCTCGATATGGAGCTGATACGAGAGATACTCTCCCGGTATGACAAGAAGAATCTGTACGCCGCCACCGGATGGTTTCTCGAGCGTCACTCGGATCGTTTCTCCATCCCAGCCGAACTCTTCAGCGAGCTGGCCGCCCGTGGCCCCAAAAGCCCGGTCTACTTAGAGAAGTCGGTAAGTAGGAGCCAGTTGGTGCGCCCTTGGAACATCTACGTACCGACTGAGCTCATGCCAGGGGAAGAGTTCCTTGAACAGACCGAGCGAAATCGAGGATCTCGCCCACGAGCTTGGCTATCAGCCGGAGGTTCTGGAGAAGGTGATTCGGTTGACGATCCTCTTGAGAGCAATTTCAGAGCACGAATTTCTCGGGCCGCGGCTCATCCTCAAAGGCGGAACAGCGATCAATCTTTGCTTTGGAAAGCTCAAAAGGCTCTCGGTTGATCTCGATTTCAACTACATCGGGAAGTTAGATCGGGAGGAGATGCTGCGCGAGCAGCCAGTGGTGGACAAGTTCATTCGTTGGGTCGGATCAAGTTTGCAGTATGTGATTCAGTCGGGCAATCAGGGGCATGCCGGGAAGACATGGCATTTTAACTACCTCAACCTTGCGGGGAATCGAGACCGCATCGAAGTCGATGTTTCCTTCAAGAATCGGCTTCCTCTTTTGCCGCCGGAGCAATATCCCGTTTGGGTCGTTCCTGGCTCTCCGAGCTTGGAAGTGCGCAGTTGCAGCAAAGAGGAGTTGATCGCGGGCAAGCTCAAGGCTCTCCTCGACCGGGTGGCTGCCCGTGATGTTTTTGATGCCGCTTGGGTGACCAGCCTTGTACCAGCGGACGAATATCCGCGGTTCCGGAAGCTCTTCGTGCTGTACGGGGGCACTCTCGCTCATCCTCTCTACAACTACAAGAGTGAAAGGATTCAGCGGCTTACGCAACGTGAAATTGATACCCGGCTTGTGCCGATGCTCCGAGAAGGTATCGAGGTTGACCGAGCCACGCTCATCTCGCAGGCAAGGGAGGCGGTCAAGCCATTGCTCGCTTTGGACGGAGTCGAGCGGGAATACTCGTCCTCCATCAACCGAGGCGAATACCTGCCAGAGCTGCTGCTGACCGACTGGCCCGAACTCGTCGAACGACTCCAGGCGCACCCTGCGCTCCTCTGGAAAGCGGAGAACGCTCAGCGCAGGAAGAGGTAGTGACAGGGGCATCGCCTGGCCCGAGGCTTTTTCACACTCGAACGGTATCATCAGCGAATCCCCATGCTTCGTGCCGGTAATGTAGGTCTGCCCAACGTCGGAAAATCGACGCTCTTCAACGCGGTGGTGGCGAATGCTCAAGCCCAAGCGGCGAACTTCCCGTTCTGCACCATCGAGCCGAATGTCGGCATCGTCAGCGTCCCTGATCCCCGGTTGGAGAAGCTCGCGGAGATCTCGGGGAGCGAGAACATCATTCCCGCCCGCCTTGAGGTCGTGGACATCGCGGGCTTGGTCAAGGGGGCGAGCAAAGGCGAAGGGCTCGGCAACCAGTTTCTGGCGAATATCCGTGAGGTCGATGCGATCATCCACGTGGTGCGATGCTTTGAAGACACCGACATCACCCACGTCGAAGGCTCGGTCGATCCGATTCGCGACATCGGCGTGATCAACCTTGAACTGGCCTTCGCTGATCTGGCCCAAGCCGAGAAGCGCATCGAGCGCGCCCGCAAGGATGCGAAGACCAAGAAAGAAGCAATCTTTGAAGTGACTGCGCTCGAGAAGATCATGAAGGCCCTGGATGCCGGCGAGCCAGCGCGATCCGTGGAGCTCACCGATGACGAGGCTCTGGCGGTCAAGCCGCTCGGTCTTTTGACGCAAAA
>JAIUNY010000009.1 GCA_020161505.1 Armatimonadota bacterium | reverse complement strand
TTGGGGGCTGGCTCAGGCGGGGGTTCCTGCCGGGCGGCTTCCTGCTCGCGGGGAGAGCGCGGCGGTGCGTCGATGGGTTGAGTGGGGGCTCGGATTGAACCGGGCTGGGCGGGGAACCCCGTGCCGCTCGGATGGATCGGTGAAATTGCACTGTTTCGGGCTGCCGAAGTGAACCTCGCAAAATTGGCAGAGATCGAGCGGGAGCTCCTGTGGAAATGGAGCATTGGATGATGTGGTTGCGTGCCGAAGTGGTGACGCAGGGAGCGGATCCCTCCGCCATTGAATCCACCTTCAGCTCGATCATGGAGGAACCCATTCAGTTCACCTGCATGGATGAACCCACGGCGAGCGATCCTCACCCGACCCCGACGGCGAACAGCCTCTGGGTGGTGAGCGCGCAGATTCGCGAGGCGGATCTCGCAAAAATTTTGCCGTACGCCGCGCAAATCTTGGCCCTGCCGATCACTTGGCGGGTTTGGGAAGAAAGCGGCACTGCCGAACATCCTGCTATGAGTATCGAACAGCTAACAAATATGGTGGCGTCCAATCCATACCTTTCTGGTTTGGTTCCGGTGTTGCCAGGTCTGACCGATGCACTGGCCGGATCGATCGGTGGAGGAGCCTGACGACGACGTCGAGCGGAGGAACGAACGATGAGTACTTTAACAACCCTGGCTTTCGGATTGAGCCTTGCCATGAGCGGGCAAGCGGCTCCGCAAGAATTGGCGCACGTTTTGCCGTTGGCCCTGGCTTCCGGCAATGTTTGGGACGGCGGCGGCAAAACCTATACGCTCAACCAACCGGTGATTATCTCGCAGAAGAGCGGGATTACGATTCGCAACGCGAACATCCAATCCGGAGCCGACCTGGGGGGAACCCAGCGCGAGAACTCCTACAACATTCTCGGATTTGATCGCTGCACCAATGTCACGGTGGAGAACCTCTCCTTCCGAGGAGAAGCCACCCTCTTCATGGGATTTGCCCAGTGCGATACGGTTCGAGTGAACCAGTGCTCATTCAGCGGCGGGCGACGATCGCAAATGATCTTCAACGGCGGCCGGAATCTGACCCTGGAGAATAGCTCGTTCATCGGAGGTCGCCAGACCCAGAAGGAACTCTTCCTGGTGACGCCGGGACACCCGTGGAGCTTTGCCGATGAGGCCGCCAAGCGGGGAATCAACTATCACACCCCAGATGCCCGCTGGACGGGAGGCACGAACCTGACCGCGTTCATCGGCGATCTCGGATCAATCCGAGCGACGAGGGCGAGCGGCGGTCAGACGCTCACCATCAGCACCCAGGGATTGCAGATGCGGGATGAGACGAAGTCTCTGACCGAACTGAGCTGGCACGTGGCGTTCGTCGGGGCTCCCGCGAACCTTCAGGTGCGCTGCATTTCGGAGAATCGAGCCGCGCGCACCGCTGTGCTCCAAATCCAGACGGCGGGTCGAGTCTTTCCCACCAACGGAGCGGTGACTTGGTATGCCGATAACCCCGAGCACTATGTGCGAAACGTGACCATTCGAGGCAACACATTCGTCGGGTCACCGAAGAGTTCGGGGATGAGCCTCTACTTTGTCGATGGCTATCTGGTGGAGAACAACAGTGCCTTCAACAATCTGGACTACGGAATGGGAGCCGAGTACTGCAGCAATGGAATCTGGCGAGGCAATGTCGCAAGCGGAAACCAGAGCGGATGGAATCAGCTGGAGCTCGTTGGGTTTGCCAACAATGTCCAGATCTCCAACAATCTCGGCCGATCCACCGCACACAAGATCTGGCGTCGCGTGAACAACGTGAACACTCTCTTTTCGAGCGAGTTCACCTTGGTAGCGCGAGGGCACATCATGAAAAACGTGAGCGCGGATTGCCCGATGGCGAGCCAGAACGAGGACATTCAGGGCTTCCTTAATGTCACCGATCCTTACGGCCCGCTGCCGGATCCGATGTTCTCGCAAAAGATTCTTACCCAACTCGGGCTCTGAGACAGCAGTTTTCCTGAGAAGGAACGGCAACACAGGCGGACGGAAACGTCCGCCTTTTCTTTGCGCGAAGAACGGGATCCCCGTCTTTCTGCGAGCCAAGAGACCCGGCGTTGTGCGCCCATTTCCGCGCTCGCGCGTCTGAAAGGGAGAGTCATGAAACGAGCCGTCCCCTTTTTGATGCTGGCCGCCCTTGCTGCTAGCGCTTTCGCTCAACCGGCCCCGGATAAGACGATGGTCGTGGTGAATGGCGACAAGATCACCGGCGCCAATTACGTCAAGCGCATGGAAGTCCTCCCTGGTGTGGGGATGTTGATCAACGGTCGATTCCTCGAAGGTACGCCGGGCTATCTCACCCTCCAGCAGATGATCAACGAGACCCTGATGATCCAGCTGGCCAAGGACAAGGGTGTTGCTCCGACGGACGCCCAAATCACCCAGGAGATCCAAGATCGCCTGAAGGACAACCCAGAGTTCGCGAAGATTTTTGAGCAAATGGGGCTCAGCCAAGCGGATCTGCGATACGACATCTTGGTGCAAATGAGCGAGTTCAACCTCATGACCATGGGGATCAACATCGCCGATGCTCAGGTGACCCGTTACTACGAGGATCAGAAGAAGGATTTCACTCTGCCGAAGCGCTATCGGCTGCGTGTCATCGCCGTTTCGACGGCCGATGCCAAGAAGGCCGTGGACGCCGATATCGCCGCAGGGAAGGCCTTCGCCGAGATCGCCAAGGAGCGGAGCGAGGATATCACCACCAAGTACGACGGCGGCCTGATGGGGGACATCGCCGAGGAGGCTCTGAACGCGAATCTCAAGCCGCTCGTGATAGCCATGAAACCTGGTCAATCCACGGCGTGGCTCAAGGGGTCGGCAGGGCCGGAAGTCAAGGTGTTCCTGGAATCGGTTCAAGAGACCCGGGTTCTGCCGCTTGATGACAAGCTGAAGCGACAAATTCGGCGCAAGTTGATGATGGAGCGCGGTTCGGTGCGCAACAATGTTCCCCAATGGATGGAGGACAAGCGCAAGGCGGCCAAGATGGAGTTCCAGGGGACTCCGTTCGACGAGCAACTCAAGCGAGTGTTCGGCCCGAAGCAGTAAGTTCGTGGCTCGAGGATCTCGGGTGGAGCGGCGCGCACTCTGTGCACGTCGCTCCGCTCGTTTTGACCCTGGACGATCGGGCGCATCAGTTGTTTGTCGGGTTTCACGGAGAGGATTTTGATCGACTGCGCGAGGTTCTGACGCGGCGGTTCGGTGATTCAGTACCGGTTTGGGAACGTGCTTCCGGCGGATGGGTGGCAGCGCCCCTGAGCCAGGTTTCCGGGGATTTCGCGATCCCGGCCCAGAGCGCAAAGAATCCGGGCGGCGTGTACGGATTGGTCTGGGTCGTGGATCGTCTGCTCGGCCCCGGAGGGTGTCCGTGGGATCAGGAGCAAACCCATGAGTCGTTGAAGCGTTACCTGATTGAGGAGAGCTACGAATTGATCGACGCGATTGATGGCGGGGATGAATCGGCGATGCGGGAGGAGCTCGGAGACGTGCTGCTCCAGCCCTTGATGCATGCACAGAAGAAGCATCTGGAAGGGGCGTGGTCGATTGAGGAGGTGGCCCAGGGGATCACGGAAAAGTTGATCCGGAGGCATCCTCATGTGTTCGGAGAAGTCGCGGTGCAGGATTCGGCAGAGGTTCTGCGGAACTGGGACGCAATCAAGCGGGCGGAGAAGGGCAGTGCTGCGTCCTCGGAGGTTGTGTCGATTCTGGCGGGGGTTCCGCGGGCCATGCCCGCTCTGCTCCTCGCTCAGGAAGTGAGTAAGCGAGCGGCACGGGCCGGGTTCGAATGGCCCGATCTTGAAGGGGTCTGGGCAAAGTTCCACGAAGAAGAGCAAGAGCTTCGTGAGGCTCTGGCAACCGGGGATCGCGCGGAGATCGAGTCGGAACTCGGGGATTTGCTCTTCACGGTCGTGAATCTGGCGCGGTGGGCCAAAGTCGATGCCGAAGATGCTCTGCGGACGATGGTGAATCGCTTCCGAGGCCGATTCGAGCGGATGGAGGAGCTGGCGGGCCGTCCCCTGGGTGAGCTTTCTTCGGAAGAGTGGGACGATCTGTGGAATCAGGCGAAGCGGGAGGGATCTGGCTCGGGCGGCTAGGCGCGAACCAAAATCTGTCCCATATTGTAGAATAGGTTCATGAGCAACCCGCCGAACGAGTCTGCCAAGAGGGCTGTAAAGCTCTCGCCGGAGCAAGAGGAAGCGGTTACGGAAGGCCTACAGGATCTTGAGGCAGGAGCACCGCTGCTCTCCTTTGACGAGGTTTTGGAGCGGTGTCGAAAAAAGGTGAGAGAGTGGCATCCGGATCAATCCGCGTAGTCAGGTTCTCTCAATCTGCGGCTCGAGATCTGGAAGAGATTTACAGCTACACGGCTCACTTCTATGGGATTGAGCAGGCGGAACAGTATTTGGATTTTCTTCGAGCTCAAGCAGAGGCGGCGGCCGAAGGGCCAGAGCCAGTTCTTAGTCCCGAGGCATTCCCGGATCTTTCCTTGATTCTCGTGAAGTGGTCAGGTGCGCGCCACGGTCACTATCTCGTCGCCAAACTAACAAAATCCGAGTTGATCGTTGTTCGTGTGCTACATACCGCCATGGATCTCGAATCCCGCCTGGGCAATGAGGGCTACGAGACCAGATGACGACACGTGCGGGTGCGGTCTAAACCTGAATTTCTCTCGCAGATAGACTGACAACACGGCCTGATGCAACCGCAACCGTCAACTATTGAGTTGAGGAAAGCTCGTTCAGGTCTTACCCAGAGCCACCAGAAACTACCGCTCCGTCGAAATCGGCGTGGAGACGACCGATTTCTCGCTGTGACCGCCATGATGGTCAGCCTTCAGCACGGGGTTGAAGAATCCGACCAGAGCAAGAATCCCAATGGCACTCACGCCGACGAACACCAACTGGCTAAACCGAGCCGACTTCTTCTGAGCGGAATCGCTGATCGTGATGCCCCAGCGGATGCCGAAATTCCAGAGGCCGTACGCGAAGTGGTACGCACTCGCCAGCACGCCGAGGACATAGAACGCGAGCACGAGATAGGTGCCACCGGAGGCCAGTCGCTCCGCCCAGGTGTCGTAGTAGATCACCTCAGCGCCCTTGATCGTGCCAAGCACCGACGTGGTCGCCATGTGATAAGCTAGGAAGAAGAACGCGAAAATCCCGCTCCAGCGCTGCAATGTGTAGTACTTGTTCTCGCGATACTTAAACGATTCCTGCGAGTAATTGCCTTCGGAGCGGCTGATGATGAAGATGCCGTACACCGCGTGGAAGATCAGAGCCGGCCAGATGACACCGAATTTGAGGAAGTACAGAAAGTGCTTCGGCATCCCCTCGAAGAAGTTGATGACCCCATCGAACTTCTCCGCCCCTGCCAGGGCAAACGAGTTCAGGGTGAGGTGTTGCACCAGATAGAACCCGGTCGGGATCACACCCGTGAGGGAGTGAAGTTTGTGCCAGAAGAAACTTTCGCGTCCTGCCATAGCGCTTGATCCTCATCGTACCTCTATGTGATGAGGTGGCGGTGAGTTTCCAGGCCCGACCCAAACGACTGACCGGTGACGGCGATATGCTCACCCTGGAGAACGCAACGCTATGCCTTCGATTATCGATATCACCGCCCGCGAAATTCTTGACAGCCGGGGCAACCCGACGGTTGAAGTCGACGTCATTCTGGAAGACGGAACCCTCGGTCGAGCCGCCGTCCCCAGTGGAGCCAGCACCGGCGCTTTTGAAGCCGTGGAACTCCGCGATGGCGACAAGGATCGCTACAACGGCAAGGGCGTTCTGAACGCAGTCGAAAACGTGGTCGAGAAGATCGCCCCGGCGCTTGCGGACTACGAGGCTCTTGATCAAGAAGGGATTGATGCCCTGATGATCGAGATCGACGGCACGCCCAACAAGGCGAATCTCGGCGCGAACGCGATTCTCGGCGTCTCGCTTGCGGTCGCCAAGGCGGTGGCTCTCAGCTGCGAGCTCCCGCTGTACAAGTACGTCGGCGGTGTGAGCGCTAAGGTGCTCCCGGTTCCGATGCTCAACATTTTGAACGGCGGTCAGCACGCCGATTCCAACGTGGACTTCCAAGAGTTCATGGTCTTCCCGGTGAAGTTCGACACCTTCTCCGAGGCTCTGCAGGCGGGCACCGAAGTCTTCCACGCTCTCAAGAGCGTGCTGAAGAGCAAGGGTCTGGGCACGGGCTATGGCGATGAAGGCGGCTTTGCTCCGAATCTGGATAGCCAAGAACTTGCGTTCGACTACATCCTGGAAGCGATCGCGAAGGCAGGCTACACGGCGGGAGACGACATGTGGCTGGGCATCGACGCCGCAAGCACGGAATTCTTCAAGGACGGCAAGTACACCTACAAGAACGGCAAGTCTCTGAGCGGGCCAGAGCAGGTGGCCTATCTCGCGGAACTCTGCGACAAGTACCCGATCATCAGCATCGAAGATGGCTGCAGCGAAGACGATTGGGATTCTTGGAAGGGCGTGACCGAGGCGATTGGCGACAAGGTTCAGCTGGTCGGCGACGACCTCTTCGTGACCAATGTCGAGCGGCTGAGCCGAGGCATCGCGACCGGCACGGCCAACTCCATCCTGGTGAAGGTCAACCAAATCGGTAGCCTCAGCGAGACCCTCGCCGCGGTGAACATGGCCAATCGAGCAGGCTACACCGCCGTGATGAGCCACCGATCCGGCGAAACCGAAGACACCACGATCAGTCACCTCGCGGTCGCCACCAACTGCGGTCAAATCAAGACCGGTGCTCCGAACCGAACCGATCGTGTGGTGAAGTACAACGAGCTTCTGCGCATCGAAGAAGAACTCGGCGCCAGCGCGGTGTACGCGGGCGCATCGGCGTTCGGCAAGCTCGCGTCTCGGTTTAACTGAGGCGGAGCTTCGAGCTCCCAGCCAAAAGAAAGACGCCACTTGCATGTGCAAGTGGCGTCTTTGCTTTCGTCGAATGGCTTGCTTAGAACCGGACGCCGCCGATCAGCGCGAAGCCAGCGAGAGCCGGGCGGCTGTTGCCGAGATAGCGCGCTTCCACGAACAGAACGTTGCCGCCCTTCACCAGATCCTTGCCCACCGAGAACTGGTAGTTGAAGTCCAGGCTGCTGTCGCTGCTGCTCACACCCGTTTGTCGGTGACCGAAGCCAATGCCCGCGCCGACTGAGTAGTAGAAACCGTCTTGGCGAGCGGTGTAGTTATACAGCACCGGAACGTTGCTGAAGCTGCCCTTGCCGTAGTAGTCGGCACTGAAGCTAAAGTGACCGTTCTCAGCACCGAGGAAGGAGCCTTCCTTCAGCTTCTTGTCGAAACCAACGAGGAACCAGTTTTGGCCCTCGGCATCCTTGCCATCGCCTTGGGCGAGGTACCAGCCTGCGCGGATCGAAAGGCCCGACGGCTGGGAGTAATCCGCAAGTGCGGGGGCGACCAATACTGCCACGAGGGCGACTGTGAGACCTGCTTTGACCATGCTCTTCTTCCGTAATTCTGTCTTTCTTGAGACGACTCAAGCTACAAGACGCGGCAAAACCGCAATCGTTGTCGAACTATAGCCTAAGTCTTGCCTCGATTTCTTCAATCGGCCCGGAGAGACTACCGGGCACTCTCCGCCGCTTCCCGAATCAGAGCGTAGACCATGCGCGTTGTCTCCACCAGCGATTCCACCGAGATCTCCTCCTGGTGGGTGTGGATCTTGTCCATTCCCGTCGCCACCACAATGCACGGAACGCCCTTCGCGTTGTACCGATTGGCATCGCTGCCCCCAAGAGTGGTGCGCAGAACCGGGTCGTGACCCAACTTCCGACTAGCACTCTGCGCGATCTGAACACAGGCTTCGGTTTCGGGCACGAAGTACGAGCGATAGTGCCGGTCGTGGTGGATCGAAACCGTGGTGTTCCACTTGGTCGCTGCCGATTCAAAGCACTGGATCATGTGGTCGATCTGGGCATCGAGTTCGGCTTCGTTCGTACTCCGGGCTTCGCCATACACCTTCACGAAGGGGCAGACGACATTCGTCGCGGTGCCGCCCTCGATCACGCCCAGATTCGCCGTCGTTTCCGGCCCGATGCGGCCAATCTTCATGTTGCTCACCGCCTCGGCGAGAACCTGGATCGCATTGATCCCCTTTTCCGGATCCTTGCCGGAGTGAGCGGGTTTTCCGTGGATCACGACATCGAGTTTGTCGTGAGTGGCGGTGCGGTTCACAAAGGTGCCCACTGGTGGGCCAGTGTCCAGCACGTAGCCGAAGTCCAGGTTCAAATCCTGAATCCGGAGCGCCTCGGCTCCGAGCAGACCAATCTCCTCCGCGACGCTGAAAAGCAAGACGACATCGCCGTGCGCTTCGCCCGATTCCTGAAGCATCCGAATCGCCTCAATCGCCGGAGCCATGCCGCCCTTGTCATCCGCGCCGAGGATCGTGGTGCCATCGGTGCGGATCATGCCGTCATCCTCAATGATCTTCAGGCCAGCGGTCGGTTCGACGGTATCGAAGTGCGCGCTCAGAAAGATGCGGGGCGCGCCCGGCTCGTTGCCGGGAAAAGTCGCGATCAGATTCCCCGCGTTCCCGCCGATGATCGTGCCTGCGTCGTCTTCTTCGACCTCCAAACCCATCTGGCGCAAAAGCTGGGCCACGTAGTCCACGCACTCACGCTCTTGCTTGGCCGGGGCATTGATCGTGATGAGTGCCTTGAAAAGCTCCAGCAGCCTTTCCTGATTCACGGCAGGGATATCCATTTCTCGCCTGAGAATGGCAGATCTTTACTTGAATCAGCGAGCCCTCTCGGGTAAACCTACCGAATGATGACCGCCCTTTCGGCGCCCCTGCTTTTTCATGCCGCTCTGCAAAAGACCCCGCCCGAAGCTCGCATCCGCCAGGCCTGGGAGACCGAGATCAAAGCCGCCGATCCGGCGTGGCGCAGTGACTTGCAGCATCTTTTGAAGCACTCGTCCCCGGCGGATGTCCAGAACCTGAACCCCAAAACGGTTGCCGAAATGGTGCGGCTGGCTCACAAAGCGGGAACCTCCGTGGCCTGGCGCAAGCAGATTCCAACGGAGATTTGGCAAGACTACGTAGTCCCGCCCTGGGTCATCACCGAGCCGCGCGACTTCATGCGCAGGGATTTCCAGGCGAAGTATCTCGGCAAAGTAAAAGAGATGAAGAATCCCGGTGAGGCCGCGATGTTCATCAACCAGCACCTTTTTGCCGACTACAAGGTGGTTTACAACACGCGCCGTCTGCGCACCGACCAGAGCAGCCGCGAAAGCATTAAGCAGGGCATGGCCACTTGCACCGGGCTCAGCGTGATGCTGATCGAAGCCTGCCGAGCCGTTGGGATTCCTGCCCGGTTTGTAGGGATCGCTTCGTGGCCGGGAAGCGGAGGCAACCACAGCTGGGTTGAAGTCTGGGATGGCAAGTCTTGGCGATTTGTTGGGGCGGCGGAACATGATCCCGCAGGTCTTGATCGTGCTTGGTTCACCGATCGCGCGAAATCGGCTAAGGAGTCGATTCGCGAAGAAGCCATCTGGGCGGTTGCCTTCCGGGCCACCGGGCAGACTTTCCCCGCCGCTTGGGCTCCGCAAGCCAAGCTCAACGGGATCAATGTGACCAAGCGCTACGCTGGAGAAGTTGTCGATACTCGGCCGAAACTCCGCGTCGTGGCCTTCCGAAAGGGAGTGCGCGAAGCGACGCCGATTCTGGTCACCAATCTCAAAACAGGCGAGGTGATCCTGAACACAATGACTCTTCAGGATCCGGCGGACGTGAACCTTCACGCGGAGGTCGCGGTCGATCCCGGTACGACTCTCACGGTTGTCGCGAGCCAGAACCTCGCGCGGGTCAAGCACGTGACGGTGTCGTCCGATACCCTCGTCCGATTCGATCTCGACGAGGCCCCCAAGGCTGAAGAGCTGGATGATCTCATCCGCAAAGCCCTGAATCCGAGCACGCCGGAAAACAAGGCCACGTTGGAGCTGTTGAAGTCGGTGGCGTGGGATGACTCTCTCAAACAGAGAGTGTGGGATTTGTATAAGTCTTCGATCAATCGCGATGAGATGAAGGCGGATTTCGACCAAAAAGTTGTACGAACCTCTGATCGCACCGCGCCGTTTCTCTGGCGTACCGTCGGTGAGAAGCCAGCGGGAGGCTGGGGGCTTGTCTTCGCCCTTCACGGCGGAGGCGGCACGACGCAAGAGTTCAACGACCAGCAATGGCGCGGGATGTTCGAGCGGTACTACAAGGATCATCCCGAAGCGGGCGGATACATCTACTGCGCCCTGCGGGCACCGAACAACGAGTGGAACGGATTTTACGACGACAGCATCGCTCCCCTGGTGCGCAAGTTGATCGAGAGTTTTGTGCTGTTTGAGGGCGTGAACCCCAACTTAGTCAGTATGACCGGGGCATCCCATGGCGGATACGGCACTTTCGTGATCGCGCCCAAAATGCCAGATCGATTCGCCGCCGCCAACGCGAGTGCTTCCGCTCCGAGTCCCGGCGAAACGCAGTTGGTCAACTTGATGAATCTGCCCTTTACCTGGGTGATCGGCGAGAATGACACGGCCTACGGTCGCGCGGATCGGTGTAAGGAAGCCCAGGTGGCCTGGGAGGCCTTGCGCGCGGAACACGGAACGGGATTCAAGGGCGGCATGGAATGGCTCCCTGGCGTGGGCCACAGCGTCCCGGATCGCGACAAGGTGAGGGATCTGCGCGCCTTCACGCGGGACGTGACGCCGGACAAGTTCGTGTGGGCGCAAACCGATGCGACGTTGCAGGGGTTCTATTGGCTGCACGATCCCTCCCCGAAAGATGGGGAAATGATCGCCGCTCGTGTGGAATCAGCAGCTTCGGGATCCACGTTCATCATCAGCAGCGCCGCCGCGCAGAACGATCTCGTGTTGCTCCCGCAGCTGAGTCAGGTCACCCAGGGCAAGCCGGTGACGATTCGGGTCTCGTTTGCCGGGAAAGAGAGGTCGGTGCTGGTCTCGACGGAACCCACGCTCGGGAACTACATCCAAAGCCTCCTCGACCGAGGCGACCCGGATCTCGCTTCGCCGCTGAGAATCGTGGCTCCGACGGCGGAGTGAGAGGGAGAGTCTCAGGGTGAGGTGATCCGGAAGACCCTAGCCTGAGGTTCCCACCAACCCCCCGAATTGGCAAAGGGTGGCCTCATGGAGCAAGAGAGCACCCTCCTCCTCAGCCCGAGGTCACTCCCGAACGTACGCGGGCCAGCGGGATTGGTCGGTGCGCTTCTCGAACTCGGCAGTCACCCAGGGAATCGTTGCCATGTTTACAAAGGCATAAAGCGCCATCCACACCAGAGTCCAGCGCCAGTGGATCAGCCGGAGACCTGCGGCCATGAGCCAAGCGACCACAGGCAAAGCAGGGAAGAGATAGCGTGCCTGCGGCTGGAAGTAATCCAGATTGAAACGGAAATAGGTGAGGCAGAGGAGCAGCGTGAAGACGCCAAGAGCGAGCAGATCTGTTTTGTCGCCGCCATACCAAACAGCCAGGAATCCCGCGCTCACAAAGAATGCGACGATCCAGAAGAAAGCCTCGAGCAGTGTCAGATTCGGATAGTGCAGATCAAAGTATCCAAACACCCCGGTTGACGATTCAATGGTGAAGTTCACGAGGCGATGGAACCAGCCGTAACCCGCCATGAACGACCGGAATGGATGCTTATCGAAGCTCCCAGGAAAGGCTTCGGCAAATCGCTGAGTCACCAGGGGCTCGCCGTAAACCGAGAGATTTCTCATCCACCAGGGCGCAACGACGATCAGCGCGATCACCACGGCAAGCCCGAGCCACGGGAGTCGGGATCGCCAGTCGCGGTGAATGCCCATGAGCAGGATCGGGGCGAACAGGAGAATCGCGGTTGTTTTGGTGAGCATCGCCAGCCCAGCAAGAACCCCGACGGAAAGCGCCATTTTCCATCCCGAAGCCGTGCGTACGCCCCAAACCAGTGCCCCAAGGCACCAGGTGACCAGGGCAAAGAGCATCACGTCGTTGTTGATCGCGGCGCTGAGAATAAGGTTGGCGGGAACCAAGGCGACGATTGCCGCCGCCGTCAGAGCTTGGCGGCGGCGACCGGTGAGCCAGTAGACCAAAAATCCGACTCCCACCAGGTTCAGCGCGCCGAAGAGAAAGTTCACCGATCGGGCAAATCTCCCGGCGGGTTCGCGCCGGATGTCTTGGTATCCCGCGATCTTGAGTGCCTGCGCGACCGTCCAGTAGTAGCCGGGAGGCTGGTGCGCCTGATAGTTCTCCTGAAACTGAGGATCTTTGGGATCGAGCACCGGGTAAGGCCGATCTTCGCGCACCAGCTGGATGAGGTTGGCATGGGCGCGCTCATCCGGAAATCCAATGTCGGGGAGCAGGCTCCCGTGCGTGAACCCCGGTGACCGATACGGCGTGATCGCGGAGTAGATGGAGGCGAACACGCAGTGGATCAGCACCACGCCGAGAAGCATCCACGTGGCGCGGGTTGTCCATTCATCGCGCACGGGTGTCGCGGGATCCACGCTTCTGATTGTGACCTGTTGGTTCTCGGGTTAGTGGGTGAGATTCAGTCGGTCGATCTCCAGCGTTCCTCCCGTCGGGATGTCGGTGTCGGTGATGATCCGGAGATACATATTCCCGGTGACATCAATGAACCGAGTGGGGTCAGAAATCTGGATGCGAGCGTTCGCCCAATTGGTGCCCATCGAAGCCCGATGGACTTCGACCCAGTTCCCGTAAGGGAACGAACCGGAGGACCAATCATAGGCCAGAACCCGCTCGTTGGTATTCGCGGTGAGGCCCGTGAATCGACGTCGGTAGAACACCTGCAACGCGCGCGGTGTGTTGATGGCGTTGACGACGCAATCGAGCCGGATTTCGCCGTTGCTCCGACGACCCGCAACGACGCTGTTGCCATCCTGAGCAAGCGCTTCGCGGTAGCCACCGGTCAGGGGGGCGAGGGTTGTGGCCCAGTCGCCGGGGGTCCAACTTCGCGAGGCCGTGCCGTTGTTCAGAGTCAGGAGCACGGTCGATCCATCCCGGATGGTGATCGTGGTCGTTTGAGCGCCAAAGTAGCGAATCTCCAGCGAATCACGAGCTTTGGTGACCTGGAGGTGCTGTCCCAACTGGTTCTGCGCGGTGATGCTGGGGTGATCCAAGCCGCGCCCACGAACCACGACAAATCGGTTTTCACGCCCAATCGGATTTGCCCAGAAGACTGCGCTCGGCTTCGGTGTGGGGGTGAGCAGGCCGAGGGCCACTTTCACCGCGGATTCGCAGTCAATGATTCCGTAGCTTGCAAAGAGGGGATTGGCCACCGGGTAGCTGGTTGCTGAATCTTCGATCATCGTGCGGATCTGGAGATTGGTCAGCCCGGGATTGGCCCCCTTCATCAGGGCCGCCAGCCCGGCGACCTGAGGGCAAGCCCCGCTGGTTCCGCCAAATCCCGTGGTGTAAGCCCCGTTTGCGGAGGTGGATCGAAGCGCCGTGCCAGGCGAGGCAACCTTCACCCAGGAGCCGAAGTTTGACCACCAGATCTTGTTCGCGTTCTGGTCAATCGCGCCCACGCTGAGCACGTTACGATAGGCCCCGGGGTAGTAGGGAATGGATGTCGCGTCATTCCCGGCGGCCACCACGGGGAGAACGCCCTTGCTCCAGGCGTAGTCAAGGGCGGCTTCTTCGGCGGGCACCACTCGGTCGCTGTAGAAGCTGCAACTGATGATGTCCGCGCCATTGTCGGCGGCGTAGAGATAGCCCGCGATGTTCGCGCTGTCGTAAAAATAGCCATTGTCGAGCCCGGATTTCACCGCCATGATCCTGGCCCTTGGGGCCACGCCCGTGGTGCCGAGAGCATTGTCCTGAATGGCGGCGGCCAGACCCGCACACGCGGTGCCGTGTCCGTTGACATCGTCGGGCACGCTGTCGCCAAGGGCAAAATCGAACCCGTGGAGGTCATCAATGTAGCCGTTGGCGTCGTCGTCGATTCCGTTGCCCGCGACTTCGTCGGTATTGACCCACATGTTTGCCGCCAGGTCTTCATGGTCGGTTTTGACCCCTGTGTCCATGATCGCCACCACCGGCCCCGCACTCCCCAAGGAGAGATCCCAGGCTTTGTCGGCTTTGATGAGTCGGCTGTGCCACATGTCGGGCCACATCGGATCGTTGGGAGTGTAGGCCACTCGCTTCAGAGAATCGAACCCCGGCTGGGTGTCGGGGCGAGCCGCCGCTAACCGATCCTTCATCCCTTCCACGTCGCCTGAAGGGAGCCAGAGCACCGCGTATCCGATCTGGGGGTAGTAGGCGACCAATCGCCCGCTCCGGCCCACGAGACGAGCGGCGTCCTTCTCATTGCGTGCCTTGACAATGAGGTGATTCGGGTGGGTGAGCAACCCGTCCCGCACCACGGGAGCCACGGAGAGCGGGACACTCGCCCAGCCGGAACTCTGTCCAACCGAACTCAAGGCGACCATCAAATAGAGCGACGTCATTCCACACCCAATGATGCGGGTCTCAAGTCACCGCACCGAGCCTCCATTCTAGCAAACCGCCCGGGGAATCGCGATCTCACCTCTTGCTTTGATGAGGTTTCGCCGAAATTTCTAGAGAAAGTACGGTTTCTTGTCGCTTTTTCGGGCGCAGATACCATAGAGTGAGATGAGATGGCGGATCGAAGTATGAAAATCGCCGCGATCGGCGTTGGGCTGGTCGTTCTTGTCTTTGGTGGGATTCAGGTTTCGGCGCGGGTGAAAGCAGATGCTCGCGTGCGAGATGAAATCACCGGTCCGGCTTCTGGATTGAGTGCCGCCCGGAAGAAAGCCGAAGCCCTCAAGATTTCGCTGCCGCCCAGCTTGAGCGTGCAGGATGAGCGGGAAGAGAGTCAGTTCACCCGCGAGATCACCACCGATGCCGTCTTGAAACAATCGTTCCGCCGACCGTCGGTGAACTCCGGCGAACAGCTCATCCGAAATACTGCCTTCCGCCAAACCTTGGCCGCGGCGACCACCGGCGAGATCCAGATGGGAGTGATCGGGGGGCGCGATATTCTCTCTTCCCCCAATGTGGCGATGAACAAGAGCATGTCGGCAAGCCTGACCGGGTACGCACGAAAGCAGATGAGCCAAGGGAATCCTGCCGGGGCGCTCGATGCGATCGAATTGGCCAAAACCCTCTCGATGGTCTCCGGCCGAGATGGTCATCCCAATCATCTCGTGGTCTGGTTTGGCATTCAGCTCGACGTCTCGCGCCTGACCTACGAGATGATCCAGGCCGATCAACTGAAGGGAGCCGACCGGGAGCGGGCCATCGCACTCCTGGAAGACGCCACGGACATTGCGGACTTGAGCGCGGTGATCAATCGAATGACACAAGAAATTGTCGCGGCCACCCGGGTTGTGGATTCTTACGATCTGATGGAGCTCGGCACGCTCAATTCAGAGGGCCGGAATCAGGAGCCACCCGATGACCACCCTCAGATGAAGGCGGCCATGGAAACGCGCTTGCTCGAGTTCTTCACCGAAGCCCAAGAGATTTCTCTCGGGGCGAATCATGCGGAAGCGGCGGGGATGGAGATCGACGCAGCTCTTGGACGAGCGCACGAGGATGACTCGGCGAGCAACTACATGGTGCGCACCCTGGGTCAGACGTACGAGCAGTATGGGCGCATGATCCACCGGGTTCAGCAATCTCGGGCCGTGCTGCTCGCGATCCTGAAGGATCTTCCGTACGACAGCAAGACGATGATGATCGGAGATACCCTCATCGGAATCGATCATGTCGAGGTGGACGGTCGTCACGAATGGGTCGCCAAGAGCCCGGCGCCGGACAAGTTCCAGTACGACCGCCCGATTGAGATCAATCAGTTGGCGGGCGTCAGGGTTGTGGCTCCGTAGGGTCGGCAGACGAGAAGGCGGCTTCTGCCGCCACCAAGGCTCCCGCTACCGTCACGTTGAGGCTGCGCGCCTTGCCGAACATCGGGATGAAGATCGCCGCATCGCGGTGCTTCATCACCGATCCATAGACCCCAGCACCTTCGTTGCCGAGGACAAAGCAGCAGCTTTCCGGGTACTCAAATTCGCGGTAATCGACCGCGCCTTCCGCGATTTCCACCGCGATGATGGACCAGCCCTCCTCTTTCAAGGCGAGAACGGCCTCCTCATGGCTCTTCACCGCTTCCCAGGCTATCCTCCGGTGATGCCCCATGCTCGTGACCGCGATCATCGGGTTCTCTTCCGGCACCGGAGTGCGACCCGTGAGAATCAGAAGTTCCGCGCCCAGGCAGTCGGCGATCCTGAACATCGAGCCGACGTTGTAGCCATCTTCCCAATCTTGGAGGACAAAGCACACGCGGGGGCGGGAAGCGTACTTCCGCTTCATCTCCTTGCCGACCTGACGCACGCCCGTCTTGGATCGCAAGGTTTTTTTGCCGGTTGCTTCCATCACGCCATTCCAGACTACCTACTTGCTCTAAAATCCGGGAATGATTCCTGCCCGCATCTGCGTTTAACACTACACGCGGGATTACGAGGTTTACGCAAAAACCGAAGGAATGCTGGCGAAACGAGAGGCCGAAATGAGCGTATCTTGGGATGTGACGTTTTTCCGACTTGGAGTGGCTGCCCTGGCCGTCGTGGGTGGCTCGGGATTGCTCGTAGGGTGTGGGGCCATCGAACAAGGTTCAAAGGCTGTTGGCGAACAGGTTCAGCGCGACACCTTTAAGCCCAGCGAAGCCACTTCCGAAGGGGTTTCGATCCACGTTTATCTCGACCAGAGTGCTTCCAACGAAGTGTCCCGACAGGACACGGGGATGCAGCTCGTGGATCTCCTCGACACCTATCCGGAGTCGGCAAAAACGACAGTCTACTGGTACGCCACCGATGTCAAGAAGATCTCCACGATCTTCAGCTCCAAGGCGGCTCTTCAAGAGATTGTGAGCCAGTACGACACGGACCCAACTGGAGATCCTCCGCAAGCCAAGGGCACGATGCTCTCGTTGGCCTTTCGTGATCTGCAAACTCAAGCTGCCCGCGAGCCGAACAAGCGCGTGGTTGGCATCTTTGTCACCGATGGCGGATTCGAGGACGACCAGAGCGTGCTGAGCAAAGAAGCGATGCGCACGGGCGAGATCCCGAACATTGCCATGATCGCGTTCGTTGGTCTCGATGCTCGAGGCACCACTAAGCTCAGTCTGCTCGACAGCGTGGTCAAGGACAATTTCGTCGCCCTGGGCGGCAAACAGTATTTCGACATCACGGTTCAAAACGGAGCAGGAATCCTGGCCCAAGCCAAGAAGGCCCTGCAAAGCGAGATCGTGAACACCAAGCAGTCGTCGGCATCGACGGCCTCCGAAGCCCCTGCCGAGTAACCCCCTATGAACGCCAGCCTCCCAGGAGATACCCCCGGTCTGATTGCTCCCCCGAGCAAACAGCGCATTGTCTCGCGTCCGAACCCCGAGCAGCAACTCGCCCAAGAGAACCCCCGGGTTGTCACGGATGCCGAGCGCGATGTGCTCAGTCAAACCGTGGAAGGCGACATGCGCGAGCTCGGTTTCATGGAGCGCCACGTGTGGGAAGCCAAGCAGTATCTGAACGCTTATGTTCGGACGACTCAGCAGTGGCACAACAGTTACGAAACGCTGCAGAAGGATGAGGAGATCAACGGGGGTTTCACCGCTCGCGCCTATGAGTTCATCGAAAACTGCCGGGCTATCGGCGGCAAGGTGAAGGCTCCGCGCTACATGGATGCGCGATCGCTGGAGGATATCTATCTGAAGGCTCTGAGCCACAGCCACTCCACCACCAAGAAGCTCACGGGCGGGATTTTTGCCCTGCTCGTGGCCGTGGTTCTCAAAACGTATCTCTTGCTTCCTCTGGCCGAAGTGCTTCTGGTTCCGGTTCTCGGCCCGGGATCGAGCATCACCAAGGCGGTATTTGCGGTGATCCTCGCGGCGGCGCTGAGTTACGGCATCACCTTCATGGTGCGATTCATCATGATGCTGGTGGTGAGCCTTGCCGCGGGCGATGGATTCAAGGAAGTCCGCACTGCTGGCCAGATGCTCGGTCGCCCCTTGCAGATCGGATTGCTGGCGACGATGGTCGCCGCCCTCTTTGGAACCTTGGCGGCCTTCCTGCAAGTGGATATGCAGCGGCTTTCGACCGCCAAGGAATTGGCCTCTCCCATCGTGGCAGCGGGTGGTTTGGCGTTGCTGTTCTTCGGCACGGTGCTCGCGTACGAGTTCTTCGTCACTTACAAGATTCTGCGGCACCAACAAGAGCCGGAGTCCAAGGATAAGGAGTCTCTGCGATCCAGCTACCTCTCGGCGATGAATCGCTACCACGATGAGGTTGCCCTCGCCCAGGGTCGAACCTTGGCGATGCACGCTCAGGAATCGTGGCAGGTCTTCATGGCTCAGCTCGATGCGATTGATCCCCAGAGCAAGAAGGCTCCGGTCGCTCGCGCTCGGGCGCTGCGCACGATTCGCGGCGTGGCCACTGACTTCAAAGATGCCGGTCGTCCGGTGAAGAACAATCGCGCCTTTCTGAAATGAGATCGCACAACCCGTTCGGCGTCCGTATGGTCGCCCTGGCGGTCGCCGCCGGGGTGATCATCCTTGCCACGAGCACGGTGAGTCTGCTCGCCTCGAGCAACGTCTATGCCGAGCCTGGAAAGGCGGGCGTGTTGATGCCGGAAGTCGCGGCGGTGGTTCAGCCGGTGCAAGTGCGCACGGAAACCCCGACCCCCGAGAAGCCCGACATCTACGAAAAGAGGATGGTCTTCCGGGTGCCGGATGCGGACATCCAACCGAACTCGTTTGTCTCGCTCTCCAACGGCACCACGCTCAAGATTCTGAGCGTCAAGCCGATCACCGCCACCACCAAGGACGAGCGCGGAAAGTCGATTCTGCTCCTGATGGACAACAGCTACAGCATGGTGCAGCCGAGTCCACCGAGTCCTTGGAACGCCGACTGGCTCCCGGTGGCCGACCCGGAATACAAGCGAATTGAAGCGGTGAAAGCCCTCGTCGAGGTGCTGGGCGAAACCGACCGGGTTGCGCTGGCAACCTTCCCCCGACTCAACCCGAACCCGGGCTATCGTGTACCGCGCGTTGAGCCCCCGGCTCTGATGAAGAACTTCGGCCCACCGAAAGACATCATTCCCGAGTTGGGCAACTTGCGTTCTCGGGAGAACTCCGGAACGCCTCTCTATCGAGTGCTGAGGCTTGCCTCGGATTGGATTGCCGTGGAGCCGAAGAACCGGGCTCGTGTCGCGGTGATGCTGACGGATGGTCGCGATACGGAGAGCGAAAGTGGGGTACCTCGAGGTCTGCGCGAGCGGATCGAAGCCTCCGGGATGACCCTGATCATCATCGCCCTGGGGCCCGCACCGGATCTGGAAGTTCTCAAAACCCTGGGCGACGAGGTCATCCCGGTCAGCGAGAGCAGCCAGCTCATCCCGACCTTCCGCCGCCTGGCAGAGAAACTCGAAACCAAGACGGTTGGCTACGATGTCGAGCTCGACTTGGTGCGCGAGAACAAGCAGTTTGTGAACGGCGAAGACGTCGTCATCGGCTTCCGATCCGGCGATTCGCCGAAGAAAATGACGCTGAAGGTGGGGGTCACGCCCGTTCCTCCTACCGACTCTGCGGCTCCGGCTCCGAAGTCTCCCTCTGCGGGGACAACACCTAAGCCCGCCGATCCGAACGCCCCTAAAGGAGCCGCGTCCGAATGATTTTCACCAAGCACCTCGTCTACTTGGCCGCGCTCTTTGCGCTGGTGCCCTTGATCGCGCGTCTCGCTGCGAACCGAGCGGGTCGGATTGCTGGTCAGGCGGCCGTGCCGATTGATGTCGCGTTTCTGATTCAGACCGTCGGGCTGGGGGTTCTGTTTGCGCTCGCGTCGCAAGGTGGCTGGGAGCTGCTGGTGCAGTTCAATGTCGACCCTCAGGTCGCCCGCTATGTCGCGCTTGGGGTGGTGGGGCTGCTGTACGGCGCGTTCATTGGTCTGCAAGACTACGTGTACGACGGCTGGGCGGTGTTTCTCGGGCTAGGCGGTGGGCTGCTGACGGCCTTCCTCTATTCGGTGTTGCCGTTTGGGTTCGCGACACAGGCACTGCTTGGTCTCACGATGACGGCTCTGCCGATTCTCGCCATCGAGATCCCCGGCGCGCCGATTTCCCGGATCATCCGAGCCGGTCAAGCTTTGCTCCCGGTGCGCGGCTACATTCGGTAGTTCTCCGATTGCTCGTGGGATAGCGCCCTGGCGAGTACGAAACCTTCGCCTTCAGGGCATCCTCTTCCAATCTGACATACGGGGGAGGACGTCGATCAGGGGTTGGTGGTCTCCCGACCCTGAAGGGTCGGGGCACCGAAAATGCGTGCCCCTTCGGGGTGTCTCCCGGAAGGATTTCGCCTTCGAACCAGCGGACGATTCATGGACTCGCCCTCCACTGATTCCCATCGGGGGAGGGTGGGCAAAGGCCGGGTGGGGGAAATCCGGACTCCTCGAAGAGGATTCCGGCGGGCCGCAGGCCCGAGTCAAAACAGGCACCAAGCGGGCTCGATTGGGCTACCGCCCAACCGAGTACAGAACCCCCACCCGCCCTTCGGGCACCCTCCCCCAAATCGGGAGATTTGGGGGAGGGCGTCAATTGAGAAAATGCAGTATCGCGACCCCAAAGGGATCGGGGCACCATCACAGGGGCGTTGGGCGGATGGGGAAGGACGGGCCTCCGCTAGTTCACCTTCAGCAGAATCGAGTTCCCTGTCGGCGGGCCGTCGGGGGACATTTCGCCTTGGGCGACCGCATCAGCGAGGAGCACTTTCCAGTTGAGCTCGCGATTGTTGAGCATCAACCCCCTCTCACTTTCCGTGTACGGAGTCTCGGGCACCAAACCTGCGGTGCTGAGCCACTTGCTCCGCTCTTCCGGAGCAGAGAACGCAAAGTTCACGTACGCATGAGAAATGCCTTGCCGACGGAACTCCGCCGCCAGAGCGACCCCATCGCCGATCCGCTCGAACTTGATCTGGTCGCTGTGCCCCGGATTCGCCCAGAAATAGGGTTTCTCCAAGAAGAATCCAAAAACTTCATCAAACAGCGCCACTTTGGTGACGGTGGTGTTCTCATTGATGACCTTCGCCGCCGAGGCGAATCCCACCCGCTCCTTCTCGTATCGATCCGGCGAAACCTGCCCGGTGAGCACTCTCAGCTGGTCGGTGGTCTGGCTGGTGTTGAGATAAAACGCGGTGTAAGCCGCTTGCAACCCGACGAGCCCACCGAGCAATGGAGCCAGCCGCAAGGTCGGCCACAGCATCGGCACGAGCACCGCGCTCGGCACAACGAGGAACGTCAGATAGCGGCTCTGCTGGCTCAGGAAGAACCAGAGCAACAGGCTCAATCCTGTCCAAGCAAGAACGTAGTTGATCCGCAATTCTCTTCGCCCGCTTGTCGCCGCGAGAACCAGGGCGGCCAGACAGGCAATCCCAATGGCCCCCGTCGGGAATCCCGCGCCTTGCGTCTGACCAGGATTGACGTATCGTCCCGGCTGGTATCCCAGCCCGAGCATCGCGTGACCGATCATCCGAAAATCACGCCCTTCGCGCATGCGTTCAAAGGTCTCGCCAGGCTGCTTGGGGCTGTAGAGCTGTGCCCAGCCGACCCCGAAGGTCTGCTGCTCATTCCGATAGATGTCCGCCCGGAACTGATCCCACCCCGTGCCGCCAAGCTTTTCGTAGAAGAACGGAAACACTGGATTCCCGGTGGACATGACGTTCTTGACAAACCAAGGCGACGCAATGAGCACCGCCCCCAGGGCGATGACCACCACCGGCTTGGCCGCGACTCCGACCTTCCGACCCGCGAACAGAATCGCGAGCAATCCGGCAGCGGCGAAGGTTTGGAGTCCCGTGAACTTGGTTCCCAGAGTGAATCCCCAGTTCAGCACGGCGAGAGCGGTGAGCAGAGAATCAGCTTTGCCCGACTCTCGGAGCCTCAGCAGGAGCTCGCCGGTATAGAGCACGGCGAGACCCGTGAACAAGCCGTGGGCAACATCAATGTACGCCGTTCCCGATTCCCACAGAACCACCGGCGAGGCCATGAAAGCCAGAGGAGCCCACCAAGCGTGGCCCGGCCCGGCCCATCTCCGGGCGAGACCATAGAGCGCGATCGCCCCGAGGATCAGGATCGACCAGCTGAAGCCCTTGGCTCCGAACTGATCCCCCCAGGTGAGGCCATAGAGATACAAAGCATTGATCGTGCTCGGGAAGTTGCTGTGGTGGATCGTGTAGATCCGCTCTACTTGCCCGCTCTCCAGCCAGAGCTTGGGGATCGCCATGTGATAAGCAATGCTGTCCCAGTCAATCATCGTGCTTGGACTGAGAGCGGCAATGAGGGGGAACATCGCCAGGAGCCCAAGAACCAGCGGAAAAACCGCTGCGTTCCCTTCCGGCTTCGCAAATCGCCATGCCGCGCCCGCCCCCTTGAGGAATCCAACAATCCCCAAGATCACGGCCGCTCCGCCGACCAAAGGCATTGCCCATCGCAGACCACCGGGGATCATTCCGAGCGTTCCTGTGAGGGTTCCGATGGCACCGAGGGCGAGCAATCCCGCGACGCCAACGCTCTCCGCAGGATCGAGGTGCCACTCTGCCTTGGCGGCCAAAGATTTCAGCACCCAAAGGCCTCCCGTCGTCGCGAAGACGACGAAAAAGAGGGTGATGAACAGTCCCGGCATGGTGGGAATGATAGCACCCCGGCGCGTCTCCCGTTGACCCAGAACCACCGGAGCGGTAAGCTCAAAAACGCATGGCGAGGCTCTGGAGGATTTACCGGGTGTTTTTCAGCACCAGCTGGGCTCGCGAGCTCGAGTTCCGGGCAAACCTCATCGCCAAGCTCATCCTCACTTGCGGCTGGATGCTCTTCTTCATGCTGATCATCGAGGTGATTTTCTACAACACCAAGAGCCTCGGCGGTTGGAATCGTGGAGAGGCACTGGCGCTCGCCGCTACAGCCATGATGATCGAGGCGATCTCAGGCATTTGGTTTGTGAGCCTGCGCGAAATCCCCGAGCAAGTGCGCAGGGGAACCCTCGATTTTGTGGTCACCAAGCCAGTGGATTCCCAGTTTTGGGTTTCGCTGCGCAAGGTGAACTTCTCGATGTTCGGTGCGTTTGTCTCCTCGGTGGCCCTGGTGAGCTACGCCGCCTGGGTCAGTGGGAAAACCCCTGGCCTTCCTCAAATCGCCGGATACGTCTGGCTGCTAGCGTGCGCCCTGGTGTTCGCCTACTCGCTGAATCTCTTCCTGATGACCCTGGCGATCTACTTTGTACGGGTCGATAACCTGTGGGTGTTCAGCGACATGCTTTCGGATATCAGCAAGTATCCGCTGGATATCTATCAACTCCCTGTCCGTCGTTTTCTCACTTTTGCCATTCCCCTCGCGATTCTCGGGACGATTCCGGTCTCGTTTTTGCTCCGAGGCGCGCCGCCGATCATGCTGCTCTATGGCGCCGTCGTCGCCGCCTTGACTCTGGCTCTCTCGCGCTGGTTTTGGTTGAAGAGTCTGCGTCGTTACACGTCGGCAAGCTCCTGACGGCAGGTTCCTCACTGCTCGAATTGCCTGAAATTGCGGACCCCGGCACGAATTCCGGTGAATCGGGGTGAGTTGGCACAGATTCTGTCCCGATCATCCTCACTATGGGTGCATTGCGAAAGACGGCTCCGGAGATTCTCCAGCCAACACAGATTATCGTCTTCCCGGTCGATCAAGCTCGTCCGGATTTTGAGGAAGGCCTGACGTGGTGGGAGAAGTTCCAGCAGTCGGAGATTGGGGATCTCGTGTTGTTCGAGGCCAAGATGTTCGCGATTGCCACCGTCCTTGTGGCGCTCATCGGCACGACTCTCGTCGGAGGATACGGCGTGAAGCAGGCAATCGGGTACGACTTTTTCCCGGAGAGCAGCTCCTCGAAGTTTTTGGAAGCTCCCAATCCAACTTACGACCGCGCCCCTCACGTCATTCAGTGAAGCCCACGGCGATTCGGGACACTGGTATACTAAGGGTTCGCAGATTCGCGTCTGCGATGCTTTTAGGATATCGTTTGGATCCGGCGATTCAGAGAGAAGGAGCCTCCACGGGAACGCAATGCCCCGGTACTTTTCTCGGTTTGGCCCTCCCAGAACACAGTTGACACGTTTTTTGACCATGTCTAACTGAGAATGATGATGATCAAGCCGACTTCTGCCCTTGAGAATTCCGGACTGGCGGGCGAACCTTCGTCCGAGCCAGGATCACATCGTTTGCCCCGCTATGAGCACCGGTTCTACCGTGTGATGAAGCGGATTTTCGACATCATCATGGCCTCGGTGGCCCTGCTGGTTCTCTTCCCTGTGTTCATTCTCATCGCCATTCTGGTGGTGAGTTCCGATGGCGGCCCGATCCTGTTCAAGCACCGTCGGTACGGCCTGGGCGGTAAGCCGTTCTACATCTACAAGTTCCGAAGCATGCGCAAGGATGCCGAGCAGATCTTGGAGCGCGATCCGGCACTCAAAGAGCAATTTCTGAAAGGCTTCAAGCTGGATCACGATCCTCGGCTCATTCGGTTCGGCAAGTTTCTGCGATCAACCAGCTTGGATGAGCTACCCCAGTTCATCAACATCTTGAAGGGTGAGATGTCCGTGGTCGGCCCGCGACCGATCATGGATGGTGAGCAGGAGCGGTACGGCGCCGCCTATGAAACCTACAAGGCGATGATTCCCGGCTGCGCGGGTCTTTGGCAATGCAACGGCCGAAGTCAGGTCGATTATGAAGATCGGATCAAGTACACGGAAGAGTACTACCACTATGCGAGCCTGCGACGCGACGTGCTGATTCTTTGGCGCACGATCCTCGCCGTGCTCCGTCGCGAAGGTGCCCAGTAAGCGCACCGACACTCCTATGGATTCCTCCCTTTCTCAGAACGCGCTGAGCCGCGTGCTCATCGTCGGCTCGTCCAGCATGATCGCCCAAGGCGTGATGTCAAGTGCCCCAGAGGTCAGCTGGCGCACCGCTTCGGCCCGAACTCCGCTCACCCCAGAAGATCTCGAAGGCATCGAGACGGTGATCAACTTTGCTCTCACGCAGGAGTACCGCGTGAATGAGTACGATGAAGCGAACGATATTGATCTCGCTCTGGCCCGCGCCATTGCCGATCGGCCGATCCGCTACATTCTGCTCAGCAGTCGCAAGGTGTATGGCCTCGAAGGTCAGTTCGGCGTGGCTGAGGAAGGCTTGATTGAGCCACAGGGGAACTACGGCATCAACAAGTACCGGACGGAGGGTCTGCTTTCAGATTTTCTGGGAGACCGTCTCACCACATTGCGGGTCTCCAACGTCCTTGGCGACGAGCGGATTCCTGGCCGGAAATCGTTCATGTCGATGATGCTCGGCGGGTTGGTGGAACGCGACACCATCACGATGGATGTTCACCCCTCGGTGCGACGCGATTTTATCTCCGCACCCGCGTGCGGAAAAGCTCTGCTTCAAGTAATGGCGGAGCCCATCCCCGGCATTTTCAACTTCGGATCAGGGGAGCCAGTCGCGATGGGTACGATCGCCGAAGCTCTAATGAAAGGGTTCGGAAGTGGCAAAATTGATGTTATCAACGATCGCGTTTTTGACGAGTTTGTCCTTAACGTGACGAAGTGGAATAATCGGTTCGGTCAGATCGAAACGGCAACGGAGCTGCTCGAATACTGCGAAGGCCTTGGACGAAAATATGCCCGCATTTAAGAAGATTGTTGTGACCGGAGCGGCCGGCTTTGTTGGCTCGCACGTCGCCGAAGCGATTGTCGAGATGTACCCGGATAGCCAGATTGTGCTGTTCGACAAAATGACCTACGCTTCTCACAGCGACAATGTGATCCATCTGCTGCGCGACAAGCGAGTCGAGTTCCAACTCGCTGACCTGTGCGACCCAGATTCCTGCATCAAGGCCGTGAACGGAGCCGATCTCGTGGTTCACCTTGCCGCCGAAAGCCACGTCGACAACAGTTTTGGCAACAGCCTCCTCTTCACCCGCAGCAATGTTTTGGGAACCCACACCTTGGCCGAAGCCGCTCGGTCTCACAACGTGGGGTTGTTCGTCCACGTGAGTACGGACGAGGTCTATGGGCAGATTCTGGAAGGCGATGTCGATGAGACCGCCAAGCTCAACCCGACAAACCCCTATTCGGCGAGCAAGGCAGCGGCCGAAATGGTTCTGAATGGTTACCAGAAGAGCTATGGCATGCCGATCATCATGGTTCGGGCGAACAACATCTTCGGCATCCGCCAGTTCCCCGAGAAGATTCTGCCGACCTTCATCATGCGCATGCTCCACGGCATGAAACTGCAGATCCATGGGAGCGGCAAGAACTGCCGCCGCTACTTGGCGGCAACCGATTTTGCGGCGGGCGTGCTCAAGATTATTGAGAAAGGCACGATCGGCGAGGCCTACAACATCGGCAGCGACGAGGAGTTTACGAACTCGGAGGTCGCCAACATGATTTGCGGCCTGTTCGACCGCGATCCGGGTGAGTGGGTGACCTATGTGGATGACCGCCCGTTCAACGATTTCCGATACGCGATCTCCTACGATAAGGTCAAAGCACTGGGCTGGGCGCGCAAGGTGAATGTCGCCGACCGCCTCCCGCAGATGATCACCTGGTACTCCGAGAACCAGGATCGCTATCCGCACTTCACTCGCTTGGCGAACGGCGGCCGCTAGACCTCGGTTCGTCGCCTGGGGCAAATACGATCAACGATTTTGCCCCGTATTCATACCAGCCAGTAACCTGGCTGGTATTTTGTTGAAGAGTGGTTCATTGAATGGGATCGGGAACCTGGTGGCATCAAACTTGTTCTTTGATGAGTTCCAGGTGGTCGCTTCGGGGACCTAAGACTTGGCACTGCGAGCTGGGATTTGGCGTTACGATAGCCATCGGGCACTCATACCGCTGATTTTTCGCCCCTGTTCGAGAAGGAATCTAGATAAGAATGGCACAGGAAACAATGACCTATGAGTCCACGGCGCCAGGGGCACTGAAGTTCCCGGAGGTATCGGTTGATGGCATCCGAGACTTCCTGATGCGCCGCGATGCCCAGGTCGGCATCCTCATCATCGCCCTGCTTTTTGCGATCTTCGCGGACTTCACCATGGCGATGCTGAAGCTCTGGGTCGACTTCGACAGCTACTATCAGCACGGCCCCGCCGTTCCCATTGCCATGGCGTACATCCTGTATGTCAATCGGGAGAAGATTGAGAAGCACCCGATCAAGCCAACGCTCTGGCCGCTGCTCATCTTGATTCCTTTGCTCCTCGTCGGAGTTCTCGCTTCCTGGGCGTTCTTCTTCTCGATCCAAGGCGCCGTGATCACGGCCGCCCTGGGCGTGCTGGCGTGGATGTTCTACGGATTCAAACGAGCCTGGGCGATGTCCCCGGCGGTTCTCTTCGCCATGACCGGTCTTCCCATGTGGAACGACCTGATTGACCGCCACACGAACGCGCTGCAGATCTATTCGACGACCATTGCCTACGGGATCCTAAAGGTGATTGGCCAGAACCCTCTGCGGACGGATCCGACGGTCATCCACCTCGACCGGTTCGAGCTCTATGTTGCCGCCGCTTGCTCGGGCATGAAGCTGACCCTCGCGATGCTCGCGTCGGTTGTCTTCGTGATGCTTGTGGCTCGGTTGAAATGGTGGGGCAATCTGATTCTGGCCGCCATGGCGTTGCCCCTCGCCGTTGCGATCAACGGACTGCGGATCGGCGTGATCGGCATCGTCGGGAACAACGTGAGCAAGGATGCTGGCCACATGTTCCACGACTACGGCAGCTACATTTTCCTCGTCCTGGCATTCGCCATTCTCTATTACACCGCTAAGAAGCTTGGTTGGAAGGTATGAAAAAGATCGCAACGTTTTTGATTCCGCTGCTCGCGGTTCTGGCTTTCGTTTCCATTTCGGGAACGCGCAAGCCGGTGCGCCCGACGGAAGAATCGATCGAGAAGATGATGCTGACCGAGCTGGGCGATTTCAAGCTTCAGCCGCGGGAATTCGACTCGACGATCAGCTATAAAATGGATGAATCGAGCTACGAAGTTCTCGATCCGATCGCGATTGCTTGCCAGATCTTCGAGGACTCTCGAGGCGAGCAGGTGGACGTGGTCGTGATCGCGGGCGATAGCTCGCAAGCATTCCACGATCAGCAGATCTGCTTCAAGGCGCAAGGCTGGGAACTGACTCTGGTGGAAGAGCGAAAGCTGAACTCCAAGGCTCACGGGCCGATCCCGGTTTCGTTCATGTCGATCAAGCGCCCAGGTTCGGCTGAGCGGTACGCGGTGTACGCCTTCCGCAGCCCGATCGGATTCCAAACCTACTCCCAGCAAAAGTTTGGCTGGGTTCGGGCGAAGCTGTTCGATCCGTTCGGCGGCAAGAAGGGCTACTCCTACCGCTTCATCGGCCTGACCGACGAGCTCACTGCGGACGATGTGATGAAGTTTGCCACCGACTACATCGATCAGCTCGACGCCACGACGAACGGTCTGATGTAGTCACCAACCGACTCGATTCAAGATGAAGCCCCGGAGGAACGCCTCCGGGGCTTTATCATGCGCGGGCCCCTTACCGCGCCAAGAAGTGATCTCTTCTCGCGTTCGAAGGCTCGTATCGAGGCGTATCCTCAGTGACACCGACAACGCAAGGGGGCGAGTCAGACGACTCCGGGTGCCCGACTTATTCGACGGGAGCCGGGGTGGGAGCGGGATCGGCCTTCGGGGCGCGGATCTGCAAGTGCGTTCGCGCAACACCGGAGGTTCGCTTCGGCTCTGCCTTCATCAGGAAGGAGAGGCCAGCCGCAATGCAGAAAGCATTCGAGACAACGTCGGTGAGCTGGAGCAGGTGCGTGTTCTCGATGAAGGCACGCAGGAAGAGGAAGGTCGCCGTGACGAAGATGAATCGCGCCAGAAGACGGCCCATTTGATTGCCGTTGCGATAGATGTACACGGCGCGGAACAGGATGGCCGCCCAGAAGGAGAGGTAAAAAACGAGCCCGACCAGTCCGGTTTGGAATGTAATCGAGACAAATCCGTTGTCCATACCACCGGATCGGAAGCCGTAGCCAACCACCGGCGAATCTCGCCAGACCTCCAACATGCGCTCGAAAATCAGGAGGCGACCGGCGGTGGGGTCGTCGGTCTCCGTGGTTCGATCAAGCATGTTCTTGATCACCGGAATATCCGGAATGACCGCGCCGAAGACGATGCTGATCAGGCCGCCGCTTACGAGAAGCGCGAAGGCTCGCAGAGAATACTTCTGAGGATTCTCGGCGAACTTCAGGAACATGATGAGCAAGATGCAGCCAATCGCAGCCACAAGGGTGCCCCGGCTCTGGGTGACGAGAACCGTGTAAAAGCCGCAAAGGATAATCAGCGGCCGCATCCAGGTGTTCATCCGCTCTTTGATGAGCGGGAGAACCATGAGCAGTCCTCCGTAGATCGCCGCGTTGTTCGGGTGGAGCCAGTTGGGGAAGGCACCCCGAGTGCTTCGGAGGATGTGGAACCCGTTGCCGAGATAAAACAGGTTGGTACTCGCGGAGACGATGAGACAACTCGTGATGAGCCAGAACAGGAGGATTTCTGTTGGTGGCGTTTTGAGCGTCTCCATCAACTTGGGGATCGTGATGAACACGGAAATGATCCGCAGGAACAAAACGAGGAGATAACCCAAGGTGAGGGCGAGAATGGTGAGACTGGGCCGCTGCATCAGCAGACCAGGAATTCCAATGACCGGCAGCAGCAGAGCGCAGAACTGGAAGGCGTTGATTCCCTTCCGGGCGCGGATGCTGTACTCGGCAAAGATCGCGAAGATCCCCACGATGGCCCACACGCCGACGAAGACCAGCTCAGGGTCTTGGCGAAGGTAGGTGATGAGGATGAAGAAGAGCGGCATCCCGGCGAACAGCGTCGCGAGGACGACGTTCACCAGGGTTTCGGCGTTACGAACCGATCCGAGTTCGCCCCGAACGTACGGCCCAGGAACTAGCTTTTCAGCAGTGTTCCTGGGCAGAGCGTTCGGTTTCATGGCGACTGAAAGGGCCGATTAGTTCTTGCCGATGTGAGCATCTTTGCGACTCACACGATTTTCGACCATACCGAGGAGGGCCGGGGAGGATGCTTCGAGCAGTCCCATGGCTTCCTTGAATTCGGTCTTGGATGGCTTGCCGATGTGGGTGACCACAAGGGCGGCATCGGTGATGGATGCAAGCGACGGAGCGTCGGCAAGACCGGCGAGGTGCGGCGCATCGAAGATCACCATGTCGGATCGAGCTTCCAGTTGTTCGACAATCTCCTTCATCCGCGCCGAGCCGATGGCTTCGGTCGCGTTGGCGGGGATCGTGCCAACCGTGACGACAAAGAGATTGTCCACCGAGGTCGGTTGGATCACTTCGTCGAGGGTCGCGTTGCCGAGGAGAACATCTCCGAGGCCAGGCTTCGCTTGCAATCCAAAGAGGGTGTGCAGAGCCGGGTTTCGGAGGTTGGCGTCGACCAGGATGGTCTTTTGCTCATTGAGCACGTAGGCCACGGCCAGGTTGGAAGCGACGACGGTCTTGCCTTCCCTTCGCAGGGTGCTGGTGATCGTCAGCGACTTCATGTCGATGCGCTGGGCATAGAGCGAGACCGCTGAACGCAACACCCGGTAGGCCTCGAAAGCGAGGTTGGTTTGGGGGTTGGTGATCAGAGGATGCTTGGCCCGGCTTCGGTCGGGGATGTGCGTGAGCAGCGGCAGACCGGAGAGCGCATAGGCTTCGCCCTTGTTGTTGACCTTGTCTTGGACGGAATCTCGCACCAGGGCGAAGACCGTGCCCAGGATGAGGGCAAGCACACCGGCGATCGTCATGTTGATCAGCCAGTTCGGGCGGCTTTGTCGGGCGAAAACGCTGTCGTTGAGCTGGGTCACCGAGCTCTTGATTTCGTTGACCCGGAGCTTCGTTCGATCCTCAAGTTCGTTGAGGTTCGCAATGGACTGCGTGTGGGTGGCAATTCGTCGCTCGATTTCTCGTTGCTGTCGGCTGAGTCCGGCGAGTTGGTTCAGTCGCTCGTTGCGCTGATCGGTGAGGGCGCGGAGTTCGCGGGCTCGCGATTCTGCGGCGTCGAGCTCGCTCATCGCTTCGCTCATGCGGCGCTGGGCGACGTCCCATTCGGGGTTCGACTCTTGCACCGTATCCGGAAGCTGCTTTTTCAGGTCGGTGAGAAACTTCTCTTGCTCGGCGATCTGGTTGTCAAGCTCCTTCACTTGCGGCGCACTGGTCAGATAGGTTTCCAGAAGCGCGGCGCGCTGGGTGCGGAGGGCCGCCAGTCGCGTTTCGTTTTCAATGACGAGTTGTCGGTTGGCAAAGTCGTTGACTCGCTCACGAACCTTGGGGGTTCCCCCGAGCTCACTTCGGAGTCGGTTGGAGGTGCTGCGGGCGGAGGCGAGACGGGCCTCGGCGTCGCTGAGGGCGCTCTCCGATTGGGAGAGCATGTTGAGTCGGAACTCGAGCTCGGTGCCGGAATCGACAACGCGGTTCTGCGACTTAAAGTTAGAGAACTCTTGCTCGGCTTGAGCGAGAGCGCCTCGTTCTTCTTGAAGTCGGTTGGTGACAAAGTCTCGAGCGCGGGTGGCCGCGTCGTTTCGGAAGCTATCTGCGTAGGCCTTAAAGACCGACGGATAGTTCTTCGCCATTTCCGTCACTTGTTCGCGGTTTTCGCCTTCGATGGTGATGACGAAGATGTTGGATTCTTCTTTCTGTCGAACAAAGACCTTGGGCAGAGCTTCGAGCTCTTCGAGGGTGCGCGGCTCAGGGATTCCCGACTGCTGGAGCGCGCGGTAGAACACGGTTTGCGATTGAAGCAATTCGACCTGAGTGGTGAGCGGATAAGCGGAGCCAGCCACCGTCAGGTCGCCCATGATGTTCTCAGGCGAGGGGCTGATGCCGTTGGCACCCGCACCTTCTACGAGAACCTCTGCGGCCGCGGCGTAGGCTTTCGGCATGACCAACGAGGCCACGACCCCGATGAGAAGAACCAGGATGAGGGTCGTCCAGAAAACGATCCGGTTCCGTTTGATTGTCCGGAAAAATTCGCCGATCGTTACAGCGTTGCTGTATTCCGGCGTCTGCCAGGACTGAAGTTCTTGTTCAGCAGTCGTCATGATGTCTCAATCGTCCCTTCGGGCGAACTCGGATGATACCCGGTTTGTTAGCTTGAATTGTTGGTTTGTTAGGTTCAAAACCCAAGCAAAAAGCGGGGTATCTCGGTATTCTTTGCCTGACTTATAGACGGGGCTCGCCCCAGATTTGGATCACCGCATGGAGGAATCAGGCCCCGACTTTTCCCAACCCGCGCTGGCGAACGTCGTTTCGTGCCGCGAAGTCCCGGCGACAGTGGAACTCGCAGAACGCGGCATGGGTGTTCCCGGGCTGATTCTGGATCGGGATGGGGTGCTGAATCTCGACCAGCAGTTTGTCGCCCATCCGATGGATTTTCAGTGGGTGGACGGCGCGAAAGAACTCTTGTTTTGGGCAGGTTCCGAGCAGATACCTGTCGCGATTGTCACCAACCAAAGCGGGATTGGGGCGGGACTTTACCGGGAGGATGATTTCCTTGTCCTCACCTCGTGGATGATGACGCAAGTTCCGATTCAGCTCCTGCTTTACTGCCCCCATGCGCCGGAGGAGAGCTGCACCGGCCGCAAGCCCAATCCGCGCTTGGTGCGCTATGCGGTGGAGCGCCTGGGGCTGGATCCCTCCCGCAGCCTGATGGTCGGCGACAAGCTCACCGACCTCGAAGCGGCAAAAGGCGCAGGGCTCCACGCCTTACGATTCTCCGGAGGAAATCTCCACGATCAGGTGCGCGAAGCCTTCGAAAAGATCAGGCTGGGCTGAGAAACTTCTTCACTTCCTGGGCGCGATCCGGGGTGCAGATCAACACTTTGCCACCGGAAACCACGACGACAAGATTCTCCACTCCCAGCAAGCAAACCTCCGTCTCCGGCTGATCCACGTAGACGATGTTCCCGCTCGCTTCGATGGTTCGATGACTGCCAAGGGCGACATTGCCATGCTCATCGGGGGAGTAACTCCGCGCGATGGCATCCCAACTTCCTAGGTCATCCCAGGTGAAAGTGGCCTCAACCACTTCGACACGGCTCGACTTTTCCATCACAGCAAAGTCGATGGAGATGCTCGGAAGATTCTCGAAGATCGCGACCGCCCCCGGCTCATCTCCGGCGGCGAGGCATGCGGCGATTTCTCTCGTCGCGCGGGCCATCTCGGGTTGAGCTTGTTCAAGCTCGGCCAAAAACGTCGGAACTGTGTAGAAAAACATTCCAGAGTTCCACAGAAATCGACCAGAGGCGAGAAACTCTTCGGCAGTGGCGCGATCCGGTTTTTCTCGGAATCGGACGATTGGCTGGACATGCCCAGGCGCAGAGTCCTCGGTGAGTTCGATGTAGCCAAATCCGGTTTCGGGGCGATCGGGCCGAATGCCAATCGTGACAATGGTGCCGTGAGCCTCGGCGGCCTCCATGGCGCGCCGAACCGTCTCGGTGAACTCCGATTCCGGCGAAATTCGCTGATCGGCCGTCAGAATCGCCACGCTGGTCGTCGCCCAGGAATCTGGGTTGCGGGCGATGATGTTCGCTGCCACCCAGATCAGGCATCCTGCCGTGTTGCGCTTGGCGGGCTCGGCAAGAATCTGGGAGGGCGTGAGGTCGGGGCACTCGGCCTGGGAGGGATCGACAAGATGTCGCCCGGTGGCGATATGAGTCTGGTTCAGCCCGACGCAGGCGGCGGCTCGATCAACGCTTTGGCGAAGCAGAGTGGCCTCCGGTGAAGCCAGTTTAAGGAACTGCTTGGGGCGTTGGAAGGTGGAGACGGGCCAAAATCGCTCGCCCGAGCCTCCTGCCATGATGAAGGCTTGCCGCTGAAAACTCATTGTTTTTCTCTTCGGTAGCTTCCTTCCAGAATCTTGTCGCCGCTGAGGAGAATTTCGTCGTTGTTCTTCCAACCCAGGGTGGCATCGGCTTTGGTGGGCAACTGCGTGCCGAGCATCCCTGCCATGTTGAGCATTCCCGCCTCTCCCGCCAACTTGAGCTTTAGATCCGTGATCGCCAGGCGGTTCTGTTCCAATTTGTATTTGCCGACGATGCTGATGCTCTGTCCCATCGCTTCGACGACAATCTCGGCGTTCTTTGCCTCGTCCAGGATGAGGGTGAGCGGCCGACCGTCGCTTGCTTTCCAGGTTCCGGTCAGGGTTTGCGGGGCACACCCGCTGAGGAGTCCGAGACACAGCACCGCGCTGGCGCACAGGTGGGAGCGACTGAATCGCCGATTCATGCTCCAGAGTGTATCCTGGGGAAGCACCGGAGCCAAACCAGGCCCGGTCACCCCATGAGCTCTCCTTCCCCGCTTCCGACTCCCGAATCGGTGATCCAGGCCATCTCGCACCGCGTGGGTCGGGATGTTTCGGGGCCGATCGAGGCCATGTTCCGGGGATCGAAGCACCCGCTCGTGGGCTTGAACCGTTTGAGCCACCTGATCGAGACTCAGGCGAACCCCGGAGTGGTTTTTGCTCAGCTGGGGTCGGTTCCGCCGCTGGCCCGGGTGTTGGGGCTTGTGCTTTCCACCAGCCAACACCTCAGCGATGTGCTGATCCAGAATCCGGCCCTTGTGCACGACATCATTTCGCCCGATGTTGTCTCGGCACCGCTTGATCGCGAGGCCATTCTGAATGAAGCCGAGGGGCTGCTCCACCACACCATCTCCTACGCCCATCGACTCGACCGATTGCGGCTGCTGAAGCAACGCTTGACCCTGCGGCTTGCCGCTCAGGATCTCGGGAATCTGAGACACCAGGAAGAGATTTGGAGGGGTTTAACAACCCTAGCCTTGACGATTCTGGAAATCAGTCGAGATGTGGTGTGGCGTCAGTTCGCGGCATCTCGCGGACTCTCGGAGGCCTGCCCAGTGAGTGTCGCCGCGATGGGCAAAGCGGGCGGCAACGAGCTGAACTACTCGTCGGACATTGACCTGGTGATGATTTTGCGGGACGATGCCGACGAAGCTCTGGAGAAAGCTGCGACCAAGTTCGCCGAGCAATGGCGAGCCGCGCTCGCCGATCGGATGGGACGCGGCGACCTGTACCGGGTCGATTTGCGGCTGCGCCCCTTTGGCACTCAGGGTCCGCTGGTCAGCCGGATGCGCGTCGTGGAGAGTTACTACGCCCGATACGCCGAGAGCTGGGAGCATCTTGCCCTGATTCGGAGCGTGGTGTTGGGGGATGAGGGGATTCAATCGCGCTGGGCCGCGATGCGCGAGACCACGATCTTCCGAGGTCACCGCAGCGAGAAACTGATCGGTGACCTCCTGAAGATGCGCCAGCGCCTAGAGGGGTTGACCCACGAAGGCGACCTCAAGCGAGGCTCGGGCGGGATTCGGGACATCGAATTCTTGGTTCAGATCCAGCAGATGTTGCTCGGTGACAAAGTAGAGGCCGCTCAGGTTCGAGGCACGATGCCCGCACTCCGGGCGCTCCGCGCTGCCTCCGCACTCACCGAAGCAGACGAGGCCGCCCTCGCGGAGGGATACCGGTTCCTGCGTCAATTGGAACATCGGTGCCAGCTGGTGAGCAACACCCAAACTCATGAGCTTCCGCAGGATGAGATGACTCTGGAAGCCATCGCGGAATCACTTGGAACGACCGGAGTGGGGCTGCGGCGAACTCTGGATGCCGTGCGTCGCCAGATTCGCGAGATCTATGCTCGGGCGTTTGGCGAACTGATGCCGGGTGGCCCCTCCTCGGCGCAGTTTGAATGGATCCGCGTGGCCCCGCACGGCGAGACGTTGCTTGCCCAGATCGCGGAGAATGAATCCAGTGCCATCCGGCTGGACACTCTCACTCGAGAAGCCCCGGCCCTTGTGAGCCAGCTGGGGCAGTCGACCGGGATTCTTGAGCAGGTGATCAGCGGCGAGATCGCGGAAGCTCAATCGGCGGACGTTCGCTTCGCTCCCATGCTGCGCCGATACGATTCTGGTGCGATGGCCAAGCTGATCCAGGGTGGCTGGTTGCGCGCGGTAGCTCGCTGGGTGCTCGATCCCACTCTTGACCTCAGCCGCGAATTCGCGGAGCTTTCTGATGCCGCGATCCGCGTTTTAGTCCGAGAGATGGATGTCACGGTGGTCGCCGTCGGCAGCCTGGGAGCCCGTGAGGGGAGCCTTTCCTCCGATGGCGATATCATTATTTTCACCCAAGATTCCTTGGACGTATCTGGTCGTGAGAAGTGGGCGCGGCAACTGTTGCAAGAGGTGCGATCGCTGCGCACCTTGGGCTCTCCTTTGAGCATTGACTTGCGGTTGCGACCCGAAGGAAGCTCTGGCCCCTTGGTGGCCACCATGACGAGTTTTGTGCGCTACGCCTCTGAGCAAATGGAGCCGTGGGAGCGATTCGCGCTCGGACGAGCACGATTGGTCACCGGGGACGCCTCGGTGCTCCGCGAGGTTCAACATGCGGCCTATGGGCTGACGCTCGATGCCGATGGCTTTGCCTCCTTGCGTGCGATGAAACGCCGAATCGAAAGCGAAAGAGTGAGTCCGGCACTGCGCAATCGCCACATCAAGCTCGGCACGGGGGCGATGGATGATATCCTCTGGCTTGTGCAGATAGGACTGATGAGTTTGGCGGGATCCTCGGAGGCGGAGAATTTGCCTCTGCTGGTGCACGATCGCCTGTCTTGGCTTGCGGAGCGAGGCTGGATTTCTCGGATGGACTTGACAACCTTGGCAAAGGCTTGGCACTTTTTGACACACCTTCGCCACCGTCTGGCATTGATGGGCATATCGGATGATGTAATGACTGAGAACCCCGAGAAGCTGGCGCGACTGGCTCCCCACTTCGGTCACTCCGACCCAAACGAACTGCTTCGTGAGTTCGAGACGCACCTTGCCGCCGTCCGATCCGTCTTTGAATCAACGATGGAGGCTCGCGCGCGATGAACCCCCTGCTCCCTTGGGGCCTGATGTTGCTGAGCTACTTCATTGGCTCAATCCCGATTGGGGTTTTGGTCGCCAAGGCCAAAGGGATCGACATCACGCAGGTGGGAAGCGGCAATGTCGGCGCGACGAATGTGGCGCGAGTGCTCGGCAAGGGGCCTGGCCTGGCGGTGTTTCTGCTTGATGTTGCCAAAGGCTTGGTTCCGTGTCTGCTCGCGACAAATCTGACTTCCACTCCGGTTTTGGGCATGATGACGCGGGCAGACTTTGCTTTTGTCTGCGGAGTGCTGGCGATGCTCGGACACATGTTCAGCCCGTTCTTGAAGTTCAAAGGCGGCAAAGGGATCGCCACGGGTCTTGGGATGCTCTTTGGTGCAGCGCCTTTGGTGGCCGTCGCCGCGTTCGGCGTTTTTCTCGTCCTGATGGCGATTACTCGCATTGTCAGCTTGAGCAGCATTGTCGCTACAGTCGTCATGGTGACGAGCGGATTCATTCTCTCCAATTCCATCGTCGGATCGTGGGTTTTGCTCGCCGTCGGCACGTTCGTTTTGGTGAAGCATATCCCGAACATGAAGCGACTTCGCGAGGGGACAGAGTCTAAGTTTTCATTCGGATCCAAGAAATCGGAGCAGGGGGAGGGTGGACAGGAAGGTGAAGGATCGAACAGAGAATCCTGAACATATTCCCTCACTTCTTGGCCCAAGCGAGCGAGGGAGAAGCCACGATTTGGCTGGTCGTGCACGGGCTGGCAGTGCTTGCTCCGGCGGGAATCTGGGTGCTGTTTCTGATCCAGTGGATGGTGATGGGAGAGGTCGATGGACTGACCGGACTCCTCGGGATTTTCGCTGCCACGTTGCTGGCCGTCGGCGCTCTGGTGATGCCGCTGGAGGAGGTGAAATGGGGATGTCTGTTCCTGCTTTACGCGACCATCGCGGTATTCGTGCCGATGCAAGAGGCGGTGCGCAAGCGCGGGCTGGCGCGAATCGATTTCGAGCAGATGGAATCGTGCTACGACCGGCTGCGGGAGCGCCCGCAGGATTCCTACGCGGTCTTCAAACTCGCTGAGCTACTCATCGACCGCGGATTTCCGAGTCTGGGTTTGGGACTGATGCTTGCGCGGTTGGAAGGCGAACAGTCTTCGCTCTACGAGCCGGAATTTCGGCGCGTGCGGGTGCTTCAAAGTCAGGGGATCCGGGCGGCGGCGGGCGAGCTTATTTGCCCCCAGTGCCGAAATCAGGGCCATCGGCGAACCGCGATATGCGCAAGATGCGGCGCGCCTCTTTACCTTTTACTTGCACGGGCACCAGTGGTGAGTGCCATGGGCGGGGGCCGAACCGTGCGTTTCGTGATGCTCGGGATTGTCGCGGCGCTTGGCATTCCTTTGATCGCGATGCTTGAGGTTCCCCCGGCGATCCGGGCGGTTTTGGCGGTTGCCCTGATGAGTCTCGGGGCCATCGCTGTGATGAAGGCTCTGCGGGAGGTGGGGGCATGATCTCCCGACTCGACCGCTACGTTTTTCGGGAGATGTTGGTGCCGCTGATCGCGGGAACGGTGATCACGGCTTTCCTGTTCTTGGCGAACCAACTGATTGGGGTGTTTAAGGATATTGACATCGCCAATGTCCCGCCGGAAGCGATTGCAAAGTTCATCATCTTGACCACGCCTAAGTGGTTTAAGTTCACCATTCCGATTGGGATTGCGCTCGGGGCGGCATTGGCGTTCTCGCGCCTTGTCCGCGATGGAGAGCTGACGGCGATGAGATCAGCTGGGATCTCGATCAAACGTGCGTTGCTCACTGTGTGGGTAGTGGGAATCACCTTTGCTGGACTCTTTTTCTACAATGCAGAGCGCGTTGTTCCCGTGGCGGCGAAGGAGGAATTGAAACTTGCGAGCGAGCTGTTGATCGTCGCGGCGACTCCTCGTTTTGAGCAAAATATGCCGCTCAAGCTCACACCCTATGTTGCCATCTTTGGCGAGGTAGAGCAAAGCGAACCGAATACGCTTGTTTTACGTGACATTACTCTCATCGAACGACCTCGGCCGGGTCAGAGAATGATCTATCTGGCCGAGAGCGGTATGTACAAGAAAGGGGTGTGGAGTTTTGAAAAACCGCACGTTTGGTACTTCGAGAATGAAGCATTTGTCGAGATGCGAGATGCCAAACGTATCGTCATCAACCAACGGATCGATATTCAAGAGTTCATGCAAGGAGCTCGGCCAGACGATGCGACGGCTGATGAACTCTGGAAACGCGCGGAGCAGGCGCGTCTTGCCGGTGACCCCAACGGCGCTCGGGCAAATTTGGTCAATTTCTATGAAAGATTCGCTCTGCCCGCAGCGTGCATCATCTTCGGGGTGATGAGTGCGATTTTGGCCGTTCGATTCTCCAAAGGCTCGCCGTTTCAAGGTCTGCTTGTGAGCTTCGTGGCGATCTGGCTTTTCTTCAATGTTCACATTATCGCCACGACGATCATTGGTAAATATGGTTGGCTTCCTCCAATGGTCGCGACTTGGTCACCGGTTGCCTTTTATGCACTGGTGACAGTGCTGGTTTTTAGGGGGCTTGAATGAGGCAACTGGCGAGCCTGCTTCTCATGTGCTTCGTGGCCTGTGTTTGGGCAGAGCCAAGCTTGCCAGAAACCCCCACTCTTCAGGAAAATCAGACTCAAGAACAGGCCAATCCGCTCCCGGGCAAGGACCGACGCAAGAGTGAACCCCTCAAGATCATCAACGCGGATCGGAGCTCTAAACTAGGCGATGTCACGACTTGGGAGGGCAACGTTGTGATCGAGTACAAAGGCTACACTCTTCGAGCGCAAAAGATTGAAGGAAATCTGAGCCTCAATACCTTTATGCTCAGTGGCGGGTCTCAGCTCCAGGGCGAGGGCGACATCGTTGAAGGCGAGACGATCTCTGTGAATTTCAACGATGAAACCTATTCCTTTCGGGGCGGCAAAGCGGTCATCAGGCCAACCAGAACGCAAGGCCTTACGACAGGGGATTTCTTTGTCAATGCCGGTTCTGGTCGGCTCAAAAGTGAGCACTACCATATCGTCGATGGAATTGTCACCCCTTGCAACCAGGAACATCCCCACTTCACGTTCAACGTTGGCAAGGGTGATGTCATCCCCAAACGTAAGATGGTGCTCCGAGATGTGGAGCTTGATATCCTCGGGAAAACAGTACTCAAGATTCCCAGCCTGGTGATCCCCCTTCTGGATGACCGGCCTCGTTACCTTCCCGAGTTCGGGCAATCGGCCGACGAAGGGTACTACATTAAATCCCGCTATACAACACTCCTCGGAGGCGAGGACACTTTCCAGACGAGACTGGACTATATGACCAAGCTTGGTACCGGATTGGGTGGTGAATGGAACTATGAAAGCCTCAACACTCTGGGCCAGTTGGGACTCTATGGAATCGTCGGCCAGAACAACTCCCTGCTGGCAAACTTCAAGCATGATCAAAAGTTTGGTCAAAGCCGATTGACCATTGATTCTGCATGGCAAAGAAACAACTATCTTACGGCCCCGGAGAGCACACTTTTCAATGGACGTGGACAGTTTTCAATCCCGTCCAAACGCGGACAAACCGTCCTCGGATTCAGTCGGAATGAAAGCAAAACCGGCACTTTTGGTGCGATAAATGACCTCTTTTCCCTCACTGATTCTCAGAGCTGGGGCGGGGGATTCCGGACAAGTTTCAATGCCACTTATGGCGATTCCAGCAGCCAAAGCAACGGCTCGACCCTCTCGAGCAACGAGCGGTTGGATCTGCGATTCGCCGGCACGCAAGAGCTGAAAACTCTCAGCGCCGAGCTTCTGTACCAACGCTCTATTCCCGTCGGAGGATCGCAATCATTCAGTTCTGGTAGCGACCGAACGCCCATGCTCACCTTGAGCAGCGATTCGCGACGGTTGATCGGTGGAAAGTTCGGGCAGAGTTGGCCGTTTCAAACTCAGTTCAGCATTGGAGAGTTCCAGGATCCGAACAACCTCGGGCCGATCACGCGGATGAATTTTGACCTCAAAGGAGGCCGATCTGAGAAGCTCTCCCCGAGCACGACTCTGGCCTGGAATGCAGGATTTACCCAAGGCGTTTACAGCGACGACACGGCACAATATGTAGTGAATTACGGCGCCAACCTGAACTTTAGAATCGGAGCAAAGTCCACCATCTCGGCGAACTACCGATTCCTCCGATCATTCGGCTTCACCCCTTTGGCCGTCGATCTCACCGGACGGAACGACTCCTCTCAGATCAGCATCAACTACGATCTCGGCAAAGGGTGGGGGGCGACGGCGCAGACGGGATACGATGTTCTCGCCTCGTCTCGTGGTCGAACACCGTGGCAAGTCGTGAGTTTGGGTACAAGTTATCGAGCCAAAGATACTTCTTTCCAGCTCTCCAGTGTCTACGATACGTTCCAACGCACCTGGGGATCCATTCGGGGGGAGAGCCGATTCAAGATCGGCGGAACGAGTGTCGCTGCGGCGGCTCGTTTCGATGGGCAAAGATCAGTCTGGAGCGGGGCTTCGCTCCAAGTTCAAACGCTCAAAGTTGGACAGTTCACCAGCGATTTCTTGCTCTCCTACAACGGATACACCAAGCAGCTTGAGGCCCAGCAATACTCCATCGCCTATGACCTCCACTGCACCGAGGCCGTCTTGGAGATCACCGATTTCCGTTCCGGATTCCGCTCCGGCAGGCGGATTGCCTTCTATATCCGCATCAAGGCTTTGCCCTTTGGCAACGATTTCGGGCTCGGAAGGCGGGGTCAGTCGGTAGGGGGAACGGGCGGTTTCGGCTTCTAAGTCCGGCCCAGATCCGCGCGCCCTGGTACCCTGGGGAATCAGATATGGACAACGCCGTTTACATCATTTCGCATGCCCGAACGCCGATCGCTGCGTTTCAGGGTGCTTTCGCCGGCCTCACGGCACCCCAGCTCGGAGCCATCGCGATCAAGGCCGCGCTCGAACGGGCCGGGGTCTCGCCGGATCAGGTGGACGAGGTTTTGATGGGCAACGTGCTCAGCGCGGCAATCGGTCAGGCTCCGGCTCGACAAGCCGCCAAGGGCGCCGGACTTCCCAACGCCGTGCCCTGCACCACGGTGAACAAGGTCTGCGGCAGCGGAATGAAGACGGTGATGATGGCGGCTCAGGCGATCAAAGCAGGCGATGCGGAGATCGTGGTGGCTGGGGGGATGGAGTCGATGACGAACGCCCCTTACGCCATGCCGACGGCCCGCGCCGGGTTCCGAATGGGCCACGCTCAGGCACTCGATCTGATGGTTCACGATGGACTCTGGGATCCGTACAACAACATGCACATGGGCAACTGCGGCGACATGTGTGCCAAAGACAAGGGATTCTCACGAGAGGAACTCGATAGCTTTAGCGCGGAAAGTTACCGTCGTGCACGTGAAGCAGAGGGATCTGGGTTCTTTGATTCAGAAATTGTTCCGGTCGAAGTTCCGCAACGCAAGGGCGATCCAGTGGTGGTCTCTCAAGACGAAGAGCCGGGTCGAGGGCGTCCAGAGAAGCTCGGCGAACTCCGTCCCGCCTTCGCGAAGGATGGGGTCACGACCGCAGGCAACGCCAGCTCTATCAACGACGGCGCGGCGGCGATGGTGCTCGCTTCGGCGGCGGCGGTTGAGAAATACGGTCTGAAACCGATCGGAAAAATCGTGGCCTACGCTCAGCACGCCCAAGAGCCAGAGTGGTTTACCACCGCTCCCGCGCAGGCCATTGCCAAGCTGCTTGACAAAGTTGGCAAATCGGTTGACGACATCGCGACCTTTGAAGTGAACGAAGCATTCGCGGTGGTCGCAATGGTCACGGCCCGTGAAGTTGGCATCCCGAGCGAGAAGCTCAACCCCCATGGCGGAGCGGTCTCGATTGGTCACCCCATTGGCATGACCGGCACACGTCTGGTCGCCACAGCCCTGAACTCGCTCAAGCCGGGTGAACTTGGAATCGCAAGCCCCTGCATCGGGGGCGGTGAAGCCACCGCGGTTCTCGTCGAGCGGCTCTAAGACCAGGCTGAAAGCATGGAAACGCCCAGGGCTGCTCACGCACCCTGGGCGTTTTTGCGATTACTCCACCGTAACCGATTTAGCCAAGTTTCGCGGCTGATCAATCTCACATCCCCGCGCATGAGCCATGTAGTAGGCCAGCATTTGCAGAGGGACAATCGAGAGCAAAGCGTTGAGGAAGGCATCACCGGTCGGGCGAATCTTGATCACCTTCTCGGCGACTCCATCCAGCGAGGGATCATCGCTCGTGGTGACCGCGAGCACATAGCCGCCTCTCGCCTGAACCTCACGGATGTTGGAGATGAGCTTGTCGCGGGTGGCAGGATCGGTGGCACCAAAGACAGCGAGGGTTCCCTGCTCAATCAAGGCCAAGGGGCCATGCTTCATTTCGCCCGCCGGGCATTCTTGGGTGGGAATATAGGCGATCTCCTTGAGCTTCAGAGCCGCTTCCAAGGCCACATTTGCATCGGCGCGTCGACCGAGGAAGAACACGAGGGGAGCCTGGGCAAACTTCTCGGCGATCTCCTTCATTTCGTCCGCCAGTTCGGTCGCTTCTTGAATCGCTTCCGGGAGGTTGCGCAGGGCCTGCACGCCAGCGGAGACCGAAACCCCGGGCATCTCCTTCACCTGGGCGATGTGCAATCCGAGCAAAAAGAGCACGATTCCCTGGGCGAGATACGCCTTGGTACTCGCAACGGAAATCTCCGGTCCGGCTTGCGTAAAGAGCACGCGGTCCACTTCACGGGCCATGCTGGAGCCCACGACGTTCACAATGCCCAGCGTACGGATCCGTCGCTGCTTGCAGAGTCGCAGCGCAGCCAGTGAGTCCGCGGTTTCTCCGCTTTGGCTGATGAACACCGCCAGCGAACGAGGTGAAAGGAGCGGGTCGCCGTAGCGGAACTCGCTGGAGAAATAGACATCGGTGGGCAGTTGGAGCATCTGCTCGAACAAGGTTTTGCCCATCAATCCCGCGTGGTAAGCCGTGCCGCACGCAATGATGTTCACCCGGTCGATCTCTTGCCACATGTGATCGCTGAAGAGGCCATCGAGCGAGACTTCGTTGCCGGCAATGCGCCCGGCGAGACATTGGCGCACCACGTCAGGTTGCTCCATGATCTCTTTGAGCATAAAGTGCTCGAAACCGCCTTTCTCGGCAGCCGTGGAATCCCAATCGACTTCAAAAATCTCCGGTTCGACGACTTTGCCATCGAGGGTGGAGACCTCGATTCCCGCCTCCGTGAGCACGGCCACCTGGTTATTCTCGAGAATCGCGACGCGTCGGGTGTAGGGGAGCAGGGCGGGGATGTCGCTGGCGAGCAGACTCTCGCCCTCGGTGAATCCAAGCACGAGCGGGCTCGCATTGCGGGCACAGACAATCTTCCCAGGCTCGCTTTCCGCCATCACCACGAATGCGAAGGCTCCGGTCATCTTGCGCGAGGCTCGGCGGACAGCGTCCTCGAGTGACCCACCTTTTTCAAATTCAGCGCCGATGAGATGGGCGGCGACTTCGGTATCGGTTTCGCTCTGGAAGGTGTGTCCCGCTCGCACCAGTTCTTCCTTCAACTCCATGTAGTTTTCGATGATTCCGTTGTGGACAAGGGCGATCTTGTTGGCTTGATCGAAATGAGGGTGGGCGTTGAGGTCAGTCGGTGCCCCGTGGGTGGCCCAGCGGGAGTGGGCGATCGCGGAGGTGGCTTGAGGATCCTCCTTGGCAACGAGCTCGCGGAGGCGATCCAGCTTGCCCGCGCTCTTCAGAACCTTGATCGAAGAGGGGCCATCGAAGGCAACTCCGGCGCTATCGTAGCCGCGGTACTCCAGCCGCGCGATTTGATCAATCACGACTTGAACGGCGTTTTTCTTGCCTACGTACCCCGCGATTCCACACATATTGCAAAGTATGGCACCCGGGGATCAGGGGGCGGAGGTGGTGGACTCAGGGAGCGGTTCGTCGTCGAACCAAGGCGCGCTGGGGCGCGGGCCCCTTCCGCTGAGGTGAGAGAGGATCGTGAGGAGGAAATCGGCGGCGGCGGCGCCTTGCGCGCGTCGGGACCAAGATCGGAGACGCGTGCGGTCCTCGGGCGTGGGTGATCCCCGATCCATCCACTGAATCATGGCGCGGTGGAGTGCGGCCGAGTCTCCCGCCGGAACCACGGTGCCGCGCCAGGGATGCTGGACGAGATCTTGCGCACCGGTTCGGTCGGTGCAAATGACCGGGACGCCTTGCATCAGAGCTTCGGAGACCACGGCCCCCCAGCCATCGTGGCGGCTGGGCACCAAGGCCAGATCCGATTCGGCGAGAGTGCGCATCGTCTCGGCCCAAGGGGAGAACGGGAGGAACTCAATCAGGTGGCTCTTCCCTGCTTGCTCGACCTGGGATTTCAGGGAATCTCCAAGTTCTCCCTGCCCGATGACTTTGAGCCGCCAGTGGTCACCGGGCAGATCAAGCGCGGCTTCCACCATCAGATCGACCCCTTTGCGAGGAGTGAGCTGGCCCATGTAGACCATTCGGTAGAGATGATCCTCCGTGGGGAGGCTCTCGGGATAGGGCGGTTGAACCGGGAAGTACGCCCACGGGAAGATCACCGAGTCCTTGTAGCCCGCCTTGGTGGCCCAATCGCGAGCCATTTTGCCGATGCAGAACACGGCTTTGATCTGCCGTTGATACGCAAACCGAAAGAGCTTGTGTGCGAGGGGGATGGCGAACTTGAGCTTGCGCAAGCGTCCGCCTTGCTCACCAGGCATCTCGATTCCAGCGGGAATGGGGGGCTCGGACATCAGCGCAAGGCTGAGGCCTTTGCGCGCCGCAAGCATGAACGCTTTCCGGACGAGAGGAACAAAGAAGACTCCGCTGAAAATGTGAAGCGTTGAGGCAGGATCAAGGGCGAGTTCCGCCAGGATCTCTTCTTCTGAGGGCGAAACTTTGAGCGTGACGGTACTGGATTCAAACTCGGGCCAGCCCATCCCAGCACGCGCGGAATCGGCGATGGAATCTTGAACCATCCAGGTGACGACCAGGCCGCGCGACGCAAGTTCACTCACGTAGCCAGCCTGGTGATGTGATGGCAGATTCTGCCAGAGCACCACCCTTTTGTATTCGCTCGGATTTAAGTCACCCATATCATTCGGATGGCAAACACCTGTCGATCCACGCTTGATTCTAACAACTTTCTTATGGTTTTTCGCGGATCGATCCAATATCAGGTCATTTCATCAGTCCTTTCTTTTCCTCTTTGACGAGCTTTCCCCCTGCGGGGAACCACGGGATCGCCCATACTTTTACTGGGATGTCGGAGAATCAGGAGATCGCAACCCCGGTGAGCGGGGAAAAAGGAACATGGCCAAGGCGAATTCTCCAGGTTCACAACCGCTATATTTGGAGTCCGGGCGGAGAAATCTCAGTTTTGGAAGCAGAGGCCGAACTTCTCCGCGCCAACGGGCACGAAGTCGCGCAGTTCTTTGTCGATAACTCAGACGATGCGGTGAAGGGGCTGGCGAACAAGGTCAAGACAGCGCGAAATGTGGTCTGGTCGGCCGAGAACATGGAGCGCGTCCGAGCCGCGATTCGCGAGCACCGCCCCGACATTGTCCACGTTCATAACTTCTTTGTTCATCTGTCACCCTCTGTTTACACCGCCTGCAATCGGGAAGGCGTGCCGGTGGTTCAGACGCTCCACAACTTCCGCACCTGCTGTGCGGCGGCGAATCTGCTGCGCGATAACCGCCCATGCCAGGATTGCGTCGGCAAGTTCCCGATATCCGCGATCAAGCACAAGTGTTACCGGGGGTCGCTGGCATCCACGTTGCCTCTCGTGGCGATGCAACAGGTCAACCGATGGAACGGATCGTTCACCAAGCGGGTTGATGGCTACATCGTTCTCAGCGATTTCGCTCGTGAAATCTTTATCCGTTCGGGGCTCCCGGCGGACAAGCTGTTTGTGAAGCCTAACTTCGCGACGGATCACGGGATCTCGGTGAAGCCGAGGGAGAAGAAGTTCGCGTTTGTGGGTCGGATTGTCGAGGAAAAGGGCCCCGATGTGATCGTGGATGCATGGCTGAAGGCTCGTCCTGAGGGATGGACGCTTCACATGCTGGGCGAAGGCAATTTGCGCGAGCCTTTGATGGCGAAGTCGGCCGACTGCCCCTCGTTGGTCTGGCATGGATGGGTTCAGAAGGATGAAGTCGAGGAGTTTGTCCAGACTTCGCGTTACGTGGCGATGTCGTCCACGTGCTACGAAGGATTCCCTCTGGCTCTGGCGGAGGCTCTGAGCTTTGGAACCCCCGCCGTGGTTCCGGATCATGGAGCGATGCCGGAGATCATGGACACGCCGGAGATTGGATTCGATTTTGCCGCGACTCAGTCGGATGAAATGGCGAAGATTCTCCTTCATGCCGCGAGCCTTTCGGAAGAAGAGTGGGATCGGCGATCGCACTTGGCTCGGGATCGATTCCTTGCTCAATACACTCCTGAAATGAATTACAAGCAGTTGTTGGAGATCTACCACCATGTTCGGGAACATGCCGAAAGGTCGGGTCATGTGAAGAGGTCGGTGGCGTGAGCGCGATGACGCGCGCGCTTGTCACCGGCGGGGCCGGGTTCATTGGCAGCCACCTGATCCGGGCATTGATCGGGCGTGGCGTTGAGGTCGTGGTCCTTGACGACTTGAGCAATGGCCTGCGGTCGAACATCGCCGAGGTTCTTTCCGAGATCACTTTCTTCGAAGCCTCGATTCTGGATGAGTCCGCTCTCCGGGAGGCTGGTGAGGGGTGCGACACAATTTTCCACCTGGCAGCGGTCAGCAATGTTTCGCAGACAATCGAAACGCCTCTGGTGGGTCACGCCGTGAATGCGACTGGGGTGATGAACGTTCTCCAGTTGGCTCGCGAGATCAAGGCCCACGTGGTTTACAGCTCATCGGCGGCGGTTTATGGCGATACCGCCCCCCACCCGAAGATCGAAGCTGGCCCGTTTGATCCTTTGAGCCTCTATGGGAGTCAGAAGTTCTTCGGCGAGTTGCTCCTGCGGAACTACGGTCGAGTTTTTGATCTGAGCAGCGTGTGCTTGCGTTACTTCAATGTCTATGGCCCTCGTCAGCGGCCAGACAGCCCGTATAGCGGCGTGATGAGCATCTTTGTCGATCGCTCAGCCCGCGATTTGCCGATCACGATTTTTGGGGATGGATCACAGACGCGAGACTTTGTGTCGGTACACGATGTCGTGAGGGCGAATCTTGCCGCCGCCGAAGCTCGGACAATCCGTGGAGAGGCGTTCAATGTGTGCACCGGTGTCGAGACGACTGTGCGAGAGTTGGCGGAACTGGTGATTCGCGAGTTGGGGAGCAAGAGCGAGATCGTCCTGGCTCCGCCGAGGGCCGCCGACATCGCCAAATCCCGAGGCTCGTTTGAGAGCGCTGAGGCAGTGCTCGGTTTCCGGGCGCAAGTGGCGTTCGAGTCGGGATTGCGCGATCTCCTCGCCCATTCCTCACAGTCATAAATATTCCGTAAAAACGAATCTGAGATACCGGGATTCCGGGGCAGAATCCACGTCGTTCATGGTACTCCCTTGATATCGCAACTGCCTGGAGGGCTCAGTTGCTTGGGCAGCCTCCAGGTCGTTGATGATCGATTCGTCCCTCCAGTCACCGGCTACCGGTGAGAAACAAAACAGAGTGCGGGTGTTGATTCAACAGCCGATCCTGGCACCGTACCGACTGGCCGTCTTCCGCGCACTCCAGAAGCATCCGGACTTGGATGTGGCTTTTGCTTATGGTCAGGCGCACAAAGATTCGGCTCTTCAGAGCGTGATGAACCCGGAGGGTCTGAGTGTGATTCCGGTGCGGAATCGCTTCCTTCTTCCCCATCAGGCTGCGGTGTTTCAGGATGGGCTGGTGGACGCTTTTCGTCAGGTGTCTCCTGATGTGGTCGTATTGGCCCTGGATCCGCGGGAGTTCAGCAACTTTTTGGTCGAAAAAGCCGCCCGCAAAACCGGATGCAAGGTGGTTTGGTGGGGTCACGGCGTGCGTCCCCGTGGGAGGTATCGAACGTGGTACCGCGATATGGCCAAACGCGGCGATGCGACCTTGCTCTACTACCCCCAGGGCGCCGAGGTCTTGGCCCATTTAGGCGTGCCGGAAGACAAGCTGTTCGTGGCCTGGAACTCGATCGAGGTCGAGGAGATCGCCGAATTGGGAGTGCCATTCTCGCCCGATCGCAAGACGATCATCTCCGTGGGGCGGATGATCCCGGAGAAGAAGGTTCCCTTGATGGTGGAAGGTTTCACCTACGCCGTCGAAAAACTGGGGCTGGATGCTCGTTTGGTGATCATCGGGGAGGGGCCGGACAAGGGTCGGGTGGAAGAGCTTGCCGCCAAGTCGCCCGCGCGAGATCGTATCGAGATCCTGGGAGCGATGTATCGGCAAACCGATCTGGCTCCTTACTTCAATGATGCCTATGTCGCGGTTTCGACCGGCTATGTCGGCCTCAGCGCGATCCATTGCTTGGCCTATGGAGTGCCGATGCTGGCGGCGGACGACGAGCCTCACTCGCCTGAGATCATGGCACTGAAGCAGGGCGAAAACTCGGAGTTCTTCCGGGCGAACTCGGTGGAGGATCTGGCGGCGAAGCTGGTGGAGATGAAGTCGGATCCAGCGAAACTGGCCGCTTACTCGGCGAAGGGCAAGGAGTACGCCCTCAGCACGTTCAGCGCCACCGGGATGGCGAACAACATTGCGAAGGCAATCTTGTTCGCGGCGGGTCGGGATGCCAATCAGAAGCCATAAGCGTGCCAATCTCGCAGCTTTGCGGGCTGGAAGAAAGACGGGATTCTCGGCGTTCCTGGTAACGCTACGATGAGTGAATGCGACAACCGGAATACCGGTAACGCAGAATAGGGACAGGAGAGCTGTTCTGATTGTTTTCGGAGATTGTTTTGATGGACAGAAAAGTGACTTTGGATGGCGTACCGGTTCTTCGTGGAGCGGGCGTGGTGAATGCGGAGGTTCTTGCCTCTGGGCAAGCCCTTGTGGATCAGAGCGCTCTGCGGGCCAATCCCCGAGAGGCGCGTATCCTCAATGTAGTCGTGGTGGGCACCGGCTATGTCGGCTTGGTCACGGGAGCTATTCTCGCGGATCAGGGCAGTCATGTCGTGTGCATCGACACGGATCCTGAGAAACTCGAAACCATTAACGCGGGAAAGTCTCCGATCTATGAACCGGGGCTTGAGCGAGTGATCCAGAATGGCCTGCGCACGGGTCGGCTCACGACCTCGCTTCACCTCAACGAGGCGGTTGCCGAAGCCGACGTGGTCTACATCGCCGTTGGAACCCCACCGAGCGCCGATGGCACACCTGACCTCACCTACGTGCTCCAGGTGGTGCATCAACTCGCTCCGGCGATCCGCAAGCACATCACCTTGGTGACCAAATCCACGGTTCCCGTCGGAACCGGCGAGCTCATTGAGAACACTCTGCACCAGTTGGGAGTGGAGAGCGATCTGGTGGATGTCGTGAGCAATCCGGAGTTCCTTCGCGAAGGCTCGGCGGTCCACGACACGCTGAATCCAGATCGGATTGTGATCGGGGTGAATCGGCCGGGCGCGGAGTTGAAGTTACTGGAACTCTACGGACGCTACGGGTGCCCGATTTTGGTCACCAACCGGACAAGCGCGGAGCTGATCAAGTACGCCAGCAACTCGTTCTTGGCAGTGAAAATCAGCTTCATCAACGCCATTTCTCGGATTTGCGAAGAGTGCGGTGCGGATGTCGCCGATGTCTCCAAAGGCATGGGGCTCGATAGCCGGATCGGAAAGCAGTTCCTGCAAGCCGGATTGGGTTGGGGAGGCTCTTGCTTCCCGAAAGATGTGCAAGGCCTGACGAAAGTCGGCCAGACCATGGGCTATGACTTTGAGCTTTTGAAGGCTGCGGAGAAGGTGAATAACGAGCAAGTCGCCCACTTCCTTGATCGATTGCGCATGGAATTGGGGAGTTTTGACGGAAAGAAAATCGCCATTCTTGGCCTCGCCTTCAAGCCCAACACGGATGATATCCGCGATGCCAAATCGCTGGAAATGATTGCGCTGCTTCAGTCGATGGGAGCGTCTATCCAGACATACGATCCGGTCGCCATCGATCACGTGCGGAAAATACACCCGGAGCTCGACTTCAGGGATTCCGCGCTGCACGCGGTGGAGGGGGCGGATGCCACGATCCTTGTCACGGAATGGGACGAATTCACGGGCCTTGACCTCGATGAAGTCGCTCGCCGGATGGCGGGTGACCTCCTGTTCGATGGCCGGCGGGCGTTTCGATCCGAAGATGCGAAGAAAGCGGGTCTGCGCTACTACACGGTTGGGGTTTAGCTTTTGATCGCGGGCCGCTCTTTGATTGGCTTGCAGGGGTGGCCGGCGCAGATCATCCAAGCTGGCTGATCTTTGGTGACCACGCTGCGTGAGGCAACGATTGCTCCATCGCCAATCGTGACTCCGGGAGCCACGAAGCAGTCGGCTGCCACCCAGGCTTGATCGCCAATCGTGATCGGGAAGAAAATGAGCGGAAACTTCGGGTCGGTGTAATCGTGGGTGCCGGTGCAAAGGTAACTGTACTGGCTCACGACGGCTTGTTTGCCAATCTTCACACGCGCATAGTTGTAGATATCCGCGTTCCAGCCCACCCAACTCCCATCGCCGATTTCGAGCTCCCAGGGATAGAGGACCTTGACCGTGTTGGCGATTTTCACGCCCGATCCGATCTTGGCACCGAACGCCCGAAGCAGAGCGCACCGAAATCCATCGAAGAACAATCGCGGGGATGGCCGGAAAAGGAGCGTCCAGACCGTGCCCCAGAGCACTCGTTTGATGAGAATCTTTTTCGACCACTGAGTCCGGCTGGCGGCAAGATTCAGCTCTCCTTTGTCGGGGATTCCTTCCCGACCGAGATCGGCATCAAGATCGTGATCGGCAGGTGGTTTGGCTTCCATAGGATTGTTCCCCTTGTTTATTGTGGCTGAGAAGCGGGACGAGCGCAGAGTTTCGGGGCGATTTCCGCCCGGTAGAGGGTGGATTGGAGCGGTACACTCCCGGGTCATGGCGGCACTTTCTCCCGCAGAGCTTGGGGCTCTCTGGCCTGAACTAGAGCGCGAGATCCTCGCCGCCGAGTCGATCATTGTCGGCACCCACGTGAACCCGGATGGCGATGCACTCGGGTCGGCCCTCGCGTTTTCGCAAGTGCTGGATCAACTGGGCAAAACCCACGTGGTGGCGTGTCATCACGAGCCGCCGAGCTACTTGCGCTTCATTCCTCACCTGGATCGACTCCAGCTGAGTGTTCCGGAGGAACCAGCCGATCTGGCGATCGTCCTTGATCTTGAGGCCCTCGACCGCCTGGGGTCGCTCCGGCCGGCGTTTGAGCAAGCCAATCGGATGATCGTGATCGACCACCATGAGCCGCATGAGATGCCGGGTGATCTGCGGGTGATCTCAGTGAACTCCCCGGCGTGCGCGGCGATCCTGGCGGACATTATCAAGCCCTCGCCCATCACGATGACACCTCAGATGGCGACCTGCCTGCTGACCGGGATCCTCACGGATACGGGCAATTTCCGGTTCCCGAACACGACCTCTCACTCGCTCCATGTGGCCGCAGAGTTGCTGGAGGCCGGAGCCGATTTGCGCGCGATTGTCGATGCGGTCTACATGACCCGGAGCCTCCCTGCCGTGAAGCTCTCGAGCCGATTCCTGGCGAACATGCGCCTGAGCTCGGGCGATCAGGTGGCGTGGTCGAAAGTGGGGCTTCCAGATTTTGAAGCGACGGGGGCACGGGAAGAGGACACGGAAGGATTTGTGAATGATCTCCTGTCTATTGAAAGCGTGAAGATTGCCGCGCTCTTGCGACAGGTCAAACCCGGCAAAGTGAAGATCAGTTTGAGGTCGCGAGGGAGTGTGGACGTGACTCTGGTGGCGCGGGAGTTCGGCGGGGGCGGGCATAAAAATGCCTCGGGCGCCTCGTACGATGGTGACATTGATGAGGCGGAGAAGCTGCTTGTGGAGGCAATGGAAAAGTGCTTGGCTTCCTCCTGATTGACAAACCTCAAGGAATCACATCTCATGATGTCGTCGCCCGGCTTCGACGCAGGCTGAACACTCGGCGCATTGGTCATGCGGGAACCCTGGATCCGCTCGCCACGGGATTGCTCGTCGTTGCGGTTGGCCCAGCCACTCGATTCCTGCAGTATCTGGATTTGGAGCCGAAGGAATACCGCGTGGTGATGAAGTTCGGCGTCGAGTCGGACAGCTACGACGCAGATGGTCAGATCGTGGCAGAAAAACCTGTTCCGGGTGATCTGGAGGCGCGAGTTGCCGAGGCGTTGCCTCAGTTCCAGGGAGAAATCGACCAGCTGCCGCCGCTCTACAGCGCGGTCAAGAAGGATGGTCGGCCTCTCTACGACTATGCGCGGAAGGGGATTGAGGTCGAACGGACAACCCGGCGCGTTTTTATCGAGCAGTTCAGTGTGGATTCGTGGAACGGAGATGAACTGGAGGCGGTAATTGTATGCTCGGGAGGTACCTATGTGCGCACGCTTGCCCACGATCTCGGTCAGGCAGTGGGATGCGGGGCGATTGTGACTTCCCTGACCCGAGAAGGCGTCGGGCAATTTGGGATTGAGGATGCGCTGGAGCTCGACGAAGCGAGCCCGGAAAAGCTGATCCCGCTCGCCGAAGCGCTGCACCCCATGCCCTTGATCACGCTGAACGTCGGGCATGTCGATTACATCCGCAACGGACGTCCGGTTCCACTGAAACATGAAGTGCCGACAAAAATGGTCGGACTTATGGATTTGGATGGCAACGTGGTCGGGGTGGGACGCGTGGAAGGATCAACCGTGCATCCTGAGTGTGTGTTGCCCGTCGAGGCGATGAGCGATGTTCTTTGAACGCAATGTCCCCCGTAAGTTCCTGATCGGACAGTTGATCTGGTTCGGCTTGTGGGTGCTGGGCACGGGGATCGGGGCTTTTCTGCTGAATCCGAGCGCGGAAGGCCACGGCACACATCGCCAGCTGGGCTTGCCGCCTTGTGGGAGCGTCGTGATGTTCGATCGCCCTTGTCCTGGATGCGGCATGACTACGAGTTGGACGCACTTCATCCACGGTCACTTTGCCGAGAGTTTTCGCCCGCACCCGCTGGGCCCGATTGTCTACATGCTCTTCACCCTCACCGCTCTGATGTGCCTTTACGGCTACATTCGCGGTCAGAGGCTGATCACCGAGTCGAAGTTCGCGACCCGAAGCTTGGTTGCGGCGATTCTGATTTTCTCGGGATTTGGAGTCGTGCGGTTCTTGACCGTGACGATGAACTCCCAAGAGCACGTGGTGTGGCAACAAACCAGGGCCGCGCTCGAGCAGGCCCCGACGCAACGTTAGTCGCTGGGTCGGGCGAAGAGGGCCGGCATGCCGCCGGTGTGCCAAAAGAGCACCCTTCCCCCAATTTTTTTCTTGCGCAGAAGGTCGAGCATTCCCGCGAATGTTTTGGCGCTGTAGATAGGGTCAAGAAGGATCCCTTCGCGCCTGGCGAGGTACCGCAGAGCCTCGGTTCCCTCGGGTGACGGCACGCCATATCCGGGGCCGACGTAGTCGAGGCGCAGATCAATTTGATGAGGGCTCAGTGCGGGGGCCAAGCCGTAGGCATCAGAAAAGGATCGGCTGAGATCGACCAAGTCATCGAGCATTTCGGGCTCGGGGTCGCAGCCGATGCCAATCACCTTGGTGGAAGTGCCCAGGAAGGATGACGTCAGGCCAATGTGGGTGCTGCCACTGCTGCTGGGGCAAACGATGAAATCGACGGGGGCTGTCAGTTGGCTCGCGAGTTCCTCGGCTGCGCGGTAGAAGGCGAGGACTCCGAGTGGACCGCTTCCGCCGAGGGGAATCACATGAACCTTGGCTCCTCGAGCCCGCTCGGATTCGGCAAGAGCTTCGGCATGGGCATCAAGCTCGGCCCAGGTGCCATCTGGGTACAGGGTGCGTTCGAGTCCGAAGATCTCATCGAGAGCCGGGTTGCCCCCTTGGGTGAGGATTCCCGTGGCTTTGCGGTCTGCTTCTTCGTAGGGGGCGTGCATGGTGGCGGCAAGGCACCGAATGCCGACGACGGCGCAAGCCGCACCCAACTGGCGGAGGAAATTGGACTGTGTCGCTCCGCTACTCACAACCGTATCGATACCTTGAGTAACAATTTCCGAGATCAAATACTCGAGTTTGCGCCCTTTGTTTCCATTTCCAGCAAATCCAGTGAGATCATCTCGCTTGATAAGGATCTCAGTCCCAAAATCAGACGAAACACGGCTCAACGTCCCAATCGGGGTTGGTAAGATGCAGAGCGGTATTCGGTCCGGTATAACCACCCTTCTAGAGTACCGGCTCCCTGCGGAACTGCGGGAGACGACCGACGTTTATAGGAAGTAGTTGCATGGTTGACGATCGCAATCCTCGGGGGCGTCGCATGATGCTCGGTTGCCTTGGCGTTTTTGCCGGGGTGATTATTGCGTTGTGGGTTTGGCTTGGCCCTCTGGTCAGTGCGGCGAACAAAGTCGGCGCTTTTGAGCAACCGGAAAAGCGCGAGTACACCGGGACGTCGATGGATAACCTAAAGGCGATCCACACCGCCATTGGGCTCTACGAGGCGTCTGAGGGTCAGCTGCCCTATGCCGAGGGCTGGATGGATGCGGTGTGGCCTCGTTTGAAGACGGCAGATCTCACGGAGGAGGAAGCCAAGAAAAAGCTCCGCTCCCCCTCGCTTTGGGAAACCAACAGGCAAGCCTATGGCTACGGGTTCAACGAACTTTTTTCAGCCAAGTTGACGAGCGAGATCGAGAGTCCTGACACGACAGCCCTTGTTTTCAGCAGCAGCGACCTCACCTGGAATGCCCACGGCAACCCGGCGCAGTTGGTTCCGGATCCTCCGCGGGAGGATGGAAACCTTGCCTTGACGGCGAGCGGCAGCGTGGTGAAACTGAGCGATTTGCTCAAGAAGTAGGCCCGGTTTCGACCATCCCCGTGCGTGTGGCACGACTCCAGCTATACTGGGAGTCGGCGAACCGCGATGGTTCGTCCGTTTCAATGGAGAAACAAGAAGACGATGTCCGTGATTCCTGCGCCGACAAAACCCCTCGTCAAACTCGACTTCCTGCGCATGATGATGATCAGCCGGGAAGGTGACCGCCGAGAAGGCATCCTCCTCCGCCAAAGCAAAGGCTGGTTCCAGGTGAGTGGCATGGGTCACGAAGCTATCGGAGCGATGGCCCACGCTTTGCGCCCCGACGACTGGCTGTTCCCTTACTACCGCGACCGTGGCTTGATGATGGCTCGCGGCATGAGCAGCTACGAGCTGGCCTTGGCTTATCTGGCCAAGCGTGATTCGAGTTCGGGTGGTCGGCAGATGCCAGGCCACTATTCGAGCCGCGAACTCAATGTCGGCAGTGTCTGCACTCCCACCGGCGGCGGATTGATTCCCGCAGCAGGTGTTGGCTGGGCGATGAAACTGGATGGCAAGGACAGCGTTGTCGTCGCAACCGTCGGCGATGCCGCGATGCGTCAGGGCGAGTTCTTCGAAGCCTGGGCATTTGCCGTGCAGGAAAAGCTTCCGGTGATCTTCTGCATTGAAGACAACAAATACGGAATCTCGACCCCGACCGCCCATTTCATGGCCTTGAACATCCCCGGCATCATCGCCGAGGACTATGTGGTGAAGTGCGATGGCCGCCGGCCGGAGCTGGTTCTCCAGACAACTCTGGAAGCGGTCGGCAAGGCTCGCCGAGGCGATGGCCCGACTCTGATTTGGTTTGATCTGGACCGACTGAGCAGCCACACAAGCTCGGATGACCACCGCGTTTATCGAGACCTCGATGACATCGCAGAGATGGCGGATCGCGACCCGATCAAGCTGCTGCGCGACGAACTCATCGAATCTGGCGAACTGACTATGGAGCAGTTCGAGAAGATGCAGGAGGAGATCATTACCCTGGTCGACGAGGAGTATCGTAAAGCCGAACTGGCGGAGGATCCGAAGGCGGAGGAAGTCGAGGATCACTGCTGGGGTACGCCGGATCGTCCCGAGAAGCCGCCGATCGAAGCTGGCCCTCAGACGATGGTGGATGCGATCAACAAGGTGTTCCACAAAGCCGTCGAATCCGACCCCGATGTCGTGTTCTTTGGCGAGGACATCGAAGATCCCAAGGGCGGCGTGTTCAAGCTGACCGAAGGCTTGAGCGCGAACTTCCCGAAGCAAGTGTTCAACTCGCCGCTCGCCGAAGCCACCGTGATTGGTGTCGCCGTCGGCATGGCGATGTACGGCAAGAAGCCGGTGTTTGAGCTTCAATTCGTCGACTTCATGGCTCCCGCGTGGAACCAGATCATGACGAACATCAGCACCACGCGCTGGCGCAGTTTTGGTCACTGGAAGACCCCGATGTGCATTTACGCGCCGTATGGGGCTTATCTGCCGGGCGGATCTCTCTGGCACAGCCAGGCGAACGAGGCCTATTTGGCTCACACGCCGGGGATCAAGCTGGCGATTCCGAGCACGCCGGAAGATGCGGCGGGCCTCTTCTGGACGGCGATGCACAGTGATGATCCCTGCTTCATCCTGGTTCCGAAGCACATCTTCCGCAAGCGGGTGGACGTGAAGTCCATTGAGCCGCTCGGTTTCGGTAAGGCCAAAGTTGTGCGCGAAGGCAGCGATGTGACGATTGCCACCTACGGCAACACGCTCGAACTCGCCCATGAAGCCGCCGATAAGCTCGCGGGTGAAGTCAGCATTGAGGTCATTGACCTGCGCAGCATCGTCCCCCTGGATATCGAGACCCTGACTGCATCGGTCGAGAAAACCGGGCGTCTGGTGGTGATTCAAGAAGACACCAAGACCTGCGGTTTTGGTCAAAACGTGATCAGCGAAATGGTGAGCGATGCGGATCGGTTTAGCCTGTTCTTGGCTTCTCCTCAGTTGGTGAGCCGGGGCGATGTTCACATCGGCTACAACCCGATCTATGAGTATGCCGCTCTGCCGAGCGTTGAAGAAGTCGTCGCGGCGGTTCGGGTGACGATGGAGTAGGCGGCGCGAACTATTCGCCGGAATCTCGACCGGGCGGGGCAATGACGATGCTCCGCCCGGTTTCGTTTTCTGTTTCGAGTTGGGCAAGGACTTCGAGGATGGATGGGACAAGCTCGGCCAGCGACGGGAGGCGAATATCGGGCGTCTCCAAGGTAAGGAGGTGAAGGGGCAAATTTCGAGCATCCTGCTGAGAACGAATCCCCTGATCAACGGTGATCAGCACGTCGTATCCTTCTGCATGAGCCGCCCGCAGAAGCTTGCCGTTTTGCAGGGCACCCCAGCCAACCTGGGAGCAGTGGACGACCTCATGGCCTGCGAGGAAAATGCCGAATCGGCCGTGGACGCAGTTGTCGAGCAGGATTTTCACTAAGATGCCTGCTCGACGCCGCTCATTCCTTGCACAGCATAGTCATGTATCCAGCGGAGTACAACCAGGGCGTCGTCTCGCGATACATCGGGCCAGCCTTCCAAAAACTCTTCCACGCCCTCGCCTGCATGGAGCGTATCTAGGAGGGCCTTGAGGGGTACTCGCGTGTTCCGGAACCTGATGCTCCCGCTGAGAGTGTCCGGAGTCGCGACCAGAACTCCCTGAAGTTCAGGAGGGATCGTTTGCGGGATCATCATGCTATTTTACGTTGTGTTCCTTGATATCTGAATCACCCGGTCTTGAGAGCTTCGAATAGCCAAGCTACGATGTCGGCGGGGCAATGACGATGCTCCGCCCGGTTTCCTTGTTTGTCTCCAAATCCGCGAGAGCGTGGAGAATCGCCGGCACATGAACCATCAGTGCGGGAACAGTTGTCCCATTTCCCTGCACCGTAATCAGAGAGAGGCTTCGACCAGCCAAGGATTGCTGATGCTGAAACCCACGATCCACCGTGAGAAGGACGTCAAAGCCCCCTTCCTCAGCAGCTTTCAGAAGTTTCCCGTTTTCGAACTCGTGAAGACCGATTGCGCGGCAATGAGTCACCTCGTGACCAAGGAGGGCCGCCGCGAGGGTACGAGGCACACAGTTGTCCAAGAGAATCCTCATCAGCTCGCACGCTCGATCCCCAGGCGATCTAGGGCCTGACCACGCACCCAGTTCGCGACCGCAATCGCCTGCTCTTCCGTCACGTCTGGCCACTCGTAGAGGAAAACATCTAAGCCCTGACCGGCAAGGAGCGTGTCGATGAGAGCCTCCACGGGAATTCGAGTCCCGACAAAGCGAATGCCCCCACTGAGGACTTCTGGAGTCGCGACCAGAACATGCTTGAGCTCTTCTGGAATGGTCGGAAGCTTACTCACTCTCCTATTCTACGCCGAATTCACTCGGAACCGGGATCGTGGGGCGGTGGGGGAGAGCGAGGCAGTAAACTAGACCGCATGAATATCCTGGTGACCGGAGGCTGCGGGTTCATTGGCGCGAACTTTCTGCGGCGCATGGTGCCCCGGCACCCCGAGCATCAGTTTCTGAACCTCGATGCCCTCACCTACGCGGGGAATCCGCTGAGTCTCCAAGAGATCGAGGATTTGCCCAACTACGACTTCGCCAAGGTGAACCTCGCGCATTCCGCCGATACTCACCAAGTGGTGGAAGCCTTTCAACCAGACTGGGTCATTCACTTCGCTGCAGAAACCCACGTCGACAGGAGCATCAAGTTCCCTGGCGACTTCATTCAGTCGAATATCATTGGCACATACAATCTGCTTGAATCCTGCCGAACCATTTGGTCGGACCAGTTTGAGGGGCGCATCTTCCACCACGTCTCAACCGATGAGGTTTTCGGCGAGCTCGGTGAGACAGGGGCTTTTTCCGAAACCACTCCCTACGACCCCAGCAGCCCTTACAGCGCGAGCAAAGCCTCAAGTGACCATTTGGTGAGGGCGTGGAATCACACCTATGGGCTCCCGGTGAAGATCACGAACTGCAGCAACAATTACGGCCCCTATCAGTTCCCCGAGAAGCTGATTCCGGTGATGGTGCTCAAGGGGCTGACAATGGAGCCGCTTCCGGTGTATGGCAAAGGAGCCAACATCCGCGACTGGCTCTTTGTGAACGACCATGTTGATGCAATCTGGACGGTTCTCGAACGGGGAGAGATTGGAGAAACCTACGCCATTGGCGGGAACAGCGAGCGCACCAACCTCCAGGTGGTGGAGGGCATCTGTCGAAGCCTGGCCCAACTGACCAACAGCTCCGAAGATCAGTATCTGCAACTCATCTCGTTCGTCGCCGACCGACCCGGGCACGATTTCCGGTACGCGATTGATGCCAGCAAGATCCGGGAGAAGCTCGGCTGGGAGCCAAGCGTCACGTTTGAAGAAGGACTCCACCAGACGGTGGAGTGGTATCTCCAGAACCCGGAGTGGATCAACAGTGTGAAGACTGGTGCCTACCGCGAATGGATCGACACCCACTATGGCAAGGGAGTGAACTCGTGAGCGACCGCAAGGGCATTGTACTGGCCGGAGGGAGCGGCACTCGGCTTCATCCCATCACGCTCGGCGTTAGCAAGCAGCTGATCCCGGTCTTCAGCAAACCCATGATCTATTACCCGCTCAGCGTGCTGATGCTCGCGGGGATCCGCGAGATTCTCATCATCACCACGCCGCACGAGCAAGAGGCCTTCCAGCGGCTGTTGGGCAATGGCGAGCAGTTCGGGGTGCGGTTCACCTACGAAGTCCAACCGAAGCCAGAGGGGCTGGCGCAGGCTTTCTTGATTGGAGACGAGTACCTCGGCGGGAATCCGGCCGCCCTCGTGCTGGGAGACAACATCTTTTACGGTCAAAACCTCACCGGCCTGGTGCGCGAAGCCCATGCGCGCGAAACCGGGGCCACCGTTTTCGCGACGCAAGTCGAACATCCAGAGGCCTATGGGGTCGTGAGTTTCGATGCCGAGGGCCGTGCAGAGACACTCGAGGAAAAGCCCAAAGAGCCAAAGTCCAACTTTGCCGTCACCGGGCTCTACTTCTATGACCAGCAAGTCGTGGAGCTCGCCAAGGCTCTCAAGCCCTCGCCGCGCGGAGAGCTGGAGATCACCGACCTCAACCGACTCTATCTGGAGCAGGGTTCCTTGCACGTCACCCGGTTCGGCCGCGGATTCGCCTGGCTCGACACGGGAACAGCGGAATCGATGCTTCAAGCGTCCAACTTTGTCCAGGCCGTTGAGGAAAGGCAGGGGCTGATGGTCGCTTGCCTGGAGGAAATCGCCTTCCGGATGGGCTGGATCACGGCAGAAGATTTGATGCAGCAAGGCGAAGCCATGAGCAAGAACCGCTATGGTCGCTATCTGATTCAGGTGGCGGAGGGAGCGGTTTAACCATGAAGCTCATCGAAACCCCCTTGCCCGGAGTTTTGGTTGTCGAGCCGGACGTGTTTGGCGATTCTCGTGGCTACTTCTTCGAGGCTTATAACTGGGCGAAGTACCAGCAGCAAGGATTCACCGATCGCTTTGTTCAGGACAATGTCTCCTTGAGCACGAGAAAGGGAATCTTGAGAGGTTTGCACTTTCAGTGGCCGAATCCGCAGGGCAAGCTGGTTTCCGCTCTCCGGGGAGAAATCTTTGATGTTGCGGTGGATATTCGAGAAGGATCACCCACTTTTGGTCAGTGGCACGCGGTCATTTTGAGTGAAGAAAACCACCGTATGCTCTTCGTGCCGAAAGGATTTGCTCATGGGTTCTGCACGCTCAGCGAAGAGGCGTTGGTCACTTACAAGTGCACAGATTTCTTTAGTAAAGAGGATGACGGCGGGATTCACTATCTCGACCCCGCTCTGGCGATTGAGTGGCCGCTTGATGATGTTTTCCTCTCGGAGAAAGATCAAAATCAGCCCATGTTGGGCGAACTTCCTCCTCACAAGAGACCCCAGTATTTTGGCGAGTAGGTGGTCTCGCTCGTCCCTAGGCCATGCCCAGGTATTTGAACCGAGAATACTCGTATCTTTACAGGGACTGACCCTGTTAGGGCTACTTGTTTCTTGTTAAAACTTGTGCAATGGCACGCACTTCTTGTGAGCACACTTCTATACTTTGATCGTGGTTCGCCTCGTTTGGAGGCACCCGATTGGATTTCGGTGAGGTTGTGCGTTGGTAATCTGGAGGTTACCGGTGGGCCTTTTCTGAATCCATGGCTCTGATTCGCCCTTGGGGAGATCGGAGGTTGGAGAAGAAAAATGAGAAAAGCTCTTTTGGTGAGCTCAGCACTTAGCCTGAGCATCCTGGCGGCGGTTCCCGCTTCCGCTCTTGTCGTGATCGATGACTTCTCGTCCGGCGCAGTTGCTCAAAGCATCACGTCGGGCTCGCTTCTTGATTTCCAAAATGGCAGCATGTCCGGTGGCGACCGCGGCCTGAAGATGGAAGTGACCAGCAATGCGTTCAGCCTGAGCTATCAGGTGAACACCGTGACCGGAACGTTCAACATCTCCTCCCAAGCCGGAGTGGATGGCTACACGCAAATCGGTTATGGCTATTTCAACAACTCGGGAGCGTTTGCGTTCCAGGATATGAACCTGAACCTGAGCGCGGAGAACCGATTCGAAATCGACGTTCTTTCCCACGACCAGCCGGTGAGCGTGACCATGAGCCTGCGCTCGGCTGGCGTCACGGAGATGCTGACGAAGAATCTTCCGGGCAACATGGTCAACACCCCCACGACTCTGACCTACAACTTCAGCGAGTGGAGCACCATCAACTTCGCCGATGTTGATCAGATTCTGGTGGAGTTCAACACGCAAGTCAGCGGCGACCTGACCCTCGACTCGATCGAGGCGGTTCCTGAGCCGACGACCATGACCCTGCTGGCGGGCGCTCTGGCCCTGGCTGCTCGTCGCAAGAAGAACAGCTAAGCATCCCCTCGGCGCTTGTTGTTCGCGCCCAACCTACCGGCGGAGACTCTTGTCTCCGCCGGTTTTTCGTTTGTCGCGGGCCCTCGCCGATTTGCCCCTGGGTGCTCGGCTCGGCAGAAATACCAGTTTGATTCAAAATTAGCCCGATTCAGGTTCACGTTGGTGACGTGCGCGCTATACTCTCCCTGTTCTCGAACGGGATTCGTTTGAGAGGTCACTTTTGACCATCAGGAGAAGAGATGAATAAGTTCACGTTTAGCGTTGCAGGTCTTGCATTTTTGGCTCTTGCCGCCAGTTCGGCTCAGGCGGCCATCATCGACGATTTCAGTACCGGTGTCTACAGCGGGTCCATCAATACCGGATCGCTGAAGTCTTTCCAAGCTGGCACCATGGTGGGCGGAGATCGCCACACCCACTTGGAAGTCCAGAGCAGCACGGGTCTCAGCATCCAGATTGATGCGGTTGCAGGAATCCTCGCTCTCAGCTCGCAGGCTCAGGTCGATGGTTTTGCCTGTCTCACCTACGGCGTTGCGGCCCCGAGCTCGGCTCCGGTGGCAGACGACATGAATCTTGACCTCTCGGCTCCGGATCAGTTTGTGATCAACGTGCTGAGCTACGACCTGGACACCGAATTTAAGATCGAGCTCTACAGCAGCACCACGGGCAACACGTCCTCAGTCACCAAGACTCTGACGGGGCAGAACACAAGCAGCTTGACCCAAGTGGTGTTCAACTACAGCGAATTCACCGGCATCAACTTCGGCGACATTGACCGGGTGCTGGTCAAGATCGATCCTCTGGGTGAGGGCGACTTGGTGATCACGAGCGTCGAGGCGGTTCCTGAGCCGGCAACGATGGCTCTGCTGGCTGGTGCGGCGGCATTGGCACGGCGCAAGCGGGTCAAGAAGGCCTAGTTCAATCGCAGAACAGTGATCCAGGGGGAATCGAATCAGTTGAGCGGTTCACCCTGGCCCCGTCCCACTTTTGAACCTAAAGCGCGGTTTCTGTGCACACGCAACTATCGCTTTGTCAAGGGTCTACCCTGGTAGGGTTGCCAGTCTTGCGTCGATTCCCGCAATTCCCCACATTTCTTAACAGTTCGGGGTCTATACTTTTTCTGTTGGGCGAGGCATTTGCCCCGACCACATTTCTTGCAGAGGAAAAAGTATATGAGAGCAATTCTCTTGGTGGCCCTTGCCACTGCGGGCGTTTTTGCGCACGCTTTGGTGCTTGACGATTTCACTGATGGCAACATCAATGACAAGATTTTCAGCGGATCGAACGCAACCTACACGGCAGCGACGGTTCCCGGCGGATTCCGCTATGTGATGCACAACATCACGGCGAACCCGTTCAGCCTGTCCCACTCGACCACGGTCGTCAATGGCATTTTCTCGACCTCGTCGAAGAACGAAGTCGATGCCGACACGACGATCGCCTGGGGCGTGGACTCGACCGGTTCCGTGAACATTGCCAACGACTTGAACGCCAATCTGAGCAGCTTCACGCAGCTCAAGTTCAACGTTCTCTCGAACGACAACCCGGCGACCATCACGGTGGTTCTCCGATCCGGCAGCACGACCGTCTCTTCGGCGGCTAAGGCTGTGATGCCGAACATGGTGACGACTCCGCAATCGGTGACCTTCAACTTCTCCGAGTTTGCCGGAATCAACTTCGCCGACATTGACACGATTGTCGCGAACATCAACACCTCGACCTCGGGCGACTTGGTTCTCGATTCGTTCGAAGCTGTTCCTGAGCCGGGCACGATGATCGCTCTCGGCCTTGGTGCCGCTGCCCTGGCTGCGCGACGTCGCAAGGCCTAAGACTCACAACTGAATTTGGAGAGAAAGAATGAAGAACATCCTTACTTTGTCTACTCTTGCGGGTCTGTCGGTGGTGGCAGGCGTGGCGCAAGCGGCCCTCGTTTATGACGACTATGATACGGGCGCTGGCTCGGTCTCCGGTACGGGCTATGCCTTCCAGGCTGGCTCGATGCTCGGTGGCGATCGCCTCATGCGCTCGCAAGTGGAATCGAACGCCTTCGGTCTGGAATTTGAAGTTGATGCGATCACCGGTCGCCTCAGCGTCTCTAGCCAACCGGGCGTGAATGGTTTCGCTCAGCTGGGCTATGGATACCAAGATCTCGGCAGCACCTTCGGCTTCCAAGACATGAACTTCGATGCGTCGGCGGAAAGCGCCTTCGAGATCCTGGTTCTGTCGAACGACGAGCCAACCAACATCACGATCTCGGTGCGCAGCGCGCAACAAAACCCGAGCACTCTGATCACGGTGACGAAGAGTCTGCCCGGCGGCAACGTCAACACCCCGACCCTGCTGACCTACAACTTCTCGGAGTTCACTGGGTTCAACTTCAGCGACCTTGATCAAATCTATGTCGAAATCGACCCCGCCACCAGCGGCGATGTCACCATCGACTCCTTTAAGGCCGTTCCCGAACCGGCAACGATGAGCCTGCTGGCCGTCGCAGCAGCTGGTTTCGCCGCTCGTCGACGACGTAAGTAAAGTCGAGCGCTTCGGCGTCACACAATCCCAGGAGTGCAGGGGCCACCTCACTCCTGGGCTTTTTCGCGTCTCGCTCCTTCAATTTCACCTGCCCCGTAGGACTACCAGAAATCGCCCCGACTTCTTTTCGTGGCACAGCGAGTGCAAGCTGAAAGCTCACGGAGGGCCAAGGCCCACATCCACGGAGTTACCTGAAAATCATGCGAACCCCCATCTTGCTCATCCTCACCGCGGTCAGTGGCCTGGCACACGCTGCCATCATGCTGGACGATTTCAGCACCGGCAACGTCAGCCAAACCATCAACGCAGGCACCAGCCTCGGATTCCAAACCGGATCGATGGTTGGCGGAGACCGCTACGCCCTCACCGGCGTGCAATCCAACCCGTTCGGTCTGGAAATCCAAACTGACATTGCCGGCGGCAGCTATTCCCTCTCCTCCCAAGGCCAAGTCAACGGCTTCGGCGAAATTGGCTATGGCTTCGCTTCCAGCGGATCGGGCACCACGAATCAAAACCTGAATCTGAACCTCTCCACCGAGAACGCGTTCAAGTTCAACTTCGAGAGCAGCGATGCTCCGGGCAGCCTCATCGTCTCGGTGCGCAGCAGCTCGAGCAACGGCGGAAACTACGCCACGGTGACCAAGTCGATCCCAGGCAACCAAGTGAATACCCCGTTCATGATGACGGTCGGATTCAACGAGTTCAGCGGTATCAACTTCAACGACATCGACCAGATGGTGGTTCGGTTCGACACCGGTGCCAGCGGCGACCTCACCCTCACCAGCCTGGAAGCAGTTCCGGAGCCGGGCACGATGATCGCTCTTGGCCTGGGTGCTGCGATGGCTGCCCGCAAGCGACGCAAGGCCTAACCCGCCTTAACTCATCTCCTCTTCAAAGCAAACGAGCCCGAGCGATCTGCTCAGGCTCGTTTCTCTTTTGAAATGACCGGGCTGGGTTCAGCTAATCGTGGCCACTTCGGTGGCCAGGTAGGCGCTCAACTGCTCCAGATGCTCCAGATCGTGCATCAGAGTGTATTGAACGTACTCGCCGATTTCGAACTCCACGCCATCCGGGCGCTTCATGGTCTTCTTCATATCTTCCGGAGTCATGTCTCGGAGATAGTCAATCGTCATGCCTCGGCGGGATTCAAAGACTTCGGCCTCGTGGAACACTTCCTTCTTGTCGAAGTGGTGATCGGCGGCGCGCTGATCGGGGTTGTAGAACGGAACTTCGCGTCCGGGTTTTTCGTTCGCGGCGCGAATCCGATCCAGAACGACCTGCTCGTAGTCCGCGAGGTGGGCAATCACTTCCCGAGCAGTGAACCGGTCGGCTTCAATCCGATCGTCCAGTCGGTCGTGAGGGAAAACACGCAACAGCCGCTCCACAATATGAGGAGCGGAGGCGAGAGCTCGAATCAGTGATTCGTTCATAGTCTTAGGTTACACATTCTCGGCTTGAATCGAAAGGGGTTCCAGGCACTTTTTCCAACTTCACCGAACAATACATTTTCGGGCAGGCGGCCCAGCGACCGTGACAGGCACCGCCCCAACCCCGTAAGATGAAGAGAACGGCCCCAGGGCCAGGGTTGGGCCGCGCGCACAACCCGCGAAAGGAGTACCGAAAGTTATGGATCCCAAGCTCGTTGTTGTCCCCGATGCCCTTCCGGAGAAGGTCTTCACTACCGAGCGCGTTGGCATCAGCCGCGCCACCCACGAGGCTCACCTGGGCCTTTATAAGGGCTATGCCAACAAGACCAACGAAATTCGCACCGCTCTGGCGAACATGGAGATCGACCCCGCGAAGGCGAACCAAATCTACAGCGAAATGCGCGCCCTCAAGGTGAACTATGCGTTCGCCTACGGCGGCTACATCAACCACCAGGTCTACTTCGAGACTCTCGGCGGCGAGGGCGGCCCGGCAACCGGCGATGTGGCCACGCTGATCAACGAATCCTACGGCAGCTTCGAGCGCTGGCTTGCGGACTGGAAGGCCACTGGCATGGCGGGTCGGGGCTGGGTGTTCCTGGGCTATGATCACGCTGAGCAGCGCGTCCACACCTACATCGGCGATGCCCAAGACACCTTCCCTGCTTGGAACCACACCCTGTTGCTGGCAATGGACGTCTACGAGCATGCGTACTTCCTCGACTTCCAAACGGCTCGGATGAAGTACATCGACGCCTACGCCGAAGTCATCGACTGGGACGCCGTCAACGCTCGCTTGCCTAAGTAAGATTCAGGGAGGAATCCTCCTCGGAAAGGCCAGTCGAACGCGACTGGCCTTTCTTGTGGCTCGAGTTTGGCTCGCAAAGAATTCTATGCTATATTCTTACCTATATGATTCGCGCTGATCGAATCCACCCTGTCACCGACTTCGTCCGCAATTACCGCGAGTTTCTGAACCGGATCCGCGAGACGGGGGAGCCGGAAGTCCTCACGGTGAATGGCAAAGCAGAGGGGGTCATCGTCAACGTGGAGCACTATCAGAAAATGGCGGAAGCCTACGAGCGTGCCGAACTTGCACGCGCCATCCAGGAAGGCATCGATTCGCTGAACGAGGCACCGGCGAGACCAGCGGCTGACGTCTTCCGAGACATTCGATCGAAACTCGATGTATGAGGTGAGGATCTCCGCGCAAGCGGCGCGAGACATCGACGACTATGCCAGCTACATCCTGCTTCAGGAGAAAGCGGAGCCCCCAGCAGAGCGGTGGATATCCGGTCTTCAGGAACAGATTGAGTCTCTTGAGACAATGCCGCGCCGGTTCAGGGCGATCGATGACCCGCATCGGTTCGACATGGAGATTCGCCAAACCGTCTACCACTCACACCTCGTGTTCTACTCAGTGAGCGACGATCCGGCAGAAGTCATCGTGCTTCGGGTCTACCCAGCCTCGCAGATGTCCAGTCGAACGCGATTCCTTGATCCGAAGAGTTTTTGAAACGGCCGCCGAAGAAATGGTGCCCCGCTCCGGTCATAGTCATCAGAGAGTCAGGCAATGACGGACGCGACGACGATGAGGCTGGAGAACGGGAGGATTGCGGAACTGGAATCGTTCCGAGCGGAATCCTTGCGGCTCGCTCTGCGCATCACGGGCAACCGCTCGACGGCGGAAGACGCGGTTCAGACGGCATTCGTCAAGATCCTGCAGGCTCCCAACGTGCCCCAACTGGCCCCGCTGGTGACAGCTTATATTCGGCGAGCGGTGATCCGCAGCGCGATGGACGCGCTCCAGCGTAAGTATGAGTGGGAAACCCTCACCGAGCCAAGCACGCCCAGCCGAACGCAGGAGCGCCTGGAAGTGCGCGACGCCCTGGCCCGACTCTCTCCCGAACATCAGACCATCTTGGCCCTTGCGATCGGCGAGGAGCTGAGCTACAAGGAAATCGCCGCTGCAATGGAGATCCCGATGGGGACCGTGGCGAGCCGGCTCCATGCCGCCAAGGCCGCCTTCCGCGCGCAATGGGAGATCACCGAATGACCGACCGCGAACTCACCCGACTGCTCCAAAGCCACTACGACGGACTCGCTTGTTCTCAAGGGGAGAAAGGCGATGCATCGACGGGTGTGGTGATGACTCTGGCGTTGGGGTCTCTGTGCGTGTGGTGGCTCAGCGCCCTCGGCGGGGCCTCGGTCGGCGCGGTGGCTCCCGGCGAGAGGGAGCTCCAACAGCTCGCCCAGGAAGATGATCAGTCGCAGAGGGAGTCTCGGACGTGGGTGATCTGAAGTCGCTCAAGCTCGCGGCGGCCCTGGTCGTCGTGAGCCTCGTCGCCGGCATGATCCACCCCGATACCCGGACCGGCCTCCTCGCTGGTTGGCGAGTCTCAATGGAGCAGACTCTGAAAGGTGTCGATCCCGATGCGGTGAGCTTAGAGGCAAAGGTCATCTACAATTTGGGAAGCTTCCCGGCGGAGAGTAAGTCAGAGGCTCTCAACTGGAGATCATCTGCGGTGGCGGCAGCGATCCAATCCGATGATTTGGATCTCAAGGGAATTGCCGCCCGTGCTTCGAGCATGGTATCAAGCGAACCGCGCCCAAACCAACCGGTTGAATCCGCCGAGCGGATTGCCCTGACCGAAGCCCGAAAGAGGCTCCTGACCCAAGGAAGCGAACTCGACCCAAACAACGCTTTTTGGTGGCTGGAACTCGCGACCGACTCCTTGAGTCGCGGCGACACTGTCGCTGCCGAAAACCTCGTGTTACGAGCCAGCTCCTGCAGTGCCTACAATGACTTCGGCTGGGTCGAGATCGATGTTCGCCGCCGCGTTTTCCAACAACTTGTTGGGCAAGCAACCGAGAACGAAATGGTGGCGGAGTCCACAGCCATTCTCTTCCCTCATTTCGCCTCTCATCGGTGGGTCACTCGAGGCGTACTCGTGGGGCGATCCTTCGCCGAAACGGCGAAACTTCGACTCGCTCTCGCGCGCCTCGGGCTTCTGATGGCCGATGATTCCCAGAGCCTCATCGGTCAACTTGTGGGGTCCTCCACCCATCGGCTGAGTCTCGTGAAGACCTCCGCAGGTGAGACGCGGCTCCCACGGAACCCGCAGTATTTCTCCGTTGCCGAGGCGGAGAGGCTATTCGCGGAAGCAGGCCATGCAGATGACCGCTCGTGGAGAATTTTGCTCGATCGAAAGGCACTCAGTCTCCCTCAGGGAGCTCTCGCCGATCTGCACCGCCTCGTCCTGTTCGGCCCGACGATGGGCTATGCGACTACGTGGAGAGCCTTGCTCTGCGGACTTTTGATGGCTGCCGGACTGTGGTGGGCGCGGAAGTGGGCTGAATCAGGCTGGCTCGGACTCCTGCGTCCGGCTTTTGCCGTCGCGCCTCTCTTTGCCTATCTGCTCACGCTCACCGGCAGAAGCGGAGGCAAAGGCGTTCCAGAAACAATCATCGCTCTTTGCCTCGTGTCTGCGGCATGCCTCATTTACAAGCGCGCCCACATCTTGTTCCCCCTCATCGCCCTCGCACTCCCACAGATCATCATCCAGACCGGATCCGCTCGAATTGAGTACATCTTGGTGGGCATCTTTGGAAGCCTTCTTGCAATCGGAGGCTATCTGCTAGCCTGGAAGCCCGAACTGAAGGCAAGTACGTGGATGGCCCCTTGGTTTCCCCTCATCTTGTTGACCCTCACCATCTTTGCCGAGATGAAAGTAAGCGGATACGTCAGCTTCCAGCCAACCAACGTGTATGGCGAATGGCCAATCAGGACCATGTCCGAACCGACGTTCACGCCGGTCCTCTTCTGGAGCCTGGGATTCACGGTGCTCGCCACGCTCGCTTGTCTCCAGAAGGAGCGAGTTGCTGCGCTCGCCCAAGCGAAGTCCGTCGCGACGTTCACCGCGATCCTGGTTGCGAGTTCGGTGGTTTACACCGGTGTCATGGAGGCGCAATCTCGGGACGCGATACGGCAGTTCACGTCCGAAACCCGTTACCTCGAAGCCCAACTCGGCGAAGCCCTGCGCAAAGCCGACTATCCCTCGCCCGCCGCCAACAATCCAGCATGGAAAAGATAGGTTTCTCAGCAAGGCAAGTGGTATAAACCCGCCACTCATGCCGACCTGGCTCATTGTTCTGATTGTCTTTGCGGTTCTCGTCCTGCTCTTCGTGATCGTGGTCGAGCTGCCCGGCAAGAACCGGCTGGTGGACATCGCGGGCAAGGAAGATCCAACGAAGCTGATCGAAAGGCTCGATGCCGGGGCGGATCCGAGCGCGGAAGGCTGGTTCGGGCTCACCCCCCTCATGGGAGCGATCCTCGAGGGTCGGCGTGAGAACGTCAAAATCCTCCTCGAACGGGGCGCGAAACCCAACAGAGCCAAGGGCAAAATGAGCCATCTGAGCCAGTGCATGGAGCACCAAAACTGGGACATCATGGAAGATCTCCTGCAAGCAGGCGCCGACCCCAACCTCCCCGGATTCCTCAACCGATCCGCCTTTGAAGAAGCATGCGAAGGCGGGCATCTTGAAGCCGCGCTCGTCATGCTCAAGCATGGCGCCGACGTCCGCAGCGTTGATCGGGTTGGCGAAGAACTCCTCTCCGGCGTCGTGGCGATGGCGGTGGCCGAGAACAAAAAGTCCAAGCGCGAGGAGTTCATTCAGGTCATCCATGTGCTCATCGAGAATGGAGCCAGCCCGAACTCTCGCAGCAAGGACGGCGTTCCGTTGGTCGTCCTGGCGATCAGTCAACCCATGGTTCTGCGGGCTCTCATCGAAGCCGGAGCGATCACGGATGTGGCATGGCAAGGCCTGGATATGAAGCCCGCCATTGAGGAAGCCCTCGCCAACGACCCAGATGCGCCAACAAACCCAAGCACCCCAACGTCATAAAGAAGATTCATGAGCAAGCAGTACGAAGTCGAAAAGTCACCAGAGGAGTGGAAGGCAGAACTCAGCGCCCAGGAGTATGAAGTTCTGAGGCTCAAGGGCACCGAACGCGCCTTCGCGGGGGAGTATTGGGATTTCAAAGGCGAAGGAGAATACTCCTGCCGCGCTTGCGGGGCGAAGCTGTTCGATTCCGATACGAAGTTCGATTCCGGCTGCGGATGGCCGAGCTTTTTCCGCGGGCACACCGACGCGATTGAGTACAAGGAAGACCTCAGCTACGGCATGCGCCGAATCGAAGTGATGTGTGCGAAGTGCGGATCCCACTTGGGTCACGTCTTCGACGATGCCCCCAAGACTCCGACGGGACAGCGCTACTGCATCAACAGCGTCAGCATCAAGTTCAAGCCCAATCCAGAAGGCTAGGCCTCACCAGCTATCGCCGCCACCGCCGCCGAATCCTCCGCCGCTGAATCCGCCGCCGTCGCCGAAGTCAAACCCGGAGCCTCCGCTCCATGCAGAGTTGCCGTCGCCGCCCCACGATCCATCGCTGCCGCGTGCATTGAGGGACGAAGCGTCCAGCGAACGACTGATCGAATGTAGGCTGTTGTCCAGCGAACTCACGAACCAGTAGGTGTTCCAATCAAAGCCTACGCCCGGTGAATCGAAAAAAGACGGCATCTCGGTGAGCACACTCCCGCAAATCGACGACCACTCTTTCACCAAACCAAAGGCCACCGCGTAAGGCAGATATTCCTCGTACTTCGCCAGATCCAGATTGGTCTTGCTGACCCAGGTCATGTAGTGTCCCCGGTACCGCATCGCTTCGAAGAACGCCTTCGCTTCCTGATGCTTCTTCGCGCCCAAGTAGGTTCGGGCAGGCATGAGGTGAGCGAAAATCGCGATCACGATCAATGTCCCCACGATCCCGAGGCCAACCGAAATCGCCGCGACATTTGTCGAGGCCAGTCGAGTGAACAAAAGATTGATGAGGGCTCCGCCGAAGAAGAAAGCGATCATGCCGACGGTGAAAACGGCACCCCAAATCGCGCTTTTTGTCTCCTGAGGATCTCGGCGGTAATAGCCTCGGTCGACTAGTTTCGCTCGGAGTTTCCTGGCCAGGCTCGGGACTTCGTAGCGCAGCCGATTCTGCAAATCTGTCATCGAGAGTTTATCGAACGGCGGCGAGAGCGCATGAAGCAAATCCTGCTCCCAAGGGGTCAGATCCTTCCCCACTGGCTTATCGGTCGATCGAATGTAGCTGGTATCCGGCGAAAACCGACCATCACGCTGCGTGGTGCCGAACTTAAGATAGCCCTTCACCGCCAGCCCCATGATCCCGGCACTCAGGTCGCGACCATCCACTCGGTCGTCGATGAGCACGCCGCAAAAGGCGGGGGCCACATCCTCGGGAGGCTCGAATCGCACGCCCGCTGGCCCGAGTTTGGGGTCACGCCCCTTCACCAACCAGACGGGGAAAAGGATGACAATCGCAACCAGAGGAATCAGGAAACCCCACGCCTCGGAGGCTGCCTCCATGATTTTCTCAAACTGGGTGGGCGGCGGAACCACGGCTTGCGGAACCCCGAGCACCAGGGTGATGCCCGCGCCCAGATCAAGGGGTTGGGTGACTTCTCCCGACACCTGGCTTCCCGAAAACCGCGCTTTCACCAGGCCGTCCTCGCTCACTTGAATCTGGTCGCTGTGGGTTAGGCGGAGCGAGGAATTACTGCCCCTCGCGCCGTAGTAGAGCTGAGCTTGAGCCTTCTCGCCCGATTCTGGATAGACCACGAGAAAGCTTGCCTTTTCGACCGGAGCCGTCCAGCGATCCCCGGTCAGGTTCCAGTAAAGCTCTGTCCAGGGCTCCCACGCTTCGCGGGCTTCAAAGAAGTTCAGGGCACCGGTCACGCGGTATCGAATGGGATACGTGAGCTGAGTTCCTGGCTCAAGGAACGTCCCTTTTGTGCCAATGCGGATCCGCACATCGGAGCCCGCACGAGTGACTTTTGATTCAAACCCGGCCACGGAGATACGATCCACTCGAATTCGGCGCTCCTTGCCCGCGCCCGGATAGACCTCAGGAATCTCGCGGAAAATCCCCTGCCTGGACTCGGTGAACAGGATCGAGATGTTCTCCGTGACATCCAGCGAGCGGTCGGGATTCAGCCGGATCTGAACGTCCATGTTGGTGATCCGGTAGCCACCCTGAGCCAAGCTGATCGAGACCACCCCCAGCCAGAGGCACGCGCAGAAAATCAGCCGAAGAAGCTTCACCACTGGGAGAGACGGATTCCTGAGCCGCCAGGTTGCCACTCAGACCGGCTCCTGCGCGCCCAGAACCACCTTGGCAAGCAGCGCTCGTGGCGCAAAGCGGGACATGAGGACGGTCATCTTGTTCTGCCAACCTGGAATCACGAGACGATCTGAATCGAGCGTACCGATCAGCGTGGCTCGGGCGACTTCCTCCGATGTCATCATCTTTCCCTGCATCAGCCGGCTCTTGGCCATGTCGGCGCGCTTCTGGAACCCACTCGTTGTTGGACCAGGGCAGACGCAGGTCACAGTAACGCCGGTCGTCGTGACCTCCTCGGCGATGGCATCGCTGAAACTCAGGACGTAGGCTTTGCTTGCATAGTAGACCGCCATCAGAGGCCCGGGGACGAACGCTGCGGTGCTCGCGATATTGACAATCTTTCCGCTTCCCCGAGCGAGCATCATCGGGAGGAGTCGGTAGGTGAGTTCGGTGAGTGCTCGGATGTTGAGTTGGATCAAGGCCAGGTGCTGCTCGATCGGAATCTCATGGAAAGGCCCGTAGTTGGCAAATCCCGCGTTGTTGATCAGGATGTCTGGCTTCAACGCTCGGCGATGGCACTCGGCAAGCAACTGATTCACTCCCTCAGGCGCGCCGAGATCGCATGCAATGACCTGGACGTCAATCTTGTGCTTCGCGCGCAGTTCCTCAGCGAGGGTTTGGAGCTTGTCCTCGCTCCTTGCGGTGAGGATCAGCGAATGGTCGTTGCGGGCAAATTCCCGAGCAATCGCCTCGCCGATGCCCCCCGAAGCTCCAGTGATGAGTGTCCACGTCACGCTTCATTGTAGCGGCTGAGCCCAGGCCTCGGAACGCAAAGATGCCCCGCGGATCTCGAAAGATCGCAGGGCATCATGCGAGGATTCGGGTGGGCCACCCTCATCCACGGAGGTTATGTGACTCAAGGATCAGGGGAGGAAAATCGCTTATTGCTTGATGAGAACCAAGCGGCTGAGGAGCTCTTTCGCCGAGGGTTCGCTGACCAATCCACCGACGAAGCACAGATCGACATCGCCTCGCTTGACGGCGACAAAGGTGTCGTGCTTGCTGATTCCCGCCTCGAAGTTCTTGCCGCCGATGATCCATCGCAGGTGCTTGGCGGCGTCGATTTTCGCACCGCTGGGGACTTGGTAGATGTCGAACGCGGTCGAGGTGGTTTTGTTGATGAAAGTCATGCGGACGGCGGTGCGCTCGCCGAGTCCGGAGAATTCCTTGTGCTTGCCGATCTTGGCGGATTCGACATTGCGGAGGCTGAAGCCGCGCGCCGTGTCATCGGGAGCGTAGAGATCTCGACCGAGGGTACGAGCGACATCGCGGACAGTGTCGAAATGCCGACTCGGGCCATTCGCGTGGACGTTGGAGACGCCTTCGCCGGGCGTTGTCGCCACAGCCAGGACAGCAATGAGGGTTACCATAAGTGCTTCACCTAACGGGAATGTCCTTTATCAAGGCAGAATTCGATTATTTCAGCACCGCGAGAATTGCTAGGTCTTTTCGACAAAACCTCAACGTATCCCGAGGTCGTGATAGAGCTCGGAATAGGCGCGCACACTGTCTTTGAGCGAAAAGCGCTCGTATGCCCGCGCCCGGGCGGCAAGTCCCAGCGACTCTCTCAGAATCGAGGATCCGAGGAGATCCATGACGGCGTAGGGGAGATCTTCGTCTGCTTCAAAGAGGTCAACACTCACGTCTCGGACGCCCATCTCAGCGAGGCCTCCGGTCTCCCGGGCGAGGACTGGTTTCCCAAGCGCCATCGCCTCAGCCGCCACCATGCTGAATCCACATCGTCGATGAGGCACGACCACCACGTCGGCGGCGGTGAGCCACTGCTGAGCATCCACTTTCCCCTCGACGACTTCGCAGCCTGGCTGGCGAAGTGACTCCGCTTCTGGCCCTTCTCCGGCGATGACCACACGCAGTCCGGGCACATCAGCCGTCAGGTTCTGAGCGGCATTGGCCAAGGCATCGAATCCATGATCCATCACCAGACGCCCCAAACCGAGGACAAGGCGCCCTTCGGGATCGAATCCGAGGGCTTCCTTGGCTTGCTTCATGGCTTCGGCCCCGATTTCCGATTCAACCGTCGGGGTGCCAGGCAGGATCACATCGAGGTTCGTGGCGTCGCCTTCTTGCAAGGCTCGCTTCACCGCCCGGGAACTGCAGATCCCGGTTCGAGCCGCGCCCAGCTTCTCGATGAAGACCGGGATGGTCGTGCGAGGCATGTCGTGAGCGGTGTAGATCCAGGGTGCCTTGAGTCCGAAAGCAACGCTGCACGCCCAGGCGCAGCGGTAGCCGAAGGCGTGAACCAGGTGATAGCCTTTGGCGACTTCGCGGAGCTTCTTCGAGACCTCTTTATCCGTTTTGCCGCCAGTACGATCCGGGATCCAGTCGTCGGCATCCAGGATATCGACCGAAAGTCCAAACTCAGGCAGCGTCTGCTGAATGAGGTTGCTGAGCGTCGCGGTTCCCCCCAGCCGTTGCCTGCGCAGGAGGAGAATCTTCATCGCGGAACGGTTTGCACATCCAGGAGCCGTTGGAGCACTTGATCCACGCTGTAGCCCTCGATTTCCGCCTCGGGCCGCATGATGACTCTGTGCCGGAGCACCGGCATGGCGAGTTCCTTGACGTCATCGGGGATGACAAAAGTCCGCCCACGGATCGCCGCCAAAGCCTTTGAGGTGGCGACCAGGGCGAGGCCCGCGCGCGGACTGCCTCCGACGAGAAGATCGCTGCTCCGACGGGTCGCCCCGACAATCTGTTGGATGTAGAGGAAAATCTTGTCCTCCATCGTGATCGCGGCAACTTCCTTTCTCAGTTCGTGCAGCAATTCCGCGGTCAGCACAGGCACGATTTGGGCCTCGTCGAGTCGGTTTGCGCGGAAGCCTTCGTGGAACCGTCGCAACACATCAACTTCCTGATTCTCGGCGGGATAGTCGAGAAGGACTTTGAAAAGAAACCGGTCTTGCTGGGCTTCTGGGAGAGGATAGGTTCCCTCGTATTCAATCGGGTTCTGCGTAGCAAAAACAATAAAGGGCGACGGCAGCGGGTAGCGGACGCCGTCAATTGTGGTTTGCCGCTCTTCCATGGCTTCGAGCAGAGAGGCCTGGGTTTTCGGCGGGGTGCGGTTGATTTCGTCGGCCAGGAGCACCGAAGTGAAAATCGGGCCCTTACGGAGGGAAAACTCGGCGGTTCGGGGATCGAAAATGTTGGTTCCCGTCACATCGCTCGGCATCAGGTCGGGGGTGAACTGGATGCGTTTGAACTCGAGTTGCATCACCTGAGCGAGAGTCCGGACGAGGAGGGTTTTGCCCAGGCCAGGGACGCCCTGCAACAAAACGTGTCCATCGGCAAGCAGGGCGATGAACGATTGCTCTACCGCCTTGTTTTGCCCTACCACCGCTTTCCCGACTTCTTGCGCAACGCGGGCCGCGACTTCTGCCACCGACATACTGGTTCCATCGTACCCTCGCAGGTCTGTGGTCACCATCGTCGGTCCAGGATGGGAACCCTCGCGAACGGTAAACTGTTGTTTCTGTTCGAGTCGTTCGCGTCGATTCGAGCCTGCCCATATCGCTCTCATGAAACTCAACGCTTCTTTCAAAGCAAGCCTGATCGCGCTTGCCGTTGGCGGTGCCCTCTACGGTGGGTACTGGGGTTGGGGCGAAATGCAGGTGCGCAACTTCAACCCAGCGCCGATCCAACCGGGCCGCGTGACGATGGTGGCGATGAACACCGATGCAGGGTTCCGAGTCCAGGTGGCGAATGCGGTTGCCCAACTGGTGCAGGTCAATGAGTCCAGCGGCGGCAATCAACGGGCCAGCAGTCAAGAAGAAGGCGAAGACGCGCGCCGAATCCCCGTGAAGGAGCTGTTCGAATCGCTCCAAGGCGACGCGAAAGCACTCGGCGTGCTCGTCACCCGGCTCAACCGGATCGACGACAGCCAGATCACGCCCGATCTGACGGTGTGGACATCCGAGGATTTGCAGAAGGCCCTTGCCGGCGACCCCGCACTCTCTCAAAAGCTGCGCGAAGATTTGAATGTGGAACTCGATGGCACACCGCTCCCGGAAGTCCGGTTGAGGAGCCTGCTGAACGGAATTGTCATCGACTTCCCGGTTCCCTTGCAGGTGCCTATCGAGGGTGAAACCAAAACAATCACCGCCCGCGTGAGGCAGATCTTCCAGCCTGCTTTCGCCAAGCAGGTTTCCGAAGTCATCGAAAAGAAGTTCCAGCCGACCCAGCAGTTCATCGTGGGCAACTATCAAGAGTTGGCGATGAAGATCAGTCGGGGCGAGACGAGCAAGGAAAATGTGAAAGCCGCGATCGAGCAGATCATTTCGGAGAACAGGCAAAAGTCCCTCGCCAGTAAGCCGGAACAAATCTTGCTGGGAGCAGAAGTCTTGGTCAACGACAGCATGCTGACGAAGGCAAGTTATCGCAGTTACAAGGACGACAAAGAGAAAGAACTCTATTCGCTTCAAATCGGTCTGACCGACGAAGGGCGGAAGCGGATGTGGAAATACAGCCGCAACACCAAGGGATTTGCGCTCTTAGTCGTCGTCGATGGAATTGCGATCGCCGCACCGCGTATCTCGACCGAACTTGCCCAGAGCGAGGTCTCGATCAGCGGATTGCGCGACAAAACCCTTGTCGAAGAAGCTGTTAAGGCCATTTCAGAGGTTGCAGGCACAAAACCTGCTTCTTCAAGTGATTAGATCAGTTTGGAACCCAATCGGAGCACACACCCTATGAAATTTCCCCGCCCTCTGGCTTTCGTGACCACCGTTGCCCTCGCAAGTTCGCTCGTTTTTGTCACCGGTTGCAATAAAGATGAAGCTACCGCCAAATCGAGCACCAAGTCGGCGAAGATCGTTGAGATCGGCGACTTGGCCAAGCTGCAGCCTGCCGACTTCTTCCCTACGACCTCGGGTGCGCAAGGGACATTTGTGACCGAAGGCAACAACTCTCAAGAATTCGTTCTGCGCTACAGCAAGGTGGTGAAGAATGGCGACGCGACTTCCATCACGATGGAGGTTCTGCAGAATCGCAAGGTCACCGATGTCTCGACCTACCGGGCGGATGCCAAGGGCATCACCCAAACCTCTGCCCGCAACGGGGTCGCATTCAATCCTCCCCAGAGCGTTCTGCCCTTCCCGATCAAGAAGGATATGGAGTTCAAGGAGTTCAAGTTCGCTGGCACTGGACCCTACACGTCCGTGGCCACCGGCGAACCGACGAGCGGAAAGCTTGAAGCAGTCAGCCGCGTCCGAGGCGTCGAAGTCATCGACACCGAGCTGGGCAAAATCGAGGCGGTTGCGGTGACCAGCGTCAGTGGATATCAGGCGGGCAAGAGCATCTACCGAGTCCGCTCGACCACTTGGTTTGCCCCGAAATACGGTATCGTCCGAGTTACCCAGCAAATTCAACGGAACGACGGTGCCAACACCAGTCTGATCCTGAAATTGAAGAACTTCTCTGGGAAGTAAGGAAGTAGAAACGATCCATGAAAGTCCGTACGCTCGCTCCCTGGTTTGCCCTCCTGAGTGCCGCCCTGCTGATGGGTTGCGGCCCCAAACCGACCGAAGCTCCGAAGGATGCGGAGACCAAACCAGAGGAGCAAGCGACGAAGGCTCCGGATCCGAGCGAGATCCCGGAGAACCTGAAGCACGGTGGATTTAAGTTCTACGGCCTGGATAGCACCGCCGAAGAAACCTACGAACTCGACCGCAACGGCGTGAAGCTCGAAGGCGCCCAAAAGGCCGTGTTCGCGGGAATGGTGGATGGCAAAGCCACCTTCACGATCGAGCGAAGCGCTGGCCTGAGTGATCTCGGCAACGAGACTCTGGAGGTGCGCGAAGACGGCATCTACTTGGTGAAGAGCGGAGAGAATACGGTCGATCCGGCAGTTCTTTCGCTCCCCAAGGATCCGAAGGTTGGCGATTCGTGGCCGGTCTCCGCGCAGTTCACCGGCCCGACGGGCGAAAAGGTCTCGATCAAGGCCACCCAAAAGGTGACCAAACAAGAGAAGCTCACGACCAAAGCGGGTGACTTCGATTGCCTCGTCGTCACGATGAGCGGCGAACTCACCTCCGGGGATAAGAAAAGTCCAGTCACGGGCACTAGCTGGTACGCCTCTGGCGTAGGAACGGTGAAGCTCACCGTGACCAGCAAAGACGCTGACGGCAAACCCACGTCTTATTCGGTCACGCTCATCAAGCGAGGTTAATTTCCTCGCGGAGATCGTATGATCGTTCCCACCCTCGCCCTGTTGCTGATGTCCGAACCGGAAACGGTTTCGGACTATTTCCCTGTGAAGCCCGGCACCACCTGGGTGTATCAAAGCAACGCGGAAGTCAACGGGCGGAAGTCGTTCTCGACCGATTCCGACACCGTCCTCGAGCCTGTGTCGTTGGATGGCGTGACCTACTCGGTCATTGAGAGCAGAGGCGTGAACTCAGTTGCCTCGCGGAGTTTTTACGAAGTCACCGAAGATCAGATCGGCTTCGCGGGAATGACGGAGACGGCCCTGCTGCCGCTGCCGTTCACCATTCTCCAAGGCGACCCCACGAAGGCGCACGAGTGGGAGTTCACCGGCGGCGTAATCGTCGGTACGGGCGAGGCTCCGGCGGAGATCAAGGCGCGATTGAAGCCTCTGGGAACCCGAGAGGTGGTCGGTCGCAAAGTCCCTGTGATCGAAGTCGTGATGGACATGAAGATCTTCTACTCGGAAGATCAAACCATCACCGCCACCCACACCTCTCTCTACGGCAAGGGAATCGGACTGATCGAGTTCAAAGAAGTGGGATCATTTGGCAACCAGAAGAACCAAAAGGTTCGCAAGCTCGCCCGGTTCCGGGAGGCCGCTCGGTGAAGTGGGGAGCCCTCGTGGTGGCGGTACTGAGCTTAGCGCTCATCGGTTGCGACAAAAAGCTTGTGATCTCTCCTTCTGGAACGGACGCCCCGGACGTGCCGGAGGCCGTTGACCCGATCAGCAGTTCGTTCCAGACCCAAGATGACCTCAAACCTGGCGAACTCCCGCCGAAAGAGGCGACGGTTATCCTGACCGGGGCGCAAATCCCCGTCGTGCTGGACGCCAAGCGATCCGGTGAAAAAATTGTGCTGAGATGGATCACCGATGCCGCGAAGGAATCGGGAGACCCGGTCGAGGTGGAAACCGAGGTTTACCTCTCTGGTGACGAAGGCTTCAGCATTGCCCGCGCGCCCCATGAGACGTACGATCCGCCGATTCGCCTGATTCGATATCCTCTGGAGGTCGGAGATACCTGGGAGTGGAGCGGCACGATTCAGAGCGGGGTGAATGTCTACCCTGCCTCCGCCACGATTTCCACCTCATCCGACGCCCTTAACCTCGCTTCCGGGAAGTTTCCCGCATTGCTCGTGACGGCGGAGGTGAAGACGAGCGCCGGTGCGGTCGCGACCAAACGCAATCTCAAGTTTTGGTTCCAACCTGAGAAGGGCTTGATCCGCCGCGAGTTCTGGCAAAGCTCCACCCGAGAGCCTCGCGTTGACGATCCAGCGACCCCTGAATCACCATGAGTTTGACCGCTGCCGACCAATCGATGGTCGTGGAGCGGCCCCGCGGACGATCTCACGACTACTGGTTCCTCGCAAGCGCGGCGGGGTTGATCGGGGTCGGTCTCTTCTCCTTGGCGAGCCTGGATGCCGGGCAAGACACGAACTTTTTCACCCGTCAGCTCATCTTCGCCGCCCTCGGGTTGATCGTGTTCCTTTTCTTCAACCGAATCCGGCTTGAAACCTTTCGCGTGCTCGCCACGCCGCTCTACATCATCAACATCCTGCTGCTCGCTGCAACCTTGGTCATTGGGCGTGGACGAGGGATCACACAACGCGCGCTGGATCTCGGATTCATGCAATTTCAACCGAGCGAACTTACAAAAGTTCTGCTCGCCCTGACGCTCGCCGCCTATTTCGCCAATCGAGAAGATCGGATCAAGGAGCTGGGGACGTGGCTCGGGGCGCTGGGGCACATCGCGCCGATCTTGGCGCTGGTTTACATGCAACCTCACACCGGAGCGACGCTTTCTCTGCTCTTCATGGCGATCATGGGGGCGATCCACATCGGCGTGCCGTGGAAATACTTCCCCGCCACCATCCTCGGCATTGCCGTTCTCGGCGGACTCCTCTTCACTTTCAAGCTCATTCCCGAGTACCAGCTCAAACGCTTTGAAACCAAGCTCTCGGCGGTGAAAACCGGCAAGAAAGATATCCGTGGCGACGACTACCAAATCCACCAGGGCACTCTCGCGATTGGCAGCGGAGGCGTGATGGGGGCAGGATTCTTCCAGGGCGATCAGAAGGAATCAGGCGTGATTCCGGAGCAACAAAACGACCTGATCTTCACGGTCATCGGTGAAGAGGGCGGGCTGGTGGGATCCAGTCTGGTGCTGTGCCTGTTTGCTTTCTTCTTCTACCGAGTTTGGCTGCGGGTGTGGCAGGCCAAAACCGTGATGGGAATCGTGACGGGCTCGTGTCTGTTTGCTGTCCTTGCTTTCCACTTTCTCGTCAATATGTCGATGGTTCTGGGCATTGGGTTAGTCATTGGCTTGTGGCTGCCCTTCATGAGCGCGGGCGGCACCGCCTTGTGGATGTGCATGGCGGCGGTCGGATTGCTCGATCAGTGCGAATAGCTTCCCGGAATCTCGATAGGTTGAACCAGGTCTCTGCTTCCATGCACACGCAAGAACGGTTTGCGCAGAGATCAAGCGAATTCCCCGCTACCCCCTTGAACATGGTAGGAGGTAACGTGGGAAACGGAAAGTGAGGGCAGGTTCAAATGAGAGGCGGTTCTTGCATTTCCAGCGTATAATTTGTCCAGAAGAGGCCGACCTGTGACAATCCCCAAAGAACTGCAAAGTGTCATCGCCATGGATCCCGAAATCCTAGGGGGTACGCCATGCTTCATCGGGACACGCGTTCTGGTCGCAACTTTCCTTGACCACGTCGAGGCTGGATTCTCACTTGATCAGTTTCTCAGAGGATATTCCAGCGTGCAAAGAGAACAGGCCACCGCCGTGTTGGAGTGGCTTGGCCATGAAAGCCGTAAGACCATTGGGCTTGAATACGCTTCATGAAGATTCTGGTTGACGAAAACACTGACGAAGAACTCCCAGAATTCATGCCCTCCCATGACGTTTATCATGTCAAAACAATGGGCTGGCAAGGCACCAAAAACGGTGAGTTGCTGGGCAAAGCGCAAGAGGCAGGCTTCGAGTTGTTCATTACAGCCGACAAGAACATGCCCTACCAACAAAGCATGAAGGGAAGAAGCTTTGCCCTTGACATCCATCCCAACATTCTCGCCAACCAATCGGCCTGCGTTCCAATAGTGGAAGCCCGACTCGGCGAATTCAAACCTGGTCAGGTTTACTTAGTCGAGGGCCCCCACTCGAAACGCAAGATCCGCTGAACGAACGGACAAAAGTAGATGTTTTGAGCTCTCGGAAGAGTTTGCAGAGCCTCATTGCACACTGGTCAAAAACAACACACTCGAACATAGTTACCTCCGCTTCTATGGGGAAGAGGGGCTCTACTCCGAATCGGTAAAGCTCAGGACTCGTCGATGTGCATAGCAGCCGTCGGATTACTCGACCAGTGCGAATAGAAGCCCACCCCCACGGCCAGATTCACGCGAACCTAAAGCAGGTGCTATACTAGACGCATGCCCACGGACGGGCGGACAGCTCAACGAACGACCATGGCAAGACGCCAAACCTCCTCCCGCACGGACGACTTCAACCGCCGCGCTGACCTCATCGGTATTGGCCTGGTGGCCCTCTCGGCGGTGTTGCTGATTGCCCTCGCGATGAATAATGGCGGCCTCCTCGGCGATTCCCTGGCCGGATTTTTCCGCTTGATGGTCGGTCAAGGGGCGTGGGTGATTCCCCTGGTCTTGTTCGTCTCTGGCCTTGCTCTCATCTTCGGGAACGCGCGATTTCAGCTCACCCGGGTAACCTGGGGCGGGCTCCTGATGTTCGCCGGAGTCATCGCCGGGATCGCTCGGCCGGATGCCACGGGCGACTACTTCATCGACACCGCCATGCAGTCGAGCGGTGGCTATCTGGGCGCCCTGATCGGATGGGCTTTGAGCGGGCTCCTCGGCGGAGCCAAAGGCGTTGCGATCTTCGCTCTCGTGTTCACGGGTGCAGTTCTGTGTTTTGACCAGCCGATCCGCGAACTGCTCGTCAAGATGGTTCCTGGTCGGCGCGAGGAGGAAGGCGTCAAAACCGTTACCGCCAAAGCCCGAAAGGTTCTCACGGAATCCGATGAGGAGCTTCCGGCTCGCGCCGAGGTCCTGACCAAAGAAGACGCCCGAGCCGCTCGTCGCGAAGCGACGATGAAGATGCTCGAAGCCTCGGCGGATCGGGAAGACGAAGCCGCCAAGCCCAAGCCGCGCGCCGTGATCACGGGCGGGCCGAGCAAGAGCGAGATCACCCTGGACAGCAAGAGCAACGAGCCCAAAGACGGCTACGTTCTGCCTCCACTGAACCTGCTCGCCGATCCTCCCGAGCGTAAGAAGCGCGATCCGAAAGAAGTCCAGAAGAACATCGAGATTCTTGAGGAAACGCTGGAGCAGTTCAACATCGAATCGAATGTGGTCGAAGTCGCCAATGGCCCGACGATCACGCGATACGAGATCCAACTCGGCGCAGGGATTCGGGTCAGCCGGATCACGAATCTGGCCGACAACATCGCGCTGAGCCTCGCCGCCAGCCATGTCCGGGTAGAAGCTCCGATCCCGGGCAAGAGCGCGATCGGCATCGAAATCCCCACCGCTCAGCGCCAAATGGTGACCCTACGAGAGATGGTGGACAGCCTGGAATTCCACGACGCGCAAAACAAGCTCACCATTGCCCTCGGCAAGGACGTCGCGGGAGTGGCGACCTACACCGATCTCACCCGGATGCCCCACCTTTTGGTCGGAGGGGCCACGAACTCGGGCAAGTCGATTTGTCTGGCCACGCTCATCATGAGCCTGATCCTGCGCCTGACCCCCAAAGATCTTCGCCTTGTGATGATTGACCCGAAGCGGGTGGAACTCACGCTGTTTGAGCGGCTGCCCCACCTTCTCTGCCCCGTGGTGAAGGATGTCAAGGAAGCGGCGGGGGTTCTGCGCGCGGTGGTGCGCGAGATGGATCGTCGGTACGATATGTTCAGCGAAGCCAGCGTGCGGAACATCGACGGCTGGAACGCGAAGGCGAATTTCCAGGAGCGACTTCCCTACATCGTGGTCATCGTCGATGAGCTCGCCGACCTGATGATTCAGTGCCGGAACGAAGTGGAAACCAGCATCTGCCGCCTCGCGCAGCTGGCCCGGGCGACGGGGATTCACCTCGTTATTGCTACCCAGCGCCCCAGCGTGGATGTCATCACCGGAACGATCAAGAACAACATTTCCAGCCGGATTGCCTTCGCGGTTTCGAGCGGGATTGATAGCCGCACGATCATCGACGGCGTCGGCGCGGAGGATCTGATCGGCAAGGGCGACATGCTCTTCATGCCAATTGACGCCAACAAGCCGGTGCGGATTCAGGGCTGCTACGTCAGCGAAAAGGAGATCGAGCAGGTCTGCAATTTCTGGCGCGAGCAAGAAAAGCCAAGCTATCTCATTAATCCGGTGGAGGTCGCGATTCAGGACAAGGAATCGCAGATGCGCGATTCGGGCGAGAGCGACGAGCTGTGGGCAGATGCGGTCCGGTTTGTCGTGGAGAAGGGGTCTGCTTCGACTTCGATGCTCCAGCGACGGTTCTCGATCGGGTTCCAGCGGGCGTCGCGGTTGCTGGACATGATGGAAGAACGAGGCGTCGTCGGCCCGCGCGACGGCCCACGGCCGCGCGAGATTCTGGTGGATCCCATGGCGGCGGAGAGTCTCCTCGGCAACACCCAATACGACACCCCCATGCCCGACGGTGCGTATCTGGATGACGATTGAGGGCCCTTATCCTTGCAACTTGTGAGTGCCTTTCACCCAGACGGTTGAAAGATTGCCAGGAACTATCCCGCTCGCGCGAGAGCGTGTCCAGCAAGATGCCCGATGAAAACCCCGAGGATCCAGGTCATCGCCGTTACAAACAGAGTCAACCGAGCCGTCCGATCCCTAGTGAAGAAGGGGATGCATGCGAGAACCACCATAGCTAAGGGCACCGTCAACGCAATGAATCGAACCTGAGTATCCGAGACCGGGAGTTGTGCGAGAGACGCACCACACCCTAGTCCGAACAGCCAAGACGCAAAATGACCGACCAGCGGGGAAGATCTGGGGGCGGTACTCATCCCAGCACCTCGGCCAGCCCGAAGTAACCCCCGATGCATCCGGCCCAGCTCGAGACAAGAAGCAAATAGGGGATGAGAACCGCTGGCCCCACCTTATCGAGGTCCCCAGAAGGAAGAATGCGCCGATTGATGAAGAGCATCAACGAGGCAATCAACGGGGGAATCACAGAGAGAGGGATCAAGGAGCGAACGGGCACCCCGAGCCAAAGAAGGGCCGCCCCAAACGCAAGCCCGAGCACCAGAAATACAGCGCTCAAGATCAGTCCAGGCAACCAGCCGGACGAGCGAACCTGACCCAGTTCCCGTTTTTCTCCCATACGATCCAGTTTACTGACTCAAAGAGCAACATCGCACCTTGCTGAGTCAAGCGGATTTTTGTCCCCTGGGGTAAGTTACGGGGGAATGAATCCGCTGGAGCTGGTGCGACTGAACTTGGTGAGCCCGATGGTGCTCTGCTTCGTTCTCGGAGCCCTCGCCCAGTTCTTCCGCAGCGACCTGAAGCTGCCGAACGGGGTCTACAACGCGCTTTCGATCTACCTGCTCCTTGCCGTGGGTCTGAAAGGAGGCGTCGCCCTGAGCCAGGTCAGCCCGAACGAGATTGCCCTCCCGATCCTCGGCACGATCATCTTAGGCAGCGCGATCCCCGTGCTGATTTACAACGTGTGCCGCCGGGTGGGCAAGCTGGATTCGGCGAACTCGGCCGCGCTTGCCGCCCACTATGGATCGGTTTCGGCGGTGACGTTCATCGCCTGCCTCACCTTCCTCTCTGCGATCAAGGTGGAGTACCCGTTGTTCAGCCCAGCCCTGGTGGCCGTCATGGAGATCCCGGGGATCGTCATCGCTCTGCTCCTGGTCCGCCGCGCGAGCACCGAGGAAGGCCATCTTGGCGAAGCCCTGCGGGAGATCGTGACCGGCAAGTCGATTCTGCTCCTCGCGGGCGGGATGGCGATTGGTGCCCTCACCGGGGAAGCGGGCTACAAGAGCGTGGAGCCGTTCTTCAAGGAGCCTTTCCAAGGCGCGCTGTGTCTGTTCATGCTCGACATGGGCTTGCTCGCGGTGGCTCGGCTCAGCGAGGTCAAGAAGGTGGGCCTCTTCATTGTGGGCCTCGGGATCGGGGCTCCGCTTGCGCTGGGGGCTCTGGGAGTGTTTGTCGGGAACCTGTGCGGGCTGGGGCTCGGCGGATCAACCGTTCTTGGCGTGCTCAGCGCGAGCGCGAGCTACATCGCGGCTCCTGCGGCGGTGCGAGTGGCTTTGCCCGAGGCAAATCCGAGTCTCTACCTGACGGCTGCGGTCGGGATCACCTTCCCCTTCAATCTCAGCATCGGGATTCCGCTCTACTTCACCCTCTCGCAGATGTTCTTCGGGGCGTAGCGCGCTCGCTCCCGAACCGGGCCCGGCAGCTCACAAAAAGATACCGAGCGACACCCATCGGCGTCGCTCGGCAAAGGTTCAAACAAGCCTTCACACTCATTCGAGACTCAGTCTCGAATGGGCGTGACTGTCGGCTTACTTTCCGCTGTACGGATTCTGCGAAGGCTGTTGAGACTGCTGCTTTTGCTGGGCAGCCTCATCGAGGACGGGCGCTCCGGGAACGCCAGCAACCGGCTTGCCTTCCGGTGCGTCGGTGAGCCCCAGCCGTGCCTCCTCTTCTTCGATCTTCTTTCGCTGCTCCGGCGACATTTGATCAAGGATATGTTGGGGAGTTTTGCCCGTGACTGGCGGTGCCTTAAAGTCAGGCCCTTGGGCACCTGCCTGCATCAAAACGAAAATGCCGATAGCCAACACGACGGCAACAATGCCGATGATGGCGGGGAGCGGGAGCGGTTTCTTCATAGTTCTTTCAGACAGAAATCCGGTGGCGAGGGACGTGCAAACCCCCACCACCGGAATTCAAAGGGTTCTTACTGCGGAGGCAGCGGGCAGTCGGTCGCGCTGCGACCAAACGGACCTGCGTCCAGACAAACACCCTTGAGGGTCGTGTCGATCGGTTGACCGGCGGCACGTCGTTGCTCATAACCCGGGAAGATGTAGCCCTTCGCGTGGCTCTTCGTGTGGGTGTCGGCGAAGACGTAGTTGGCTCGGTTTCGGCTGCCAAAGTCGATGCCACTTGCGTAGGCTTCGAGTCCGGTCGAGCTACCAACGGCGATCGGATCGTCGTTTGCCAGAGTGTTGGACGATCGGGCATTCCAGACACCGCACTCGAAGAATGCAGCACCGGCCCACCACGTGCAGCTCACGGAAGCAGCATTTCGTTGCTCGGTAAACAGAATCGTGGACGCGACTGCGGGAACAGCCGTTGCGTTCAGCGGAGTGAAACCGTAGTCGCCACCATCCCAAGTGTTGACGCCAGCCCAACCGTTGATCACGTTGGCGGCAGCTCGGAAGCTGCGCTTGTGCTGGCCCCAGGGGCTCAGGGTTCGCGGAGCGCGGTCGAAGTCGCTGGAGAACATCTCGAAGGACTTCATGTACGGCATCAGCAGGCTGTCCCAGCTCGGGCATCCTTGCTGCGCGTTGCAGGCTCCGGTGCCCCAGGAGGCGCCGTTTCCGTTCATGGTGCCAGCTTGTTGATACACGTCATCGTAGTCGGCCAGGTACAGCTGCTGAGAGGTACCAATTTGCTTCATGTTGCTGACGGTCTTGATGTTCTTTGCTGCGGCCTTGGCTTGAGCGAACACAGGGAAGAGAATGGCCGCCAGGATCGCGATGATCGCGATCACGACGAGCAGTTCGATGAGAGTGAATGCATTATTTTTACGCATGAGGGAATTTGTCCTCCTTCGGACGTGATGTGGAATCTCGGACTATGAGTTCCGGTTCAAAAAGCTGACTGGTGACGGGGTTGCCTGCAACGAGTTCGAGCAAGGCAGCGGCGGCGGCGTGGGCGATCTCGCCGGTTGGCTGCCGGACGGTCGTGAGTTTCGGGGTGATGTAACCGATCCACGGGACGTTGTCGAAACCGACGACGCTCATATCCTCGGGGATCTTGAGTCCCCGATCTCGACAGGCGTTCATAAAGCCGACGGCCGATTCATCGTTGAAACAAATCATCGCCGTCGGGAGATCGCGCTGGTCGAGAATTTCGAGGCCAACTCGGTGGCTGGTTTCGGAATAAAAATCGCCATCTCGGACCCATTCCGGCCGGATTTCCATGCCGTAATGGGCGGCTCGTTCGAGCAGAGCCGCTTCCCGGAATTGGGAGTCTGGCTGTCGGCTGAGTCCTCGCAGGTAGCCAATCTTCTTGTGACCCAGTTCGGCGAGGTGATCGACGAGCATGATCATCCCAGAGATGTTGTTGACTCCAAACGTGGGGGATTCTCCATCGTTGGGAGCGCTGATCATCACGTGAGGAAACTTGCGGCTGACCAGGAGCTCGCGGAGCTTGGATCGGTTGTCTGCAATCAGGATCACGCCGTCGACACGACCATCCAGCAACGTGTTGAGATACGTGTTGGGATCGCTACCTGAGTGGCTGGAGAGGAAGAGCACGTCCTGGGTTCGTCGCTCGGCGACGTTGAGAACGGCGTTGAAGATCTGTTGGAGATACGGGCCGAGCATCGCGTCTTCGGACGGATGGTCGGGGACGATCCCGATGGTGTCGCTGGATCGCGTCACCAGTTGGCGAGCGACACGGTTGGGGCGGTAATCGAGCTCCTGGGCGACGGCCCACACCTGCTCTTTGATGTGTTCCGGAACACTTCGCGGGCCACCATTCAGCGCGTAGCTCACGGTGGAAACCGAGATGTTCAGCCTTTTTGCGATGTCCTTGATTGTTGCCATGCTCGTCTTTGAGCCTCGTCTTCCGAACGTGTTCGCGAAACGTTTCGCGAACCGTTTCTCAAGTATAACAAACTACGCGCCAAACTGGACCCCTGTTCGCAAAAAATCCGAAAAAAGTCGCCGGTCTCCTGAGGGAAACCGGCGATTTAGGTTCAAATTTCGGCAATCCTACTGAGCACTCAGATCGACTTCCGTCTCAATTCGCCCCGCTCTTGGGTGGTGAGCGACGATCTTATAGGCATGTCCGGTTTCAAGCACCCATTCGAACACATGGAGGTCTTCGGTGGCGTCCAGCCCCCATCCAAACGTCGCACTTGGGACATGAGACCAGCCCTTGAGCTGGGGCCCGATCTGGCGGATTTTGCCCGCGATCAACCACTCCGGCTCTTCCCTGCCCTGACTGCTGGAATCATCTCCTTGCCGGAACACTTCGCCAACCACGCCGCGCACAACGTTCTTCTTTTTCCCTTGTTCGGTGACACAAGTCGGCAGATATCCCGCGTTCTGTACGGCAAGCCGCACGCGAGCGTTGCCCCCCATGAACTCAATCTGGACATCGCGTAGTTTGAGACACGGGGTAGTGGACGCCATCCAGAGCCCCCATTCAACGAGGGGGGCAATCTCTGACTCCAAGAATTTCGGAGGAGGATTGCGGAAGGCGAGCTGAGAATCCCATCCACCGATCTCGACCTCGCCAAGCTGCGGATGCTCGAACTTCGTCCAGGGCAGATACCCTTGTCCGTCCAACTTCTCGTCCGACCAGGCAAGGAGCTTTTGATCGTCTTCAAACGGATGCTCGCGGAACCAGTCGATCGGCTTGTAGTCCTCGATTCCAGCCTGCTTTTGCGGAGACCAAATCTCAACCGTCCAGCCGTAGATCCCGAGGTGGTCGTAGAGCCAATCGTCGAACACGCCGGTGATGACCTCCTTGGGGTGGTACTTGAAGTCGTGGAAAACGCTGATGCAGGGGTAGCCGCTGAGCTCCGTGCCCTTCTTGCCGAGGGTCTTCATCGTCCAGACATCCTCGGGGGGAAGTTCGTCATCCGGGCACCGACCCGGGATCCGAAGAATCACGCCGCTAAAAGTGTGGAAGGTGATTCCGCCGCAGATGTTCGGCCTCTGGGTGATCGCCTCGACGGCAGCCCGAACCTCCGGCTCACTGGTGGGAAAAGGGCCTGCACCGTATTGCTCGTTCTCAGGGCGCCAACCACCGGGGAAATTCCGGTTCAGGTCGAGTCCTTCTTTGATTTTGCGTCCCCGCATGGTGAGGCCATCGAAGTTGTGGAAGAGTCCTTCCGGGAGCAATCGGTAGTAGTGGCCTCCGGTTTCGCCTGGTTCGCGCCGCTGCATCAGCCGCGGTTCGACCTCCGAGATTTTCCAGGCTCCGCTGGGATCCGGGACACGCATGGAGAGGATGCGCCCATCGCCATCAATATCCATCCGTTCCAAACCGTAGGGATCCTCTTCGTCGTAGGGATAGGGCCGGGTGGAGGATCGGATGTGCTTCGGGTTATCGGCCAGCGCCCACTCGGCTCCATCGGGATTCAGTCGAGGAACAAGGTAGAGAACACGATCCACGAGCAAGGCTCGCTGGGTGGTGACCGCCTCTTCCAGCACCTTCATCACCGCGGATGACGCACTGACTTCGGTGGCATGGATGTTTCCATCCATCCAAAATCCGGGCTTGTTCTCCGGGGGTCCAGTTTCGAAATCGGTGACGGTGGCCATCCAGATCTCACGGCCTTCGAATGATTGGCCAATCGAAGAAATCTGGATCAGATCCGGATGCTCGGCTGCGTAGGATTGCAGGAGCTCCGTAAGTTCGGCGTAGCGCAGATATCGGTCTTGTGGTCGGTTGGGCATGGATTCCCCTCGCGTGCTTTTGGCACGACCTGTTGGCAAAAGCTTAGAAGATTCTGCGTAGGAACTGGTTGTTTCATCACTCACATTCCGAAAAATTGTTGAAGTGAGCACAATCGTCTTGCCGCATTGAAGCAGAAGGTGCTCCGATGCCGATGATTGAATCAGCACATTTGCTCTGAGCTGAGATCATGGTTTCCACGTTTCTTGCCGCTGTTCTTTTCGCCGATCAACCCAAGCCTGCTGCGAGTCCCTCGCCGCGCACGCCGCTGGCCGCTTTTCGCAGCCTGGTGGAAGGAAATGCCCGATTTGTCTCGAACTTGGCCGAAGGGCCGCATCGCGATGCTGAAACGCGCCGCGTTGTCGCTGGGGGGCAGACTCCTCACACGATTGTCGTGACCTGCGCCGACTCCCGGCTCTCGCCGGAGTTGATTTTCGACCAAGGCTTGGGCGATCTGTTCGTCGTCCGGGTGGCGGGAAATATCGTGGACACCCACGCGCTGGCCAGCATGGAGTACGCGGCTGAGCACCTGGGAGCCCGACTTGTTTTGGTTCTTGGGCACGAGCGATGTGGCGCGGTTGCAGCGGCCTGCGATGCCTACGCCAAGTCCTCCGGACACGACCATACGACGGGAGCCAAGCACGATGCAAACGACGAGCACGCGAATCTTTCGGCTCTGCTGCACGCGATCTTCCCTGCGGTTGGTGAAGCCACCGAGCTCCATTCCAAGAATTCCGCAGTCAGCGTCTTGGACGGGGCAATCCAGGCGAATGTGAACCGAACAATTCTGACGAGCTACGAAAAGTCGCCGATGCTCCGCCGGATGGCTCTCACCGGAGATGTGCAGTTCCTGGGCGGGGTCTATGACCTCGATTCCGGTCACGCCGATCTCTGGGAAGCCCCGGCACCGAAGTCGGGCTTCGTGAGGGTTCACGAGGGCACGGCTCCAGCGAAAGCCGATCACTGAGGAATGCATTCATCCCGGCCGAGATGTTTCGTGTTCCCGACCCTGAAGGGATCGGGGCACCCTCGCTCGGCAAAAGACTATGAGTGCCCGGCTCCCTTCAGGGGCCGGAGCAGGGGCTTGGCACGGAGAAGACAGCTCCCAAGTCACCGGCTCAAGTCAATCGAGGGAGCGGAGAGGACGCCATCAACTTCAAAGTAGTCCACCTCTTCCCCACTCACGATCATGGATGACGGGAAAGAGGCCCGGAGGGTGTTCCACGACCGAACATTGGCATTGAAAAACCGCCGCGCCGCCGCAATGCGATCCTCGGTGTTCGCAAGCTCCTTCTGCAGAGCGAGAAACTGGTCGTTTGCTTTGAGTTGCGGGTACGCCTCGGCCAGAGCGATCATCCGTTTGAGCTCCCGCACCAGCGGCCCTTCGGAGGCATATTGGTGCCGCGCGCTCTCAATCTCAACCATGGCCTTTGCCCGGGCTTCCGCGATGGATTCGAAGAGTTCCTGCTCGTGCTGGGCATATCCCCGCACCACGGCGACGAGCTGCGGGATCAAGTCGTGCCGCCGCTTGAGTTGGACATCAATATTCGCCCGACACTCGCGGATGTTCTGCCGAACGGTGATGCCCCGGTTGTAGGTGGAAATCCCCCAGATCAGCAGGATCAGGGCGAGGATGACGAAGAACCAGACGAGTTGAATCACGGGGCCACTCTCTCAGACGATCCGCAAGGTGAAATAAGCGCGCCCCTCAACTCCCCGCCCCCCGATCTTGCCGGACGTAGCCGGGAACTTTCTCCCAGAAGGCCGAGAGGTACGCCCGCGACATCATCACGAACTCCTCATCAATCTGCCCGGTTCGGTAGACGAGCAACCGATTCCCATTGAGCTGAAAATCCACGGAGTGATTCCTCATCAGCATCTCCATCATCTCGGGATGCAGCAGATCGAAGACGAACTTCTCGTCCTGGCCCTGCACGAGGAAACGCTTGTTGAACTCCTCGCTTTCGAGCTGGATATCCTGCATCCCCATAATCTTGCCGAGGCCATCGAGGAAACCGTGCTCGCTCACCTTGACATGGGGTGCACACATCGGCAGCACGATGCTCGCGATTTGGAAGTAGTGGGTAGTGGAGCTCTTCCCGTTGCTGGTGGTGTACTGGTACTGAAATGCCTCGTACTCGTGTCCACCCAGCTGGCCTTCAAAGATGTATTTGACCGTGGCTCCGTTGAGGCGCGAGACCGGCTGGAATCCTTCATATTTGGCGAGAAAGGCACTGCTCGCGGTTGCCGTGGCGAAGAGATTGCCGAAAAAGCCCACGTTCGGGCCAAATCCGGTGCTGAGCGCGGGCATAAACGTCATCTCGCGCTCCAAGGCAAAGCGCATGAACCGCTCCAGCTTCGCCTTCTCCGCCTGACTTGTCCAGATGATCAGGATGATCACGAGGATCGGAAAGCCGCAGAAGAAAAGCGGAAACGGGAGGACACTCCAAATCTGAGCCACAAAGATCTCCATCCGCCGGGAGAAGCATACGCGATCCCGACGGATGGGTTGCGAAGCATCACCAGTCGACGACTTCGGCTTCCGGGAGCAGATTGCGGTTTCGTACGTGGATAAAAGCACAATTCTTGCGAATCTCATCCGCCTCCCTGAATATCGCTTCGTCGCGGTCAATCTTACGACGGAGCCATTCGCGCTCTTGATCGTTCTTGCACAGCGAAATGGCCATCGGGTAGCTCGGATCATCCTGAGCGTAGGTTCGGTACGCGTGTGGCCAGTACCATTCCGGAGCAATGGAGATGATCCTGTCAAGAGCATTCTCTCTTTCCGATGATTCAAAGGAACCATCTGCGATGAGGAGAGCAAGAGACGCCGCCTTCATACGATCCACAGAATATGTCCAATGGGTCATGCCGGGGGAGGCTTGAAAAGCGACAAGGATCGGTACCGTCTCAATCGTGCCACGTCGCTGAAACGAACTAAGTCCAGCATAATACATTTCGAGCGCAAGATCCTGGTACCCGTTTTCCGAGGCCAAAATCGCAAGCTCCGCAGTAACTTGGCAAAGCGAGACGCCATTGACCGTCCATTTTTCTGTTTTGGAACTCCATGCCAAAGCAGCTTTACATGCTTGCATCGCCGCAACCATTTTGCCTTGAGCCTTGAGTACGCGGGAAAGACCAAAACTTTCGCGCGACCCGAAGGGTAGACCCTCCTGCGAACGGATGATGATTGCCTCTCGATAGGCAGTTTCGGCTTCCGACCAACGCTTAGCCTCCTCGTGTTCACGGGCTTGCTGGATTTTGGCGTTCAGCCTGGCCCGCTTTTCGTCCTGCACGGGATTGGGCGGAAATGAAGTCGTGCCTCCAGCGGTTTGGGAAAACCCGTGTTCACTATGCGGTAGACTTACTAGAATCGTTGTCAAAATTAAGGTTGTAATCATCTTAGCTATCATCCTATTGGTATATAGTCGATCCTGCCTTTGGAGAACTTGTTCCATGACGGAAAATCATACGTACTCGATGGGTTTGAAAATTTTCCGTAACGACCTGGTCGGACGGAAGGACTTGGATTCGTAAGAGTCCAAGTCGATATACATGACCAATGCCATTGATAACTTGCCAAAGGGATTGGTACTGTCTTGAAACCAGCCTTTGCCGGCGGCTCGTACATCAGCCATGTACGAAAAGTATCCGTCGCCTCGCTATGCCATGCCAGCCGAGAAACCGAATCATTGATCGCAAGGGAATACGCCTGCCATGGTGAATCCACACCACGAGCACTTGCATCTGGCACCTGCCAATCTGAAGCAAACGGATATGGGGCCCCAGCATCGAGGGCTTCTTCGCCGAAATGAATATTTCGCCACATCCGATAAGCTCCGGTAGGTGCTGTTGGAGAAAGGTCTCGGCGGAACTCTCGTTTTGCGGTGATCAACTGACAGAAGAATCCTCGCCCAGCCAGAGGGAAAGGGCCAGGTTTGGTGATTTCAATGGAGTGCCAAACTTGCCCATTCGTCGATTCCGAGTTACCATGGAACCCAAATCCTGCGACGCCGTCAAATATCGCATGACCGACCTCGCCCGTATCAACATCAAACCGTCCTGTTGGTCGATAGACCTTGAATACCTTTGAAACCGATCGACATCCGATGACCTGAACGCCGCCTTGCGTAGAAGGCAACAGGACATCAAAGCTGACCTCAACGACATCGCTTCCATCTTTGTTGCAGTAGAATTTAGCCTCGAATCCATTAAGATCTGAGCTTTCGAACTTAACCTTTTCTCCTCTGGTCTGGGAATATTGGAAGTCCTTGAAAGGATCGAGATCTGCAGGTAGAAGCCAAACATGACTGTTTTCACGCACCCCAAAATCTCCAGCGACTTGAAGAATCATGGCTGCCTCTGGCGACGCTTGAATGCCTAGGCTCGCTTTCATTTGCTGTCCGGCAATCACTCCAATAGAGCGTGGTTCGAAGAAGTCGGTCGTCCCTTCCAACAAAACTCCAGGTGTGACAATTCCGCACGAGTACGTCACGCTCCCGCCAACAAGCCCATATTCCCAAATCGTGCTAAAAACGGCAGGTGAGCAGTCAACTTCAATGATCTGACCACCAGCCTGCTTTTCAGACTTGTGGCCTTCCGACTCACCTGAGAATCCGTCCCCCAGAGAATCTGATTGCCTGATGCGTCCGTATAATAGAAAGGTGTGTACTCGGATTGAATCGGCGATCCGAGGCCATTCGAACAGGTTCCCTCACCATCGTCAAGCCCGGAGCCAGTCAAAAAGTAGGCTCCCATGTAAGTTACCCGACAGTACTGCACCACAATGACCTCCTCTGGAGGGACGTCTAAGGGATCCTCGACGGTATCATTATTTGGATTCCCGTCGGTGAGTGCACCCGGATCGGGATTCGGCACCCGGTCGCGCACCCACACCCATGTGGCGGTGATCTCACCGGACATGGTCACAAGGTGGTCGTCTTCGACCGTACCTCCATAGCCCATCATGGTGCCTCCGTATGCGACGGTTCCGATGGCGCTCGTGAAAGCGCCCCCTTGCGGGTTTTTGATACCCTGCCCTTGTAATGGCTGGTATGAGCCAGCCCAACTGCAACCCATGATCGCCGCGCAGGCGACCACAAACCCACTTTTCATTTTTTCTCCCGGGAATGAATCCCCTCATCCTTATCTTGCGCACAAAGCGGCGTGAGCGAAAATACTTCTTTTCGTCACGATTCCTTTCGCCCACCGAGAATCCGTGCAATGTCAGGCATTGCCCCAGCGTCCGGGACGGAGGGGGGGCTTACCCGTCATAATGCCAGCTATGGTGACGCGCCCGAGTTGGGATGCATATTTCATGCAGATCGCCCACTTGGTGAAGACCCGGGCGACCTGCCCGCGGCGACAAGTGGGAGCCGTCATCGTCAAAGACCGCCGCATCCTGGCGACCGGCTACAACGGGGCCCCGCGCGGCCTGAGCCACTGCCCCGAAGACGGCGAAAAGCACGATTGGCCGCGGGGATGCATGAGGGCCGGGCACTGCATCCGCTCGCTCCATGCCGAGCAAAATGCGCTCCTCCAAGCCGCGATGATCGGAGTGGCGTGCGAGGGATCGAGCATCTACGTGACTTGCCTGCCCTGCAACACCTGCGCAAAAATGATCATCAACGCAGGCATCAGCACCGTCATTTATGAAGGGGATTACCCGGACGATTTCTCCCTGGAGCTTTTCCGGGAAGCCGAGATGGAACTTCTGCGATACGTGGATGGCAAGCTGGAGGCAGTCGGGGTGGTTGAATGAACCTCCTCGCCGAGATCATGCCCCGAGGGTGGGAGAACTTCCTGCCAGGCTTCCGATTTCCCCTGCTTACAGCGGCGGTGAGCTGTCTGATCGTGCTGCTCGTCACCCCGTGGGTGATCAAGCTGGCCCACAAATTCGGCGCGGTCGATGACCCCACCCGCGATGAACGGCGCGTCCACTCGAAGATCACCCCCCGATGGGGCGGAATCGGCATCTTCGCAGGGATTCTCTTCGCCGTCTTGCTCGTGCTCCCGTTTGCGTACCCCACGAAGCCGTTTCCTCCCTATTTGATCGGCCTGCTGGTTGCGGGGATCGTGCTGGTCATCGCGGGGGCGCTGGATGATCTCTACCAATATTCCGCCAAGATTCAGCTTGCTTATATGGTGATTCTGGGGATCGGGATCCAGTTTGCCTTCGACCCGATCGGCCGGATTCAGGTGCAGGGATTCAGTTGGGGCGGTCAATGGGTGGCGTTCGGATGGGTGGGCATTCCTCTCACCGCGATCTACCTGTTCGTGGTCAGCAAGACGATGGACACGATTGACGGGATCGACGGCCTGGCCTCAGGAATCGCAACGATCGCCGCGACCACGCTCGGGATCATCGCGACGCTGAGCGGCCAGCCCCGCGTGGCTCTGGTGGCGATGGCGATTGCCGGGGCGAGTCTCGGCTTCCTGCGTTACAACTACCATCCGGCGAAGATCTTTATGGGCACCGGCGGGGCTCAAACGCTCGGGTTCTTGCTCGCCGCGTTGAGCATCGTTGGAGCGATGAAAACTGCGGCGGCCGTCGCCCTCATCGTGCCTTTACTCGTTTTCGGGATTCCTATCTTCGATGCCTTTTTCGTCGTGACCAGGCGACTGCTGAGCCGGACTCCCCTCACCCAACCCGACAAGCGCCACGTGCACCACACGCTGCTCGGGCAGGGGTTCACGCAGCGTCAGACGGTGTGGATTCTCTATCTCGTCGCCATCGCCCTGTCGGGTGTCGTGCTGTTTCTGGTAAGAACGTGGGGCTAAGAAGCGAGAAACCATGAGTCGTCCCAAGGTGATGTTTGTCGTGGGCACCCGCCCCGATGCGATCAAGAGTGCCCCGGTGGTCGCGGAGTTTTTGCGGCATTCCGAGGTGGTCGAAACGGTGTTGATCTCGACGGGGCAGCACAAAGAGATGCTGACTCAAGCTCTCGCCGCTTTCGGCCTGACCCCAGATGCTGATCTCGGAGTGATGACTCATGGTCAGACTCTTGCCGGCGTGACTCAGAAGATTCTCGCCGGGCTCGATGAGCAGATTGCCGCTCATCAGCCAGATATGGTCTTCGCCCAAGGCGACACAACGACGACATTTGTGGCAGGTCTGGCGAGTTTTTATAGACAAATCCCTTTCGCCCATGTCGAGGCTGGATTGCGCACCGAGTCGATTTGGAATCCTTTTCCGGAGGAGTTCAATCGTCGCGCGGTTGGTCTCTTCGCCAAACTCCACTTTGCCCCGACCGAGTGGTCGGCGAAAAATCTGCTTCGAGAGAACGTCGATCCCGCGAGCGTGTTTGTCACCGGCAACACCGGCATCGACGCGGTGAAGCACACGGCGCAGATCCATAAGAAGTCGTGGTACGAGAATTGGGCGGGGCGGATTGTATTGCTCACCACCCACCGTCGGGAAAACTGGGGGGCGCCGCAGGAGCAGATCGCCCGGGCAGCGTTGCGCCTTGTCGAGACTCATCCCGACACCAAACTCGTGGTCGCGATGCATAGGAACCCCGATGTGCGGGCCACTTTGACCGGGATTTTGAGCGGGCACGAGCGGATCGACCTGATCGAGCCGCCCGATTACGCAGACTTCGTAAAGCTGATGCAACGCGCTAACCTGATCCTCACCGACTCCGGCGGAGTTCAGGAAGAGGCGCCAAGTTTCGGGGTTCCCGTGCTGGTTCTGCGCACCACGACCGAGCGCCCCGAGGGGGTCGATGCTGGAACGGCCAAGCTCATCGGCACGGATGAGGAGGTTGTCTTTTTCGAGGGCAATCGCTTGTTGAGCGATCCAGCCTCCCATGCCGAGATGGCCAAAGCCGTCAGTCCCTACGGCGATGGTCTCGCCTCGTCCCGGATTCGGTACATCACCCTGCGCAGCCTGGGAATCGAAACCGATGAGGTATCGATGTGGGCGTAATTGAAGCGATCATTCTCGGCTTGGTGCAGGGCCTGACCGAGTTTCTGCCGATCAGCAGCAGTGGACACGTCTATCTGGTTCCTGCGCTTTTCGGATGGGACGACGCGGGCTCCGGCTTCACTGCGGTCATCCAACTCGGCACCCTGCTCGCCGTTTTCCTCTATTTCTGGAAGGATCTGACCTCGATTCTTGGCGGATGGGCGAAGGGTCTGCGCGATTCCTCTGCTCGCGGGACGCAGGAATGGAAGCTCGCTTGGGGGATCATCGCTGGCTCGGTGCCGATCGCCATTGTCGGCTTGACCCTGGAGAAGCAGATCGACACGGCATTCCGCTCGCCGTTTGTGGTTGCGGGAACGCTCGCGTTTTTCGGCATCCTCATGGGCATCGCCGATCTCAAAGGAAAGCGGAGCAAAACCCTTGAAGACTTCCAGGTGAAGGACGGCGTCATCATGGGGTTATGGCAATGTTTAGCCCTGATTCCTGGATCAAGCCGAAGCGGGTGCACGATCACCGGAGGCTTGTTTGGCGGGTTTGATCGCGCGGTGGCGGCGCGGGTTTCGTTCCTCCTGAGCGTGCCGAGCGTTCTTGCATCGGGGCTCTATAAACTCATCAAAGAGCGCGATGTTCTGCTTTCAGAAGGCCTGATGCCAACCTTGATCGCGACGGGAGTCGCGTTCATCAGTGGCTGGATCGCCATTGCGTTCCTGATGAAGTTCCTTCAGACCAAGAGCACGATGGTGTTCGTTGTCTATCGGGTAGTGCTGGCCGCCGTGATTGTCGTGCTGGTGACTCAAGGAATCGTTCAATTTGACACGACGGAAGTTGCACAATCCATTGATGTCGTCCGGCAATTGATTGTCCTGCGATAAGGGAGGCCGCCTATGGGATTCTTCAAGAAAAACACCCCGAAGCTCTATCCCAAAAAGATGATCGTCGGCCTTGGGAATCCCGGCGCGGAATACAAAGGGACACGGCACAACGTGGGGTTTGATGTCGTTGATCTGCTCGCGACGCGGCAGAAGAACCAGCTCAAAACCAACCGTCACCAAGCAATGATTGCCGAGCTTTTGATCCAAGGAGTAGAAGTTCTCTTGGTCAAACCTGTCACTTTCATGAATCGTAGCGGCACGGCGGTGAAAGCTCTGGCCAACCACTACGGGATCAAGCCGGAGGATATTCTCGTCGTCGCCGACGACCTCGACCTGGCTACAGGGAGGGTGCGGGTGCGCGGCAAAGGTGGTTCCGGCGGTCACAACGGGCACAAACATCTCATCCAGCTTCTGGGCACCGAGGAGTATCCGAGAATCCGGATCGGGATCGGAAAAGGGCAAGATGAGACGATCAGCCATGTACTGAGTCGTTTCACTCCGGAAGAGCGCGCGACAATCGACAAATCCGTCTCGATGAGCGCGGACGCCTGCGAGCGCTGGCTGACCGATGGGATCGACTCCGCGATGCAGTGGGCCAATAGCCAGACTTCCGGCGACTGACCGGTGGCAAATCCGCCGAGATTGGCGTATCATAGCTCTGGCGATCCCGAGTCGCCGCCCGGCCTGCGGAAAGAGCGTTGTTCACTCGGATTGAAAAGCCAAAGTCAGAAGGATCTTCTGCGCCCCGTGTTTGCAGGCCCATGGGAAATCGTGAGAAGACCCTATGAAACCGAACTTTGCTAAGCTCCCCGAGAGCTACGAAACCCTTCGCCGCGCGGCGAAATCTCTCCTCAAAGGCGTTCGCCTCTCCGAATCGGAGGCCATGGAGATCTGGAATCAGGTCTCCGGTGGTGCCGAACCGACCCCTGCCAAGCTGGCCGAGGTGCAGCATGCCATCGCCAAGCACTACGGATTCGCGACCTGGGCGGCCCTGAAGATCTCTTACCTGGCGCAAACCGCGAGGCTGACTCCGCTCGATGAGTGGGCGCGGCAGATTGTGAAGAAGCTCCACGGTGAAGGGTGGGAGCGCCCCCAACCGAAGCGCGCCGGATCAATGATCCCTCTCCGCCCCGAACTCGCCAACCACAGCCCGCTGGGCGCGGTGTTGTGTTCGGATCTAGATGCGCTCAAGCGATTCAACCCAGCCCCCGATGGCAAGTACGAGGTCGATTTGCTGTGCGTCGCCTGCGCCTTACCCGGACTGTCGGAGGAGCAAACTCCGCGCGCCACGGCATGCGCTCAATGGTTGCTCGACCGAGGATTCGCGGTGAATCGCACCAGCGGCGCGCCGATGTTTGAGGGGGTTCCGATGCCGCCGCTGTACTACGCGGCCGGAGTGGCCAACTCGCCCGAGCTGACCGCCGAATTGCTCGCCCGAGGGGCCGAGCCGAACGACAACGAGTCGCTTTATCACTCGATGGAGTTTGCCGACACCCGGTGCACGGGATTGCTTCTCAAAGCCGGTGCCGAGCCATTTTCGATGGTGATTTTCCGGGCTCTCGACTTCGCCGACCCAGCGCGCATCCATGTACTGCTCGATCACGGCGCCGATCCCAATGCCCGCGGGCACGACCAATCGCCGATGCACTGGGGTCTCAAGAGCAAGTGCCCTCTCGAGGTGTTCCGGCTCCTGCTCGAAGCAGGCGCAGATCCGACGAGCCAGGATGGTCACGGGAACTCTGCCCGGGAGCTGGCGATCTGGCTCCATCGCAACGATGTCGTGGATTTGATTGATCAGCATCAGGGAGCAAGCAAAGAGCCAACTCGATCGAAGGAAGAGGCTTATGTGCTGGCGGTGATGAACGGTCGCCCTGCGCATCGCCCGACCGAACCCCTTTCCGGGAAGGCGGTGCATGTTCTTCCGATGCTTGCTCGACACGGTGATTTGGTCGCGGTTCGGCGTCTCCTCGAAGCCGGCTGGCCCGCCGATGCCAGCGAGCCCTCGCTGGGCACGGCGCTGAACCACGCAGCCTTTTCGGGTGATCCTGAGATGGCGAAGCTTCTGCTAGACTTTGGCGCGAACTGGGCGGAGAAGAACGCCTACGGCGGCGATGCTTGGGGATCGATCTACTGGGCGTCGCGGAATCTGGGGGCGGATGCCGGAGTCGGGCGGCACGTCGAGGTAGCCCGTGTGTTCTTGGAGGCAGGCTCGCCGGTTCCGGATGTGGTCGATGCAAGCGAGGAGGTCGAGGAGTTCCTCGACGCTTGGCTCGCCGAACACCCCGACTGGCCCCGGGCCGAGTTGAGTTGAGGTCGCAGCCAGATGCGGCCCCCGGCCGGACTCAGGCCGTATCTGGCGTAGAATAAAGGCATGACGATCCCAAAGGAACTTGACGGGGTGATCGCTTCAGACCCAGAAATCATGAGTGGAGCTCCGAGCTTTGTCGGCACACGCGTTCCGCTTTGGGTCTTCCTGGATCATCTTGAATCGGGGGTTTCGTTAAGCGATTTTCATGAAAGCTTCCCGAGAGTCACGAGCGAACAGACGGCCGCCGTGCTGAGCTGGCTGGCGAAAGCCTCTCGCCAGCTGATCAACCTGGATACCGCATCTTGAAAATCCTGCTCGACGAGAACATTGACCCCAAGTTCGCGAGTCACCTGGCGCCACACGATGTGCAGACCGTGAGAGGGCTCGGCTGGCTCAGCGTCAAGAATGGGGCTCTGTTGCGCGCGGCTGCGGAAGCCGGATTTGAAGTCTTCATGACGGGGGATCGCGATATGCAGTTCCAGCAAAACTTCTCGCAATTCCCGTTCGGGATCATTCTCATCCGCGTGCACCCCTTCACGCTCGGAGGGCTCCTGCCCATGCGGGATCATATTCTCGCTAGTCTTCCCCACCTCGAGCCTGGGAAGCTGACCATCCTGGAGCCCCGGTTGATGACTCCCGACGACCTTTAGAACCAGCTACGGGCTCGTCCTTACGACAATCTCCAGCCCTTGGCGACGGAACGCCTGGCGGCCCTCCTTCTCACCCATCACGCACACAGCCGTGGCGACGGGGTCTGTCCAGAGGCCGGAGCCGCCGATGACGCTCACCATCAGCCGGTTGGTCACGCCAAACCCCGTGCGAGGGTCGACGATGTGAGAATAGCGTTTTCCGTGCAGCTCGACGAATTGCTCGGTATCTCCGCTCGTGCTGACGGCTCGATGCGAGAGAAAGCGTGGGGCAGATTCGTGAGGCAACTCGATCGGCCAGCCCTTGGTGCCAGGCGGTGGCCCGCTGACCTTGAGATCACCTCCCGCTTGCACCATCGCAGACCGAATCCCCGCACGGGAGAGAACCCGGATCATCTCGTCGCAGGCATACCCTTTGGCGATTCCGCCGAGGTCGATTTTCACTCCGCTTTTCGTCACCCGGAGCGCGGATCGATTCAAGTAAACTTGGACAAACTTGTAATCAACTAGGTCTAACGCCGCCGAAAGATCGCGCCAGCGGGGAGACACCTGCGTCTTGCGGGCCTCTCGCCAGAGAGCGACGACGGGGCCCGCGGTGACGTCGAATGCCCCGTCACTGAGGCTTGAAACCTCATGGGCTCGATGCAAGACCACAGCGAGATCGCGCGAAATCTTCACTTCCCGCTCGGCCGCCTCGGCGGTTTTCAGCCGCACCTCACTAGAGGGGCGGTAGTCGCTCATGATTTGTTCAAGATCGGCAATCTTTTGATAGGCAGATCGCGCAGCTGACTCCGCTCGCTCCTGGGAATCCGCATAGAGGCGAATCTCGACGGCACCCCCCATGTGAACTTCAGTGAATCGGAACTCCCGAAGCTCCCTCGAAGAGGTCATCCCCATCGCGCCGATGACCAGTGCACTGAGTGAAGAAATCACGCCTCAGATGTACCCGACGCGTAGCATGCGAGCCGGAAATTCGTCAGAATATTCAGAAGAGATATGTTGACTTCGATTGCTTTGATGGGGGCTCTGCTCGCCAATCCCGCCGCTCAGGCCAAGGTTGAAACCTTCGAGGAGAAGATCCCCGGGCATCTGCCGGTGATCAAGATGGCCAAGCTACCGGCCGGATCGGTCGAGATCGGCGGGAAAAAGGTGGAGATCAAGCCGTTTGCCATCGGGGTTACCGAACTCCATTGGGACATCTACGACATCTTCTTCCTCCGGCTCGACCTCAGCCAAGCGGAAGCGGCAACCGACGCTGTCATCAAGGCCCGACCGAGCAAGCCCTATGGCGCGCCGGATCGCGGTTTTGGCCATAAGGGCTTCGCGGCTCTCGGTATGACCAGCCAATCCGCGATCGTGTTTTGCGAATGGCTGAGCAAGAAGACGGGCAAGAAATATCGCCTCCCAACAGAAGCCGAGTGGGAGTACGCGGCGCGCGCGGGAGCCAAGGAGATGCCGAAGCCGATCGACGACTATGCCTGGCACTGGGACAACGCCGATGATGTCGCCCACAAAACCGGATCGAAAAAGCCAAATGCCTGGGGGCTCTTTGATACCTTCGGCAACGCGGCGGAATGGAGCATCGCCGCGGATGGGACTGCGGTCGTGAAAGGCGGCCATTTCTACAACAAGCCAGACGAATTCAGCTTTGGAATGCGCGAGAAATACGACCCTTCGTGGCAAGAAAGCGATGCGCAAATCCCGAAGAGCAAATGGTGGCTGAGCAACGGGGAAATGATCGGAATGAGGGTGGTCTGCGAGCTTCCGTAACGGACTGCACACAGATTTACGAGAACGTTCGCCCAAATCGTACGTTTTAGGTTCCGGATGTGGCTAGAATAGGCCGAGGACGATGATGACTCGCCGTGATTTTCTTGCCGCATCCTCTGCCGCTGGCCTGAGTGCCGCGATGCCTAGCTTTGCTTTTGCTCGACCTCAAGAAACCATCCGCATCGGATTGATCGGTTGTGGTGGACGAGGAACGGGCGCCGCCAACGATGCCCTCACCGCAAGTGAAGGCGTGGAGCTTGTCGCTATGGGCGATGTGTTCCAAGACCGCCTGGAGAGTTCGTACAAGAATCTTCAGGAATGGAAGCCGAAAGGCGTGAACGTGAAGCCTGAGAAGATGTTTGTCGGGCTAGACGCGTACAAAAAGGTTCTCGACGCCGGCGTGGATCTCGTGATTCTCACGACTCCGCCGTGCTTCCGACCGATCCACCTGGAAGCTGCCGTCAAGGCAGGCAAGCACGTCTTTATGGAGAAGCCGGTGGCCGTCGATGGCGAGGGTGTCCGAAAAGTCATGGAGCTCGCCGACCTTGCCAAAGACAAGGGTCTGGCGATTGTCGCCGGAACGCAACGACGCCACGAATTCAAGTACCGCGAAGTCATGAAGCGCATCCACGATGGCGCGATTGGCGACGTCACCAGCATGCGCGCCTATTGGAACCAAGGCGGTCTCTGGGCGGTGACCCGCAAGGATGGCATGAGCGATCTGGAATGGCAGCTGCGCAACTGGCTCTACTTCACCTGGATCAGTGGCGACCACATTATCGAGCAGCACATCCACAACATCGACGTGTGCCTGTGGGCTTGCCAAAAGCTTCCGATCAAGGCGGTCAGCCATGGCGGTCGACAGACCCGAACGGATCCTCTGTATGGCCATATCTATGACCACTTCGCCACGGAGCTCCATTTTGAGAACAACGTGGTGATGCACACCTACTGCCGTCAGCAAGATGGCACGGTCGCCAACGTCAGTGAGTTCATCCAAGGGACGAAGGGCCAAAGCAATGGCGGCGGTCGCATCTGGGGTGAAAACAGCTTCCGATACGAAGGTGAGAACACCAACCCGTACGTGCAAGAGCACAAGCACTTGGTCGAAAGCATTCGCAGCGGGAATCTGCTGAACGAAGGCCGACAGGTTGCCGAATCCACTCTTGCCGCGCTCATGGGTCGACTTGCCGCCTATACGGGCCAAGAAATCACCCGAGATCAGGCCCTGGCGACGAAGTCGCTGATGCCGAAGGATCTTTCGTTCGACATGAGCATCCCTGTTCCCCCGGTTTCGATGCCGGGCCTGACGAAGCTGGAGATGTTCCTCTAAGCTTCCTGACCCTTGCGGCCCGGATCGAGGTTTGATCCGGGCCGCTTTCATTCTCGCTCAACGCTATGAAATCATCACGACGTGATCTCCTGAAAGCTGGCGCAGTCGCTGCGACCGGCATGATGACGGCAACCGGATTCGCCATGTCTTCCTCTTCTGCATCCTCTTCGTCGGCCGCTGGAAAGTTTAAGCTCAAGTACGCGCCGCACTTCGGCATGTTCGGAGATTCGGCGGGTGGAGACCTGGTGGATCAGCTGAAATACGCGGCGGATCAAGGATTCCATGCCTGGGAAGACAACGGCATGATGGGCCGGAGCGTGGCGGACCAGGAGCGTTGCGCCAAGGCAATGACCCAACTGGGGATCCAGATGGGCGTGTTTGTCGCGGATGCCGAGTGGGGCAAACCGGTTTACGCTTTGGGCGGCGAGGATGCGAAGGCTTCTCTGAAGAAGAAAGCCGAAGCTGCCGTCGAAGTCGCGAAGCGGGTGAACGCGAAGTGGATGACCGTGGTGCCAGGCCCCTACGACCTGCGCCTCGCATGGGACTACCAAACCGCGAATGTGGTGGAGTGTCTCAAGGTGATGGCGGGCGTCTTTGAACCGCACGGACTCGTGATGGTGCTCGAGCCGCTGAACCCGTACCGAGATCACCCGGGCATGTTCCTCAGCCGGATTCCGCAAGCGTTCCAGATCTGCAAAGCCGTCGGTTCTCCGGCGTGCAAGATTCTTTTCGACATGTATCACCAGCAGATCACGGAGGGCAACATCATTCCGAATATTGATCTGGCATGGAGCGAAGTGGCGTACTTCCAATGCGGAGACAACCCGGGCCGTCAGGAGCCTCTGACGGGTGAGATGAACTACCGCAACATCTTCAAGCACATCGCCAAGAAGGATCCTGAGCTCATCATTGGGATGGAGCACGGGGTCAGTCAGGGCGGTCGCGAGGGCGAGGAGAAGCTCGTCAACGCCTACCGCTGGTGCGACGACTTCTAAGCTGACTCGGGAGTTCGTGGAGTTGGGAGCTTCTTTGCCCTAGTCTGGGGCAAAGAAGCTCTCGTAGCGTCGGAGCACCTGGCCGATGACGTATTCGGTGGTCTTCTCATCGAATCCGACCACGCCGAAGTTCTGGATCTCGCGCGGGATGGGGGCGAGGCGTTTGCGGAGAGCCATTGCCAAGGCCTCTGTTCGAACATCGTTGTTTCGGGCGAGGTCCAGGACGTCTCTGAGGCGAAGTCGATTGTCTCGACCATACAACTGAAGAGCCATCTGCTGAGGGTGATCGCGATAGGGGAGCGTGGTCAGAAGATCATAGGCAGGGGACAGGTCGCAGATTCCCCGCCGCCAGATCAGGCTGATGTTTTTCGCGTGCATATCGGCGTTCCCGATGATGTAGGAGAACGCGATGAGGGCACAAACTTGTTCAAGAGTTTGCGGCACTGAGGACGCCCACTCGAGCATCTTCGCCGTGAGATCCTGGAGCCGAACTTCGTACTTACGCGATGGCGACAGGTTCATCAGTTGGCAGCCATCCTCTAAGTGGAACCGTTCTCGCACAATCCCATGGTGGGTCACTCGATCAAATCGCTCGATCCCGAAGGCTTTCAGTCCATTCACATCTGGCACGAGTTCGAGACGAGGAACGTCGAATCCACATTTCTTCGCGAGGCTCAAGACGAAGAACTCGTTCTCGGCGATTCGTGGGAATCTTTCCGTCGGGATCTTAAGAATCTTTGCCGCTCTGGATCCCGTGAGGCGGAAGGTCAAACTCCCGCGCGAGATCTTGTCTTGGACGCCGCTGATCGAATCGATGGATGCCTTCGCAAGGAGTTGTCGATTGAGGTCAGGCCAGGCAAAATCTGCCGACGAGAGCAAATTCTCCAGCTGCGCATCTCCCGACGATGGGTTCGGTCTGGGTTCTTCCGATTCCAGCGACACATCTCCTGGGGGCTCGCCTTGGGTGGCAAGGAGGAGTCCGAGTGGATCATCGTTTGATACATGGCTCGATTCCATGAGAGCCGACAATCGGCTCCCTTCTGGCAGCATGTTGAGGAAGAAGCGCGGGAATGCCGCCTCGCTGTAATCGAGCGGCAGTGCAGACCAGGGGATCGTTGTCGCAAGCAAACCTGGGAATTCAGGGGGGGCTCCGAGTCCATCTGACTGCTCAATCCGATAGCCATTCGCGGTGGCCGCAATCCGCGCAACTCGCACACCTTGCTGCAGAATCCATGCAGATTTCATTCCGAATCCTCGTTCTCTGGTTCATCGTTTCCTGTCGCGAAATGTCTCGGAGCGATCACGTACTCGCCAAGGCTCAAGCGGAGTCCGAGAGCTTGAGCGATCTCCGCGAGGGTATGGAGACTTGGGTTCGTTTTGCCCGTCTCAATGCGTGTGATCGCAATTTTGCCAAGGCCACAGTAAAGAGCCAGACTCTCCTGCGTCATCCTGAGCTGTTTTCGCCTCATTCGGATGGTTGCTCCTATTTCCGCTTGGCGGATCAATCGTTGCTCTTCTAACTTTGACATTAAATTTATCCTCCATGATAGATAATGGCATCTTTTTGCCGTGCCGCGATGGAAATACATGGATTGTTATTGTTTATGATAAGAAACGTCGTGTTTTGAGATGAAAGCGGTGCACCGAAGACAATTATTAGCTTCCGTGATAAAGTTTAGGCGGCGTCATGAGAGTGAAGATCGACAGCAGGCGAGGCGACTCCACATCTTCGATAGCCCTCCCTTAACACCGACCGACTAGCCTCATCGCGTAAGAGGAGACCGATCACCGATCGCGGCGGCCTGGCTTACTGATAGTCCTCGTCTTCGAGGAACACCTGGGGGAGTTTGCCGACGTTGTTGATGAGATGGGTGTGAGGGTAGGCGGAAAGTTGCTCGCGGATGTGCGAACCCTCGGTGACGCCGATGATCCACTTGCACCCGGCGGCGTGGCCCTGGATCAGATCGTTGGGAGTGTCGCCGATTTTCCCGACATGCTGCGGAGACTCGATGGAGAACCTCTTCATTGCCTCGAAAATCATGTCCGGCATGGGCCGACCCCGGTTGACTTCGTCACTGGTGACGGTGAAGTCGATCGCTCCCCCGACCCAATTCAGGCGCTTGAGAATCGCGTTTGCGATGGGTCGGCTGAATCCGGTATCCAGGGCGACCATGCATCCGTTTTGGTGGAGCCAGTCGAAGGTGCGCATAGCACCAGGCACCTCGGAGACGCCTCGATCCTCCTCAAAGTGGGCAATCATGCGCTGGGTGAATTGATCGTGGAGCTGCTTGATGAAAGCTGGCTCCTCGTGGCGCGGATCGCTGAAATCCTTGAGTGCATTGCGGAGAGCGGTGGGCTTGGGAAGCCCGAGGTACTTGGTCAGCATTGGTGCTCGTGCTGGAATGCCCGCTTCCTTGAGAGTCTCGGCCATTGCTCCGGCGACGTGGCCCGAATCCGCCACCGTCGTCCCCGCCATATCAAACACCATCAATCGTGGCACCATTGATGCCCTCCAGTATGGCGGATGCTGCGTTCACGATGCGCGACCAGGCCGGGCGATCCCCAGGCTCGGCGGCTCAAGAATTCATAAAATCTGGTGAAATAGAGCGGTGAGCACGCCCTCCAGCAAGCCAACCCTCACCTTCCCGATCCGCAGCGACCGCTTGACCATGTCGGTCGGGATTGTGGGGCATGTTGCATCCGTCGCTTCGCCGTTCCAGCAGATTGATATCTACGACACGGAGGAGTTCGGGCGCGCGTTGTTGCTCGACAACCACATCCAACTCGCCACGTTTGATGAAGCGGCGTACCATGAGTCGTTTGTGCAGGTTCCCTTGGCGGCTCTCCCAGAAGCCAAGCGCGTCCTGGTCGTCGGGGGCGGTGATGGTGGAGTTCTGCGCGAGCTCGTCAAGCACGAGCGACTGGAGAAGATCACGATGGTCGAGATTGATGATCTCGTGGTGAGCACGTGCCAGCGGCACCTTCCTGAGATCAGCAATGGCGCGTTCGACGATCCCCGCGTTGAGCTGTTGATCGAAGACGCTTTTGCCTATGTCAAACACTCGGCGGAGACCTTTGATCTGATCTTGGTGGATGCGACTGACGTTTACGAAGAGGAAGACGGCAGCCTGAGCGAGAACCTCTTCACTCAGGAGTTCTATGGCGACTGTGCAAAACGGCTCTCCGAGAATGGTCTGGTCGTGACTCAGGGCGACAACCCGGTGTTCTGCCCCTATTCGGCGGAGCCGATTTTGGATCTCTACCGCGACGTGTTCGGAAACTCGGGGATGTATTGGTGCCTCGTGCCCTCGTTTGGAGGATATTCGGCTTTTGTCTGGGGGGGCAAGCGGGAGGCGCTTCCCTCCTCATGGCCGACTGGAGAGCACACCCATGTCGCAATGAGCTACCTGACCCCGGCCTTGTATGAGCTCGGTCAAGGGGCTCTCCCGTTTGGATCACTAGGTTCTTGAGGGGTTCGCCCAACTCAGGGCGAATTACGAGGCTGACCTTGACCTCGGCGTGGAACAAGCCCGCTGAGGTCAAGAATGCGGATTCTCTTGGCAGCGGCTTTCGCTGTTTCTTTTACTTTTGCCCAGGCTCAATCGACTCACGTGCACGATTCATCGTGCGGCGAGACGAGCGTCCATACCCACAGCTTCAAAATCTCGTGCGGCAGCGATTGCCACGCGCATGTCGATGTTGATGAGCAGGAGCCTTTTGGTCTTGCTCCGACACTCTCGCTCAGCACAGCCAGCCAGACGCTTACGGAAGAGCGAAGGGTGGCGAAGCAGCGGCCACCTCTGCCGCTCGAGGTTCATCCCTCGTTCATGGAGGCTTTGGCGAAAGCGGATCGGGTCAGTGAGAAGCAGGATTTTCAGCAAGCTCTGGCCTTGATTGCCGGCGTTCTCTACCCGGATGGCGTGACGGTTTCGATCGAGGAAGCCAGCCTGAGCGGAATGCGTGCGCTCGGCGTGAAATCGGCCGAGCGCGGAATCGCGACCTGGAATCAGTCGCTGGGTCAGGACAATCCGGTGCGCTACCTGGGCATCGGCAAGCCTGCGGATATCGTGATCAAGTTCACGGATAAGGTTCCGGAAGGCTCCGCGGATGCGCTCGGCCTCATCGAGCTGCGTAAGGAGTATCGCTGGAACCGTAGCCGATTTGAGGTCAGCAACACGGGTGTGATCCACGTCCAGCGCCATTTTGAAGGCGAGGCCTTGGGCGAAGCTCACCTTGCTGAGATTGTTTGTCATGAACTCGGCCACCTGATTGGGTTGGCCGATGTGGAGTACGTCGGTCATTTGATGGGGCCGATGGATTTGAACCGTCCCGCTTCGGGACCGCAGCCGCATGAGGTTCGTGCGGTTCGTGTCCTCCGCGATCGAGCCCGCACTCAATGGAATGACGTGCGCGATCTGATTCTCAAGTCAAAGCCGAGCGGAGCGGCTCAGCAATCCCGATAATTTTTCGGTGCAAGTTCAAGTATCTTGCCCAGGAATGAAGGGAAAGCGAAACGGAACAATGTAACTAGAGTGCATGGAGGTACTCGTATGGTCAACCCGACAAGCTATTCAATGGTGTCGACTTTGGCCGGACTGAGACGCCTGGAAGCGCAAATCCAGAGAGCCCTTTTGGATGCGGGCGGTCAGGCACCCCAGCCGGCGCAGAAAGCCGAGCCAAAACAAGTTCAGGTCGAAGCACAGACCCAGATGAAGAGAGCGGAATCCGTTCTCTCAGATCTTGATCTGTTCGCTTAGGCACGCTCCAAGTTCGAGCATGGCTGAGAGATGTATCGCATCTCTGGCGGCCTCCCATGCTCAAGCTCCTGACCCCTCACATCCGGAGGTGTGACGCCATGTCATCGTCGATCAACGGCGGATTATTCACCGCCCTGAATGCGCTTCGGCGCACGGAACTCCGCACGGTAGAGGCCGCGCACACGATTGCCAAAGGGGGCGCGGATGCCCTCCCCGAGGCCTCGACTCAGCTCCACTTGGCGAAATTGGAACACAAAGCCAATGCCAAGGTGATCCGCTCTCTCGACCAGAATCTGGGTCAAGTCCTGGATATTGTCGCCTGATCCTTCGTTAGACGTAGAAAGTGTGTATGCTGAGTGATATGGCTGATTCGCAGCTGAGTGCAAGGATTGCAACGGTTTATGAGTTGCAGTCGGCTTGGCTGGAGCCCCGGCTTCGGCAGATTGGCGTGCGCTGGACGACGTTCCAGTTGCTCGCGACTGTCATGGGGGCAGGTTCCGAGGCTTCGCAAGCTGAGGTGGCTCGTCGTTTGGGTGTTGCGCCCGCGACTCTGAGTGAGTCGGTTCATAGCCACGTCCAAAAGGGGTGGCTGGAGCAGATCCCCTCTGACCACGACCGCCGGGTGAAGATTTTGAAACTCACCGCGCAGGGTGAGAAAGTGATGGCCCGTGTGGCGGTGTTCATGCGCGAGCTCGAAGGGCACATGTTGGCGGGTCTCGGAGGAACCGAAACCGCTCGATGCGCTCTGGTTTTGGATCAGATCATCGAGAATCTGGAAAAGCTCGGGGATTAGTCATCTCCGGGGCCCTCGTGTTCGGCGACATTTGCTGGTAAAAGTATAAGTCTAGGCGCGACTCTTCGGACCATCGGTTCGTCTAGGACCAGTAAGACCATGATCCGGATCGTCGGTGTTCAGCGAAGCGAGGACTTGAACCAAGAGTTCATCGTGTTGCAAAACCAGGGCAACATGCGCGTCAATCTGCGCGGCTACGCCCTCGTTGCCGAGGCTTCGGTGGACGAGCCTTCGGGTCTTCAGGAAGTTTATGTGATCCGGGACGATGTCTCGTTGCCGGCGGGACATTACGCGGTGGTTCGCTCTGGTTCTGGCAGCCCCCGGTGGGTTCACGACGAGGGTTACCACTACTTCTACACCTTTCTTGCCCGGAACTCATCGGTGTGGAATCGCCTGAGCGGCCCGATCCACGTTTTGGCTCCTCAGCACACGTTCTGCGAGCGCTCGGTCGAGCGGATTCGCGTCGGTCGATAAGGTTTCAGTTCCTTTAACCAAATCCAACCTGGTTCCTCACGCTGGGCACACACCCAAATGTATGGGTGCCCCGACCCTTCAGGGTCGGGAACCACAGACTCTCAATCGACGTCCTCCCCAAAATCTCCCTATTTCGGGGAGGATGCCCCGAGGGGGCAGGAGGGGGCTCCGTTGGAGTGCGCCCCAAATTGTGGACACGTCATCTACACTTTGTGAGGTGTACCAATGCGTCGTAATCACACCCGCGAATTCAAGTTAGAGCTGTGTCGCCGGATTGCTGAGGGCGGAATCGCGAAGAGCCAAGCATGCCGCGAGCATGGGATTTCCAATGGCATGATGGATCGCTGGATGGATCAGTTCAAAACCCTAGGCGAGCACTCCTTTGATGGCAGGGATTGGCGCAGTCAGTGCGTC
>JAIUNY010000008.1 GCA_020161505.1 Armatimonadota bacterium | reverse complement strand
TTGCGCTGGCGCCGCTGAGTTCCTTGCCCCTGGCAGCGTGGGCAGGTGGTGATCTGTTGAGTCGTCATCATCACGGTTCCCGCGCCGCCGCAGGTTTCGCAGGCATCCTGGACTTCGTATGTGAGGCTGCGCCGGGTTCCCGAATCGATCTCACGGAGGCTCACGCTTAGCGACTGCTCAATGTCTACGGGGGGGATTTGTCGGGCACGCATCCCGCCGAACCCGGCACCCCCACCAAAGGTGTCGAAGATCTGCTCGAAAATCGTCTCGAAACCTGAGCCCCCCATGCCTCCATAGGGGTTCCCGCCGCCGGTTCCCATCCCGCCGAACGACTCCCAGTTCTCTCCAAACTGGTCGTACTTGGCGCGCTTTTCCGGATTACTCAGAACTTCGTAGGCTTCGGAGACCTCTTTGAACTTGGCCTCGGCCTCCGGGTTGTTCGGATTGACGTCTGGGTGATACTTGCGGGCGAGCTTGCGATATGCCGCCTTGATCTCCTTTTCATCCGCCCCCCTCGGGACACCGAGCATTTTGTAATAGTCTTTGCCTGTACGAGTACCACGCTCAAACACTTGAGTCACCTACACTTAAGTGACACTCCAGCGGCCGATTTGGTTGCAGGTCACAGAGAAGTCCCAAGATTTTGCCGTCTTGTCCCTTGTTTCCGCTAATTGAGCGAGGAAGGGCGCAATGAGGCTCAATAACCTGACTTTTCAACTAAGGATAGGCTCATCTTGGGCCAAAGATTTTGACTGTGAACCTGGCGAGTCTTGAGATACGAATGGCGCGGAGCGAGAATCTTCCCGTGCTCCCCCAGGCCGTCAGCCAGGTGATGAAGCTTGCCGACGATCCCAATTCGTCGCAAAAGGATCTTGAAAAGGCCTTTGAACGTGATCCCGCGATCACCGCGAAGATTCTGAAAGTGGCCAACTCAGCGTACTACGGCGGAACGCAGGTGCCGACGATCGGTCGCGCGATTAGCTTCCTTGGAATGACCACGATCCGGTCGCTCGTCGTGGGAGTGGCTTTCCAGCAAGTGGTGGGGAACCGCACCGAGGTTCGCGGATTCGACAAACTCGTTTACTGGCGACACTCCCTCGCCACGGCGGTGAGCAGTCGCATCCTGGGCAAACTCACCATGCCTGCGAAGAGCGAAGAACTCTACTGCGCCGGAATGATGCACGACATCGGACTGTTGATCCTGGAACGGTTCCTGCCCAAGGAACTCGAGGAGTCGATCGAACTCTCGACAAAGTCCGGTCGCCCTCTGTTGGAGTGCGAGAAGAAGTTCATGGACTTCGATCACCTCGAAGTCGGGAGCCTGTTGACCGAGAAATGGGGGCTGAGTGATCTGATCATCCAGGCGATTCGGCACCACGATGCTCCGAACAACGACCGAGCGTTCAACGAGACGACAAAGCTTGTTCACTTTGCCAACAAGATCGCCGACTTTGCCGGATACCCCTGCTTCGGAGCCCAGGTTCCTCTGACCGAAGAGCAGCTCGCCAAACAAACCGGCCTGCCCCAAGCTCAGATCCCTGTGATTCTCCAGGTGGTTCGGGCCGAGCTCGACAAGGCCCAAGATTCTTTCAAGATTGCCGCCTAACTGATCGTGCCCCGCATCCTTGCCGGAAATGGTCTCACTGCCGGATATTCGGGAACGAGCGTGGCGCAGCAGGTGTTCAGCAATCTGAGAGGTAGAATCCGCTCACTTCCATGCTCTTCAAAAGAGTGTCCTCGCACCGTGACCGCTTCCAACGAGAGGCGCAGGCGGTCTATCCGTCGGTGTACGGCACGGCACTCCGTCTGACGCGCGACCGTGAAGAAGCTGAGGATCTCTCTCAGGAAGCGATTGTCCGCGCTTACGAGGCCTTCGACCGATTCGATGGCCAGAACTTCAAGGCGTGGATTCTGCGCATTCTCACCAACCTTTACATCAATAAATATCGACGCAAAAAGCGCACAGGCACCACGGCCTCGCTGGATGATGACGAGAACCTCTTCGAGCCCATGGCTCCGGCGGAGGAATCGCCCGACCGGGTGATGTTCGACAATCTGATGGGCGCGGAAGTGGAAGAAGCCCTGAGCCGAGTGCCAGAGATTTTCCGCACCGCCGTGATCCTCAGCGACATCGAAGGGATGACCTACGATGAGATCGCGGAGGCCACGGATGTGCCTGTCGGCACGGTTCGGAGCCGAATTGCCCGGGGAAGATCGGCTCTTCGCGCGGCGCTGGAACGATATGCCATTGAACAGGGTTACATAAAACAGGGAACACCGGATTAACTAGGATAAGCAACGAATGAACGACCCGAGAGAACTGATGCATGGTTTGGCCGATGGCCATCTCTCGCCCGAGGAGCACCAAGAGGCGATGCGCCTGCTGGCCGAACAGCCGGAGCTCCAACGCGAGCTTGAATGGGCGAGAACCTTGAAGGCGACCTTGAGGACTTCCTGCAAGAACGAAGCCCAGGACGCCGCGTGGAACAAATGCATCGGGCGGCTCGATGAGCTCGATCGCTCGAAGCGGCACACCAGTTTCGTGAGCAAGTACGCCTGGGCACTCTGCGGTGCCCTGATGCTGATCATCGTTGCCGGTGGCGTGGCGAATCGCGCGGTCGGCTCGAAGACTCTGGACTCCACGCAGGTCGCGAGCCTGCTTGATCCGTTCTCTGCGAACTCATCTGATTCGCGAACTGCGATGCGCATGGCCGCCCCCGACCTGGATGCCGCCAAGAACCTGAATCTTCGTGAGTATCAGGTGACGAGCCAAGCCAGCGGCTTGGTCGATGGGCGTCCGTTTGTCCGGCTCGGATTGCGAGACTCGGTTGGCCTCGGCGGTCTGGCTCTCGTGCTGATTAAAGATGCGGATCGCATTGCGGGGCTCGATCAACCGACCGGTCACGCCGGATTCACCAGCGGCAAGCTGAACAATATGAACTGCGTGAGCTGGGTGGTGTCGGGCCACACCGTGGTTCTGCTGGGCGAGCGCAGCACGGAAGAGCTCGTCCAAATGGGTCGCGGCATGCTTTCGCGATAACGAGTTTTGGTGGATGCCCTTGAGCCTCGCCGCGAGGTCGAAGTGGCGAATTCGCATCTTAGGAACCGCTTTCTCGTTCTTGGCGTCCTCGTGTTGGCGCTGATGCTAAGCGTCGGGGCGTTCCAGACTTTCCAATTCGTTGTCCTTGAGTCTTACCGAGTAAATTCTGCCCATTTTCGGGAAGAGGCTCGTGTACGCGAGGCTCTCTCCGCTTCAGGGACCGACTTGTCTCCATACGACATCGAGGAGAGCAGTAGAGTCGCTCAGAAACTCGGATATTCGCTGAAAGAGCCGATCCTGCATGCAGGAGCAGGAACGGGGCGCGGATATCGTTTGAGCAGGGAAGAGGGCGTATCGGTTTTCATTGGCACACGCTACGAACTCCAACTTCGACTGCACTCTTCTTGAGGAACCAAATTCCAGGTTACGACCGGGGCGCTTCACCCGCCAAGCCGGGAAGCTTCACGGCCTGCCCACGAAGCTGCACGCTAGACGTGGCGCTGCGGGGAGCATCCTATTCGAGGAGAACCATGATTTTCTGGGAGTTCCAGAGAATTCCAACCAAATCGAGTGAAGACCTGTTGTATGCTGTTGTTGCAATGTTCGGGGATGGCGCACGAAAGTTTGTGGTTCGCATCTTGCATGCCCAGGAGTGCTACGCGTGATCATCGCCATCACGATCCTCGCGGCGCTGACGGTTTCGCCCATGATTGAGGATCCCGTTCTGCCGACTTGGGTGGATTTGAGCCTCGAACCAGCAAACGACGCGTACCAAAAAATCCTGGACGAGGTTCGACCGGCTTTCGGAAAAGACGGATTCATCGACATTCCCAAGGTGTACTCGGAATTTGAAGAATCGGCGGAAGCCTACCTCGCCTCTCCTGACGACTCGCTGTTGTTGATGAGGGCACTGTCATGGATGGAGGTTCTCAGTTCAGATTTCCGGGGCGATTCGGCGCGATTCGACGGGCCAATTGTGGGAAGGTTTTTCGCACAGTTAAATCAGTACGTCACTCCGATCCCATCTTTTGCCTTTGTGCGCACCCGCGCCATTTTCAGCTCCGAGAGTGGCACAGACAAGAGCTTTACGCACTTTCGCGTGCTCGAAAAGCTTTACCAAAAGTCGCCCGGGGATACAGAGTTGGAACTTGCTTACCTGAAGTGGGCTTCCTTGCGGCCCGCTGCAGATCGAGATGCGCTCGTCAAGCTGGCTCAGAAGCAGGAAAACCTGCAGTTTCGGAATGCAACGCGGCAGATGGATTTGTGGATGGTCTACCACTCTCTCGCTCACAAGCCACCTCGTCGACGCGATCTCCTCGACAAGTCGTATGAACTCTGGGCGCGATTCTTCCAACTGTTGCCAGAGGGCCACCCGCTGAACACCCGCGACAAGCGGCGAGAGGAAGCCGGATATATCAAGGAAACTTACGACCGTTGGGCGTCTTGGGAGGGCAGATGACGACGAAGCTTCCGCTGCAACGAGCCCGCGCACTCACCGTCGCGGGGTGCGTCCTTGTGGCGCTGGCTCTGGGCGGATTCCTCTTCGCACAAGGGTATCAGGTCAATTTGCTCGACAAGGCACTCTACGAAGCGGCCCAGCGGGGCGATTCAGCGGCGGTAATCAACCTCCTCGACCGAGGGGCGAACCCGCAGTACCGCTCGGCCTCGGGAGAAACCGCGTGCGATGCGGCGGAAAAGATCGACCGCAAAGACATCGTCCACATGATCGGCATCTACGGAGGGTGCACGGCAAAATGAACTTCCTCGAAGACACTCCATACTTCTGGCCCGCGCGCATCGCACTCTCGTGCCTGTCGCTCTATGTCGGCTATCGGATTTGGAAGCATTTCTGGGGGGTATGAGTTGGAAGGGAGATTGGAAGGGGGCATAGCGTCCGAAGCTTGGAAAGGCTGCTGAAGATATGGAGGCGTTCGCTGGGAAAATCGAGGACTTTCAATCTCGAGTCACCTACCCGTCGCGAGTTTGAGCCCTGGGATCTCCCCAGCTCGAATCCGGTCACGATTGACTTCTGCGGGCTCAACTACGAGGAGTGCACGATCACCATCCCGACGCGAAATGCCGAGTTTGTCGGCTGGCGATTCGAGCGGATGCGACAAGGGGACAACTGGTGGCTCGCCGGCCTCACCTTCGAAAACTGTCACTTCATCGATTGCGATCTATACGCAACGCAGTTTGAGGAGTGCACGTTCATCAACTGCACGATCCGCAATACTCGGCTGGCGAATGTGGGCTTTGATCGGTGCCAATTTAATCAGTCCTGGTTCGAGAACTGTCTCCTGGTGACCTGCTTTCGCGGCACCAACGAGCAGCACGTTCGCTCATTGATTCGCAACGGCACTGCGGAAGTCGAATTGTCGACGCCAGAAGGGAAGAGCCCTGATCAGGAAATCTTTGCAAGGTCACTGGCCATAAAGGGCAAATGGTACGACGAATACGGCACGATTCGCGCCCTGCCTCCGCTGGATACCGCGGAACGCTCTCCAGGAGATGAGCAGCAGTGAATCTCGTCCAGCTTGTGGCATATTCTCTTCTGTCATTCCTGATCCTGATTCCCGCGATGCGGTTTGGGTGGGAAGGCTTCCTCCTGGGAACGATTCTCTTTCTGTTGCTCGGCGCGCCGCTCAGAGACCTTATCGGGCTTCCGCTTCGATGGGTGATTCCCGCAGCGCCGAGTTGCAGACTCGGGCGCTTCGAGTCTGCGGTCTGGTTCATTCAGCCGCTGTTGTGGCGATATCCCGGCGGATTGGAGCGAACGATCCACGAGGCCACCGCTTGGCACCTGAGGCGCGATCTCCGGGTGTGGTTTCAAAATCCGCTCGACATCGGGCGAATGTGGTTTGTCTGGCCGGGCTCGGACGGCCGGATTCATGCGTACGAATCAGTGTGGCCGCACCTGTTTATCGTCCGGTGGAGTGAGTCGTCAGAAAAGGTGAGAGAAGATCTTGCCGTGGCGGATCGGCATGGCTTTCTAAGAAGTAAGGAACGGAATGAGTAGTTACAAAAGATTGGTTTTCGGGCTCTTGCTCATCGCAGTCGCGTTCGCAGCGTACGTGGTTGGCTTTGGCGCGGGATGGAATTTCGGACTTCCGACCAAACACCCCCTACCTGCGGGATCGGTTGTCACGCGGAGCAGTAGTGGCGAGTTGACACTTCAGATAGGCACTCCCTTGCCGGGCGCGAACGCCTTTTCGGTGCCGAGCATCTCCCAGGATGGGTGCGTAGTCACCTGCTCTATCGTGTCGTTTCCTGGTACGCCATTTACAAGCTCCGGGGAGATGCATCTCATGATGGAGTGGCAAGAGAGTACTTTTCGCAAGGAGTGCCCCGCAGGCGAAATCAAGTTCGTGACTCAAAACAAGCAACGGGAGACTGTTACCATTTCAAGAAAATAACCTTCGCGAGGCAGGGGCGGCCCGGTTGACTCGAAGTCCCAAGACCCCCGTGACCTTCACCCCATCCTCGCGTATCCTAAGGTCAGAGCTCAAGCGACGAGCCTGCTCGCTGGGGGTGCCCGAATGGGCTGAGATGATGCGGAATGGACCGCACGATCCCCTCGAACCTGATCCAGGTCATGCTGGCGTAGGGAATGCGATCAAGTGCACCGCATCTCACGGGTCTCCCGCGAGGCGAACGCACTGCTAAGCATCCGCGCAGCAGTGCTTCGCCGCCGACAGCCGGAGAACCTATGAGAAAAGCATTTACGCTCATCGAACTCCTCGTCGTCATCGCCATCATCGCGATTTTGGCCGCCATCCTTTTCCCGGTCTTTGCCCAGGCCAAGGAAGCCGCCAAGAACACCGCTTGCCTCAGCAATGCGCGGCAGGTGGCCATTGCGAGCAAGATCTACATCAGCGATTACGACGACACGATGCCCATCTTCATGGCGTATCAGACCGATCCCGCTCCGTTCCAACCCGGGCACGAAGGGGTCGAGATGCTGATTCTGCCGTACACGAAGAACAAAGACATCTTCCGCAGCCCGCTGGATGTTGGGGGCCCCTACACCAACCGCGAGACTGGCAAGAGCAGCTACTGGGCGGCCTTTGGCAGCAGCTATCGCTTCACCAAGTGCCTCCACACTCTGGTGGCCGGGTACAGCAAGAGCTATCAAGGCGACCCAGGGGCAACTCAGAGCTGGACGGTCACCGAGACGATGCTCGAAGATCCTTCGAACAGCCGTCTGATGCGGGCGGAAATGCTCCCGTTCTTCACTCGCGCCAGTGGGAATGAGCGGCCGGACTGCAGCCGCTACGGCTACGACTGCGACGCCCCGAACGACTTCTACGGTCGCTGGTCCTCGCGCGGGGGCTCGCTGATCTTCGCCGACGGCCACGCCAAGTTCCTCACCGGAGCCGGGCAGTTTGACAACACCGTGGTTCATCCCAGCGGAGCCAAGTCGGGAGATCCCCACCCAACAGACGGAACCTGGTACTGGGCTTGCGACTGATCGCCCCTTAGTGCAGAAACAAGGAACCCCTCGGCCCGATCCGGGTACCGAGGGGTTCTTGGTTTGAAGTTACGCTCCGCCTACTGGCAGGCTTCGCACTCCTCGCCGTTGAGCATGGCCTGGATGGAGCAGGACATTTTCTCTTCAGCGGTGAAGGTCTTGACCGGGGCGGCTTCTTCGGCGAAGAGTCCACCGCTGACCGGGGCATTTTCTTCCGCCACCGGAGCGGTTCCGACGACTTCGCTGACCACCGCCATCGATCCACCCGTGTTGGCGACGCCTTCTCGCACCTGCTTCTTCACCGCAACCGTAGCCTTTTCGATGTTCGAAGCACCCAGCGTTCGCAGGTAGTAGGTGGTCTTGAGGCCGGTGCGCCAAGCGTGGCGATACATGTGGCTCAGCGTTTTGAGATCCGCTTGACCCAGGAACAGGTTCAGAGACTGGCTCTGGTCGATCCACTTCTGCCGTCGCGCCCCTGCGTTGATGATGAACTCATAATTGATGGCAAAGGCGGTCAGGTACTTGACCTTGAGATCCTCGGGGATGCCTTCGATATCGGCCAGTTCGCCATCGAAATACTTCACCTGATCGATGATTTCCGGCGTCCAGAGCCCCCTTGCCTTGAGATCCTCGACCAGGAACGGGTTGACGACCACGAAGTCGCCGCTGAGGTTGCTCTTGACGTAGAGGTTCTTGTACATCGGCTCGATGCACGGGCTGGTGCCCATGATGTTCGCGATGGTTGCGGTGGGAGCAATCGCGAGGACGTTGCTGTTGCGCATTCCCTGCTTGGCGATCTTCTCGCGCACCGGAGCCCAGTCCAGCTTGCCGCCTCTGGGAACCTCGACGGGGACTCCTCGCTCGCGCTCTAGAATCTCCAAGGTGTCCTGCGGGAGCAATCCACGATCCCACTTGGAGCCTTTATAGGTGCTGTAGGTTCCTCGTTCGGCGGCGAGATCGCTGCTCGCCTCGTATGCGTAGAAGGCAATCGCTTCCATCATTTCATCGCTGAAGTCCACCGCTTCCTCGCTCGCGAAGTCGATGCCCTTTTGGAAGAGAGCGAAGTGCAGACCCATCACGCCCAGACCGATTGGTCGGTGCTTGATGTTGGAGTTCTTCGCCGCATCGGTGGGATAGAAGTTGATGTCGATCACGTTATCCAGCGCGCGCACTGCGATCCGCACGGTTTCGCGGAGCTTGGCGTGGTCGATTTCGCCAGTCGGCAAGAGGTGATTGTCGATCAGGATGCTGCCGAGGTTGCAGACCGCTGTCTCATCCGCGCTGGTGTTGAGGGTGATTTCCGTGCACAGATTGCTGCTGTGGATCACGCCCACATGGTCTTGCGGACTGCGCAGGTTGCAGGGATCCTTGAAGGTGATCCAGGGGTGTCCGGTTTCGAACAGCATCTTGAGCATCGCCTTCCAGAGCTCAAGTGCCTCGATCTTGCGGCCCCAGAGCTCGCCCCGTTCGGCCTTGGCTTCGTACTCCGTGTAGCGCTTTTCGAACGCTTCGCCGTAGAGATCGTGAAGATCCGGGGTTTCGTTGGCGCGGAAGAGCGTCCAGTGCTCGCGAGCCTCCATCCGCTTCATGAACAGATCCGGAATCCAGTTCGCGGTGTTCATGTCGTGGGTACGGCGTCGCTCGTCGCCCGTGTTGCGACGGAGTTCGAGGAAGTCGAAGATGTCGTTGTGCCAGCTTTCCAGGTAGGCACAGCCCGATCCGGCTCGCTTCCCGCCTTGGTTCACCGCGACGAGCTGGTCGTTGTGCATCTTAAGGAAGGGAATGACGCCCTGGCTCTCGCCGTTCGTGCCTTGGATGTATCCGCCCGTCCCGCGGACGCTCGTCCAGCTTCCGCCGAGTCCACCCGCCCACTTGCTGAGGAACGCGTTTTCCGCGATGCCGCGCAGCATGATGCTTTCGATGCTGTCATCGACCTTGTAGAGGTAGCACGAGCTGAGTTGGCTGCGCAGGGTTCCGCTGTTAAACAGGGTCGGGGTGCTGCTGCAGAATCGTCGGCTCTTGTAGAGGGTGTAAAGCTCAATCGCCCGATCCTCGCGGTTCTCTTCGAGGCGGAAGAGACCCATGGAAACGCGCATCCAGAACATCTGAGGCGTTTCGAGGCGCACGGCCGGCTTCACCGTTTTGTCGGTGATGAGGTAGCGATCGTACAAGGTTTGGACGCCGAGGAAGTCGAAATCGAGGTCAGCCGTCGGGTCGAGAGCCGCCGCGAGCTTCGCGAGGTCGAATCCTCGCATGTCTTCGGCCAGGCGGTCGATCTCAATCGCTCGGTTGATATACCGCGTGAAGGCGCGGGCGTGGAACGACTTGAGCTGCTCAATGCCATCGCGCACGATGTCCCACCCAAGGACTTCCTCATAGACATAGGTGAGGAGGATGCGCGCGGCGAAGAATCGGAAGTCGGCATCGCGCTCCATCAGGGTCTTCGCGTTCATCACGATGAGCTTGCGCAGGTCACGTAGAGGGATGTCGCTGGTGATCGAGCGGCGGAGTTCAACCTCGATCTTGTCCCGGCTCATCGAGATGTTGAGGCCGATAAGAGCAAAGTCGATCCGGCGTCGCAGATCTTCGCCATCCCAGAAGATGCTGTTGCCCGCTTCGTCGACCACCGAGACCATTTCGAACTGATCGTTCGCCGGGTTCGATTTCTCGGAGAGACGCATCATCGCGCGCTGGGCTCGGTATGTGATGTACCCCTCAGCGACCTTGAAGTGGCCGCGTCGCATCAGCTCTTCCTGAACCAGATCCTGCACGGTTTCGATGCCGACGTAGGCATTGCCTGCGTTGCGCACCTTTTCGCCGACGGCTTCGGCGATCTCCACTGCGGGTTCGCTGTTCAGACCTTGACTGAGGAAGGCCTTACGCACGGCGATCTCGATCTTGTCGAGATTCCAGGGAACCACCTGGTTGTTTCGGCGGATCATCTTGATCACCGAGGTGGGGGTTTCGGACTTTGGCAAGCGGGAGCGCTGGCTGACCAGCGACTTGGCAATATCAAAAGCACCTGCTTCGATCAGAACAGCCTCGATGAGCACGGAGAGGTCGTATTCACTGATCGTCAGGCGGTCGCCGCCAAGGGTGCCGAGTCGATCGACAACGTCACGGGCGATGCGCCCAGCGAACTTGCGATTCTCGGCGGTGTCGAGATCATCCTGGCCTTGGGCGAGCAACACGGCGGCCATCGCATCCCCGACAATATCCCCGACCATGCCGACTTGGAAATCGCGCTCGCCTTGACCACCGACAAGGCGGATTTCCTTGTCCATGGTGAGGGTGCGCGCGATCTCCGAGCCCCAATCGAGTCGGGGGCGTTCGGCAGTGGACATCAAGGCGTACCTCTTGAGTTCCAGGTCGCGGATCGTGTTGCTTGTGCTCATCGTTACAAAGTCCTTTTGTCGTTCATGTTGTGGCGGTCATTCGGCACGCTGCTCACCTGGAGGCGCCAATGCCTCGCTCGGAACGGCGGAGGAGAGCCCGCGAGCCTCTCCTGCCCGGAGAGTCGGGGCGTCCGATCCTGCGCCTTCCGTTGCAGCGGAACCGAATGTCAACCACGGCCTTTTCAGGCCAAGATCTTGGGGCCTAGTATTCTTACCGACCCCAACATCCTGTGTTCCAGACGGAGACCATACACAAGATGGCGCACTTTTTTAGAAAATTCTTCAAACCGGTTTGCCACCACTTCTTTCCACTCCCTGGGGACAACTCCTGTGCGTCAGCCCGATTTGAACCTGGGCCCCGATATCCAAAAGTATACACACGTCTACTACAAAATGCAAGGCCCTGATCAAGAAAGCTTCACGACCGTCACAAACCCATTTTCGACCACGCCGCGCGCAGGTCTTCTGCCGAAACTTCGCCTTCGCGCTCCCAGAGAATGACCCCATTTCGCACAAAGAACAGCCGAGGAACCCCCACGACCCCCCACCGATTCATCATCGAAAAGTCCGGATCCATGAGCACGGGCCATTCCGGTTTCTTCGTGCGCAGTTCTTTCCGGAGCTCGGCCAAATCATCATCGACGCTCACCGCCAGCATCTCGAACTTGTCGCCGCGCTTTTCCCGAACAAACGCCTCGACCGTCGGCGCAATCTTCTTGCAGGTCGTACACCAAGTCGCCCAGAACTCGACCAGATACACCTTGTCTTGCTTGAGCGAATTCAGCTTCCAAGTGACACCCTTCGTGTCCATCACACCCAGTTCCGGGGCCTTGTCGCCCGCTTTCAAAACAACTCGTGCCGGAGGGGCCTCCCCCAGCACGAGAATCGAAACGAGGGAAGTCAGCATCAGAACCCCATGGAGACGCTGAATCCCCAGTATTGCGTCTTGGCGTAGAGCAGGCTCACGGCGGTTTTGTCGAACATCCGGGTGAAGAGCCAGTGGGTGTAGTCGCCGTCGTTGATGACTTGCAGCACATGGTCGTTGCCAAACCCGAAGTTCACACCGAAGGGGGCGACCGTTTTGCCTTCGTAGGTATTCGTCTTCACGCTCACAAACGGGGTCACGCTCGAACCTGGAACCGTTTTGGCAAAGGTGACAAAGAACGCCTGGCCGTGCGGAGTACTCAAGCGATCGCTCGCCATGCCGAAGACGACGCTCGGATGATTCTTGCCTTGCGGAGATGCGAACCAGGTCGCGCGCGGCATCACGAGAGCGTCACCGTCACTCGTACGGAGCCAGTCGAAGAAGTTCTCACTCGCGGGGATGACCGGGTGGGTTCGCGAGTCGCTTCCGCTGCGCTCAATGCCGAAGGTCAGTCGAGGAGTCACGGCGTAATCCAAGGTAAAGCGATGCCGAGGTGCGACCTCTGGCGTTCCCACATAGCGATAGCCAAACATCCATTTCGCGGCCAGCCCGTCGCCCGTCATCAGGCGCGCCTCGCCGGCGCAACCGGCACACGTCGGAGCCATCGCATGGGTTTGTTTCGCCGGAGCTTTACCTCCTCCGACGGGACGAATCGCACTTGCGACCTCCGCGACATACTTCGCCGGTTCGGCCTTGAACATGGCGTCGCATCCGGCGCAGCAGAAGTAGTAGCGAACGCCGTTGTAGTCGGCATAGCCGCTCGCCTGGGCGGGGTTCTCCACCGTATTCTTCATCACCGGACACTTGAGCGACTCTTTGCCCGGCATCGCGATGTACGTGCCGGGGAACTCACGGAAGGCCTCCGCGTTCTCTTTGCTGGCAAACGGGTACCGAATTCCGCGAAGGGTGATGACCTCTGCGGCGTCGGCAATTTCGAGACGCGCGTGGCTCACGGGGTCGAAGAGGAAGTCCGCGACGGGGGCTTTGCCTTCGGCAGCTTTCTCGAGGAAAGTCGTCGGCGAGGCAAGGAACTCGTCATCGCATCCGTCGCAGCAGAATCGTACCAAGAGACTTCCGTAAAAGACGGAAATACTAGAGGCAGAAGTCGGGTTACCCATGACAGGGCACACGGTTTCAGGGTCGGTCTTCGTCGTGTCGGCAAAGGACACGGCACTCAAGGCCAGGAGAGCGAGGCTCAATAGGGTGAATTTTTTCATCGAAAGGTCGGATCACGGTCGGGCCAGAGGGGTGATCTGGCAAGCGAAAGATGTGATCAGACAGCCGGAGGGCCGCGTGGGGAATCAGGAGACGGCCCGATGTCGGGCGGGGCGCGGGTGGAGCGGCAGGGAAGGGGCAAGCGAGGACTCGCCTGCACTTCCCGCTCAGGGAATTCGATGGGCGATTCGAGCAGAGCGAGAACCACCACGGATGCCGGACTCGCGGCCAGGATGATCGGTTGGTCGCCGGATGAATCGGGAGCGGCGAGACAAGCACAGGAATCTTGGATTCCTGCCTCGCACCCACAGGCATCCACCGGTTGCTCACAGCAACTTGATGCCGTGGCCTTGTGGAATTCTTGGCACGATCTCCAGGCCTGAGCGATCCCGGGCATCGCGAACAAGATGCCAAGAAGCCCCCAAAGGGCCAGCCGGGTCGGAATCAGACGGCGCATGGAACTGCGTTCAACTATTGTAACTCAAGTCACACGAAGGAGGTTCCAGGGCGCACAAATCTCGCAGAATGAGCCATGTCTTCTCTTACCCGCGAAAAGCTAGCGCAAGCAGTGGCTCTGGTTCCTCGATCGGGCGCAGATCTCTGGCTGACTTTCGTCCGCGAGACGAGCGCAGCGGGCGATCCCGCCTTGCCTCTGATCCTCGATGGCGGTCTGACCTGGCAAAGCGCCCTGATGGTGAGCGCGACGGGCGACAAGGTTGCGGTGGTGGGGAACTACGATGCAGATCCTCTCATCGCCAGCGGCGACTGGGATCGAGTTGTGCCCTACGTCCAAGACATCGCCCCGGTTCTTCGAGAAGAACTGGCGAAGCTCCTCCCCAGCGGCGGAAAGATTGCCGTGAACATGAGCGAGAGCGACGTGATGGCCGATGGCTTGACTCACGGGATGTTTGTTGTCCTCACCAAGATCCTCGACGGGCTTCCATACGAGCTTGTCTCGGCGGAACGAACCGTCATGGCCCTGAGAGGGATCAAGTCGAGCGAGGAACTCGCGCGAATCCGTGAGGCTTTGTCGGAAACGGTAACGATGTTCGGCGACATCGCTTCCTTTGCTAAGATCGGAGTGACGGAGCGCGCGGTCTACAACCACGTTCACGCGTTGGCCAAGGAGCGAGGCCTGGGGTTCTCATGGGATCCCCACGGCGATCCGATCGTCAATTCCGGCCCCGATTCGATGATCGGCCACGGGATTCCCAGCGACACGATCACAATTCAGCCCGGGCACATCTTCCACATCGACCTCGGCTTGACCAAAAACGGTTACTCCAGCGATATCCAGAGGTGTTGGTTTGTGGGAGATTCCGTGCCCGAGGACGTCACCCATGCTCTGGAGAGTGTCAAGCGCGCGATTCGAGCCGGTTTTGCCCTTCTCAAGCCGGGAGTCCAGGGTTGGGAAGTCGATGCGGCGGCGAGGGCTTCCCTCATCGCGGATGGATATCCCGAGTACATGCACGCCCTGGGGCACCAGGTTGGCCGCGTGGCGCATGATGGCGGCGCGATTCTCGGGCCGAAGTGGGAGCGGTATGGGAACACCCCGATGATCCCCGTGGAAGAAGGCGAGGTCTACACGATTGAGCTGGGGATCACGGTGCCGAATCGCGGATATCTGGGCCTGGAAGAGATGGTCGTCGTGAGGGCCGATGGCGCGGAGTGGTTGATTCCTCCGCAGGAGTCCATGCCGCTCCTGTGAGCCCTGATTTCTGATCGCGACTTCGTGGATTCTCTAAAAATTTACATTTTCCAGCCAACACGATCCTGAGCCCGGTTTCCCAGCCCGAAACCGGGCCAGCCGGTAGAATAGCGGAACCCCTATGAATGAGAATGGCACTCCTTCGGCGTCCGCCGATGCGCCTGTCAACCAAGCCACGGCAGACGCGATGACTCCCGAAGACACCACTCCCAGCACCGAAATCCCCCCGGTGCTCGATGATCGCGACACGATGATTGCGGCCCTCCAGATGGAGCTCGAATCCCAGAAGGATCAGATGCTTCGCGCGATGGCAGAAGCTCAGACGATTCAGCGTCGTCTGCGCACCCAAATGGAGCAGGATCGTAAGTACGCGGCGGAGCCTCTGGCTCGAGAGCTCGTGGTCGCGCTGGACAACTTCACGCGCAGCATCAAGGCCGCCGAAGCCGGCGCGAGCGCAGAAGCGATTTTGGACGGCGTTCGATCCATCGAATCTCAAATCCGCAAGGCGTTGGAATCGGTTGGCGTGAAGAAGGTCGAATCCGTTGGACAAGTTTTCAACCCCGAAGTTCACGAGGCAATCGTTACCCACGAAACCGACGAACACCCCGACGAAACTGTGCTCGACGAAATCGAGGCAGGCTACATCATCCACGACCGCGTCCTCCGGCCCGCTCGCGTCCGCGTGAGCAAACAGCCGGAATAAACCACTATGGGCAAACTCTTTGGCACCGATGGCGTTCGAGGAGTCGCCAATGAAAAACTCTCCCCGGAACTGGCGTTCCAGATTGGTCAAGCGGCGGGACGCTGGCTGATCGCTCAGCCCGATATCCCGAATCGCGTCGTGCAGGGTCGTGATACTCGGCGATCTGGCGCGATGCTGGGTGCGGCTCTGGCAGCAGGTTTCTGCAGTGTCGGGGTCGATGCGGTCAGCCTGGGCATCGTGCCGACGGGCTGCATCAGCTGGGTCGCTCGGCATCAGGAATACGGCCTCGGCGCGGTGATCTCGGCCAGCCACAACCCCGCTCCCGACAACGGGATCAAGCTGATGACCAGCGAGGGAACCAAGATCTCCGCCGAAGGTGAGGAGTTCATCGAATCGCACCTGGGAGCGACGCTGGAGTCTCGACCAACCGGCGGCAGTGTTGGCCTCCTGACGACTCCCCGCGAAGAGATCAGCCTCTACGAAGACTGGCTCCTCAGCCTGGTTCCGGAGAAGCTGGACGGGCTCACCGTGGCGATCGACGCCGCCCACGGAGCAGCTTACGAGCTCGGCATCCGCGTGTTCGAGCGACTCGGGGCAAAGGTCATCTCGACGGGCACCAGCCCGGATGGGATGAACATCAACGAAGAGGGCGGCGCGACCAAACCCGGCACGATTCAAGATCTGACCCAGGTTCACAAGGCTGATCTCGGCGTGGCTTACGATGGCGATGCCGACCGCGCAGTCTTCTCGGACAGCGAAGGTCGGCTCATCAACGGCGACCGAACCATGGCAATCTGGTGCGCGCACTGGGCCAAGCATGGCGGACTCGATCCTGCGGCGGTTGTCGGTACGGTGATGAGCAACGGCGGGTTTGAGGCCTACATGCAGTCGCAAGGCATCTGGGTGCATCGCACCGATGTCGGCGACAAATACGTGAGTGCCAAGCTCCGGGAAATCGGAGGGCGCGTCGGCGGCGAGCAGAGCGGCCACATCATCTTCCCCGAACACGGCCCGACGGGTGACGGCCTTGTCACAGCTCTTCAAATCGCGAGAATTCTCAAGCGAGAAGGACGCCCAGCGGTGGACTTCTACGGTGATTTCGAGAACTGGCCCCAAGTCCTCGTGAATCTGGAGGTGGCTCGCAAGGACGGCTGGAATCTGAATGAGGCGATTCAATCTGCGGTGAAATCCGCCGAAGAATCCCTGGGCTCACGAGGCCGAGTCAACCTGCGCGCCAGCGGCACCCAGCCGATTCTGCGTGTCATGGTGGAAGCCGACGAGATGGCCCTGCGCGACGAAGTGACGGACACCCTCGTCGGAGTCGTGCTCGGCGAGCTCGGCGGAACCATCTACAGCCGAGTAGACTTAACTCATGCTCTGGGCGATTGACGTCGGGAATACGCAAACCGTGGTTGCGATCCACGATGGCTCATCGTGGATCGCGCATTGGCGTCAGGAAACCGACGCGCCTCGTACCGAAGACGAAATCGCCGCCTCTCTCTGGCCCCTTGCTCAGATGGCGGGGATTCCGTTTGAGGCGACCGGGGTGATGATCGCGAGCGTGGTTCCTCCGGTGGAGGCCAATTGGGTGCGATTCTCCAGCAAGTATCTGAAGCAGGAGGCTCTTTTCCTGCGAGACGGTGCGAGTGTCGGCATTTCCGTGGATTACCGACCGGTCAATGCCGTCGGCGCAGATCGAATCGCGAACGCTCTGGCAGTGGCTAACGCCCAAGAACTCCCCGCGATCGTGGTGGACTTCGGAACCGCCACGACGTTCGACTGCATTGGAAGTGACGGCACCTACCTGGGTGGCTCCATCATGCCGGGGATTCTCGTGAGTCTGAGCAGCCTGGTCGGACGCACGGCAAAGCTCCCCGCGGTTGCCATAGAAGCTCCTGCTCAAGCGATTGGTAAGGATACGGTCGGCGCGCTCCAGTCAGGCGTCGTGCTGGGCTACGCCGGCGCGGTCGATACCCTCATCACCAAACTCTCCGCCGAGTTCGCCGATCAGCCAAAGGTGTTGGCAACCGGCGGACTCGGCAAGGTGTTTGTTGATCTCTGCGAGAAGATCGACCGATACGAAGCCATGCTCACGATGGATGGGCTTCGCATCGCGTACGACCGTCTCAGATCTTGAGGTCAAACGGCGTCGTGCCTCGGGGCTGCTGCATCTCTTGAAGCGGCTGATCGATCTCCCGTACCCGGGCATCGCCGAGCATATTCGTGAGGCCTTTCAGAGTCTGCTTGGCTTCGTGCAGCGCCTTCTCAGCACCGGGGCCCTCGTGCGGGCCATGTTCGGCCATCTGGCGCAGAGTCTCCAAAACCCCTTCAGGGCCAGAGACAAAAGCGCGAGTGGACTGCAGCGCGTGTCGAACCAGCGGGGGATCGGCTTGCTCCGCGGAGCTGCCGTAGGCACTCTGATTCCTCTGATAGGCTCCCAGTGCGGCGAGAGTCTTGCCATCGACGGCCTGGCTCCGGTACGGGGCCGCCCGCCCCGGGCCAAGGAGATATTGACCATCGGAGCGGGCATGCTCAACGATGTCTTGGGCCGTCGCGAAGGCGGATTCCATGAGCCGTTCATTGGCTCTTCCACCAGAAGACGACGCGGCATTCCGTCGCATCCCTTCGATCACACTGTCGACGAGATCCGACATCTGGCCCAAGGCGGCTCGGGCGGTCTCGACCTTCACGGCCGATGCTTTGAGTCGTTCGCTGAGCTGCTGAGCGTTCTGTCCAGGACGCTGTTGCGCGGTTTCGTTACGGGTGGATGAAGTTGACGTGACTTGACGCGTCTCCGGGGGTGGTTCCGGCGACACGGGTTGGGGTGAAAGGTGGTATTCGCTTCCTGCTTTATTGTTCGAGTTAAGTCTCGGATCCATCATTGGTGCCCCTCCTGTACGAGGTCCAGTGCCTCGTATGATCTGTTTTTGGACGTTTTTGGTGGTTCCTCCCGGGCAAAACTTCCAGGATTTCTGGAGAGGAAGCCGTGCAAGAATCGTGCCAAAAAGGGGCAATTCCCAGTAAATCCAGGGGTAGCCTTGCACGCATGATTGCGAGTCTTGTCGCGTCGTTTGCCTTGGGGTCGGTGGGGTCGGCTCCGGGGACGATTGCTCCGCTCTCCTTAACCGTTCCGGCTTCCCAGGCCGCCCAGCGCCCGAGGGATATCTGGGTGTTCCGATCTGTGCTGGATCAGAACGCGCGCATGGCCACCGCGATGCTCCACAAAAACCTCACAGTGGCTTACGATGCCACCGCCTGTGGGCTCTACCAAGTCTGGACAGGCGGCGTCAAGTTCGACGGCGCGGTCTACACCACGGTTCACGGCCCTCAGCCGACGAGCGTGGGCAAGCCTTACGTGAAGAACGACGTGAGCAAGACGACATGGTTCGTCAAGAAGGGCACTGGCGCGTATGCCCCGATCTCCTTGACTTACGGCGGCTACACGATCAAGCAGAATCAGGTGACCTTTGAATGGAAGGTGCCGCTCGGCGGAGGAAAGTTTGCTTCCGTGTTTGAGACCCCGGAATATGCTCCGACCGACCCCATTCTCGGCGATCTTGTCGGTCTGAGCCGCACCTTTGTGCCCGTCGGCCTGCCCAAGGATTGGACTCTGCAAAGCCGGATGAGCTTTGTCGCGATGCCCGATGTGATCTCGGGTGAGAAGGATCGAACCCGCGGAGGCAGCGGCCTGGCGACCTACGAAATTGATGTGGTCGCAGGGCAATCCACGAGCGTCAACATGTTCTGGAAGCGCCAGGGCGAATCGAATTCGGGCGTGGTGTTCTCTCCGATGGAAGACAACCCGCAACCTAAGCCGGTTCCCCAGCAAGACACCGCCTCCGAGCGCGTCCCCGGTCTCAGCCTTCGCCTTTACTGGATCGGCGGCCCCTTCGACAAGCTCCCCCGTCTCGTGCCGGGTCAAACCCCGAACTACAGCGTGGTCGTGCCACAACTCAACCTCGGCAACGATGGATTTGGTGCTTTCACCGATCACTTCTTTGTTCAGGTCACGGGATTCATCGTGGCTCCGGAGGATGGCGAATACGAGTTCTCTCTGGGGAGCGACGATGGCTCCAAACTGGTCATCAACGGCACGACCGTGATCGACAACGATGGTCTCCACGGCGAGAGTCCGGTCAAAACCGGCAAGATCAAGCTCAACAAGGGCGAGAACAAGATCGCGATTGACTACTTTGAGAATGAAGGCGATGCGGCTCTCCGCTTGCGATGGCGCAAGGGAAGTAGTTCGTTCGAACTGGTTCCGGCCAGTGCCTTCACAACCCCAGCAGGCGAGGTGCGGGTCACGGCTCCCGGTAAGAAGCAGATCTTTGGTCAACAACGAACCCGCCCAGGCGATAAATCACCGCTCGAAGCAGTCCACCCGAGCTTCAAGCTCGAAACGGTGCGCCCCGATAGCTTCCAACCTCGGGTCGGCGGCATGGATTTCGCCCCGAATGGCGATCTCCTCGTCTGCACCTGGGATCCCGATGGAGCGGTCTACCGCCTCAGCGGAATTCACGGCCCGCGCGAACAGATCAAGGTCACGCGAATTGCCGCAGGCCTCGCCGAACCTCTGGGATTGAAGGTCGTTAATGGACGCACGTACGTGCTCCAGAAGCAAGAACTCACGGAGCTCGTAGACAACAACGGCGATGGCATCACTGACACCTATCGGTGCGTGGCCAATGGCTGGGGTGTGACGAGCAACTTCCACGAGTTCGCGTTCGGACTCGAGTATCGCAACGGCAAGTTCTATGGCAACCTCGCCACCGCGATCAATCCGGGAGGAGCCAGCACCTCACCGCAAAATCCGGATCGGGGGCGCACGGTGGAAATCGACGCCAAAACCGGCACCTACCGGTTCATCGTCAGCGGCCTTCGCACCCCGAACGGCATTGGCGTCGGTTCCCTTGGTGATCTCTACATCAGCGACAATCAGGGCGACTGGTTGCCGAGCAGCAAGATCATGCTCGTGCGCGAGGGCGCGTTCTACGGCAACCGATCGGTAGATCCGGTCGGAACCAAGAACAAGAAGGAAGATCCCCCGGTCGTCTGGCTTCCCCAGAACGAAATCGGCAACAGTCCGAGCGGAATCATCCCTCTCACCATGGGCCCCTACAAGGGTCAAATGGCGCATGGCGACGTCACCCATGGTGGACTGAAGCGCGTGTTTGTTGAGCGGATCGATGGGGTCACGCAGGGCGTCGTCTTCCGCTGGACGCAAGGGCTTGAAGCGGGCATCAACCGCGTCCTGCTCTCGCCCAAGGGTGAAATCTATGTCGGTGGAATCGGTTCCAGCGGAAACTGGGGTCAAACCGGCAAGGCCAGCTATGGCCTCCAGCGGCTCACCTACAACGGCGCGTCCACCTTCGAGATGCTCTCGGTTCAGGTGAAGAGCAATGGTCTGCAGGTCAACTTCACAGAGCCCCTGGGTACGGAGCAAGGCGAACTCCCGCTCGACTATTCCGTAAGCCACTGGCGCTACGTCCCAACCGTCGAATACGGCGGGCCGAAGGTCGATGAGGCCGCGCTCACCGTGAAGAGCGTCAGCGTGAGCAAGGATCGCAAGAGTGCGTTCCTCGAAGTTCCTGGGCTCAAGGAAGGCACCGTGGTTTACCTGCGCTGCCATCCTTCGATGCGAAGTGGCGATGGCGAAGTGCTCTGGAGCACCGAAGCCTGGTACACCCTCAACAAGCTCCCCAAGGCAGAGGGCAAGGTTGCCCCGACTCGATCCCGGCTTTCCGGCGTCATGACTCCTACCGAGTTCCGTGACGGGTTCAAGCCACTCTTCGACGGCACGAACCTGAGTAACTTCATGGGCTTCCGTCAAAACGTGGTGCCAAGCGGATGGGGGATCGAAGGAGGAGACCTGGTCTTCACTCCTGGCAAGCAAGGAGGCGACCTCCGAACGAAGGAGATGTACGCCGACTTTGATCTGCGCTTCCTTTGGAAAGTGACTCCGGGAGGAAACAGCGGCGTGATCTATCGCAGCAGCGAAGATCGGGGCAATAGCTGGGAAACCGGGCCGGAATACCAAGTGCTCGACAATGCCTCCCACGAGGGAATCATCACGCCCTCGCAGGCTTCCGGATCGCTCTACGACCTGGTCGCCGCCGAGTATGACTACACCCGTCCCGTCGGCGAGTGGAACGAAGGTCGGATCGTGATCTCCAAGGGAATCCTGGAGCACTATCTGAACGGAGTCCGGCTGGTGCGGATCGACATGAACCCCACGCAGTTCTGGGATCTCATCAAAGCGTCCAAGTTCCGAGACATGGCGGGCTTTGCCCGGAACAAGGAAGGGTATATCGTCTTCCAAGACCATGGAAACAAGGTGATGTACCGAAACATTCGGGTCAAGCGCCTGTAGGTTCGCGTCGAACATTCCAAGACATCAGCGGCTGAGGACAAGTTCTTTGGCCGCTGATTGTCTATAACAACCCTTCAATTTCCGAAGGAATCTCTTTACAGTGAAGCGAAACACCTGGTACCTTTCGGAACAGCAAGCCTCTGTGCGGGTCTCGATTTGAAGCATTGGTTGTGAGGGCTAGTGGTTTTTATGGGATCGATCCACCCGACGCAGACTTGTCGGGTGTCGAGTCAAGGGGCTCGGCACTCTTTTCGTTCAGGGCTTGGCGGTTTGGCGGCGCATCAGAATCCCGAGAATCACCCCGATAGCGCAGAGCAGTCCCGCCGCGATCACCGTGCTTCTGACTCCGGCGAGAGTGGAAACCACCCCGACAAACGTCGCCCCGATGGGGGTCGTTCCGCTGAAACACATCCAGTACAGACTCAGCGTTCGCCCCCGCATGTGATCCTCCACCGAGGTCTGAACCAGGGTGTTCGCCGCAGTAGAAAAGAGCACGGCCGCCGCCCCCAAAAGGGCCAGAACCACGTACGCGACGGGAAGAATGTTGACCAAGGCCAGCGTCGCCAGCAGCCCTGCAAAGGCTGCGCCCGCTTTCAGCAACCTGACGGGATTCGGGCCGGGCAGCGCCGTCGCGGTGAGGGCGCCGAGCAACGAGCCAACCCCCATCGCTGACGTGAATCCCCCGAACTGCACCGGATCGACATGCAGGACGAATTTGCCAATCAGAGGGATCAGCGTGTTGAAGTTGTAGCCGAACGCACCAAAGAAGAACATCACGACAAGCACCAGCCGAACCGTCGCGTGACCTCTCGCGTAGTTCACGGCTTCTTTGATTCCCGCCCACACGCTCTCTTGCGATTTCTCCGGTGGGGCTGACATCAACGCCCGATCCATGAGGACAAGTGCCCCAATCACCGCGATAAAGCTCGCCGCGTTCAGCCAGAAAGCAGGAGCCATTCCGGCCTGGGCAATGATGATCCCCGCCACGGCCGGGCCGATGATCCGCCCAACATTGACAATCAGAGAGTTCAGCGCAACCGCATTCGGGATCTCCTCCCTCGGCACCAGTTGGACGACGAACGACTGGCGGACGGGGGTATCCACCGCATTCACCAGCCCAAGCCCGAGGGCCAGAGCGAACACCCAGGGCAGCGTGATCGTCCCAGTGGACACAAGAATCGCGTAGAGAATTGCCTGGGTCATCGCCAGGGTCTGGGTGATCCGCACGACCTTGTGGCGGTCGAATCGGTCAGCAATCGTCCCACCAAAGATGGCGAGCAGCAGGGTCGGCGTGAACTGGAGTGCCGTGACCAATCCAACTTCCAGGGGGCGATTGGTAAGTTGAAGCACCAGCCACCCCTGCGCTGTCGCCTGCATCCACTGCCCGGTGATCGACACCGCCTGTCCGAACCAGTAGAGTCGGTAGTTTCGGTGACGTAGGGAGGTGAATCCGGTCTTCCAACGTCGGGGCGCCGCATCACTCATGGGCGATCATGCCCCCCAGTTAACCCGGAAATCAGGCGAGGCCGCCGAACTTGCGGGTGCGCTTTTGATATTGCGCAATCCCCGCGAGGAGTTCTTCTTCACCGAACTCTGGCCAAGTCGTATCGGTGACGAAAAGCTCAGTGTAGGCCGACTGCCAGATGAGATAGTTGCTCCAGCGAAGCTCGCCCGCCGTGCGGATCATCAGGTCGGGATCAGGCAGAGAAGGCGCGTACATCCTCTCGCTGATCATCTCCTCATTTATCGACTCCGCCGAGACCCCTTCTTCAATCAGTGACCGAACGGCATCCACAATCTCCGCTCGCCCACCATAGTTGATCGCCAAAGTAAAGGTGATTCCCGTGTTGTGCGAAGTCGAGGAGGTCATCTCCTCCAGAGCGTTACGAAGGGTCGAAGGAACCTCGTGGATGCGACCGATTACCTGAGCACGGACATTGTTTTCCGTAAGGCCTCGGAGTTCGTGGCGGGCGGCTTCCTCGATGAGTGTCATGAGCCCGCCGACTTCCTCTTCCGGGCGACGCCAGTTCTCAGCGGAGAAGGCATAGACCGTGAGAAACTCGACCCCCAGGTTCGCCGCACTCAAGAGCACGTCCTTGAGGGTCCGGTACCCCTGACGATGCCCCCACAGGCGCATCAATCCTTGCTTTTGGGCAAAGCGGCCGTTGCCATCCATGATAATGGCCACGTGCTTCGGAAGACGATCCAAGTCGATCCCTCGTGCAAGGGCTCGTTCGCGAATCGTGTTCTGAGCAGGCGCGGCCATCTCGATTTCAGAGCCCCAAAGGCTCAGATTTCCATGACTTCGGCTTCTTTCTTCTTCTGCGCCGCGTGAGTTTCTGCGATGTGCTTGTCGGTGAGCTCTTGCACCTTCTTTTCCATCGACTTCAGCTCGTCTTCCGTGATCTCCTTATTCTTCTCAAGGTCGCGGAGAGAGTTGATCGCGTGGTGTCGAACGTTGCGAATCGCCACGCAGCCTTCCTCAGCTCGATGAGCCACTTGCTTGGCCATTTCCTTGCGTCGCTCTTCGTTCATCTGAGGGAAGTTCAGGCGAATGGCAATGCCATCGTTGTTCGGCGTGATGCCGAGGTCGCTCGCGAGAATGGCCTTTTCAATCGGGCCGAACATCGACTTGTCGTACGGAGTTATCGCAAGCTGGCGCGGCTCCGGAATGCTGATGGTCGCGCACTGGTTGATCGGGGTGTCGACTCCGTAGTAACTCACCATGATCGGTTCGAGCACGGCAGGATTCGCACGGCCGGTGCGGATGTGGCCAAAATCGTGAACCGTCACTTCGACGGCGTGCTTCATTTTTCGATCAGCTTCTTCGAGAACAGGATGCATGGTTCAATTATCCTCCATGGACGAGTGTGCCTTCCGGTTCGCCCTTCACAACGCGGGCCATTCCACCGGGGCGGAGAAGGTCGAGCACGACCACGGGAAGCCCGTGTTCGCGGCACATGGTAAAAGCGGTTTGATCCATCACGGCCAGGCGCTTGTCGATCGCCTCGCTGAAAGTGACGGTGTCGTACTTGACGGCGTCCGAGTGCTTCCGGGGATCTTTGTTGTAGACGCCATCGACCTTGGTGGCCTTCAGGAGGGCGTCCGCATCAATTTCCAAAGCTCGGAGCACGGCGGCGGTATCGGTGGTGAAATAGGGGTTGCCGGTACCCGCAGCGAACACGACAACACGACCCTTCTCAAGGTGCCGAATCGCGCGGCGGCGGATGAAGGGCTCAGCGACTTCGCTGACCGTGAGTGCACTCTGAACTCGGGTCGCGATCCCGGCCTTTTCGACCGCAGATTGCAGGGCGAGACCATTCATGATCGTGCCCATCATCCCCATGTGGTCAGCGACGGTGCGGTCGATGCCTCCCGTTTCACTAAATGCGGATCCACGAATGAAATTGCCGCCCCCGACGACGACGGCTACTCCGACGCCAAGTTCGTGGACGGCTTTGATTTCATTGGCGATGTAATCGAGGGTGTCGGTTTCGAGGCCAAAGCCTTGCTTGCCTCCGAGCATCTCCCCGCTGATTTTCAGCAGGACTCGTTTGAATTTAACACCCTCGATCATCGTTTTCTCTGTTTGACTTAGGCTTCGGCTTCTTCGCTACCGGCGTTTTGGCCGACGGCGAGGAGCGTGTAAGCGGTGACATCGCCACCGTTGTTCTGCTTCAAGAATTCCGTCACCTTGGTCTTGTTGTCCGTGTAGATCAGTTGCTCCAGCAGGACGGTGGCTTGGTAGAACTCCTTGTTCACGCGGCCTTGAGCAATGTTCTTGGCGACTTCTTCCGGCTTACCTTCGTCGAGAGCGCGCTTCGTTTGGGTTGCGAGCTCTGCGGCGATGAGGTCAGCAGGAACATCTTCCTTCTTCAGATACTCCGGCTTGTAAGCCACGACTTGAATCGCGACCTTTTCGGCGGCGTCGGCGTTGTCACCGGTGTAGGTGACAACGCTCGCCCATTTGCCGTCGTGGTGGTTGTAAGCCGCAAGTTGCCCTTCGCTCGCCGTGAAGAACTCGGCGGCGCGAACTTGGATGTTCTCGCGGATCTTGCCCACGGCTTCGGTGATGTGATCGGAGACAGATTGACCGTCCACGACGACATCTCCGCCTGCCTTACCGGCGGCGAGCATGCCTTCGACCAGCTTGTTGACCATCGCCTTGAAGTCATCGTTGCGGCTCACAAAGTCGGTTTCACACTCGACGATGATGCCCGCGCCAGTCTTACGATCTGCGCTGAGCACAATTCGGGCGATGCCTTCCTTGGTGGCTCGACCGGCCTTCTTGGCACTCGCGGAGGCACCCTTTTCCCGAAGGATTTGCACAGCCTTGTCGAAGTCGCCATCTGCTTCTTCGAGGGCTTTCTTGCAGTCCATCATCGGCGCGTCCGTGAGTTCACGGAGTTTCTTTACATCTGCTGCTGAGATTGCCATTTTGTTAGTTTCCTTCGGTCGCTGCTGCTTCGGGAGCGGCCTCAGCAGGCGCTTCGGCGGCGACTTCAGCAGCGGGTTCCTCGACGTTCGACGCTTCCTCAGCGGGAGTCGTCGCGGCGGCCTGGGCCTTGTTGGCTTCCTCAAATGACTTGAGGAACTCTTGCTCGACCTCGCCGAAGTGGACGACTTCCTCGTCACCTTCGACAGCGGCCTTCTCTTCGCCTTCCTCACCCTCGGTGATGGCGGTGCTGAGCGGCTTGACTTCAAGAATCGCCTCGGCGAACTTCTCGGTAACCAAGCGGATCGCGCGGATCGCGTCGTCGTTGCCCGGGATCACGTAATCGGCAAGATCCGGGTCGCAGTTCGTGTCGACAATCGCGACGATGGGGATGCCCAGGGTCTTGGCTTCCTTGACGGCGATGGATTCCTTGTTCAGGTCAACCACGAACATCACGCGCGGCATTTCATCCAGGTCGCGGATTCCTTCGAAGTAGCGTTGGAGCTTATCGCGCTCTTCCATGCGCTTCAGGGCTTCCTTCTTCGGCAAGCGAGCGAGGTAACCCTCTTCTTGCATGCGATCCAGTTCCTTGAGGCGAAGAATTCGTTGGCTGATCGTCTCCCAGTTCGTCAGCATGCCACCGAGCCATCGGTCGGTGACAAAGTACTGACCGGACTTCTGGGCAGCTTCCTTCACCGCAGACTGAGCTTGCTTCTTCGTCCCAACGAAGAGCACGGTACCGCCATCTTGAACCACGCTTTGCACGTAGTCGAGAGCGTCTTGGAAGAGCTTGATGGTTTGGTGGAGGTCAACGATATAGATTCCGTTGCGTGCGCCATAGATATAGCGCTTCATCTTCGGATTCCATCGTCGGGTCTGGTGACCAAAGTGAACGCCTGCTTCAAGCAGGTCTTTCATACTGAGTTCAGGCATATTCTTTTCCTTGTGGGTTGTGCCTCCGGAGGATGTGACTCAGGCCGCCCGATCTCTACTCATTTCGCTTTCGGCGAGAAGAGCAGGGAACCCAGGGGCGCACACCTCCGTGCGAATTTGCTCCCGAAGCAAGCTCCGTGAAGCAGGGAAGAGGATACCAGGGCAAGCCTGGAGACGGTGGAAAACCCGGCCAGATCGGGACTACTTGCTAAGGAAGCGCGCAAGAGCGCTCTCGATCGGTTCCTTCATCTCCGCCTGCCCCGCCAAGCGCTCTTTCATCGCTGGCCACTCGTCGCGGATCATGCTGTAGTACACCGTGTCCCGAAACGCTCCATCTGGCATGATGATGTTGTGCCGCAAGGTGCCCTCCCGCACCAGCCCGATCTTCTCCATTGCCCTCTGGCTGGCCAGATTGCGCGCATCCGTTTTGAGCTGAACACGGATCGCCCCGCACTGGTCAACCGCGTGGCCCATCATCGCCGATTTCACTCTTGGATTCAACGCGGTGCCTCGAAAATCCTTGGTAAACCAGGTGTGCCCGATCTCCACCGCAAAATCAGCGGGTCGAACGTCGAAAAAAGAGCTTGACCCAACAAAGACTCCCTCCACCAAGATCGCCAGAGCGTGATAGCCATCGCGGGTTCGTCGATCAATGTATTCCAGAACGCCCGGCATGTCGTGACTCCGTGGAATCTCCGTGAACCACCGAAAGGTATCCGGATCAGGAAGCAAGGCACGTAGATATCCCGCCGCATGATCTTGATCGAGAGGCTCGAGTCGAAGCGCCCCGTCCTCGAATTCGAGCGGAGCCATGCGGAAGGTGTCGTTCACTCCCAGGATTTTGCACGATTCTCCGCAGAATTCCGAGATAGACTAGCCTCATGCTCTCCACCCTCGCCGCGTGCCTGCTGCTCAACGACACCTCCTTCTCCGCCAGGTCGGGGAATCCCAAGCCGATGACGGACGCCACCGAGATTCAAATGGTTTCCGCCAGCATCAAAGGGAAAGTTCCATCCTGCGAAGTGACCACCGAGTACAAATTCACAAATCTCGGGAGGAAGCGCACTGCCCTCATGGGCTTCCCTGAAGAAGGGTACGACGCCTATCTCGAAGACGGGCGAAAGACGTGGTTCAAAAAGTTTGAGTCGTGGGTCGACGGCAAGCCGGTGAAGGCATTGGCGGAGAAGATCGAAGACAAGGATGCCCAAGAGTTCGGGTATCGGATCTGGTGGCTGAAGTACGTCGAATTCGGGAAAGGACAGACCAGAACAGTCAAGAATCGCTACATCAGCGATCACGGTTCCGACACCACTCCACGAAACTTCTTCCAGTACATCGTACGCACCGCGAGCACCTGGAAAGGCCCAATCAAGTCAATTCGAGTGGAGATGGATTGCTCGGGGTTCCCCAGCGGGATGCTTTACACCTGCACGCCTGCGCCCCACAAAAAGAACGGTGACTCCTTGCTCTGGTACTGGGAAAACATCGAACCAACGGAGGATCACGATATCGAGGTCGCATGGCTCCCCGACGTGGCATCCCTCCCAGACTCGATCAACCCCGATACTCTTTTGGGAGAGAGAGTCTATCGCCGACCATGAGTTCGGAGTGTTTCCTCGAAATGGAAAACAGTTTGCGAGCGCGGAGCGAATCCGAGAAGCCCGGATTTCCGGGAAGGAGAGGGATTGTCGTCAGTGCGCTGGGCCACTCACGGTAAAGGCGAGTCCTCAAATTGCGTGGCCAAAAGAAAAGAAGGTTCTTCACCAGGAGGGAAGAACCTTCGTCAATGTGCAGGAGCCAGTGGGAGCTTCAGTCGGGCCAAGGGGAGAGCAAATGCCCGCATCCGCCCCCACTGGTTCACAGCACGCTTGTGTGACGGGTAGTTTGCCTCGGAAGTTCTCACGATTTCCCGGGTCTGGGACCCTTGTCCCGCCACAACTTTCTGAGTCGATGTCTGATTGCAACCGCAATCGTATCGTTAAGTACGGCTAACTGTTCGGAATCCTTTACTCGTCCGTTTGCCAGGATTTTTCATTTTGCTCTTCCGGGATTCTGCGGACTTCGGGCGCAACCTCTCTCTTCGCATCCTCTATAATCTCCTGCATGAGTGGCCTGAAAGGCAGAGTCGACGAACTCGCCGCGATCATGGACGAGTTTGGTCTCGAAAAAGCAAAGTGGAAGACCTCCGACGGAACGGTGGAACTAGCCACCCAAGTCGACCGCCCCGGAGTTGGTGCCATCGCCGTGGCCAGTGCGGCGGCGGACACTCCCACCGCCACAGCCGTCAGAAGCAAACCCAAGCCATCTGCGCCAGCCGCTCCCTCCGGAATCCCCGTGACGAGCCCGATGGCGGGAATCTACTACTCATCCTCAAGCCCCGGTGCACCAGCGTTTGCCAAAGAAGGCGACGTGGTCCAGGCCGGTCAAGTGGTCGGCCTCATCGAGGCGATGAAAGTATTTAACGAAATCACCGCGCCCACGAGCGGCACAGTGACGAAGGTGGCGGTGGAGAACGCCCAGCTGGTTCAGCCCGGCGATCCTCTGATCTACATTGGCTGATCTCAAAACTGTCCGAGTCGGCTTGCTCGGTTTCGGCACGGTCGGTGAAGGCACCTACCGGATGCTGACCGACAACGCCGACGAAATCGCGCGCAAAACCGGCGCACGGGGAGAAGTCATCAAGATCGGGATCAAGGATGCGTCCAAACCCCGCACCCTCCCCGCAACGATGTTCACGACCGATCTCGAGGCCGTCGTACGCGACCCCAATATCGACGTGATTTGCGAGTTGATGGGTGGAGAATCCCCCGCTGGCGAAATGGTCGAGCTCGCCTTGAGCCTCGGCAAGCATGTTGTCACGGCCAACAAGGAACTGATCGCCAAACACGGCTCCCGGCTCATCACCAAAGCCCGAGAACTCGAACTCGATCTGCACTTTGAAGCGGCTGTTGGAGGGGGAATCCCCGTCGTCCAGCCCTTGAAGCACCAGCTTGCGGGCAACGATGTCATCAAGCTGATGGGCATCCTCAACGGGACGACGAACTACATCCTCACTCAAATGGAGGAGAACGGAGCGGACTTCTCCGACGCCCTGGCGGAAGCCCAGGCAAAGGGATACGCAGAGGCTGATCCAACAAACGATGTCGATGGGTTCGACACGATGTACAAAATCAGCATCCTCGCCGCCATTGCGTTCGGCAAGCAAGTGCCCCTCGACAAGGTTCACCGCGAGGGGATCCGCAAAGTCAGCGCTTCGGACATGAAGTACGCGAAGCAGTTTGGATACAAAATCAAGCTGCTGGGGATCTGCGAGGAAACCGCCGATGACCAAGTTCTCGTCCGGGTTCACCCGACCATGATCCCCCTCGGGCACCAGATTGCGAGTGTCCGGGACGTCTACAACGCCGTGTGGCTCCATGGCGATTTTGTCGGAGACCTGATGTTCTCAGGACGCGGAGCCGGGGCTCATCCCACCGCGAGCGCGGTCGTCGGCGACCTCATCGACGTGATGAGGAACATTATCATCGGAGGCTCGGGCAGCGCGATCCCCTACGGCACAGGGCTGGCCACAACGAGTATCTCCGAACTGGAGACCCGCTACTATCTGCGATTTGAGGTCGAAGACCGCCCAGGAACCCTCGGCGAGATCACGACCGCCTTTGGACGGCGAAGTGTCGGCCTCGCGGCCATGGAAATGCGCACAAAGGTCGGAGGGAAGGGCGAGATCGCCTTCCTGACTCACGTCTGCCGCGAGGCAAACTTCCTCACCGCGCTTGAGGAAGTCTCACGGCTTCCGTGTGTGGCAAAAGTCGAGAACTACATCCGGGTCGAACAGTAAACGCAACCCCGCAAAATTGGCAGGGAATTGTCCTGGTACACCTTCCAGCCTGGGATTCTCCCGGCCCGAACGGGTAAGGTTAAGCCGTGTGCGCGTGCGCTTCTGACAAGGGGTGCACAGCGTGGGTGTTCGGAGGAAACCTCTCGAAGATGTACTTACCTCAAACCGTCCAGAGGGACAAGAAGCTACCGTTCGGGAAGCGGTGCTTTGCCCTTTTGATGACGTTATTCGCGTTTCTCTTATTCCCGACCTTCGCCTTCGCGGCGGGGGGAGAGGCCAACATCAAGTTGGAGTTCAGCCAACAGGACAAGATCTACTTGTTCATCTCGCTGGGCTTTGGCGTGGTGGCCCTCGCATTTGCGGCGTTCTTCTGGTCTTGGGTGAAGAGTCAGTCCCCAGGCAGCGAGAAGATGCAGGAAGTCGGCGGAGCAATCCGTGCCGGCGCCCTTGCTTATCTGCGCCAGCAAGTCCAGATGATGGGCGTCTTTGTCGCGATCATCTCGGTCGGCCTCTTCTTCATGTACCAAGGAAGCTACGGCACGCCTCTCGCGATCTACACCGCAGTCGCGTTTGTCGGTGGTGTGGCAGCTTCGTATATTGCTGGCTATGTCGGCATGTACGCAGCGGTCAGCGGCAACATGCGAGTCGCTCACTCGGCTCTGACCAGCTACAAGACAGCGCTTGAGATCGCCTTCCGATCTGGCGCGGTTGCTGGCTTGGTCACGGTCGGTATGGGCCTGCTCGGTGCCATCATCATCTTCCTCGGCTTCCCCGAGAACGCAACCAAGCTCCTCGTTGGCTTCGGCTTCGGTGGATCGCTCGCCGCCCTCTTCATGCGGGTCGGCGGTGGCATCTTCACCAAGGCAGCGGACGTTGGTGCGGACCTTGTTGGTAAGGTCGAAGCGGGCATTCCCGAAGACGACCCACGCAACCCGGCGGTCATCGCCGACAACGTGGGCGACAACGTCGGTGATTGCGCCGGTATGGCCGCAGACGTCTTCGAATCCTACGAAGTCACCCTCGTGGCGGCCATCGTGCTCGGTGCCGCAACTGCGGCGATCTTCCCGACCGAAATCTGGATGAAGCTCATCCTCTTCGCGATGATGGCTCGCGGCGTGGGCATCCTCGCCTCCATCGTCGGCATCTTCATGGTGCGCGGCGAAGAGAACATCACGTTCGACCCGCTCAAGGCGATTCGACGTGGCTTCTACAGCTCGGCGGCAATCGCCGCCGTGGCGACGGTTGGTCTGGCGTGGTACATGCTGGGCGGTGCCGATTCTAAGGGCACTGTCAAGACGAGCGAGCTCGTCTCGGCGGCGGAGTTCCAACGCAGCGATGCCGAAGTCATCCTGAAAGCCCAGCGAAAGCTGGCGGCGAAGGATGGCATCGAGCTCTACCAAGTGAAGGCAGAAGATGTCACGAAGGATTCATCCGTCGTGGCCCTTGGCCTTCCGGCAGATCAGCTGCAGTTCCAAGTTCAGCAAACCATGATGGCGGGCGAGCGCGGTCTTCCGGCTTTGCCGAACCTGGATGCCTATCGGGCGGTTAACTTCAACAACCCGGATCTTCAAATCCTTCGCTACGCTGCTCCCGATACGGCCAACCCGGCCCAAGGTGCGGCAACGCCGAACTTCAAGACCTTTAAGGAAGCCTACCAAGGCAAAGAGATCAAGGTCTTCACGATCGAAGCTGTCCGAAGCCCGGTCGGCGCCGACGGCAAGCCCGCAGCAGGAGAACCGCAAACGCAGTCCTTCAGCTTCGGCCCGATCGACAAAGCTGACTTCATGAAGCAGCTCGACGAGGCTTCGAAGAACACCCCGGACACCAAGTACAACGTGAAAGCGGAGTACCCGGTCACGTTCTACACGAACCCGTCCGGCGATCTGATCGCGGGCGTCGCGGTGGATCGCAAGACCCTCGACCTCTCCACCGTCCAATCTGGCCCGGTGGCCTACCGAGACACCCCGGAAAAGCTCAAGGCTTTCTCTGAGAAGCAAGCCGCTAATCCGGCCGAAGCTGGAAATCAACCTCCGGCCCTCCAAGCCGAGTTCGCCTACGTCAAGAATAAGGTCGCCGAGTTCTGGCGATTCGCCGCTTGCGTGCTGTTCGGCATCATCATGGCCTTCGTCTTCGAATGGCTGACCGACTACTACGTGGGGCTCCACAAGCGCCCTGTCAAGGAACTCGGTCAACTTGCGACGGCTGGCCCCGCGCCGATGATCATCACGGGCTTTGCCTACGGCAAGGAATCCTCGGTGTTCTCGGTGTTCGCCATCGTGGCCTGTCTCATCGGCCCCCTCCTCATCTTCCCGCCGGCTGAATACGGCGGATACCTGCTGAGCTTCTATGGCATCGCCCTCGTCGGTCTCGGTCTTCTGACCACCACCGGCTTCATCCTTGCCATGGATACCTTCGGCCCGATCAGCGACAACGCCCAAGGCGTGTTCGAAATGTCGGGTGCAGGCGAAGAAAATGAGGACGGCGCACGACGAGTCCAGCTCCTCGACGCTGCTGGCAACACCACCAAGGCTCTCACCAAGGGCTTTGCGATTGCCACCGCAGTGGTCGCGGCAGTCGCCCTCTTCCACGCTTACGTCGAAGAAGGCAAGCTCACCGCCATCGGCATGCGCCTTGAGGTTCCCGAGATCTTCCTCGGACTCCTCATTGGTGGTGCGGCTCCGTACCTGTTCAGCGCGTTCTCGATCAACGCGGTCGGCCGTGCGGCATTCCAGCTGATCAACAACGTGCGTGCCCAGTTCCGAAACGATCCGGGCATCATGGCAGGCACCAGCAAGCCGGACTACGCAAGCTGCGTGCAGATCGTGACCAAGGCGGCTCAGACCGAGCTCCTCGGCCCCGGCATCCTCGCGATTGCGTTCCCGGTTCTCGTGGCCTTCGGATTTGCCATCGGCAAACCGCTGGTGACGATCGACGGATCGCAGTACAACCTGGTTGGCGCTCAGGCTCTGGGCGGATTCCTCGCCGGTACGATCCTCTCCGGTCAGCTCATGGCTGTCCTCCTCGCCAACTCTGGCGGCATGTGGGACAACGCTAAGAAGCTGATCGAAGACGGCCTCCACGGTGGCAAGGGCACCGAAGCTCACAAGGCTGCGGTTGTCTGCGACACAGTGGGTGACCCGTTCAAGGATACGGCAGGCCCGGCGCTCAACCCGCTGATCAAGGTCATGAACCTGGTCGCCCTGCTCATCGCACCTCAGGTCATCCGACCGTGGGCACAGAGCACCCTGATCACGATCACCCTGGTCGCCGCTGCGGCCCTCCTGGTCGCAATCTGGTGGTCCAAGCGCGGCAGCATGAGCGACGGCCTCAACGAAGAAGCCCCGGTTGATAAGCAACCGAGCCTCGTCGAACAGGCAAAGGCGCAAGTCGCTGAGACCGTGGAAGACGTCAAAGACAAGGTCGAAGACCTGGTTGATGGCGACAAGAAAACCGACGCCTAAGCGGAGACGCTCAAGCGAAAAACAAGAATGGCCCGGAGGAAACTCCGGGCCATTCTTATGTCTGGGTCGAGCGCAACCTAGCGCGCACTCTTCCGAAAGATCTCCGCCAAGAAGTCCTGCATGGCCTCCCAGCTCCGCCTATCCGCCTCAGCGTTATAAGCCGCGCCGCGAGAATTGTCATTGCCCGCCTCCACCTCCGTGAAGCTGTGCACTGCATTGCCATAGCTCACCATAGACCAATCGACCTTGCCCGCCCTCATCTCTTCCATAAAGGCGGTGATATCTTTCGCAGGAACAAACGGATCATCCGCGCCATGAAGCACCAACACCTTGGCTTTGATTTGGCTCGCCGTCTCGGGATTGGCTCCATCGAGGCCTCCATGGAAGCTCACGGCTCCTAGAATATCTGCCCCCGATCGAGCCAGCTCCAGCGCCCCGGTTCCGCCGAAGCAATATCCAATGGCAGCCACCCGCGACTTATCCACGCCGGGAACGCCCCGGACGTAGTCCAGGGCAGCCGTCAACCGCTGACGAAACAGAGGACGATCTCCCTTGTACTTGCCCGCCATCTGCCCACGAGCCTGACCGGTCGGCCGCACGCCTTTGCCGTAAACGTCCACCGCAAAGGCCACGTAGCCCATCTGGGCCAGCATGTCGGCGCGCCGCTTCTCGTATTCACCCAGCCCACCCCACTGGTGAATCACCAAGACGGCCGGAGCAACCACATCCTTGTCCGGCTTCGCGAGATAGCCTTCCAGCACCGTGTCGCCGTCCTTGTAGTCCACCGATTTGCCATTGACGGGAAGAGTCATCATTGTTGTCAGCAGGAGAGTTGCCAGCATAGTGATGCATACGAAAAAAGCCTCCTGGTGGTCGCACCAGGAGGCTTCATCTCTTGGGGGGAGAATCCCCCTAGTCGTCGTCGATCTTCGCCTTCACACCCGTGAAGGCTCCGTTGGAATAGGTGCCTTCGACCTCGACAATCGCGCCATTCGCGATCAACTCAAAGAAGGCATTCTTCGTGATGGACTCGCCGTTATCGTTTCGATAAGTGGCGTTTTCCGTCATCGTCACCGCGACATCCTGGTTCAGAGATCCGTTGAAGCCGAACCAGCTACTCAGGCGAAGCGTGTAGGTGCGAGCGGTCGAGTTTGCCCCCGATGCCGTGCCCTTAGCTTCAGCCTGACCTCCGCCGCCACCGACGTTCGTGCGAAGCTGAGCTTTCTTGGCTTTCATCACACCGTTCTCGATGTAGCCTTCCACCTTCACCCCACCGCCGTTGGTCAGCTGCTCAAAGAACTGCGTCTTCGTGAGCGTCGCTCCGTCGTTGTTGCGATAGGTGGTATTTGGGCCAGTCTCGACAGGAACCACCACACCGGGGGCTCCATTGAATCCCGACCATTCCGTAAGCGTCACCCGGAAAGTGCCTGCTTGCGCATTCTTTTCACTGGCCGTGCCTTTGATTTCCGCTCCGTCGTCTCCCTCGAAATCCTCAAGTTTCAACTTGCGGGCAAGAAGGGTGTTGGTGTCGTCGTTGTAGGCACCTTCGGCTTCCGCCTTGGCACCCAGCCCAATGGCTTCAAAGAACGCGGCCTTCGGAATCGAGCGGCCAGCATCGTTGAAATAGGCCGTGTTGGTATTCGAGGTCACGTTCACCCAGAGGTTGGTCGGAAGGAACCCGCGCACGTCGACCGCCTTGATCTCCAAGGTGCCAGTCGCAGCGTTTCCGTTCCGCGTCGGGCCCTTGACCTTATCATCGCCTCCCGCACCTTGACCATCCTCGATCTTCACGAGCCGAGCCACAATGCGTCCTGCCGCGAGGGAGAACTTACCGTAGACCTCAACGGTCTGACCATTCGCGAGAACCGCGTTGGGAGCTCCGTTGTCGTTCAGAACGGTCGTGTCAGCAGTGGTGCTGACCCGTAGCGTACGGCCCAGAGGCATGTTCAAAGTGAAAGCCTGAGTCGGAGCCGAACCTTCCAGCGCCGAAATCGTGCCCTTGAAATCCTCATCCGTCTGCCGATTCAGATCATCGACGCCACTGCCGTTGTGAAGCAAGACCACCGGCACAATCTGTCCAGAACCGTTGATCGTCCACTGGCTCAGATCGAAATCAAGCACGATGTTCGATCCGGTCGAAAGAGTGATAGGAGCCGGGAAGGTGACGTTCAGCCGTGCCCGACCATTTCCGCCAACCAGAGAGGGAAGAAATGGATACTGGGTCGCGTTTGTCTGACCTGTCGCGATGATGCTTGCCGTGTTGGCCACGCTCACTCGGGCCCCCGTGAAGGTGTTGTTGGGCACTGAACTCACGCCGAGAAGGCTGAAGAGATTCGAGCCGTTGTTGAGGGCGCGAAGGTCAACCGTGGTACCAGCGTCGGATTCAAAGACCTTGGTCGATCCGCCCGCGTATTCCAACTCCACTTCGTGGATCGTGACGTAGACGTGATCGAAGTTCGTTGAGAGGTTGTCGGTGATAAAGAACGAGACTCCGGTGCTTCCGCCACCAGAGCCTGATCCGCCACCACCGCATCCCGTTAAGAGAAGCAGAAACAGCCCTACAGCGGCTGTAATCCATGCGATGCGCTTCATTGTATTTTCCTTGCCCACACCTGTTCTGTCGGTTCAAACCCCGGCAAAATTACTTGCATGAACAACTTCATGTGATAGACGTACGAACCTCACGATTTCGTTCGGGACTTACGTCGTATCGATCACTAAAAATATACCCTTCTGGCCCGGGTCGTCCGACTCATCCTCACCGTCTCATTTGGTGATCGCCCAGACGTTGCCTATAGTGGCGATGACGGAGGAAACCATGTTCACAACTATCGGCGACGTTGTTCTGATCTTCGGCATCTTGCTGGCCACCAGCATCTCAATTTGGGCCACGATGGTGGTCGCGACTCTCCTGTATCCGGTGCGTGCCGCCAAGGTGGCCCGCTCCCTGGAAACGAGTCCTTGGAAGGTCATCGGCCGCGGGGCCATGATCACGGTTCCGTCGATCCTGGCGATCCTGGTTCTCGCAAACATTCCGAACCCGATCGTCAAGTTCTTGGCCCTCGTTTTCGCGTTCATCTTCCTGGGATTGGGCGCACTGGGAGCGAGCGGATTGGTGCGATGGGTCTCCGAGCGTGTGCACGAGACCGGTTCTGGGCTGAGTGTCTATGGCTCCATCACCCGAGCGGCGGCCCTCATTGTCGGTGCGGCAAATATCCCGTTCTTTGGCTGGTTCTTCATTGCCCCTCTGGCGCTGCTCGCCTCGATTGGCGCCCTGAGCAGCGGATTCTTTGGCCGCAGCACCCCGAGTGCTCCGTTTGCAGGAGAAACCCAGCCATGACTCTTTCCCGACGAGAAGCACTGGCCGCTTTGGCCGGAGCTGGCCTTCTCGTCGGGTGCTCTCGCGTGGCGGAGACGGCCCGGAACCTCGAAAGGGCTCCGATGCCTCTCCCCATCCGCGAGGATGACCTGGCGGTCGCCACGCTCAACCGATTCGGCTTTGGCCCGAGTCGACAAGGCCTCGCCCAGTTTCGCGATCTTGGCCCCGAACAGTGGTGGCAGGTTCAACTCAAACCCACGGACGAAGAGCCAGATCACCTGACATGGATGATCTCGCGGATGGAGACTCAGCACCTGAGTGCCTACGAGTTGCGCGATTTCAAAGAGGAGGTCGTGCTCTTCCAGATGCAGCAAGCCGCGATCTTGCGCGCGACCTACAGTCCCTGGCAACTGCGCGAGCGGATGGTGGATTTTTGGACTAACCACTTCAACATCAACGCGCGAAAGGGAATTGCCACCTTCCGCAAGCCGCAAGACGAAAAGGAAGTCTCGCGTGCTCATGCCCTCGGCAAGTTCCCTCAGATGGTGATGGCCTCGGCGAAGTCGACCGCGATGCTGGTTTATCTGGACCAGCAGAACAGCAATGAGACGACACCAAACGAAAACTACGCGCGCGAGCTTTTGGAACTCCATACCCTCGGCGTGGAGGGCGGCTACACCCAGCAAGACGTGATGGAAGTCGCTCGCTGCTTCACCGGCTGGACCGAAGAGCGGGGACTCCTGCGCGCCAAGGGCCGCTTCCTCTTCCGCGAAGATCTGCATGATGACGGCGAGAAGATCGTGCTGGGAACCCGAATCCCCGCTGGAGGAGGCGTGCGCGATGGCGAAAGGGTGGTCTCACTCGTCTCGCGACACCCCGCGACGGCAAAGCATGTCGGCGGGAAGCTGGGGCGGTTCTTCCTCGGCGACGATGTCTCCCCGAAAGTGCTTGCGAAGATCGAGAAGACCTTCCTCGATACCGAAGGCGACATTCCCGCAGTGATGACGGTGATCCACGGCGCGTTCCCTGCGGAATCCGGCCCAGTGATGAAGCGACCCTTCGACTACATGGTCTCGGCGATGCGAGCTTTGGACGCGAGCACGGATGCGGCCAAGCCGGTTCAAGATGCCCTCTCGGCGATGGGGCAGCCTCTGTACCAATGGCCAATGCCCGATGGCTATCCCGTCGAAGCTCCCGCGTGGACAGGTTCGCTCATGGGTCGGTGGAAGTTCGCCGATGCCCTGGCGCACAACCGACTCCAGGGAACATCCGTCGATCTCCCAAAGCTCACATCGGAGCTTGTGGGCCATGCGGGATACATCGCGGCGACGCACCACGCCGTGTCGGCAGGCAACGAGGTGGCCAATCTCCTCGACTCTCACGAACTGGCGGCGCAAGTCGCCCTCGCTCTTTCCGCACCGGAGATGCAATGGCGATGAAGAACTGGACGTACTGTGACGGCGAAGGCGGTCTCGATCGCACCTCGCCTGATCTCACCACGCGGCGTCAAGCCTTGGTCGCCGCGAGTGCTTTGGCTCTCGGCTCGATCTGGTGGGCGTCACCGAAATCGGCACTCGCAAAAACCGTGGTGCGGAAAGACAAAACGAACCGGAACGTACTCGTCAGCGTCTTCCTGCGCGGAGGGGCTGACGGGTTAAATCTTGTCGCGCCTTACGGTGAGGACGAATACTACAAACTCCGCCCAAGCCTCGCTCTGAAGAGCCCCAAATCCGGCGGAAGCGAGACAAGCCGTCTCAGTGACCTCGACGGCTTCTTTGGCCTCAGCCCGGCTCTTCTGCCTCTGCTCGGGGCGTTCAGAGATGGTCGGATGGGAATCATCCATGCCGTGGGATCGCGGGACACAACTCACTCTCACTTCGAGGCCATGGCTACGATGGAGCGCGGGTTGAATACGGGAGGCGACGAAGGAAGCGGAGGCTGGCTGGCCCGGCACCTTAACGCAACCGGAGACTCGGAAAGCCCGCTCCGCGCTGTGGCCCTCAGCAGCATCATGCCGGACAGCCTTGCTGGAGCGACCCAAGCCCTCGCCATCGAGAGCATCACCCAGTACAAGCTGGAAATGGAGGAAGCTCAGCGTGACACGCTTCGCAAGCTCTACAGCCGGGGCGATGACCCCGTTTCTCGAGCGGGGAGAGAGACGATGGAAGTCGTGGATCGGCTCCGCAAAGTTGATCCCGCAAAGTACGCTCCCGAAGCAGGCGCGAGCTATCCCGACACCCCCATGGGGCGGGCGTTCAAGGAAACGGCCTTCTTGATCAAGCAGGATATCGGCCTGGAAATCGCCTGCCTTGATGGCACCGGTTGGGACACTCACGTGACTCAAGGCACCGTCGATGGCTGGCTCTTCGGTCTGGTTCGCGATCTCGCCGAGAGCATGGCGGCGTTCGAGAAAGACATGGGTGGCGAGATGTCTCGAGTCACCGTATGCGTCCAGACGGAGTTTGGGCGACGGGTCTACGAGAATAGTGGTCTCGGTACCGATCACGGATCCGGGTCGGTGATGTTGCTGCTCGGAGGTGGGGTGAAAGGCGGGAAGGTCTACGCCGACTGGCCAGGGCTTATCCCTGACAAACTGACCGGGCCGGGCGATCTGCAGATCACCACAGACTATCGGAATATCCTCGGAGAGTTGCTCATCAAAAGGCTGGAAACTCCTTCGCTTTCCGATGTATTTCCGAGCCTCAGGTACCGCGAATTGGGCGTTTTCGGCCCCAAAAGCACCTAAGAAGCACCGAAGTTGGGGCCGTTTTTCTTCAAAAACGGCCCCAAATCGCTCCAGATTCGCCCTAGATCAGGGGCACTTTACACCTTGGGGTCGACGATTCCGAGCGGTTTCATGGTCTTCCACTCGCCCCGGGTGAAGTCCGGAACTTCAATCATTTCGCCACGATGAGCGACCGACCAGGCACTAAGCGGAGTGATCACGCTCCAGGTCGCGGCGTCGTAAACATCTTGGTCGAGTGGTTCGCCGTTGCGCAGGCAGTAGACGATCCGCCAGAGCATGAGGAAGTCCATTCCGCCGTGTCCGCCCATCTTCACCGCCAGCTCTCCTTGCTTGCGGAAGAGCGGGTGATCGAACTCATCGTAGATCGCTTTGAGCTTGTCGCCTTGCGTCCAACTGTGGGTCGACTCGGTGCGGCCTTCGATCACGGTGCGCCCCGGGAATCCTCCCCAAACGCCCCTGGTGCCTTGAACGAGGTTGTGTCGGGTGTACGGTCGGGGAAGTTGTTCATCCCACTGGATCATCAGAGTCTTGCCGAGAACGGTGCGCGCGATGGTGGTGTTCAGGTCGCCACAAACAAATCGCCCCTTGTTCCACTTGTGATCGGGCGGGAATTTCTCCTTGGCGTACATCGCTCGCACTCGCGAATTGGTGCTCATTGAAGACAGGGTGTCCAGACGGTCACCCCGGTTGATGTTCATGTACTGAGCGACGGGGCCGAGGCCGTGGGTGGGATAGAGGTTCCCATTCGTCTTCATGTAGTGGTAGGTGCGCCAGCTGCCTGTTCCTCGCTCGACCTCATGCATTTGCTCGCGCAGATCGTGGATGTAGGCCGCTTCGCCGTGGAGAAGTTCGCCGAGGATGCCTTGGCGACAGAGGTTCAAGACCATCAACTCTTCGCGCCCGTAGTTGACGTTTTCCATCATCATGCAGTGACGCTGCGTGGCTTCGGCGGTATCGACAAGTTCCCAGCACTCATCGACGGTGAGGGCGGCAGGAACCTCAAGGAAGACGTGCTTGCCTTTCTTCATGGCATCGACGGCCATCGGGACATGCCACTCCCAGGGGGTGGAGATCACGACGATGTCGATGTCGTCGCGGTCGTGCATTTTCTTGAATGCAAGAGGATCGCCGATGTAGAGAGTTGGTTCTGGTTGACCGGCTTCCACGACTTTCTTCGCGGAGTTTTTCGCCCAGTCTTCGTAGAGGTCGCAGATGGCTTTGACTTCAACACCTTCGAGCACCAGCATCTGTTCGACGTGACCGGATCCGCGAGCTCCGACCCCGATGAATCCGACCCGGATCTTGTCCATCGGCGGGACGGTGAGACCGGCGACCGATTTTCCTTTCCGACGCGGGGCCTTCGGGCTGGGCTTGGAATCGGCGACCGGAGCGGCAGCAAGTTTGGAGGCAATCGACGAGAGGCTCGCGGCACCAGTCATGGCAAGGAAGTCACGACGCTTCATGGTTGCAGTCTAGCCAGTCATACCGTTCCCACGCAAGGATTTTTCGCACTTCCTGGAGAGTTCAAAATTTCTGTCCTTTCAGGCAATACGATGCCGCCGTTTCGTGCGTCAATTCTGTAACGCGCACTCTGGGGAGGGGTGCTGGTGGATTCAAATGGGCTTCTTGCCATACGCATATCTTGTCGCCGCTCTCGTTTTGGTCTGGTTGGAGCGTGATTCAGGCGAAACCAAGTCGTGGGAGCGACTGGTTGGGGGCGTGCTTGGCCTTCTTGTCGGAGCAGGAATCTTGGTGACTCAGAGTGGCCTTGCTCCAGGAGCCGATCTTGCCGTGTTCGGCGGTCTCCTGCTTGCGGGGATTGCTTTTGTGAGCCCTCGTTCCTTTTTCGGTTCCGCCGCTGTGGGGGTGGCTTCTGGGAGTGCCCTTGTCACGATGCAGCCTGAACCCAAGCTTCATGCTTTCCACGTCATGTTTCTCTCCGCGAGCGCTGCAGCAGGGATTCTGCTCGGCGGATCCGCCGAGGATCGCCCGAATCTACTCAAGCAAGTTTCGGGATTCTGTCTCGCGGCAGCCTCGGTCGCTCTGGCGAACGCCTGGACAACCGAGCAATTTGGATCGCTTAAAGGACAGGTGGGCACGATCGTTGGGGGAACCGCCGTTTTGGGCATGTTGATTGCGGCCATTTGGGCGAAAGTCGGCACCAAGAATCACCCGATTCTCGCTCAAGCCCTCGGATGCTTGGCGATTCCTGTCGGGGCGTTCCTGGTGAGTGGGTCGAGCACCGATGAGGGGCAGGTTCTGATTCTCTCGACTGCGGGGGTGGCGTTGGCGGGGATTCTCGCGTGGGCTTGGCCAACCGGGGATCGTCGCGCCCTTGGCCCGATCCTGGGCGGAATGATCACGCTGGGGTTGGCGACATACGCTTTCTCGATTGCCCAAAGCTTCGGGCTTTCCGTGGTGCTGGCGTCAGCCGGGCTGGCCTGGGTGATTCTGGGACGGTTTGACCTGCTGCTTGTTCTGGGGCCGCTTGTTGGCTTGCTCGGCTTCCGTACTCTGAGAATTGCTTTTCCCGATGTCACGCGGGCGTTTGACATTGGTCAGCACTATGCGCTGATCGGCGTGATGCTAGGCGTGGGCGCGATTCTGGTGGGTTTGGAGTGCTGGCACGTGTTGCAGAGTCGTGGTCGGCTTGGGCAGCTTCTCGGAGGCGTCCTCGCGCTGGCACTAGGGGCGGTTGTGCTGTTTGGACTGATGTTCCTGGGGGTCAAGGGTGGAGTTGGCCTGATGGTGGGCCTCGGACTCGGAGCCTGGATTTCTTCGCTTGCCCGACCCGGTTCGATTGCCGCCACGATTGTGTCGCTCGGCCTGATTGGCGTCGTCGGTGCGCTTTACGGGCGGGCCTCTGAGTTCTTCGAGGCATCTCGTCAGGAGAAGACCTCGGCCTTCCTGCTTGTCGCGGGAGTGATGGCGGTGCTTGTTTTCCTTGCCCTGTTCGCGACCAGGGAGAAGCGGTCCTCGACCAAGGACGAGGTGGCCAATCATGCGTAATCTGTGGAAATCAGGAGGAATTCTCAGCCTCTTACTCGCGACTCTGGTCGCGCTCGGCCTGATGACCGCCGGCATCACGGCGGAGGTTCCGATTGGATCGGTGAAGGGGAAGATCCTGATGCCGAGCAATCAGAGAGGACTTCCGAATGCGGATGTTGTGTTCTTGCGATACGACAACGACCTTTACGAAGGGAAGGCAGAGTGGACAACCCGCACCGACGAAATCGGTGCGTTTGAACTGAAGCCTCTGCCCGCCGGAACCTATCGCGTTTCGGCTTACGGCAAGGTCCACCGGCTGGAGGGGAAGGTGGTGATGATTCGGGAAGGAAAGGAGACAACCGTCACCGAGACGGCCATTCGGTCTACGCCTTATCTCTCGATGCGGATTTCTGATCGGGTGTTCCTGCCGGAGCAAGAAGTGCAAGTTCAGGTCGAAGGGCTGTCGGATGCAGATTCCCTCAACTTTCGTGTTTCCAAGGTGAGCGATGACCTCGTCCAGAACTCCCGAGGCATTGATACGGCTTTGTCGTCTCTGGTGTCAGCTCGGAACCGAGCGAACCCCGCCGAAACCTCTGGTCTCGTGGAGGTGGCCAAGGAAGAAAGAGCCCTCACGCAGAAGGATATCGAAGGTGTTTTTGTTGAGGAACACAAGCTCGGCGACTATCCTCCCGGAATCTATCTGGTCGAGGTATCGAACAAAGAGTTTCGGTCATTCGCCTACTTCATGGTCACCGAGATCGGGATGATCACGAAAGTGGCGCGGGGAGAGGGCGTTGCGTTTCTCTCTCACTTGGAGTCGGGACTCCCGATTGCGAATGCGGCAGTGAGTATCGTCACGCCATCGGGGAGACAGTCCGTCGGGCAGACCAACGATGAGGGCATTGTTTCTCTGAGCGGCATCTCCACTCCAGAAGGGGGATCTGTGATGGTGGTTGCCCAACAGGGTGACTCGCGCGCGGTGGCTTCTTTCTGGAACAGCGGCAGCCGACGCGACACCCCGGTGATTGATGTGGTCTCCGACCGCCCGGTCTACCGACCTGGGGACACGATTCAGTACAAGGCGACGATTCGACTCCGAGAGGAGGGGCGCTACCGCATTCCGGTTGCGGGAACCGCGACGGTTCTGGTTCGGAACACCCTCGGAGATGTGGTCGCGACGGAATCGAAAGCGGTGGACGAGTGGGGCGTTCTCAGCGGCGAAATTCGGACGGTTAAGGATGCCGGGCCAGGCTACGCGAGCATTGAGATTCAGTACGCGGGAGCAGAGGAAGTTGAGAGCTTTGCGGTCTCCGAATATCGAAAACCCTACTTTGAGGTGAAGGTCGAGCCGGTGCGCGAAAGCTATGCCAAAGGCGACCGCGTGATGTTCCGCGTCTCGGCGACTACTTTCACAGGAGAGCCCGTGGTGGGAGCGGATATCGAGGCGAATCTCTCGGAATCCTGGGCTTATTCGGGATCGCCTTTTGATGATGATGCGGACGAATACTGGGGTGATGACGGGAGTTGGCCTGGCGACTATGTGAAATCCTTCCAGTCGCGGACGAACGAGAAAGGAGAGGCGGTGATCAGTTTTGCGACGACCGGCCCGGGAGTTTCGATTGGGCAGGAATACAGCGATTCGCGCCTGACCCTGGAAGCTTCGGTGAGCGATCCGAGTGGTCGGTATTTTTCGGGCAAGGGGAACGTGATGCTTCGTCGGGGCGAGGGCGAGATCTTCGCTGAATTTGATCGGTACAACTTGAAAGGCCCGGGTCAGTCCGCGACTTTGGCGATTGACTCGAACGGAACCAGAGCCAATGGCGAGGTTCAAGTGGAGTTGATTCGCGAAATCTATGCCGATGTTTCGAGCGTGGAGGTGCCGGAGTCGAAGCAGACGGTTCGCTTGGATTCGGAGGGGAAGGCGTCGATTGAGTTGGCTCCGAAGAAATCGGGCAGCTACATCGCGCGAGTGGGGTTCAAAGATCCGCGAGGCAATGAGGTGGCGTCCCAAGCCTACATTTGGGTCGGCGGTGGAGCGGATGAGGAGCAGGCGCGGCGCGCTGATCTGCAGATCATTCCGGATCGACGCCGGTATGACCAATCCGGCACAGCGGAGCTGCTGGTGCGGAGTGCGGCTCCTGGTGGAATGGCCCTTCTCACGATTGAAGGCGAGAAGCTCTTCCAGCACCAACTCGTGGATCTGAGTACGGGCGAGGCCCTGGTTCGGTTGCCTCTCCAGGCGCGGTATGCACCGAATGTGCTGGTCACCGCGTCGCGGATTTTCGGCCGTGAGTTTCACGAATCATCTCGAACGTTGCGGATCGGCCTGGAGCCGCAAACTCTGCCGATCACGCTGACACCCTCTTCCAGCGAGGCTCAGCCTGGTGAGATGATTGATGTCGAGATCAATACGGGGGTGGCAGCAGATGTCTCACTCGGCGTGGTGGACGAAGGCATCTATCAGGTGATGGAGGACACAGACGATCCTCTCGACACTTTCTATCCTCGCGGATACAGTGAGGTCGTCACGTCGTACAGTTTCCCGGACATCTATCTGGATGGGGAAGGAAAGGGGGATGTAAAGAGCGAGATCCGCAAAGACTTCCGGGATACGGCCTTCTGGAACCCGGCGATCCGAACGGATGATGCTGGTCGGGCGACGGTTCGTCTGAAGCTGCCGGATAACCTCACAAAGTGGCGACTCACCGCGACGGGAGCGGATCGCTTGACTCGTGTCGGAAAGGCGAAAACTTCGGTTGTGGCGGAGAAGGAACTGATGGCCCGGCTCAGCCTGCCGTCGTATATGGTTCAGAACGACACGCAGGTTGTGACCGCATCGATTGCGAACTCCACCGAACAGGATCTGCAGGTGAAGGTGGCTTGGGAATTCGGTTCGGGGCTGACGGCGAAAGGGGGTGGCAGCGAGACCGTGTCTATCCCGGCCAACTCGACTCGGACGGTGAGTCGAGAGCTGGTTGCGTCGGTTGGGTCGGGGATGGTGAGGTTCTCGGTCGAGAGTGGATCGTATCGGGATGCGCTCGAGATGACAATTCCCCTTGCGCCTCGAGCGGAGCGGGTTCCGACGGCCTATTCGCGATCTCTGGAGCCGGGCAAGACGGTTGATTTGGAGATCAATCGAGATGAAAAGGCTCTGCAGGGCGCTTACACGTTGAACCTCGTTCCGAGCTTGGAGGCGGGGCTGCCGTCGCTTCTGCCGGGTCTGGTGGATTATCCCTATGGATGCGTGGAGCAGACGATGAGCCGGTTCGTTCCTGCGGTTTTGGTTCGGTCTTACATGCGTGAGCGGGGGATGAGTGATCCGGCCTTGGACGCGAAGATTGATGAAGTGACGGCGCAGAGTCTGGCCCGCATTCGGATGCTCAAGGGCTCGTTTGGTTGGGGTTGGTTTGAATACGGCGAGCCTCTCCCCGAGATGACGGCGATGGTTCTTGAGGGACTGCGCGTTGCGGAAACTGCGGGCGTGAAGGTTCCTGTCGATCTGACGGATGAGGCCTTGCGTGCATCGCGTCAAATGCTCGAAAAGCCGGAGCAGGAGGGTTATTCCAGTAAGGTTGGTCTCGCTTTGGCCCTCCTGAGACGGGAAGCGAGCCCGAATGCGGTGAAGGCTCTGGAACTCGCGAGTCAGAAGCCGGGGCTCTCGACGAAGAGCCGGGCGGAGATCGCGCTGGGGCTTCGCTTGAGCCGGGATCCGAAGGCGAGCCGTCTGGCGCAGAAGATGTTTGCGGCGATGAAGAGCGATGCTCTGGTCGGCCCGGAATCGGTGAGCTACGGCGATCCGCTCGATACGGCGGCGGCGATCGAAACGTTGGTCGTGATGGAGCCGGAATCCGCTTGGATTCCCAAGCTTCGCCAAAGCCTGAGCCAGCAGAGGCTGGGGAATGGATGGGGAGATACTTGGCGGACGCACATGGCGATTCGGGCCCAGCTCGCGGTGGCAACGTTGGCGCAGTCTGAGTCGGCTCAGGGTTCGGTGCGCGTGAGTCTGAACGGGCGAGAGATCGGCAAGCACGAGATGGCTCCGCTGGGCTTGGGCGTTGAGGTCTCGGTACCTTGGGAGGAATTGAAGCCCGGGAAGAACATCGTGTCTCTGCGATTCGAGGGGATCGGGACTGCTTATGCCAACTTGGAAGGCGAGCAGCACGTTTTCGCGACGGAAAGCAAGCCGGTTCGGAAGCCGGGAGGGTTCAGTCTCAAACGAGAGTACTTCCCAATGGAGAGCGTCCGTTTGGAGGATGGATCGTTGCGGTATCAAGTCGGAAAGAGTTCTCGGACTTCGTTCCGGTCGGGCGAGGTTTTCCGGGTGCGGTTGACGATCAAGACTGATGCCGCGATGAGCTATGTTGCCGTGGAAGATCCTCTGCCTTCGAATATGAGGATCGTGGATGCTGATCAGCCGGAGCCGGGTTATGACTGGATGAATTGGTGGTCGAACAGCACGTTCTTTGATGACAAGGCCACTTTCTTCATGGACAGTCTGCCGGAGGGGGAGAGTGTGGTGGAGTACGCCGTCCGGGCAGAGGCTACGGGGGTTGGAACGGCGCTTCCGGCCCGTGCTTATCCGATGTACCAGCGCGACATCCTGGCGACATCGTCGCAAATGCGGTTGGAGGTTCGTCCATGAGGCTCTGGTCGCTGGGGCTGGGATGCGTTGCCGTGATGGGGCTCGGTTGGGGTCTGGTTGCGGCGACCAGGCAATCCCCGGAGACGGTGATTGGCGAATACGTGACCTCGCTCCAGGGGAGAACCGCGAACCAGAGGCACAACGCCTTGCTTGCGGTCAAGCGGCTGGATGGGATTGTCATCGCGCCGGGAGAGACGTTCAGCTTCAATAAGGTTGCGGGTCCGTGGAGTCGAGATCGCGGGTTTCGACGGGCGCCCGTGAGTTTCGGCGGGAATCTCGTGGATCAGTGGGGCGGAGGGGTGTGCCAGACCAGCTCCACGCTTTACAATGCCGCGATGCTCTCGAGCATGGGGTTTGTCGAGCGGCATCCGCATCATCACGCCCCGGATTACATTGCGCCTGGTCGCGATGCGGCGGTGGCTTTCCCGAATATCGACCTCAAGTTCAGGAACCCGCGACGTGTGCCGGTGACGATTTCTGCCGCGATTTCGGGGAATACGCTCAGAATCGCGATTCTTTCGCGCGATGCGCGTGGGGATCAGCCCCGGATCGTGCAGCGTGTGCTCAATCAAAGACAGCCCCTCACGATTACCGTCGCGGGGGATTCTCAGCGCTTGCGGAACCCGGGGAAATTTGGGCATGAGGTCGAGACTTTTCGGGTGACGCGGGACGGGAAAGAGCTACTGAGCCGGGATTCTTACCCGGTGATGCACAGAGTGGAGCAAAGATAGCCTCGTCCGTGGCCCCAGCGGACGAAGTGTCACGCAACAGTTTTAGTAGAATCACAGGATGCTTGGCACTCTTGCCGCGACGATGGTGCTCGCTGGGAAGCCGTCGGTCGCTGTGACTTACGCTCCGTTCCGAGGTTTGGAGATGAAGGTTGCCGATACGGCACTGATTGAGGGGAGCGGATTCCAGTACTACGAACGGGGCTGGAAGCGAGGCTACTTCAGTTCGGCGTGGAAACCGATCGATGTGCGACCTGGTGAGAACGGCTCGATCGTCGTGGTGATGAACAGCGATGATGGGCTGGTCGGAGGCACCCAGGTTTTTCGACCGAGAGAAGATGGGTTTGATGCGACGGCCTCGTTCCGATGGCGAGGTGAGAAGCCGGCGATGCTTGAATTTGCGGTGGGGAGGCTCTGGGCTCCGTTGCTCGCCGATGGCACGTTGAGGCTTGATGGCGCACAGGCTCCGAGTTTGAAGAATCCGATTCGAGCGGGTTCGAGCTTTGAAGAAAGAGTGTTTGGCAAACCGGCTCGTGAGGTGGTTTTCGATGCTCCGAGTGCGAAGGTCACCATTCGCGCCCAGCGCCCGATCAATGTGATGGACGCGCGGAATCACGCGGTGGAGTGGGCGGTTGACAAGGAACTGTTTTGGCTTGGATACACCGATGTTGAACTTGAGCCTCAGGAGGCGATGACCTTCGAGTACTCGGTCACGATTGATCCGAAACCCCACGAGCCAGGAGTTCCGCAGCCGGTCGCCACGGAGACAGTTGATATCTTGGAGGCCCTTGGGCCGGATAGTCGTCCTTTGCCTCTGGCTCCGCAGCCCAAGCAGCGAACTCCGCGCCCGGGGTTCACCGACGCCCACGCTGGGTTTACTCTCGATCTGCCTGCGGGGCTTGAAGCGGAACCGGCTTGGTTCAACGAGTTTTTGCAAGAGACTTGGGAGTGGCAACCTGATTCATCGGTGGGCAAGGCTTTCGCGGTGAAAGCGACACTTGGAATCAATGGGCTTCCGGCAGGTGGCTATGTGCTGAACGTGACCGATTCCGGGGCAATGGTTCAAGCGGCGGATCGTGATGGGGTTCGATACGCTCTGCGCACACTCGCCTTGCTGACTCGTCCGCAGAAAGGGCGTTTGGTGGTCGAGCGGGGCGAGATTCGGGACTGGCCGAGTACGACCTGGCGAGGGATCCACAAGTTTGTTGGCCCAACGGCCTTGCAGTTCCAGGGCAAGCTCTTGCGCCGGGTTCTCGCTTTGATGAAGCTGAACAAGATCGTGCTGCAGTGCGAGCGCACGGATTGGGACACCTTGCCGGGGATCGAAACCTCGATCACGATGAGCAAAAAGGATCTGAAGGCTCTCGTGGGGCAGTATCGCTCTCTTGGTTTTGAGTTTATTCCTCTGGTTCAGAGTCTGGGGCACATGGAGTGGTTTTTTGAGAATGACAAGAACCTCGACATGGCGATCAATCCGAAGATCCCTTACACGATTGATCCGCGCAAGGCGAAAACCCGAGCCGTGTTCCGTGATCTGTGGGCCGAGATCATTGGGGAGTTCAATCCCACGACGGTTCACTTTGGTCTCGATGAAATCGGGATGCGTGGAATGCCGAATGATCCCGGGCTTGAAACCAGGCTCTGGAAGGTGAGTGTTCCGGAACTACTTGACATCGCCAAGAAGCACAACGTGAAGTCGATGTTCTGGAGCGACATGATGCTCGCCAAGGACGAGGCGGTTGATGCGCAGCATGGGGATTCTCCGGCGATTGCCAAGGAGCGGCGGAGCGTGTTGCAAAAGGGGAATCTCATCGGAGATTGGCATTACAAGGACGACCCGAATCCTGATGTGTTTGACAAGTCGCTCAAGCTCTGGAACTCGATTGGGATGAAGCCGATTGCCACCACGTGGAATCGCCCAGGCAATATTCGAGGCTTCACGCTGTCGGCGATTCGGAACAACGCGGGCGTTCTCCAGTCCACATGGGCCGGGTACGAGAGCAGCGAGGCCAACATGGTTCGGGCGTGGGATCAGTTCCATGCCTACATCCTGATGGCGGAATATGCCTGGAGCGGGCGCACCGACATGCCGAACAAGATTGGCTACGATCCGGCGGCGTTGCTCCAGCGGCTTTACTTTGGTGGTCGGAGCGCGGTGGCTCCGCTCCCCGGCGATGCGGTGTTGCCCCAGGGTCTGCGAGGCAAGCCGCTCAAGATCGGCACGCTCGGGTTCCGGCTCTTTGATCCGATTCAGCTGTTTGGCAGCACCACGAACGCTTCATTCGGGGCCCCGGATGCGGTCAAGATTCCGGTCGGACAAGAAGCGGCGAATCTGGCCCTCGCGCTGGACTGCCTGGCTCGGGTGAACGAGGTGGTTCCGGTGGTCGAAGTGGTGGTTCACTTTGCGGATGGCTCATCGGTGAAAGAGACCCTGCGGTACGGGACGCATCTTCGGAGCGTGACGGATGATCGCGCCACGATTGCTTCGGCTCGGATGGATGGGCTCAGTGGGGTGCGCTTGAGCTTCCCTCGGAAGATGATTGAATCTGTGACGATCACGTCGATTCAGTCAGCCGCCGGTACGCGGGTGCACGGCGTGAGTGTATTCTGACGGAATGACGCCGCGTGGTGTAGTTGAAAAGTGGATCGCGGAGGGAGCCTTTCCGGGGGCTTCCTTCGCGTATGGTTCTGGGGCCTCGGTGGTCATGGATCATGTTGGTCGATTCACTTATGATCCAAGTTCGCGCGCCGTGGATGGGGAGACGGTGTGGGATCTTGCAAGCGTCACCAAAGTGATGGCGACGACTCCGGCAGTTCTTGTCTCGGTGGATGCGGGGATTTTGAGTCTGGATGATCCCGTGAGCAAGTGGATTCCCGAGACCAAGCTGTCGGATGCGACGATTCGGCACCTTTTGCGTCACGAGAGCGGGCTGCGGGCCTATGACTCAGGGATCGCGGGGAAGATTTCCGTTTCCCAAGAAGCTCGGGCACGGATTCTCTCCGCGAACCCTGCGACGGCTGTCGGTGTTCAGTGCGAATACTCTTGCCTTGGATTTGTGACCTTGATGGCGATCTTGGAGCGGGCGACCGGCATGCCTTTTCCGGAGTGGGTCGCGCTCCGGGTTTTTGCGCCTCTGGGTGTGTCCGGGGCTGACTACTGCCCCTCGCCGGGGATGTTGCCGCGCATTCCGCCGACGGGGAAAACAGATGCCTGGAGACGCAAGCTCGCCTCCGAACGAGGGCAGGAGTGGAGTCATGGCGAGTTTATACGCGGAACGGTGCATGATCCCATTGCATACGCATTGGGCGGGGTGAGTGGAAACGCGGGTCTCTTCAGTACGCTGGCTGGGGTGGCGGAGTATGCGCGGGCGTGGGATGAAGGTCGTGGGTTCATCGGGTCGCACAAAGCGGAGTGGATCGCCAAAGGGAGCGATCTTTCCAGTCGCGCTCTGGGGTGGGACACGAAGTCTCCGACAGGATCGTCGGCGGGGAGTTTGTTCAGCACGGCAAGTTATGGGCACACTGGGTACACCGGCACGTGCCTTTGGATTGATCCCGAGCACCGAATTTGGGGGGTTCTTTTGGCTCATCGTGTGCATCCTGATGAGACCAACTTGAAAATATCTCAGGCACGGCCCGAGTTCTTTGATGCCGTGTTCCGGGCAACGCGAAGTTAAAATCAGCATGAAATACGAAAGGATGTCCCTGTGTCCCGGGACACCTTGCGCTTGTACTGAAACTCTGGTAAAGTTTTGTTGGAGATTCCAGCGTGGTGTTTGCTCTCCCCTTAACCATGTCTGGGTCTCCACTTTCATTTTGAAAGGGAGACTGTTCGCTTACTGGTTCTGGCTGGTGAGGAAGATGATCAGCCCAATGACGATGAGGGCGAGAATGACGGCAATCGCGACCTTCCACGGGCTCACGGGGGCTTCGCCTCGAACTTCGCCGGTTTGACCATTCACGAGGTAACTCCAGGATTTTCCGCCATATCGGTAGGCTCCGCTCCAGATGGGGAGCAGGATGTGCTTGAAGGTGATTTGGTCGTATTGAGTGCGTTGCTGGATCACCCGCTGTTGATCGCCGCCGATGTCTCGGCAGATGGCACTGTGGATGGGGCCGGACATGATTTGCTTTGCGGTTTCAAACCCCGAGTCGAGGGGGACATCGTAGCGCATCGCCACAAATCCGCTGAGGAACTCGCCGCGATAGGGGGCCAGTTCGGTGAGATTCCACGAGGACATGGCTTGGGCATAGCGCGGAGGCAGGTGTTGACTAGCGAGAACCAGGACATCATCGAAAGGCACCACGACGATCCCGGAGGCGGGATACCAGCGGGTCTTCATCACTTGGCGGGTTTGTCGGTTGCCGTTCGAGTCGGTGTATGACTCGGTTTCGTAGTAGTTTTCGCCGCGTTGTCCTACGTATGCGGTGGTGGTGACGGTGTCGTACGTCCAGTAGGGGATGTAGCAGCCCTTGATCCCGTTCTCGGCGAGAGCGAGGGCTTTCAGGTTGTTGGGGGCCCAGAATCGGCTACCGATCCAGGCTTGGAAGTTTGTTTTTGCGGCTCGAAGATCAACGGCGAAGGGCAGGACGCTGCGGGGTTCGATCCGCTGCTCGGGGTTAGTGGGAACCACGACATTGCTTCCGCAGAAGGGACAAGCCCCTGACTCCTGATTCTCCGGCCAGGTGAACTCGGCGGCGCACTGGTTGCAGTGCAGAACCCGCTTCGGCTCAATCATCGTCGGAGGGGCGTGCTGGGTGAGGTAGAGCTGAAAATCGAGCTCCTCGATGTCGTCCATGGACGCAGGGATGTCTTGGACATGCCCGCAGTAGGAGCAAGAAAGCGATTTCGTGCCGGGCGCAAAAGTGAGTTGCGCCCCGCACTGCTCGCACGGATATCGCTGTTCAGCCATCTTTAGTGCAGCGTTCCGTCGTGGCTGTTACTCCGCCGGTGGAATCGGCGGGGGGACTGCGGCGAAGAGGGTCGACAGGACGGTTTCGGCTTTCTCCCAACCTGCCATGCCGGTTGTCCAGACGAGGGTTTCTCGGCTGAGGCGTCCATCGCCGGTCATTTGTTGAAGGACATCGAGGGTGAAGGGTCCGTGTTGTTGACCTCCGATCGCGACGTGATACTGCGGAGCCTGGGGAACCGGAGGTGGGGTCGCCGCCGAAGGAGCGGCAGGAGGAGAGGCGGGTTGCTGCATCGATTGGCTGACTTGCTGGCCCATCATCATGCCGGCAGCCATCTGCGCGCCGATGGCACCTGCTCCGCTGGGATTCTCGGCTCCCTTCACCATGGCTTCGCCAGCCTGGAACTTCATGAAGTTGTCCAGATTTCCCACGGCTCCCATCTTGCTGCGGGTGTCGATGGCTTGCTCCACTTCGGGCGGAACACTGACGTTCTCGACGACCAAATCGAGGAGTTCGATGCCGATAGCGTCCATCTTGGCTTGCATCAGCTCGGCCAGATTGTCGCCCATTGTGTCGTAGTGGCTGTAGAGATCGAGGACGGGAAGAGCGGCTTTGGCAACGGCTTCGGCGAATCCGCTGACGATTTGGTTGCGCACTTGGTCGCTGATTTCCTCGGTGGTGAACTGCCAGTTGGTGCCGACGACTTCTTTCAGGAAGACCTTGGCGTCCTTGACCCTCATGGCATAGGTGCCGAAGGCTCGGACGCGCACCATGCCGAAGTCAGCATCGCGCATCATGATCGGGTTCATCGTGCCCCATTTGAGGTTGTTAAACCGCTTGGTGTTGACGAAATAGACCTCGCTCTTGAAGGGAGAGTTGAAGCCGTACTTCCAACCCTTGAGAGTGGAGAGAATGGGGAGGTTGGCGGTTTCCAGGGTGAACATGCCTGGCTGGAAAACGTCGGCGAATTGGCCTTCGTCCACAAAGACGGCGACTTGCGACTCGCGGACGGTGAGCTTTGCGCCGTATTTGATCTCGTTGTTATGCCGCTCGAAGCGGTAGACCATCGTGTCGGTGGTGTCGTCCGTCCACTCGATGATGTCGATGAATTCGCCTTTGATCTTGTCCCAGATGCCCATTTCGGTTCAAAGCCTCGTACCGGAAAAGCCGGTGGATTGGCAGTGAGTATACGTGGAAATGGGTGATGTTGGTTGCGGTTGGGGGGATCGGGCGGTACCTGGTATTTCCACTGGGTCAACCGAACCTTATCGCCCCCTTAATTTTACTTGACCCTGGCTTAACTTGCGCTCCCTAGAATCTGGGGTGTTGGTGCTTCGATTTTCGGGGCCCTGGTTTCTGATTGAGGAAAAAACAAATGCGTAACAGCCTGATTTTCGCGGCAATCGCTTTCGCTGGGGCATCCCAGGCGGCGACCTGGACATGGACTTTTGACAGCAACTACAACGAGCTCGGAGGAGGCACCAGCCTGACTTCCAACGGTAACATTGCTTTCGAGGCAGACACGATCAATGGCGAGGCAGCGACGGTGGCCAAACTCACGAAGGGAGATTTCCTTGGTGGGCAACCGGCGGATCCTTGGCTTGGCCTTGTGAACCCGATTGGCGCAAACGGCGGGGGAACTCGTACGAACGTCTACTCGATCCTGATGGATGTTCGGATGCCGGGAACGGGGTGGCAGAGCCTCCTTCAATCCGGTTCGAGCCACGCGGCTACGGGCACGGTCGATGCTGGATCGGGCGAGAATGACGGGGATTGGTTCATCAATACCGCGAATGGGTTGGGAATCTCGGGCAACTACACAGATCCGGGTAACTCCACACTCTTTACCAATGATGTGTGGACGCGCATCGTGCTGACGATTGACCAGAGCAACACCGCGACCGGTGATGACCGCGCTTACAAGAGCTATGTGAACGGTGTTCTGCAGAACACGGTTCAGAGCCCGAGCAATTTCGGATTGGATGGTCGCTATGCTTTGGGATCGAGCTTCTGGTTCTTTGCCGATGAAGATCGGGAGGTTCGCGATGTGTGGTACGTGAACAACGTGATGGTCTTTGATCGTTACCTGACGGCGAGTGAAGTCCGAGACTTCGGAGGAGCCCAAGCAGGTGCTCCAACGGCGGTTCCGGAGCCGATGACAATGAGCCTTCTCGCGCTGGGTGCGTGGATCGCGCGCAAGCGAAAGAAAGCCTAGTCTTCTACCCCCACCATGCTTCGACCGGGGGCGCTTGGTGCGCCTCCGGTCTTCCCGATTGAGAACACCATGAATTCTTTCCTGACTCGAACCTTTGCTATTGCCCTCGCTTTCGCCTTCGTCGTCTCGCTTGCCGGGTGCGGAGCGGGAGCGCCGACTCAGGCCCCGCCGGAAGCCGACGAGAAAGCCGGTGTGTCGGACGGTACGGTCACCCAGGCCGAAGAGTGACTTCGCGATAGGGGATACTGCCGGGCGGGATGGTTCAATTTTCCGACATCGAAGACGCCGCCCGGCGCATCGCCCCTTACGCCCATCAAACCCCGGTGCTCGCCTCGAGTCAGCTCAATGCGAAGTTCGATGCGCAGTTCTTTGTGAAGGCTGAGAGCTTCCAGAGATCCGGTTCGTTCAAGTTTCGAGGGGCGATGAATGCGATGCTCCAACTGACCGAGGATCAGCGGCGAAATGGCGTGCTGACCTATTCGAGCGGGAACCATGCCCAGGCGCTTGCGTTGGCGGGAAAACTCCTCGGCTCGCCCGTGGTTGTGGTGATGCCCAATGATGCTCCCGCCGTAAAGCGGGCCGCCACGGAGGGCTACGGAGGCGAGGTCATTCTGTACGACCGCGACGAGACGACGCGGGAGGCTCTGGGGAGTCGGTTGGCGGAGGAACGGGGGTTGACCCTGGTTCCGCCTTACGACCATCCTCATATCATCGCGGGGGCAGGCACAGCGGTTCGGGAGTTGATTTTGGAGAGTGGCGAACTCGATATGCTTCTCGTCTGCCTGGGTGGAGGAGGATTGCTGAGCGGTTCTGCCGTCTCGGCCAAGACTCTCTTGCCAGCTTGTCAGGTCATTGGCGTGGAGCCGGAGGCGGGTGACGACATTGCTCGATCATTCCGCTCTGGGAAGATCGAGACGGTGAAGGATCCGATCACGATTGCGGATGGTGCGAGAACCCCAAGTGCAAGTGCCCTGACTTTCGCGCATATTCAGGCTCATGTCGATGATGTGGTGACCGTGGCGGATTCCACGCTCGTGGAGTGCACGAAGTTTTATGCGGAGCGCATGAAAGTTCTCGTTGAACCAACCGGTTGCCTTTCGCTGGCGGCGGCGTGGGAAGGCAAAGTGGATGTCCGTGGCAAGCGAGTCGGGGTTGTGGTGAGCGGCGGAAATGTGGATCTCAGTCGCCTGGCGTCGCTCTGGACGGGTGGATCGGGGCTTGATTGAGAGGTCAGGCGGGTAAGGTGAACGGCATGTCCGATACTGGTTCTTCATTCGGCGAACGATCCCTGGCTTTGCATCGGGAGCATCGGGGAAAGCTGGGCATCCAGGTCAAAGTCGGGCTGGAATCGCGGGATGATTTAAGCCTCGCCTACACTCCGGGGGTTGCGGCAGTGAGCGAGCATCTGGCGGCGCATCCCGAGGCGGCGATGGCGATGAGCTTCAAAGGGAACAGCGTGGCGATTGTCAGCGATGGTTCGGCGGTGCTTGGGCTGGGCAATATCGGCCCTTATGGGGCTCTCCCGGTCATGGAAGGGAAGGCGGCTCTGTTCAAGGAGTTTGCCGGCATTGATGGAGTTCCCATCGTTCTAGGAACGCAGAAGCCGGAGGAGATCATCGCGACGGTGAAGGCGATTGCGCCGACTTTTGGTGGGATTAATCTGGAGGATATTGCGGCCCCTCAGTGCTTTGCCATCGAGCGCGCGTTGCAGGCGATCGGTATTCCCGTGTTCCATGATGACCAGCATGGGACGGCGATTGTCGTGCTCGCGGCCCTCTTGAACGCCTGCAAGCTCACGGGGAAAGAGCCGGACGATTTGACCGTGGTGCTGAACGGAGCGGGCGCGGCGGGGACGAGCATTGCGAAGCTCTTGCGCTGCATCGGTCAGGATCCGACGGTGTGCATTCCTGTGAAGGAGATCCTGATGTGCGACAGCCAAGGGATCATCAGTCGCGGGCGATTCGACAAACTCAACGATGAGAAGCGCGCGCTCTTGAGCTTCACGAATCGGTCTGATCGAAGCGGGTCTTTGCGAGACGCTCTGGTGGGCGCGGATGTGTTCATCGGAGTTTCGGTGGCGAATCTTTTGACGGCTGCCGACATCCGGTTGATGAATGCTGCTCCGATCGTCTTTGCGCTCGCGAACCCTGATCCGGAGATCCTTCCTGATGAAGCGCGATTGGGTGGCGCTTCGGTGGTTTGTACGGGTCGGAGCGATTTTCCGAATCAGGTCAACAATGTTTTGGCATTTCCGGGGATTTTCCGAGGGGCTCTTGACGCTGGAGCGAGTCGGATTACGGAGCACATGAAGATCTCAGCCGCCCATGCGCTCTCGGCATGTTTGTCTGATCCGAGGGTTGACATGGTGATCCCTGATCCGCTGGATCGGTCGGTGGTGCCGATTGTTGCGGCGGCGGTGGCTCAGGCCTGGGAAGAGGACGTGGCGGCCGGGAGTCATCTGTGGCATTCGTGACCCCGATGGGCGTCAGCTTTGACCCAGGGACCTTTCGGGAAACGGATAATCTGAACCACGGACATTGACGCCGTGGCTTCCCCTACCAATCTCTCGATCGCCCAAGAATCTGAACTCCTCCCGATCAGTGAGATCGCGGATCGCGCGGGGCTCGCCCCAGATGAAATTGACCCGTACGGTCGGACGAAGGCGAAGCTGACTTTTTCGGCGATTCAGCGCCTTCAAAAGGCGGATCGTGGACGCTTGGTTTTGGTCACCGCGATCACTCCGACACCCGCAGGCGAAGGGAAGACGACGGTCACGGTGGGACTTGCGCAGGGTCTCCGTCGGCTGGGACTCGCGGCGATGCCTGCGGTTCGGGAGCCGGCGCTTGGCCCGGTCTTCGGGATCAAGGGGGGCGCAACTGGGGGAGGATACAGCCAAGTTCTTCCGATGGAGGACATCAATCTCTTTTTCACCGGGGATTTTCCTGCGATTTCAGCTGCTCATAACTTGCTGAGCGCGATGGTGGATTCTCATCTGCACCACGGCAACAAGCTCGACATGGATCCGGCCTGGGTGACGTGGCCTCGCACGGTGGACATGAACGACCGTGCTCTGCGGCAGATCGTGATTGGACTGGGCGCGGGGGCCCATGGCGTCGCCCGGGAAAGTAGCTTTGTGATCACTCCGGCAAGCGAGGTGATGGCGACGCTTTGCTTGGCGAACTCTCTTCCAGATTTGCAGACGCGGCTGGGGCGGATCATGGTGGGGATGAATCGGAGTCGCACCCCGATTCACGCCAAGGATGTGGAAGCGGATGGCGCGATGGCTATGCTCTTGAGGGATGCCTGGCGACCGAATCTGGTTCAGACGCGGGAAGGCGGGCCGGCTTTTGTTCATGGCGGACCCTTTGCGAATATCGCCCACGGATGCAGCAGTGTCGTGGCCACTCAATGCGCGTTGGGGCTGTGCGATTGGGTGGTGACAGAAGCAGGTTTTGCCAGTGATCTGGGAGCGGAAAAGTTCATGCACCTGGTTCGTCCGGAGATCGGGCAATCGCCTGATGCGGTGGTTCTGGTGGTCACGGTGCGCGCGGTTCGTCATCATGGCGACGGCGACTTGGCGGCTGGGTTTGCGAATGTTGAACGCCACCTTAATCACTTGAAGCAGTACGGCGTTCCGGTGGTGGTGGCGGTGAACAAATTCAAAGACGACACGGACGCCGAACTTGATGCCTTGCGTGGCCTGAGTCAGGCGGCAGGTGTGATGGCGGTGGTCGCTGATCCCTGGAATGGCGGCGGCGCGGGCTGCGAGGCTCTCGCGGAGGTTGTCGCGGGACTGCCTCGCGGTACCGAAGTTTCGCGTCTTTACGCGGCAGATGCTCCGATCCGGGAGAAGTTGCAGACGATTGTGACGAAGGTCTACGGTGGTGACGGAATCCGACTCACGGCTCATGCCACGCGACGGCTTGCCTGGCTCGAAAAGCAGGGTCTGGATACGATGCCGGTTTGCGTGGCGAAGACTCAATCGAGCTTGAGCGATCAGGGTTCGCTGAAGAACGCGCCGACTGGATTCATGGTGGAGTTTAGCGATTTCCGCCCTTCGATTGGTGCAGGGTTCGTGGTGGCGATCGCGGGGGACATCATGCTGATGCCGGGGTTGGGCAAGCGACCGGCGGCGGTAGATATGTCGGTGGACGCGGATGGTCAGGTGAGTGGTCTCCACTAATTCGAGCGCAGGGGTGTCGCGGCATTTCGGGGTGCGTGTGGGTTGGCACCTGGCATATTTGCCTGCTTTCCTGGGCCGCGCCGCATCCTTAACGTTCGGATAGCTATACTTTGTGCGTATTTCAGCGGTTTTCGCTGGAGAGGAGCACAAATGAAGAGAGTTATCCTAGGGGGAGCGGCGTTCCTTGCCGTCTCCGCACAAGCAAACCTGATTGCCGATGGTGGATTTGAAGTCCCTATCGCTAATCCCAACACGTTTATCCAAGTGACGGGCGGCAACATGGCGGGGGCATGGAACGTTGTCGGCAATGATGTTCTGGTCATCAAGAACACCTATTCCGAAGCACCGCCGATTGTTTTCAACTCGCAGGAAGCTGTTCAAGCTCTGGACATCACTGGTGCGGGGAATACGGGCCTCTCGAATGGTGTTTGGCAGGATGTCGCGACTACGGTGGGCCAGGAATACAGCCTGAGCTTCTGGGTGGGCCGCGCACAGGGCCAATCGGGGGACAATCGGTACCAAACCCCGGCGGCGGTTCGACTCTTCGTCGACAGCACCCTGGTCAATACCTACACCAACTCCAATACGGTTACGGTGGGCACAGTTGGCTGGGAGCAGTTCACTTACACGTTCTTCGCGCAAAATGCGACGACTCGGGTGGAGTTCCTGAACGGCGTTCCGACGCAGGGGAATCCGGGCTGGAGCAACTACGCTGGCCTTGACGACGTGCAGATGGAAGCGGTTCCTGAGCCGTTCACGATGGCCGGGCTGGCCGCGCTGGCTCTGGTCGCGCGCAAGCGACGCAAGGCGTAAGCCTCTCGCCGCGGCGGAGAATTGGCCCCCGGGTTGGTTCCGGGGGCCGCTTTGCGTGCGATCAAAACCCCCAGGGACCCCGTGGGCAACTGGGTAGATTTCAATCATCTATGAAAATTCGGCTTGGTCACTCGCCCGATTCTGATGACGCCTTCATGTTTTGGGGACTTGCCAACGGCGCGGTGGAAAGCGACCACGAGTTTGAGCACATCCTGCGCGACATCCAGACGCTGAATGAGTGGGCACGGGAAGGGAAGCTTGAGTCTAGCGCGGTCAGCGTGCATGCCTTCGCTTATGTCGCCGACAAGTATGCGCTTCTCCGCCACGGTGGGAGCTTCGGCGAAGACTACGGCCCGATGATTGTGAGCGAGGAGAACATTTCGCCGGAAGATCTGAAGGAAACGGTGATTGCGGTTCCAGGCACCCTGACGAGCGCGTTTTTGCAACTCAACCTGTGGTTCGAGGATCAGTTTGGCGAGGGCGTGAAGCCGAAGTTCGAAGTTGTCCCGTTTGATGAGATCATTCCGGCGATTCAGTCGAAGAAATACCGCGCGGGCCTGATCATCCACGAAGGTCAGCTGACGTACGAGCGCGAAGGCTTGGTGGAACTTGCCAACATGGGCAAGTGGTGGAAGGCTAAGACGGGCGGACTTCCGCTGCCGCTCGGCGTGAACGTGGTGCGCAAGGATCTCGGCGAAGAGATTTGCGTCGATGTCAGCCGCTGCATGCGCGAGAGCATCGAGGCGAGCCTGAACAATCGCGACAAGGCGCTGGAGTACGCGCTCCAATTCGCTCGCGGAATGGATGTGGATACGAGCGACACCTTTGTCGGGATGTACGTGAACGAGCGCACTCGAGACATGGGCGAGGATGGGGTCAAGGCGATTCGGCTGCTTCTGAGCGAAGGTGCCCGGATCGGCCTCGTTCCTCCGGTTCAGGTCGATGTGATCGACTGAACTTAGGTCGCCTCGCAACTCTACTGGGTTTTTGGTATTTTCTAATCGCCGTTTTCAACAATCAGCTCTCGGAGGACATAATCTCCCCGGAATGATTAGGGAAGATGAAGACTTCGGTCTGCTCGACGGGCTACAGTTCATACGAGAGATTCAAAGGGAGCTGGAGCTTGGAGCTAGTTTTGTGCCGCTTCTAGGGGCAGGCTTCTCCGTAGCCGCGGGAGTTCCAATTTTAAAGGAACTGAGACACTACCTTGCGCGTTGCATCTGTTTGACATTTGGAATCGACACCAAAGTCCTCAATAGTTTGGAAGAACGATGGATACCTGGAGTCGATCAGTGGCCCGATCTAGTGGATCCACCTCTAGGTACCAGTGCTGAAGGCAGGTTCATTCAAAATGTTCCCAGAGTGATCTTGGCCGACAAAGCGTGGGATGATCGGGCCGAATCAGTTCTTAATTCATTCAGACAGCTGAAACGAGAAGTATTAACGATTCTCGGGAAGGAACTCGACCTGAGAGACCCTGTTCACCGACTAGTATTCGGAACCTACGTCGCCTCATTGGAAATTGGCGAGTTTATAGACACTAGGTATCTCGTAGTCCAATGTAGGCTCCTTGCGATATTGCGGCAGACATGCCCCGACGCCCTCGAGTCTGGCCTACCTGACCTTTTGGCGCATAATACCCAGAAAGCGAGCACTGTGTGCCGCCAATACGCTGAGGCTTGTCCCAGCCTTAACGCTAGACTCATGGATTTCGCACTCCTTCAGGAAGCTTGGGGATCACTGCATGACTGGAGATCCGCTCTGCAGGTTCTGGCGCGAGTAAATCGAAAATCCAGATCAGGCGAGACGGAAATGGGTGCTCCGAAAAGTGAAGTCTATGATTCTTGCTTTCGGAAACTCTACACCGGAAAGAAGCCTGCCTTGCCACACCAAATGCTTGCAGCGCTCGCAAACGTACTTCGAATAAACTTAATTCTGACGCCGAACTTCGATGATTTAACAGAACTTGCGTTCCAAAATGCCGGGCGACCACTGACAACCTTTGAAGTAGGGACAAACTCTTCACTGCCCGACCCGGATGCATTGAGAGGAGTCCGTTCCATCGTAAAGCTTCACGGTGGACGATCCTCAATACGGGCAGACTACTCCGTAGACTCTACACCTAGCGAGCAAGATCGAAGATGCTTCTGCAGCTACTTCGATGGTGAGGGAACGGGGCGTTTCTTGCTTGTGATGGGATACTCAGCTAGGGACAGCCGGATATCCGCCATGTTTAAGGAGCTGAGTCGCCAAAAGCCTGGAACCACAATATTTTGGGTGGCGTATAGTGCGCAGGACTGCGCTGATATTAGAAAGTTGCAGACTGAGTTAGAGAGTGGCTGCCAAATACATCTGACGAAGCAATCTCATCTCGGACTATTCTTGATGGAACTTTATCAAGTGGTTCGAAAAACAGTCCCTACCCTAGGGACGATCTTCCCCTCACCGGCTAGACTAACGATGCCGCCGCCTGCAAAGATGACTGCAGAGATTCGAAAGGTTTCCCAAGAAGTCATCGGCACGCTCACCGGTGCTGGGCAAGCCGTAACAATCCTGACTGCAGGCGAAAAGGAGGGTGGGCTCACAAGTATCGCCATCCTCGTCCACGAAGAATATTCGACTAGCACAAATACTCAATGTCTTTGGATCGAGATGAACGACATCGAAGATTCAGTTCACCTATTCGAAGTAATCGTGGAAGCGATTCACTACAAACTTGGCATAGACCATTGGACACCGTCCGCCGTTATCGGTAGAACACAGTTTGACTACCCCCCTGGTCAGCCGAAAACTGGCACAATGGGCGATCGTGCAGCTGAGGTAAACCGTCTACTTTCTTCCACCGGGGCTAACTGGTGCCTGTTTGTAAATTGCCGTGAGACGCCGGGATCAAATAGCGACTCCGAGCTTAGCGGTAACGGATGGGTCGATAAATGCAATAGCGGATTCTATGAGCTCATGCTAGAATTATCAATCACCCTGCGAGTGATCGTGATAGCATCTGAGTCATGTGGACTGAGGCAGCAAGTAAGTAACCTGGCCGTTCATCACTATCAACTCCAACTTGCGGAATCCAATCTGAGCCAGAGAATCAATACTGCAATGGAGTATCTCCACGAGGATAGTCCTGAGTCATCACTTTTGATTAGTCTTATTCTTATGCAAAGACCGAGGTTAATTGCCTCGATCTGGACTAGCGAAACATCCGACCAGCTATTATGTGATCGACTTGCACTTATTGAGAAGTACGTTGAAGATGATATCCTGCGACTTAAGCCCGGGGGTTCGATGTGGATTCATGTGCAACTGAGGACTGAACTGCGGAGGCATATAGACTTGTGTGTCGAAAAAGGGAGGATTGCAAGAGTCCACAAGCAGCTTGCAGAGTGGTACACGAGACTCTCACGGGCATCTCGGAGCCCATCTGGAGTTCTCGAAGGTGCATACCACCTTCTGAAAGCCTGTCGAACCGATGATGATTTAAGCGAAGACGAAAATATCGGCTTACTAAAACAGGCGGCGTCGCTCCTGATGAGGAATTCTTATCTCATTCAGACGCAAGGTGTTGCGATCGGTAACATGCGGAAACTTAATAGTTTGATTCGGCAGGCTGAAGACATATCCAATAGTTGTTCAAGTAGTGAGGTAACACATGCTGTTCAGCGTTTTAGAAGTGCCGCAATGGAGACTAAGAGGGCTTTGGCACGCGAGGGAGGCTATGATGTCATGGCTTTTAATAGCCAGTTTGTTCTGAGGCGGCTGTCCGATATGCCGCTTAAGTCGGTAGACAAACTAGAGCGGAAGTATAAGAAACAACGTGAAGCCGGAAAGATAAATCCGAGTTCATCTCACGCGACCGCACGCTGGTACAGGTGGTGTGGCATGCTACATATTGCTGCCCGCAGTTTCGATCCAGCCTTGAAGCAGATCAAAAGCGCGATAGAGATTGCCAAGCAAACAAATGACTGTCAACAGCTAGCGAGAGCATACGAGCTGGAGGCCGAGCTGTGGTTGCAGAAGCTAGGCGCCTTGGGGCGATTAGTACGACTAGGGTATCCGAGATATGCGCCCGAAGTTCATACTGCGCTAGAAGCGGCGGAGCAGGCGACCCTGAATGGAATTGCATCCGTCCATGACGCGTACACGCGGGCAAGTGAGGAAAGCTTAGACGTGTCGGCGGTTACCTTGACTCATGCTAGGTTACTTTTGCAAACGAGCATCGTAGCTGCTCAAGTTGTTCGGGATGACAGGCTGACCCCGCTTGGCTACCTCGAGGAAGCAGAGGGTCTGCTTGGTGAGGAGCTGGGTATCAAGACGCAGGCTGATTACGCAGTAGTTGAAATTCTTCGTGGTGAGGATGCGCTTACGCGCGCTTCTTCGACTGCGGTAACCCTTGGTCATGGTTCGCCCCTCGTACCGGTCGGTAGCTGGATTAAGTCGTTCTGGTCGGGTAGAGGAGACAAGCGGCTCTTTTCCCCTCCCGTCGAGGAAATCAATCGGCTGCGATCACTTTGCGCTGACGCTCAAAGACACCTTGATCGGGCTGCGCCGCTCTTGCAAGAGCGGCGGCGAAGCGTATTATGGTCTGGCGTATACCTAGAAAGAAGGATGCGGACGATGGCATTGAGCCTGTGGGCTGACCCGACGAAAGAACTAGCCGAGCTTCCATGGATAAGTCCGGGAGCAGCATTGCCGCTAGCTGATACCGAAATTGAGAGGTGTCTGATTATGGCGTCGAAGATTATTCGTATTGATGGTTACCGCTTTGCCACTATCCTGGAAGCATACATTGACGCGTACATTTTCCTGGAGAAGCGGATAAGCCAGACGACCGAGACGACCGAGTGGGCGTCTGATAGACTGGAACGAATGCGGCAAGTCGGAATGGACGCCCTAGATCAGCTGACTCGTATCCGACAGGATCGCAGCGAAGGTTTGGACTGCGAACACATGAGGAAATGGCTACCAAGTGAAGTTATTACAGCTTACGAGGAAGAAATTCGCACGCAAGCAATGAGGATTTTTCGGTTTCCTTGATAAATAGGTATCAACACATTCTATTTATCGAATCGTGAACGTCCCCTCGGCTGAGTGATCACCCATTTTGAGCTTGACTTTGTAGACACCTGGGCGGCAGTGGAAGGTGTTCATGAACATCTCTTCGCTTTGATCCGCGAGGCGGTGCCACTCATCCGGCTCCAGGTTCCAGGTGACTCGGTTGTAGCCCGGGGCGTTGCCACCGCCGAGTTTCTTCATCACCAAGCCCTTTTCATTTTCGATGGTGATCGAGACTTCATCGCCGGTGTATTCGGTGATCCAGTAGTCGATGCGAACGCCCGCGGGGGCATTCGGCGCGCGGAAGAGCTTGTGCGACCAGAGGCCGTTGTAGCCGAGCTTCCAGCGCGGTTTGACGTCTCGGATGGAGAAAAGGTGGAGAGCCTTGCCAAGGATCTCATCGGTGAGTTCGCCGAGCCAGTGGGCATCATCGAGCACGTAGACGCTGCGCCCGTGGGTGCCAAGGACGAGATCTCGGTCGCGCTTGTGCTGCTTGATGTCATAGACCGGTACGGTGGGAAGCGCCTTTCCATGCATCTTGACCCACGTTTCGCCCCGGTTCAGACTGAGGAAACAGGCCATTTCCGTGCCGCAATAGAGCAGATTCTCGTTCGCGTCGTCCTCCCGGATCACCATCACACTGCGGCCCTTCGGTAGATCTCCCGTGATCTCGCGCCATGATTTCCCGAAGTCATCGGTGACGAGGACGAGGGGATCCATGTCGTTGCTGCGGTGTCCGTCGATGCTTGCGTAGCATCGGCCTTCGGCGTGGGCACTGGCGTGGAGTCGGCTGACATAGCGACCATTCACCAGCGGTGGGGTCACGTTCGACCAAGATTTTCCGCCATCTTGGGTGACGTGGATCAAGCCGTCGTCGGATCCTGCCCAGAGCAGTCCCGCCTTCAGAGGAGATTCCGTGAGGCTGACCAGGGTGCAGTAGTATTCCGCTGCTGAACCTGCCGTGGCCATTTTGTCCGGGTTCTTGGTGGTGAGATCATCCGAGATTTGCTCCCATTTGTCGCCTTGCGCCTTCATGCGGAAGACGCACTGAGCGGCGTGGTAGATCGGGTGCGGGGCGTGGACGCTGACGAAGAACGGTGCGTTCCAGTTGTAGCGATACTTGGGCTGCCCCTCTCGGGCTTCTGGGATGAGCCAGCGCTTTTCTCCGGTGCGCAGGTTGACTCGGGTGAGATTTCCGCCTTGCCACTCGGCATAGACCACATCTGGATCTTCGGGGTCGAAGTCAGCGTGGAAACCATCACCCCAGTTGACGAACTGAACTTCCGAGTTCGTGAGTCCGGTGACGGGTGTCTTGGCGGCTTTGTCTTCGGGGGCCTCTCGGACCGGGTTCGAACTCGGCCAGAGCCAGGTTCCGTTGTCTTGGAGGCCGCCGATGATGCGGTACGGCTCACAGTTGTCGAGGGTGATGTTGTAGAACTGCCCGACAGCCATGGTGTTGAGGAAGTCCCAGTTTTCGCCCTTGTCGAAGGTTTGGTAGACCCCGCCGTCGGTTCCGACGATGATATGGGTTGGATCGGTGGGACTTACCAGGATGGCGTGGTGGTCGGCGTGGAGGATGTCTCCCCATCCGCCGTGGAAGGTGGCACCGCCATCGTTGCTGATTTCGGTTGTCCAGCCGAGCATGTAGATCCGCTGATCGTCTTGCGAGTCGAACTTGATTTTGCTGAAGTAGAACGCCCGCGGGGATCGGTGGGAGCATCGTCGCCACGTTTCTCCGCTATCATCGCTGCGGAAGACTCCGCCGCCGCGCATTCGATCGTCGCGGATCGAGTTCGCGCCTTCTTCGGTGGCTTCGACGACGGCGATGAGCTTGCTGGTGTCGCCGGGGAAGATATCGAGGCCAATTCGGCCGGTTTGCTTGGGGAGCCCTTTGCTGAGCTGCTTCCAGGTTTTGCCCCCGTCGGTGCTCTTGAAGATGCCTCCCTTGGGGCCGCCGCTGTGGAAGCTGTAGGGTGATCTCAGCCGGTCGTACATCGCGGCGAAGATCGTGTCGGGATTCTTCGGGTCGAGGCAGACGTCGCAGCAACCCGTGTTCTCATCCAGATGCAGAACCAACTCCCAGGTGACGCCGCCATCGGTGGTTTTGTAGACGCCGCGTTCTTTGTTTCGTCCCCAAAGACGACCGAGGCCGGCAACGTAGCAGGTGTCGGGATCGCTGGGGTGGACGGCCAGACGCGGGATGTCATGGGTTTCGGCGAGGCCGCAGTGCTTCCACGTTGCGCCGGAGTTGGTGCTTCGATAAACGCCGTTGCCCCAGCTGGAACTGTTCCGACCGTTGCCCTCGCCCGTGCCGACCCAAATGATCTTGCCTTTGCCCTTTTCGAGGCGATCGGGCTTCTTGGTGTCTTTGTCCCATCCGCTCCAGTCGGCGGGGGCATCGCAGACGGCGATACTGCCGATGGCGGCGGTTTCTTCTTTGTCGAAGATGGGGGAGAAGGTGGTGCCTCGGTTCTTGGTTTTCCAGACCCCACCCGTGGCATAGGCGAGATAAAACGTCTTGGTGTCGCCGGGAGCGAAAGCCATGTCGCTGATTCGTCCGCCCATGATGGCGGGGCCAACGGATCGCCAGGGAAGTCGCTTCAGATCAGATTCGGTGAGCTGCCTGCTCGATGAAGTTGAGGGTTCGGTGGAGTCAGCTTTCGCGCGTGACGGCTTCTTCGCGGCCATGGGTTCAGATTACCCATGCGGCACTCATCCAACGTCAAGTAGCCGGAGATATTTGCCCGTGACGGTCACGAAAAGCGGTATTCGGTGATGCTGGAATAGCGCTCGCCCGGGTTGAGGCGAGTGGAAGGGAAATCGGGTTGATTGGGGGAATCTGGGAAGTGCTGGGTTTCGAGGCAGATCCCTTGGTGGGGTTGGTAGATCGCTCCGCCTTTTCCGACCAGACCGGGCATGAGCGAATTGCCATCGTAATACTGGATGCCGGGCTCGGTGGTGTGGACTTGCATCGCGGTTCCTTCCGGGCTGGTCAGGGTTGCCGCGTGATGCAGGGCGCCTGGCTCTCCACCGAGAACCCAGGTGTGGTCATGCCCTCTGGTGAGTTGAAGTTGGCCATGGTTCGGCTCGATCGGCCATGAGAGGGTGCGCCCCTGGCGAAAATCGAAGCATGTGCCCTCGACAGGGGCGAGATCGCCGGTTGGGATCAGGGCGGCATCCACAGGGAGAAACCTCTCGGCGTGGAGGATCAGCTCGTGTCCGGCGGTCGTGCCTACACCATGTCCGGCGAGGTTGAAATAGCCGTGGTGGCAGAGGTTGACGTGGGTCGGCGCTGAGGTTTCGGCTTCGAATTCAAATCGGAGGGTGGTGTCCTCGATGAGGATCCGGCAGGTCGCGGTGAGTTCTCCCGGGTAGCCCTGATCTCCGTCTGGAGAGACGAGAGTGAACTCCAGCCCGCGTGGGAGAATCTTTGTGTTCCAGACACGTTTATCGAAACCATCGGGGCCGCCGTGGAGATGGCGCATGCTGGGGACGGCATCCGGGGTTTCAGCGAGGCGGTGAGTGACTCCATCCAGCTCGAACTTTGCCCCGGCGATGCGGTTCGCGACGCGGCCCACGGTGGCGCCGAAATAGGGCGAGCTTGCCTCGTACTCGGCAAGGGTATCGAAACCGAGGGCGACATCTAGCCAGTTGCCCGAAGGATCTCTCACCAAAAGTGATTGGACGATGCATCCGTAGTCGCTGACGTGAGCGATCAGGTGGGGGGACACGAGTTTGATGAGGTGAGCGGTTTCTCCTCGGCGAGTTGTGCCCCAGTTTCCCGTTGAAATCTCCACTCCCGATGTGCTCATCTGCATACCCACTGAAGGGTTCAGTGTAGCCAACGGGGGATCTCGGAGGGGTCGGATGGACAGGCTAGCCGCCACGCCGTTCGGATTCCAGGGCGACGATTGCTTGGTCGATCGCACTGAGGGCACTCTGGGCCAGCTTGGGCAAGTCCTTCGAGTCGCCGGTCAGGTCGATTGTCCGAAGTGTTTTGCGCTTGGAGTCTCGGTCATATCGCTGGATCACCAGGCGCAGCGTGACGGCAGAGCCTTCGGATTGGTAACTGCCGGCGACGCGGTAGACGTTGGGGTGTCGCTGGACGTCGGTCCAGAGTTTGTAGACCTTGCTCTCGGCAAAGGCCTTGCCGAACAACGGTTCGAGGCCGAGCGGGTCTTCTTCGTCCTGATCGAACGTGCCGAGAATCACGATGGGTTTCGGCGGCGGCAAGGCGAGGATTCCTCGATTCTCGGCATTGGTCACCCCGACATCGAAGGTCTGCCCGGTGGGAGATCGGCGAAGTTCGGGGCGTTGGACTCCTGCAATCGAGACCTCGTTCTTAAGAGATTCGACCCGTCCGGCGGCGTAGGCCAGCCAGACACTGACATCCAGAAACATTTCGCCGCTTGCCGTCTTACGCAGGCCGACATCGGAGGCGAGGTCAATGGCTTCGAGGAGGGAATAGGTGAGCATTCCGTAGCCGACGTGGCTGGACTCGTAGCTGAGTTGGTCGGCAGCAGCTCCGGCGAGAAGCCAGGTTCCGCTGGCGTCCTTGATGGATTCGTAGGCCCGGACATAGTCGCTGCTCACGCTCCGCTCGGCTTGGGTGGACGCACTGGCGCTGCCATCAATCACAGAGCTCGCGGCGGCTCCGCTGTGGCAGGTGTCGAGGATAATCACCTGCTTGGTTGCGGGGATGGCGGCGAGGGCTTTTTGGAGATCTTCGCCGCTGATGGTGGCGGTTCCGAGGATCGCGGGGGTGACGTCGCCGGGGTTGGCATCGGCGGTGAGGAAGAAGTAGCCGCTGCTCTCGCCGATCCGGCTGGTGCCATGTCCGGCAAAGAAGACAAAAATGATGTCGGAACTTGTTGCTTTCTTGGCGGTTTCTGCGAGCCAGCCGAGAATGGCTTCTCGGGTTGGTCGCGTTTCTCCCTCGGCAGTGGAGAGCAAATTGAGATGGACACGGTTCGGGAGGAGCTTGTTTCCGGTGAAGTTCAGAGCTTCCTTGAGTTTGGCGGCATCAGCGGGAGGGGCTTTGAGATCGCGCTTGTCTCCGACATAGTCTCCCACCCCGACGAAGAGTCCGTAGAGGTTCACCTCTGGAGTTTGGAGGTTGGCGGGGACGCCGAGATCGAGCACCTGTGGCCGGCTGACGAGATCGCCTTTCGCGTTGGTGGCGATGACTTCGATCTGGTTTCCTTGGCCTTCGGGGAGCTGGCTCGATGGCAGGAAAAATGCCTGGTAGTCGGCGAGGTTGACGTTAAAGAAGTCAGAGCCCTTCTTGGTCTCGATTTCCTTGCCGTTCAGAAGGACTCGGACTGTGCCGACTCCGCCCTCATCGCGAGGTTTCAGGGTGACGGAGATGCGATTTTGATTGACCTTACTCCGCTGAATTTCGATGTCGGGGTAGAGCCGGATGCTGTTCAGATCGGGGACGGATCGCTTCGGACTGGTGTCTTTGCCGAGGAGTTTGGCAAAGAGATTCGGCTCGTAGAAGACGGGCTTGAACTGCTGGACATCAATCGGTTCCAGGCCGCCTTCCCACTCCAGCACGTAGCTGGCACCGAAGACTTTGCTCGGATCGCTGGCATCATAGCGGCCGTCTTCGTCCATGACGAGCCAGGAGCCGTCGGTCATGGCGACGAAGGAACCGAGCCTGCGGAAGGTTGGGATGTTGTCGCCGCTGGGGCTGGGAAGGGGCTTCGTGGTGTCGTAGATCGACACCTGGTCGAGGCGGTCGTTGATGAGGAGTCGCGAGTCGTTTTCGCAGAAACTGACGGATTCGACCTGATCTCGGCTGGTGATCTTGGCGTGGAGCTTGCCCGTGCGAAGATTGATGAGGTTGACGCTCCGGTTGACCGGGATCGCCAGGATGTCGCTGGAGGGTGCGAAACTTGCCGACGATCCGTCGAGATCGGCGAGGCCAGTTTCTCGGTAGAGGATCTTGCCGGTGCTTGATTCGTAGCAGACAAGAGTTGAGTGCCCTCGCGCAACGAACTTTGTTCCGCCCTCGATGAACTGAAAATTGTCCGTGACGGATACATCGTCACCCGAGTAGTTTTTGGCGAGTTCTGCGGGCTTGCTCCAGACTTTTTCGAGCTTCGCAAGATCCCAGATCTCGATCCGACCTTCGACGGTGAATGCCATCTTGGAGCCGTCTGCGGAGAAGGCGAAGTTCCAAAGATTGTCGGCGACTTTGACGACCTTGGTCGGATCCTCAGCCGAGACGAGAATCACCCCGGCTTTTTCGCACCAGAGGAGCACCGTTTTGTTGTCCGGGGCAAGCTCGGCTTGCATCACCACATCGTCGGGGTTGTTGAAAACGGTGGATTTGTATTCGGGCACCGCCATATCAAAGATGTGAGCGGAGGTGCGGTCGAAGGCAACCAGGGTTTCTCCTGCGCCCCACGTGGCCCCTTCAAACTCATCCCAGAACCCCCAGATGTATTCCAGACTGGCGACATCCCAAACGGCAGTGATCTTGATTTCTTCGTCGGATCCCTCCGCTTGTCGATATCCGTAGGCCAGGGCGAGGCGGCCTCCTGGAGCGGCTTTCATCGCTGAGCCGAAGTAGGTGAAGGTGCGTCGCCCAGCGAGATCGGGCCGCTCTGGGTTGACGACGGTGTGGAAGACGTCGGTCGAGAAGCCCTCGCGGCGGCGGCTGAACTGGAAGTAGCCGCTGGCTCCGACCGGGGCAATGAAGGAGTAGGCGTCGACTTGGGAGAGAGTCTCGGTGGTGATGGAGCCATCGCTCACTTTGTGGCGGCGGATGCTGCCATCTTGGTAGCCGACCCAGAAGACTGATCCGTCGGGGCTGAACTCTCCGGCGGTCGGGCCGCTGTCGCCGCGCGTGTATGGGAACTCTTTGCCGGTGGAGACATCCCAGAGCTTGAGCTGCTCACCCTCGATGAAGGTGTCGTCAGCGTAGGTGCCGAGGACTCGACCATCTTGACTGACCCTGAGTTCGCGGATGGGGGAGCGGTAGCCCTCGAGTTTGCGGACTTCCTGGAGCGAGGATCGGTCGATCAAGGTCATCAGGCCTTTTTCGTCCGCGATCAGGATGAGGTCGCCTTTTTCGCCGACAAAGCTGGCCCCCATGAAGGATGTCGGGAGCCCTCGTTCGCCGACGATGTGCTTCCATTCACCCCGCTTTTGGCCGGATTCAATGTTCCAGAGGGAAGCGAGAGCCTTGGTTTGAGTGACGAGGAGATCTTTGCTGTCCGGGGAGAACCGAATCCAGATTCCTCCGCCGATTCCTTCGGCAAGTTTTCGCGAGGAGGTCGGGGTGCGGAGGTCAAGAAGGCCGATGGATGAACTGAGAGTTGCTGCGGCAAGGAGGTTTCCGTCGGGGGAGATCTCGAGGCTATTGATCGCACCCTCTGGTGCGAGGTCGAGGGTGGTCGCTTGAAGGGTCGAAGCGGCCTGCGTTGGGGCGGTCAGAACGCGCCCGCGGCTCGTGCCGACATAAATCCGACTGTGATCCGGCGTCAACCGGCAAACGGTGAAGGTCTCTTCGGCGCGCAGAGTGATGTTCGTCCAAACCGCGAGCTGTCGAGCAGTGCGTGCGTTGTAGAGGCGCACTCGGTCGGGGCCGATCGCGACAATTTTCTGCCCGTCGGAAGAGAAGAAGATGTCCGTGACTTCATTTCCGTCGCCGCTCAAAACAGCGAGGAGCCGCATCGTCTTGGGCTCCCAAAGGCGAGGAGCGAAGCCTCGGTTGTGGGTGAGCAGCCTGGTGCCATCCACCGATTCTTCGATGTCTTGGATGAGGACATCTGAGGAGATCGGGATCAATCGGAGTCGGCCGGAATCGGTGGGATTCTGGGCGAGGGCGGGCAAAAAGAGAAGCGCCGCCCCCAGGACTCCCAGCACTCGAAGAGCGGCTGGGGACGGGAGGCGGCGCGTTTTCATCACGAGGATCTTACTTCTTGAGGATGATCGGTTGGCTGGAGCGAGCAGCGCTGGCTTCGAAGTTCGGGCCTTGGTCGAACTGCATATCAACGTTGTTCTTCTTGAACGACTCGTTGATCTCGGCAAGGGAGGCATCCATGTAGTCGTACATGTCGCGCAGGGAGGCTTGCGGATTGGCGTTCATCACATCCATGAGAAGGAGGGTGAAGAGGCCGTGCGGCTCAACGCCTTCGAGTCCGCTGATGTCCGAGCTGGGATTGGTTTCCTTGCTGGCGAAGAGGAAGGCTGATTCGGCCGTCCCTTGGCCCTTGGACTTCGGAACAATGCCGCGCACTTTGGAAGCGGCGTCCTTGACCTTGGAGGCCGACTTCGGCTTGAGAACACCAAGGGTCTTGACTCGGGCCTTGACCTTGCCATCGACGCTTCGGCTCATGCCGCCGGAGAAGCAGCTGTCGAAAACGAAGGTGCTGTGGATTCCGTTGAGCGTCATCGTCTTGGCGATTTCACCGAAGAGGCTCCCGGGAATCAGGTTCATGTCGGCAAGCACGAGCACTTCTTGGATTCCGTCGGCTTCTTCGCTGGTTTCGACTTCGACTTGAGCGCCGTGACCGGAGTAGGTGAAGACGATTTGGTCGCCAGCCTTGGCGGTGGTGATCAACCACTTAAGGTTTTCGACGAGGTTGTTCAAGTTGGCCTTGTCATCGGTGAGGACTCGCATGTTTTGCGGCTTCACTCCGAACTTGCTGCTGAACAAGGATTGCATGTAGTTGGCATCATTGACACAACCACTGAGGTCGCTGTCGTAGACTTCGCCGTCGGCCTGCTTGATTTCGGGATAATCGTTAATCCCAATGGAAAGGACATAGGTTTCCGCATGGGCCGCGAGAGCGGAAAGTGCACACACAGCGAGAGCGATCAATTTCTTCATAAGGTCTGTTCCTTGCGAACCCGTGTATCGGGTGTTCTGGATATCGAGACGACTGCCTCACCTTACCGTTTCTTCCGGGCCCATGAAAAGTCCCTGGAAAGAAATTTTGAACCTGAGTTTTGTCGTCTCGGAACGAGAAAAGGGCCCCTCTCGGGGCCCAGGCATTCACTTTCCCATCATCAAGTGGACCTCGCAGGGAACTGGCCCAAGTTGTTTTGGTTATTCGCCTTCTTTGGCGGCGGCACCGGGAGATCCGGGGGCGCCGGGACGCGGTTGTCCAGGTTCAGCGGCGTAGTCACCGGCTTTCGTTTCGCTTGATTGCTCCGCCGATGCGCATCCCCCCAGGATGCCAAAGGCGAGCAGGCCGACTACAATCAGGTTCAAGATTTTCATTGTTTGTTTCGTTATTCTCCAGTCGTTTCCGGCGCAGGGGCACCGCCCTGTTTCGGAGGGGGCCCGGCGTAATCTCCGGGCAATGGCTTTGAGGTGTCTCCCGGGCCGACCCCACCACTCGCCACAAAGAAACCAATTGCAGCAGCCAGCACCAAGACGATCAGGCCGATGACGACAGGCAGAGGGAGTTCTTTTTTCATTCCAGGGTTCAAAGAGGAGGGGAGTTCTGCCCGCGATGTCTCGGGGCAGAACTCCGGAGCGGCGATGCTTAGTAGGCCATGCTGCCGCGATCGCTCGGGCAGGTGCCGTTGGTGCTCACGTTCGCACGAGTCTTCGCTCCAGGGAAGTAGCCTCGGAAGAGGTCGCGTCCTTGGTAGCCGTAGAGGTCGCCGGTTGCGGTGCCACGGTCAACGGCCTTTTGATACTTCGCGTGACCATCCGCGTAGCTGAAGTTCGCGCCAGCGCTCCATCCGCCTTGGGCACCCTTGTTGCCGAACAGCTCATAGCCCCTTCCGGCATCGGAGATCAGCCAGTAGAAGCTCATGTTTTGAGATCCGGCGGAGTCCGGTTGGCAGCTGGAGAACGTCCAGGCGTACTGCGAGGGGCCCATGAGGGCGATTTGTGCCGGTTCGTCGACCGCGGTTTGGCTGGTTGCGCCCGGATTATCGGGGCCCTTGTCGCCGCGATTGAGCATGTGGTTCATGGCAAACGTGACTCGGTAAACCGACGGATCGGTGGCGAGAGTGGCCGCGCTGGTGGCCCCGGGAAGCCAGTAGCCGCGCGAATCGTACACGGTGTCCGTGTTGCCGGGGTTGTTGTACATTTGCTTCGCTTTGACATAGGGCATCAGCTTGTCCGTCCAGAACTGACCCTTTTCGCGGTTGGTGTACGCGGGGCCAGACCATTGACCAGCATAGGGGAAGCTGATGAAGGTGTCGTCGTAGTCGGAACCATAGATTGCTGTCGCGGTGGCGAGCTGCTTCAGGTTCGAGAGGTCGGCGATCTTCTTTGCGGCTTCCTTGGCTCGGGCAAACACCGGGAAGAGGATGGCGGCGAGAATCGCGATGATCGCGATCACAACCAAGAGTTCGATGAGGGTAAAGCCCCTCGTGTTTCGCAGAGTTTTCATGATGTTCTAGATCCTTGAGCGCAGAAGGCTGTGCTCTTACGGAGAGTCAAATGAGGATGGAAAACTTTCTGTCCGCCTGCGTTAGACGGTTTGGGATCAGTGAGGAGATCGCAGACGGTGGCGGCCATCAGATCGAGCGGCTGGGCGATGGTGGTGAGCGCAGGACGGGAGAGGGCCATGAACGGGGGATCATCAAAGGCGATCAGGCTGATATCCTGTGGCACTTCGAGGCCAATGGATTCGGCGAGGCGGCAAACGTGGAGGGAGATCGTGGCACCACCGGCCAAGATGGCGGTTGGTCGGGTCGTGCGAATGGCTTCCGTGATCCGCAGACGCTCGTCGGTGGAGAGCTTCGTCGTGTCCTCCACCAAAATTGGAGCGTGGACTTCTTCCAACTGGTACTGAGCCAATCCTGCGTGAAAGCCTTTGACTCGGTCGAGGGTGTTGGCATCGCCCGGGCAGGCACCGATGAAGAGAAAACGTTGATGGTTGAGGCCAGCAAAGTGCTCGATTGCGCGCAAGGAGGCGAGCACGTTATCGGAATCGACGCAGACGCCGTTTTGGACGGGCCATCGGGCACCGAGGATCACAAATGGAGCCGGGCCTGTCCAGGCGGCATCGACGGAGAGGGCTTGCTCTTGCCGGGGATTCAGCAAGACGAGCGGCTGAGTTGGGTCAAGGTCGCCTTCGAGGCTCTCGTAGCTGTCGAGGGTTAGCGACATGCCTCGCTCCATCAGGCCAGATCGCAGGCCGATGAGGAGCGTGCCGAAGTAGTAGTCGTGGAGCGCGAATTCGGCGGGCCCGGTGAGGAGGACTCGCACGGAAGAGGGAGAGAGGCTTTCGCTTTCACCCGGAGAACTGATGAAGGTTCCGGCACCTCTGCGCCTGGTGACGAGGCCGAGATCGGAGAGCTCGTTGAGGGCGCGACCCAGGGTCATTCTGCTGACGCCGAGGGCCTTGGCAAGTTCTGGCTCTGAGGGGAGCCTTGCGCCAAGAGGAATGTTTCCGCCTTCAATGAGGGCGACAAGTTGATCACGAACCTGGCGGAAAGCGGGGGACTGACCCTCTGCTCCTTTGCAGATTGGCGATATCGCCTGGAGATCGAACGATGTAGACAATTTGTCTAGACAACTCCCGAATCGCTCGGGAGTTGTCTAACTCTACATCAGGTCAGGCGCGATCTGTATGGGCAGATCACGAAAATTGCTCAGATTTTGCCCATTTTCGAGAGCGACTGGAGGCAGTGCTCAATGGCTTCGAGTGGGGTGGTGTCGATGTACTGCTCGTGCTCCACGACGTACCATTCGGTTCCGCCGGTGGCTTCGCAGACTTCAAAGACTTCCTTCCAGGGCACATCATCGTTTCCGATCACGATGCCGATTGGGTGTGCCTTCAGGTGGACGGTGCGTGATCGTCCAGGGAAGTCCTTGAGCGGCTGGACGGGGTCGGCTCCGCCGGCGAGTCCGTTGCCGGTGTCGTATTGGAGCAGGAAGTCGCTGGGAGTTTGCTCGGCCAGGCCGTACCAAGCGCTCTTTCCATCGCTGAGAGGCTTCATATCGGCATCGTGAGCGTGAAAACCGGTCGCGATGCCGGTTCCTTCGAGCTTCTTGGCCAGATCCGTGAACATTTTTGCGGTCTCAGCGACGGCTTCCGGCGTGTTGCGCATTTCCTCGGGCAACCACGGAATGATGGCCATGGGGCAGCCGATTTCTTGATGGAACTTGACGGTGTCCTCAAACTTTTCGTCGCTGAATTCGCCGACCCCGACGTGGGCTCCGCAACATTGAATGCCCGTTTCGTCGAGAACAGCTTTGATTTCCGCAGCACTGTGGCCAAAATAGCCCGCGAATTCCACTCCTTGGTAACCCAGAGCCGCGACCTTGCGGATCGTGCCAAGGAGGTCTTGCGCGCAGTCGTCGCGGACGGAATAGAGTTGCACGCCAATCTTCGGTTTCATCATTGTCTCCTGTGGCAAACCGCTGAGTCTGCCAAATTGGTTTTTAGAGGCCGCTGAGATCTGTGCCGGAGATCCCGCCAGGAGTGCGGTTGAAATCGGGACAGTCATCGGCACTCGGAGTTTGCCGGGTGGCTTTGATGAACTTGGCATGGCTATCGGCGAAGGTGAAGTTTCGCCCCGCTTGCCAGCGGTCATCGCCTGGCACGAGACCAGGCTTTAGAGTTCCCCAGAATCCGATCGGCTTGCCGTTACCGGTGTCGTGGCTGTTGAACCACTCGGTGATCATCGCTTTTCCGGCGGGGTTTTGGACGGCACTCGATGTTTGGGTGACGGGGTTGGCGGCGAGCCCGGGATCATTGAGACTCGAAATCAGGTTGCGAATCGTGAGTTGAGGGCTGATCTCAGCGGGAAGATAGAACGTTGCGGAGTAGGCGTAGCTGGTTGCATCAAAGCTTGAGCCGCTGGAAGTGTCTTCGGGGCAGAGGAGCAATCCGGAACGCGAGCTTGCATCGAATGTGCTGCCGACCCGGTTCTGGGCCACGCCGAGGTACGGCATGATTGGCCATCGGAATCGACGCCCCACCCACAGATAGGGATCTCCGGTGTTGGGGTAGCCGTCGTCGAAATCGACCTGGTACAGCGTCATGGCCGTGCCGATCTGCTTGAGGTGGGAGAGACAGCCGGTCTTCTTCGCCGCGCGTTTGGCTTGGGCGAAAACGGGGAAGAGGATCGCGGCCAGAATAGCAATGACCGCGATCACGACGAGAAGTTCGATGAGGGTGAAGCCCCGCTTCACGCTGGGCGACCCGTGTATCGGCTAAGGAGAGCCCAGGCACCCGGGAAGGCACCGCATGCGATCATGATCTTGAGGGCGTCGGTGACCAGGAACGGGGCGGCTCCTGCCATCCATGCCGAAGCCAGACTCCCGGTGAATACCGAAAGCCAGGTGGTTCCGAGTGCATAGACGACGAGTGTTGAAACCACGAGGGAAAGGGCCAGAGGGAGCACTTTTCGATCCCATCCGCGTTCGGCGACCCATCCGAGAATTCCCGCCATGACGACGAAGGCGAGAAGGTATCCACCCGTCGGGCCGAGGAGAGCGGGAATGCCTGCTCGAAACTGCGCGAAAACCGGAAGTCCGGCCAGCCCAGCGACGAGATACAGCACCTGGCTCATCACTCCGAGCCGGAGGCCCAGAGACAATCCGCAGGCCATGACGACAAGCGTCTGGAGGGTGAAGGGAACGGGCTGCCAAGGCACTTGCACCTGGGCGGCGAGGGCGGTCACGAAGGCTCCTGTCAAGACAGCGACGGCTTGGATCAGGGGACGATCTATGGCGGAAATTTGCCCAATAAGCGGGCGGGTTTGCGTCGCTTCCATCAGCTCTTACGCTACCTGAAAGCGACGCATTTACACTGTAACTATTGGACTAGTTTGTACACTAGAAAGTAGAGGTTCGCTGGAGGCGAATCTGCATTTCTCCCGTCGTTCCATCGGTGAAATTGACTCGAATCGAGCGGTTCGGGCCAGTTCCTTCCAAGAAGTTACCGTTCACGCGGAGCCCTCCGGTCGACACCCGGTTTGAGGTGTCGTTCCATTTCCACGTAAATTCGAGAGTGTCATTCTCGGTCATGAATCCAAAAGTCGATTGATTTTGTGGATTCGCATCTTGTCGCGTGAGTAGGATGTCGGCTCTTCCGAACCGATCCACCTCCACTCTCATTGTGCCGGAGCTTTCAACCGAACCGTCGCTGCGGACCACCTGGAAGGGGCCTTGCCACGTATCTTGAAAGACTGACGAAAAGGGATCTTGCCCACCGCACCCCACGAGTGCCGCTGCGACGAACAAGAGTCCTCCAACCCTTAGTGATTTGCTCATCAAAGGGTGCAACGTATAAGTGCGGGTGCGGGTTTCCTAAAATTTGTGAATTGGATAGCGACGGCACAATTCCGTCACTTCTGCTTTCACCTTGTTAAGAGTTCCTTCGTCGGAATGGTTGCGCAGAACCGTGGCGATGGCGCGGGCGATGAAGGCCATATCCGCCTCGACCATGCCGCGTGTTGTGACGGCGGGGGTCCCCAGGCGGACGCCACTGGTGACAAAAGGTGATTCCGGATCGTTGGGGATCGCGTTCTTGTTGGTGGTGATGTTGGCGTGCTCCAGAACCTCTTGCGCTAGCTTGCCTGTCACCCCGAACGGTCGAAGATCGACGAGCATCATGTGGCTGTCCGTGCCTCCGCTGACGATTCGGAAGCCTTCTTGAGTCAGGGCTGCGGCGAGAGCGGCGGCGTTCTTCTTGATCTGCTGCGCATAGGTCTTGAATTCGGGGCGCAGGGCTTCACCGAAGGCAACCGCCTTGGCAGCGATCACATGGCACAGGGGGCCGCCTTGAAGGCCCGGGAACACGGTCTTGTTGATTTGTTTGATGGCCTCCGCGGTACCGAGGATCATGCCGCCTCGGGGGCCCCGGATCGACTTGTGGGTTGTGGACGTTACCACCTGGCAGTGGGGAACGGGATCGGGATATTCTCCCGCCGCGATGAGACCGCTGTAGTGGCTCATGTCGCACATGTGGAGGGCGCCGACTTCATCGGCAATCTCCTTGATTCGCTTGAAGTCGAACTCTCTGGAGTAGGCGGTCGCCCCGCTGACGATAATCTTGGGCTTGCTTTCGACGGCAATGCGGTGCATTTCGTCGTAGTCGATCAGTTCCGTTTCGGGATCGACGCCATAGGCGGCAATTTTGTAGAGCTTTCCACTGAAGTTGACCGGCGAACCGTGGGTGAGGTGGCCCCCGTGGGCGAGATTCATTGCCATCAGAGTGTCGCCTGGCTCCAGGAAGGTGAAGTAGACGGCCATGTTCGCGCTGGCACCACTGTGGGGTTGAACGTTGGCGGCCTCGCATCCATAGAGCTGGCACAGACGTTCGATCGCGAGCTTCTCGACTTCGTCGACAACTTCACAGCCGCCGTAGTAGCGCTTACCCGGATAGCCTTCGGCATATTTGTCGGTGAATACGGTCTCCATCGCTTGGCGCACGGCGAGGCTGGCGATGTTCTCGCTGGCGATGAGTTCCAGGTTGTCTTCCTGCCGAGATTCTTCTCGCTGAACCAACTCAAAAAGCGCAGGATCGGAGTCCGCGAGGGTTCGTCGATGGGGGTGGGAGGAAGCATTCATCGCCATGCCCTGATTCTACTCTCAGTGGTCTGGAGTCGCCCACGCCGAACAGTCCCGAGACTTCGTGCTGATGCAATTACCGGGTTTTCCCCGTAGACCTGACGGTCCGCATTCTGGCTAGCCGATACCTTTGGCAGGGCATCGTGGGGATTCTGTACGGAGTCAGCCACGGAGACCAGGAGGGTCGTCATGGACTCGGGCATGGAAGAGAAGCAGATTCAAGAATTAAAGAACTTGAGAACGCAACTGAGCTGGTGGAAATGGGGGCTGTTTGCCACCGGATGCTTTGTTGCTTTCACAACCGTGATGAGCGTGAACAATTCGTTCCGCTCCCTTGTTGACAAAGGGCCGACGCAGGACAAGTTCGTGCGAGAGCTCACCACCGCCATGGAGAGCGAGATCAAGCCGCTCGTGGAAGACATGGCCAAGCAGACTCTGAACGAGGTTCAGCCGCAGGTGCAAATGGCCGTGGACAAGGCGAACAGCCGACTCCCGGAACTGGCGCAAGCGTCGCTGGCTGAGCTCGACCAACTGCAGGAGAACCTTCCGAAGCGCGGGGAGGCTGTCCTCACCCGAACCTTTGTGAAGATGCTGAACGAGAAGGAAGCGAAGATTCGCGAAATGTTCCCCGAGGCCACTCCGGAGCAGGTCGAGCGACTCCTCACGAATCTCGGCGAGAGTGCGACGAAGGAAGCCGAGGGCGCGGCGGTCGAACTCTTTGGAAGCCACCACGATGCTCTGTTGGGCATCCACGAGAACCTTCAGGTGATCGCAGAGAAGGAGGAAGCCAAGCTCGCCGGAGTTGATCCGAGCTGGGAAATGGGTCTCCTCGTCCTGGATCTCTTCCGAGAGGATCTCGAGAATGCGCGACCGGACAAGGCCAGCAAGATGATGGCTCAAAGCGAGACGTCGATCAAATCGGCCAACACCGTGAGCACCAAGAAGAAGGCGAATCAAGTCGCCCCGATGCCGACTCCGGTGAAGAAGGCAGGCGCTGATGTCACCAAGAAGGAAGTCGCCAAGCGAAAGGCCAGCGCCGCTCGCATGTATCGCGGAGACAAGGAGGATCGAAAGTGAGCGAAGAACTGAAACCGACGCAAGAATCGGCTGAGGATGCCGATCTGAGCCAGCAGTTTCTGGCCCAAGAGCTTGAGAGCACGAAGAAGGCTCTGCAGAACACCCAAATCTGGGGCACGATGGTGGTGTTCGGTGTGATGTGCTTCCTGTTCTCGATTGCGAATGGCTTTGCCACGAACTTCGAGCCGAAGGAAGCGGCGAAGATCGCCAAGGGTCTGGTGGTGCAGCGTCTCGACGAAGCTCAACCGCAGATCAGCAGCTATCTGGGCAAGGAAATCCCGGCATGGATCGAATCCGTGCCCGAGTACGCCAAGGATCAACTCCCGATCGTTCGGGAAGATCTGGAAGCGACTCTGGAAGATGAGTTCGAAAAGCTGGCGGGCGAGACCAGCGAGCAACTGGACGTGGTGCTGGATCAGTTTCTGATCGAAAACCAAGACCAGTTCAAGACGATCATCCTGGCCGGTCAGGACAAGGAAACGACGGATGAAGTGGCCCGCGAACTGCGATCCATGTTCATCGCCTACCTGACGACGAGCGAGAATGGCGAAGAGTCGATCCAAGATAAGCTCGACAAGTCGCTGGTCGCTCTGCGAGATGTGGAGCGCAAGACCTCCCGCCTCGCCAACGCCAAGGATCTGGATGCGACGGAAAAGAAGACGCGACGAGCGATTGCTTGCCTCTTCCAAACCGTTGAGCAAAACAAGGACGCCTGGAATCTGCCGACCAAGGAAGAAGTGCAGGGCCAAGTGAGCGCGGTGCTCGGAGCCGCCGAAGCCTCGACCCCGCAATAAGCGAGTCGGCGTTGACCACCGAAGCGAGAGGTGCCACGGAAGGTGCCTCTCGCTTTTCTATTTTACGAAGAGCTCGAGTTGCCCCGGCTCTAAGTTGGGTGAGAACCAGATTAAGACCTGGCCGCCCTCGGTTCCCATTCGGAAGTCGGTAAACGGCTTGAGGCCACGTCCGTTCAGGGTCATGTTTGTGGGTCGGTGCTTTCCTTCGAAGATGAGACTGGGCAGGCGTCCGAACGACGGGCTGAGAACGACTTTTTCGCTGAGGTTGGTCAGGCGGATTTCTCCGCACGCTGAGTTCCAGGTCGCCTTTGCACCGGAGACGAGCTTTGTCCAGCGTTTGCCCTCTTGCCAATCCTTCAGCCGATTATCCATCCGCTGCAGATTGCCCTTGGGCTCCATTCCGAGGACAGAAACCCATTCGCGATACTTTCTACCGCGAGCATCCACCTTGTAGTTGTCGCTCCAATCTCGACGCCTTGCATCACCGACATAGGCAAGGCAAGTGTGGGTGATCGCGCCCCGTCCTTCGAGTTGGCTGTTGGACTCGTTCACGAATGGTTCGTTGTTGAAAGGGAAGTGGCTGAATCGCCAGAATTGCTGCTCGTGCCACGTACCCGCCCAATCGAGCGAGGAATCAAGGCCGGGGTCGGCGAATCCGATGAATGGATCCGGGAGCGCAGGGTCAAGGAAGTGGATCGCGTACCCGAAGCGAGGCCAATCCCCGACCTTTGAGTTTCGAGTTTCATTCTTCGTGGGATAGCTTGCGACGACCCGGCGCCCGTCGGCTCCGAATGCGGTGAGGGTTTCTCGGGGGACGACTTCTTCGGGCAGAGTGTCGGCAGCGAAGACCACATCGGCCTCGGCAAGCTGCACTCCCAAAGAGTGCTGGGGTTCACCGGTGTCGAGGGATGGCCAGAATCTTTGGAGTCGATAGACCGTGCCATCAGGCAGGATTGTCCATTCTTCCTCCACTTCCGGTACTTGTTTCGAGCCCTTGTTGCCGGCCCAGGGGATGTAGTCGGGGTTCACCAGGGCGTATTTCCAGCGAATGATCTTGCGAGTGGTTCCATCCTCGAGCACCTCGGCACTCGCCCAGCGGTTGACTCGGTCGCTCATTGGTTCGAAGCAACCGGGGGCCCCTCCGCCCCAGGTCTCGATGAACTCGAATCCACTCATCGCCTTGGGGGACATTTTCCAGAAAGGCGTCCAGGCGGCCTCGCTCCAGAAAGCCAGTTTGATGTCTTGTCGACGCCACGCGAACGCATCGTCGAAGGTGACGACAAGGGCATCGCCGAAGGCTCCTGACCAGTGGAAGGGACGCTTCGTGACTTCAAACCCGGTGGCTCGGTCATCGCGATCTTTGGTCGGGAATTGGGTGGACTTGACCGTCTTGGGTGTGGCGGTTGCTTCGCCGTCCGCGAGCGGATCGGGAAGAGGTGCGAGTTCGATCCAGCCCTTCACCTTTTTGCCCGCCACCTCCGACTCAAACCCCCAGGAGAATCGGATGACCTCGCCGACAGTGTCGCGGAAGGCTCGCAGACGTCCGTCGGGGACACGGAAGGGGAGGGAATAGCGTCCATCAAGGACTTGGCGACAGCGCTCCTTTGGAAAGCGCGGATCGGTGCCGATGGTGGCGACGCCGTTTTTCTGGGATCGCACCGTCGCAACCCATTGCTCGCCCTCTTTGCTCAGACGGATTTCTGCCCAAGTGTCTGCGGATGTCGAGAGCTTGAGATTCGCGCCCTCGGGGGCCGAATGTTTGGCCTCGTAGACGAAATTGGACGGTGTCGTGGAACCCAGAAGTAGGGAAGAGAGCATCTCTTCCCCATTCTGCCTCAAGTGGGGCGTGACCGTGGCGCCTTGTGTAGCGCGAGAAACCCGCGGCTAGCCCGGTGATGCGCCCTCTGTCTCGCGATTCTCGACCGAAATCTGCTCGTTGTAGAGCCGGGAGTAGAGGCCACCCTGGGCGAGTAGCTCGGCGTGGCGACCTCGTTCGACAATCGCACCTTTCTCCAGCACGAGAATCTGATCTGCGGCTAGGATGGTCGAGAGTCGGTGGGCGATGGCGAAGGTGGTTCGGCCTTGCATGAGGCCAGCCAAGGACTCCTGGATCAACCGCTCGGAACGGGTGTCGAGAGCCGACGTGGCTTCATCGAGGATGAGAATCTTGGGATTCTTGAGGATCGCACGGGCGATGGCGAGCCGCTGCTTTTCGCCTCCGCTCAGCTTGTAGCCCCGCTCTCCGACGATGGTGTCGTAGCCTTGCTCCAGGCCTGCAATGTGGTCGTGGATCGCTGCGGCTTTGCAGGCCGCGATCAGTTCCTCGTCAGTGGCCTCGGGCTTCGCGACTCGGAGGTTTTCCTTGACTGAGGTGTGCATCAGGTAGGTTTCCTGAGTCACCGCTCCGACGAGCGTTGAGAGATCAGCGAGTTTGATCTCCTTGACGTCTGTATCGTCGATGAGCACCTGTCCCGCGTCGGCATCGTACAGGCGGGGAATGAGGTAGGTCAGAGTAGTCTTTCCCGCCCCGCTCGGCCCGACGAGAGCGACGAGCTGCCCCGGCTCAGCCGTGAAATTCAAGCTCTTGAGGGTTGGGGTTTCAGCATCAGGATCGTAGGCAAAGACCACGTCGCGGAACTCGACTTTGCCCTTCAGCTGAGCTGGAGTCATCGAAACCGCCTTGGGGTGATCCTTGATGTCGCGCGGCAGATCGAGGTACTCGAAAATCCGCTGGAAGAGGGCGAGAGACGAGAGAATCTCGACCTGTGCGCTCAGGAGGCCGGTCATCGGGAAATAGAGTCGGATTTGGAGTCCGGTGAACGCGACCAGCATGCCCACGGTGATCGAGGTATCTCCTCGAGCGACCAGGAGCCATCCGGCAAGCCAGTAGACAAGCGCGGGGGCCAGCTGGGTGATCAGCCGGATCATGCCAAAGAAGAGGTACTGGACGACGCTGCTCTTGATGAGCCAGCCGGCGAGCTTGTCGTTCTCGACCCGGAATCGGTTGGCGAGCAAGTCTTGGCGGCCCACTGCCTTGGTGAGAAGGATTCCGCTCACGCTTAGGGTTTCCTGCATCATCGCGTTGAGTTCGCCGGTCTGTTCTTGGGTTCCTTGGCGAACCTTGCGGGCAAATTCGCCGACTCCCTTGCCAATGACGGCAAACAGCGGGACGAGGCCGATACTCAGCAAGGTCAGCCGCCAATCCATCAGGAACATCGCAATGAGGGTGCTGATGACGATGCCGATGTTGCTGACTTGATCAACCAGCGTGTTGCTGACAACTGTCTGGACTCCCTGGACGTCGCTGATGAGACGGGTTTGAATTTCGCCGGTTCGTGTCGAGGTGAAGAATCGGAGCGACATCCCTTGCAAGTGTTCATAGAGCTTCTGCCGCAGCGTGAACATGATCTTTTGCCCGATCATCACGCCCCAATAGCCATAGAGAAGCGTAAATCCTGCGCCAGCCAGCACGGCCAGGAGCATCCAGAGTGAATCGCGGCCAATGACGCCCAAATCTTGCTTGGCGATGCCTTCGTCGATGATCGACTTGATGAGGTAAGGCGGAACCAATCCCAGGATGACGCCGACAAGCACCGCGCCGGTGGTCATCAGAACCATCCCGAGATGCGGCTTGAACAGCTCGACGATCCGGCGAAGGAGAATCCGATCGGCGGCTTTCCGTTCGGCCTTGGTCATTTCAGGCTTCTCGGGGCTGGTCGGGGCAGGGGAGGTGGCGTCAGACACTGCGCGTTAGGTTACCGCCCTCCACACCGCGCCTCTATGCCACGGCGTCCGCTGGTTGGTAAAGTGGTGGGGGAAGGGGTTGAACAATACTGCCGATAATCATTATTATGACATTTACGCGATTCTACGAGGCCTAAGCCCACTTCCCTGGCGATTGCGGGAGCAAATCTCTGAAATCAGCCCGTCCCTGATCGGAATTGTCATCGCGGGTACGGTGGAGTCCGACCCATGAGCGACGATCTAACGATTCGAGACCTGCGTTTGGAAAAGCTGGCCAAGCTCCGCGAGCTCGGCTTTGACCCTTTTGCCGTCGAGCGCTTTGACACGCCGACTTCCATCGCCGATCTCCATAAACGTTTCGATGACCTCGCTCCTGCTCCCGGCGACGACGGACATCCGAGCCCCGAAGACATCGCAACCAAGACGATCTCTCTGGCCGGACGCCTCGTGAGTCTGCGCGAGATGGGCAAAGCGGCGTTCGCTAACGTCTCGGATGGCGACGACAAGATTCAAGCCTATTTCCGCAAGAACGACCTCGACGAGCTTCAACCCGGAGCCTGGGCGGCCTTCAAGCTGCTGGATATTGGTGACCACGTTGGGATCACTGGCTACCTGTTCCGCACGAAGACCGGTGAGCAGTCGATCTATGTCCGCAGCCTCACCCCGCTCAGCAAGAGCCTCCACACTCTGCCGCTGGGCAAGGAAAAGGATGGCGAACAGTGGTATGGCCTGAGCGACGTCGATCAGCGTTATCGCCATCGCAATCTCGACCTGGTCGCGAAAAAGGATGCGCGATCCATGCTCCTCAACCGGTCGCGAATTGTGAGCGCGGTGCGGCGTTTCTTCGACGACCGAGGATACTTTGAGGTCGAAACTCCGATGCTTCAACTCGAAGCAGGCGGCGCGGCGGCGCGACCATTCAAGACGCACTACAACGCGTACGACATGGACGTCAAGCTCCGCATTTCGCTGGAGCTGTATCTCAAGCGGATCATCTGCGGCGATGTGCCAAAGGTGTACGAGATCGGGCGCGTGTTCCGAAACGAGGGTGTGAGCAATCGCCACAACCCCGAGTTCACGCTTCTGGAATGGTACGAAGCCTACGCGAACCTCGAAGACATGATGTCCTGCGTCGAGGATCTGTTTAAGGATGTCGCGCAGAAAGTGTTCGGGACAACCGAGCTTCACGGGCTGGACTTTGGCAAGCCGTGGCACCGCGTGGACATGCTCACTGCGATCCACGAGCGATCCGGCATTGCCCCGGAGGAACTCCGCGATCTGGAGTCGGCGAAGGCAGCGATGAAGCGCGTTGGGCTTCCGACGGAGAAGGAAAACAACCTCGGTGGCGTCATCGAGAAGCTGCTCGAGCACTTCGTTGAACCTCATCTCCAGGAGCCGACCTTTGTGATCGGCTACCCGATCGAGACTTCCCCTCTGGCGAAGAAGGATCCGAATCGCCCGGGGTTCACGCGGCGATTTGAAGGCTACGTGCTGGGCCGCGAGGTCTGCAATGCCTTCAGCGAGATCAACGACCCGATCGACCAGCGCGAGCGATTTGAGCAACAGCTGGGCGAGCGTGCCAAAGGTGACGACGAAGCCCATCCGATGGATGAGGATTTCCTGTTCGCCCTCGAAAACGGCATGCCCCCCACCGGCGGCTGCGGAATTGGCATCGACCGACTGGTCATGCTCCTCACGGGGGCCGAGCATTTGCGGGAGATCTTGCTCTTCCCCATGATGCGCCCAGACAAACCGCAAGGCGACGACGACGAGGACGAGGACTGAACCAAAATCAGCCCGCAGAAATCACTCTGCGGGCTGATTTCTTTTGCTCCTTACCGAAAGTCAGTCTTGGTAATCGGAGCGATCCGCGATCTCGAAATCATAGAGCGAGGCCAGATCGAACGCGTCGAGATCGCCGAGTCGATTCAACCGCTCGATGACTTCGGTGGACTTCTCTTCGTCGGCAAGCCCGAGGCCACCCAGCAAGGCGAACTTGTAGTCGAGGATGTCGCCCAGGTCCGCGGTGGTGTTCCGGGCATGGCCAGCCGGGTACATCACGAGGCCGGAATCGTAGCTCTTCCCTGCCGAATCCTCGATGATGATGCTCGTCGGGATGCCGTCGGGATACTTGGCGTCGTACTCCGCCCCGCCGTGGCGGAAGTCGATTTTCTGCATCAAATCCCGCGCCACTGGCTCGAAAATCGCCTTGTCGCTGACTTCGTAGTCGTAGGGACTCAGCATCAGTGCCTTCCAGATCGCGTCGTTCGCGCCGCCACCCGAGGGAAGACTTCCCTGCTCCGCATGAAGCTCCAGGGCCTTGCGAATCAGTGTGGAGACGATGTACGCCATGGAGTGATCGGCGCTCTGGCGGGTCTTGGGGTCCTTCTTCATCGGGTTGCCGATGATGCCAAACGCTGGTTCATACGCGGTGATCGTGATCTTCTTGATTTCGCCGCCCTTGCCATCGCTGAGCAAGTGTGGATGAGCCGCGAGGAGGTCAATTGCGCCCTGCAACGCACCGGCACTTTGATGTTCGTAGAGCCCGAGCTTGAAGTGCATCCCCATCACGGCAAAGTCGTCGCCGCTGTGGCTCAGCACGAGTTCGACGGGGCTGTTTCCGGCTTCTTTCCAGCGTTCCGCGCCCTCGGTGGTCGGTTCAAAGAATCGGAAGATGGCCTCGGGGTTGCGGAAGATGTCGCGGGGCCCTCGGAACCCGTTCATCGACCGGATCATGCTGAGGATGGCGAATTCGGTCGTGATCGCCGCGCTTGCCCCTTTAGAGTCGCTGAGCTGCTTGCCCGCGCGAATCGCCCGCCACGGGGTCGCGTGGGCGACGACCATGCCGATCGCGCTCTCGATCTGCTCGGCAGTTGCCCCGAGGAGTGCGCCGTAGGTGGCTGCGCTCGCGATTCCTCCATGCAAGACGTGGTCGATCTTGTAGCTCTTGAGGGAGAAAACCTCGGCAAGCCTGCCACGAATCTCATCGAGAAGCACCATCGCCTTGAGAGCCGTCGCACCATCGAGGGCCCGCTGTTGACAGGCGGCGATCGCGACGGGATAGAAATCGTTGTGACCAAATTCGCCCGCCGTGTGGCCGAGTTCAGGGCGGAATCCGAAGTTGGTTCCGTTGCTATCCCACTCCCGCACCGCGCTGGAATTGGCGACAATCGCCTTTTCCGGCATCACACCTTGGTTGTGTCCGAACACCATCGCGGCATGGCTGGGATCCTCGGCGCGATATCGGAGGGCTTCTTCTCGCAATACCTTGGGAGCGTTGGTTCCGAGAGCGAGGGCGGAAACCCCGCAGAGCACGGCATCGGTGTGGAACATGCGCGTGCGTTCGAGCACTTTTTCACTCGGCCCTGGGCCAAGGGTGCCATTCATGAAGTCGATTGCGAACTGGCCAATTCCGAGAGCTTGATTCGAATCGGGGCCAAGGACGACGCGGTCGGACATGGATGGAGTGTATCCGGTTTGGTGCGATTCGCGAGCGGCCTCATCCGCAGGATGACCGCACTCTGACCGAGAAGAGTCGCGTGGATTCGGGACAAAAAGTGCGACACGTCCCTTGACAAATCTGGGGTGAGCGTTTATAGTAGTTGTATTCGCGAGGAATTGCCTCGCGCCTGGATTGGAGCAAAAAAATGAAAACTATCCTCTCTCTTAGTTTCGTCGTCGTGGCTGCGGCAAGTTTCGCTCAGCCGATCACCGTGTCCAACGCTGGCTCACAATGGGCTGGGGGCTTCTCTGGTGGAACAGATGGCACGTTCCAGTCGAACGTCTCTCACGCACACGCGGTCAGCGGATCATCCTATTCTTTCAACCTTCGCGGGGACGTGACCGCGCAAATGACGGGAACCGCCACCGGCTTCCTCCACCAGTCTTCCGCGTACTTCACCCTCACGACCGGCGCGGCACCTGTGTCGCTGAGCAACATCGCCGTCAACTACAACGGGAAAGAAGTCGTCAGTGGTGGTTCGACCGCAACATATTCCGCGACCAATTTCTACCGGGCCATGCTCTACTTCGGAGCCTTTGCGCCGGATGCTGAGTACTCCACGTACCTCACAAGCCGCACCGCTCAAGGGGTCTACATTGAGAATCTCGCCAACGGGATTCCGAATACGATCCTTGCCGCAAACACGGCTTACACGCTCTACATGGATCTCTATCCTATCTTGAACATCACGAGCTACCCTTCGAATTCTTCGATGCTCGGGTACAGCGTGGAGTTCGGTGGGACGGTCTCGCCCCAATTCAATGGTTTGACCATGAGCTTCGACGCAGAAGCCGTTCCAGAGCCGGCGACGATGACCTTGCTCGGGCTCGGGGTTGCTGCAATCGCTGCCCGCAAGCGACGCGCTAAGAACTAAGCGGCCGCAAGTCCAGAGTTGGCCCTCCTTGAACTCGGGGAGGGCTAGTTGTTGTTGGTCTCGTGCCCCATCAAATGCCGTACCGAGTACATCTGACCTGTGTGGTACGCGATGTGGAAGGCCATGTATTCCAGCACATAGCTCCACGTCCATTCTTCGCGATGGGGGCTAAGGGAGTCGAGGTCGGGTCGAGTTTCCAGGACGAAGGCGCGGCAGGCTTCGTGAATCCTCTTGACCTCCTCATACAGCTCGGTCGCGCCGAGATTGGCGGTCACCGGCTCCTCAATCGTAACCGGGTAGTAGCGGATGGACGGGGCGAGGAGCGGACTCTCGAACGAACCGAGAATCGAGACCACCTCGCCGTAGGCCACATGTGCGGCCAGCTCGCCGACGCTGAGCAATCGCGGATGGGGACGAATCCACACATCTTTGTCCTCAAGGCCATCAAAGGCCTCGCTCATTTCCCAGATCGCGGAGTCGAGCGGTTTGAGGGCTTCTTCGTGAGTCATGCGGAGAGCCTAGCACACGCTGGCGCGGTTAACGGGGTGGAACCGTTGGCCCGCCGCGCCATCCCCAATCGGTGCCGGAGCTGCGCTTTCGCATGGCATCGACCTTATCCCGAAACGCCTGATCCATCTCGGTGAAGGTTAAGGCTTTGGCTCCTGGAGCGGTGTATCCGTCGCGGTGGCGGGTCATGAGGAACTGCGACTTCCCGATGGTTCCGGTGATGCTGAGGCCGCGAACCGTCGCGGGAAGATACTCGGCAAAACTCGGGACGAGAACACGGACATCGGAGTTCTGGGCGCTGTCCATCATCCCGAGGATCAGGCCGAGTACGGTTGCGCTCATGATGCGCCCTGACTTTTGGGACGCCGGTCGAGCCAGGACACCGTTTTCGTCTTTGATTTTCAAGGTCAGGGTTGAGTCTCCGGGCAGTCCGTTGGGATACTGTTCGGTGGGATTCTGGTACAGGAATTGTCCCGATGCCCCGCCCGGATCCTCTTGAGTATCCTGGGAAGCAAAGACGCCGATCGATCGCCCGCCCTCTTGGATCGAAGGCTGAATGGGCGAATCGAAGACCATGGATCTCACCGCCTCTTGCTGCGGCTTGGTCATGCTGAGGAGCGTCGCGCTGCTCGTCCCTGCCGCGAATCCGTCGAGCTTTGTGCCGTAACTGGCCAGCCACTTGCACGAGAGATAGTCTTGCCCGCGCAGGTTTCGCAACTCGTTCGCGACATAGGGGGCAAGGAATCGAAGGTAGTCGGTGTCGAATCGATCGACTTCACCCGGCCCGAACCGATCGGCCACGTAAGCGCACAGATCGCTTAATCGGGTGTAACCCTGCTTCTGAACCACGCCCATGAGATCGCGCAGCGACGCCCGGTTGATTCGCTCGGCTTCCGCTCGCAGGGGCTGTTTCGGGCGCAGAACCGCGAGTGGTTCGTTGTCGGCACGCTCGCACAGGCTCATGAGCTCTCTCACGAAAGAGGTGGTCGAGGCACTCTTTCCGCTCCAGGCAGACTGCACCTGCGTATAGAGCGTATCGGGCACCCGGATGACGTAGTCGTCGATTCCCTGGGCTTGCCAAGATTTGATGCCTCCAGACAGCATGAAGGCCAGCGGGTCGAGGCGCACGGGGTCGGCGAGACTTTGCCGGAGCGCAGGCGTGATCATGGGTTCGCTCAGGGCATCGGTGCTGTTCATCACGACAAAATCGCCGTCGATGTTCCATGCCATGCTCGCAACGCTCTCGGAGAGGTTCGCACGGGATGCTTGAATCCGGAAGTACTCTCGCAGTTCATCGGAAACCAGTGCCTCTCCGGGAATATCGCCGGGATTGGCGCGCTCCGCTTGGAGGGTCAAGACGACCGATTCGGCCCCGATGAGGGCCGAACTCTGATCGTAAATCTCAACGCCGACGATGAGTTCATCCCCGTCGTAGCTGCGCCAAAGCAGAACGTTGACTTTGGAGATGGACTGCACGGGCTTAAAATCGAGAGAGAGTCCACCAGAGAAGTTGGCATCTCCGGCTGGTCGATTGGCCGCGCGGACAGCCTCTGCCATCAGGTTCATCCCATGCACGAAAGAACGAATGGGGGCATCGAGGTTCAGCGACAACCGCTCCTGCATGCGGTTCGGGCTTGTGCTGAGAACTCGTCGCTTGCCGGGTTCAGTGGCGGCAAGAACTTCGGCGGGGAGTTTGCGGATCACGGCTCCCAGTACGCTATTCGCCGGCGTGGGCATGGCTGGGCCATTGGAGAAGATGGTCAGGTTCATCTCCGGCGGAAACTGAACTTGCTTCCGAACCTGCTCGCGTTCCGCGATGATTTTGTTCACCGAATCTTGCGCCATTTGGGCTGTCCACGCCTCGGGAGGCAGACCGGCGATGACCTTTTCTTGACTTTGTCGGAAAGCGGCGGCAAGCCGCATGGCTTCCTTCTGACGAAGTTGGACCGCCACTGATTGGGGTCGGGTCAGCGTCCACTGACCATCTCGTTCGGACCACTCCGCGTGGAGTGCTTTGGCTAGGGCTGCTTTCACTTCCTCGATCGTGCGATCCGAGATGTCCACGAAGAGAGGTTCCTGCGCCAGGTTGCCGGCAACCATCATTTTCTGAGAAGTTTGCTTTGAAAGTGCCGCGACCACCTCCGAGGCTGGTCGCGCGGAGAACTCCAGGGAAAGCGAAGTGCCGGAAGCTTGGGAGAGCAGGAAGGGAGCGATGCAGAGCGAAAGCATGGCGATAGTTGTCCTCATGTTTGGGACGAAAAATGTATACCGAATCACGGGAAATCCAGTTCCCAGCAAAAAAACGATCCTCCGCCCGGAACGATGCCGAGCGGAGGATCACCTCACCAACGCAGTGCTAAGATTAGCGCTTCATGTTGATCAGATCTTGGAGCATTTCATCAACCGTCGTGACGACGCGGGTGTTCGCTTGGAAGCCGCGCTGCGTGATGATGAGATCGGTGAACTCGTTTCCAATGTCGACGTTTGACTGCTCAAGGAAGCCAGCGTTGATCTGACCTCGACCACCAGTTCGCGGGGTTCCCACAACCGGGATGCCGGAGTTATCCGTGTTTCGCCACAGGTTGCTGCCCTGTCGTTCCAGACCGTTCGCGTTCGGGAAGATTGCGGAGGCGATTTGACCGAGCGGTCGGGTCAGACCGTTTGTGTAGAGACCGGTGATCACGCCGTCTGGGTTCACGGAGAACGAGCTCAGCGAGCCAGGTTCGAAACCGTTTTGTGAGCTTGCTTGAACCTGCATATCGGTGGCAAGTTGGCTGACGGAGCCAAAGTTCAGGTCGATGTTGAAGGCGGCCACACCGCTCGCTGCGGGGGGCGTCACGACGATCGGGCCTGGTGAACCGGAGACCAACTTACCATCCGCCGGGTTAAACACTAGCGTGCCGGAGCCAGTCGTAGTCGTGCCGTTCGCACCGGTCGTGGTCCATGCCCACTCGTTCGGAGTGGCGGTCTCAGTCAGGGTCAAGGTGACATCGTGCGAGCCGCCGAGCGAGTCAAAGACTCGCACGATGCTACTGGTACTTGCCAGCCCCGCCTGGTTCATCTCACGGCTATCTAAGTTTCCCGCCCAGTTGACGACAGTCGTTTCCTGAACTGCGGTTCGGGCACCAATCGGGATTCGCACCGCCGAGCCAGGGGTGACGGGGGCATTCGTGTTGATCTCGCCCGTCGCTTGGTCAGCCGTCCATCCCATGAGTCGCTCACCGGTGGCGCGGTGGACAAGATCACCTGCCGCATCAAGGTCGAACGAACCATCTCGGGTGTAGGCAATCCGATCTCCATTGCTCACCATAAAGAAGCCGTTCCCTTGGATGGCAAAGTCGGTTGGTCGGTTGGTCGCGTTGAGAGAGCCTTGCTCCGTGTTGATATCGGTACCAGCCACCAACACACCAAGGCCAAACTGAATGGCGTTGGTACCACCCAAGCGATCGGTCGGGCGGGAAGCACCGCGCATGGTTTGAGCAAGCATATCCTGGAAAGTCACCCGGCTTCCCTTATATGCAGTTGTGTTGACGTTGGCAAGGTTGTTGCCGATGACGTTCATGCGCGTTTGTTGCGCTTTGATGCTGGCGACGCCAGCGAGCATGGCTTGAAGCATATTCTCCTCAGATCACTTGCAACACTTGTGAGGAAGACTACGCGTTTCTCGCTTCGTCGAAGCTCTCTGAGAACTTTCTCAGAGACCACCTCTCTTGGCCCACAGTGTTACTGTTTATTGTCGGGCGATTGTGGTTAAACAATCACGGCAGAGTCGATATTTGTGAACACATTTTCTTTCAGATGATTCTGATCGACGGCTGTGATCACGGTGCGGTTCTTCACGCTAACAACCAGGGCCACATCATCCACCATCACGAGGGATTCTTTGGCACCTTTTTCGGCGGCCTTTTCAACGCCCTGGAGCACGCGCTCCCACTTGTCGGCATCGAGGGCAATTTCGCGACTTTCGAGCCTTGTTTTAGCGTGGTTGCTGACTTTCAGTCGATCCGCAAGGATCGCTTGGAAGTCTGGCCCACTTCCCTGCTGAGTCGGCTTAGTCGGGGTCACCGACCTTGCCGAGAGCAGGTCGTGAACCTTATTGTTCTGAATCGGACTACTCATGAGAGTTCTTATCTAATTTCGCGGATCGCCGACATTTCAACTTCGACAATGCCACCGTTGTCCTCTTTGATACCAACAATGCGCTTGCCGTCGCGAACGGTCATTCGATCCACGGTTCCGGTCACCAACGAGTTAACCCCACCGGAGTTGACATCGGTCATGGGACGAACAGCGGTGACGGTCTTCCCGAGCATGGCGGAGGCGTTCATGGTCTCCATGCCAGCTTTGAGTTCGTCCATACCTTCGACTTGACCAAGCTGCGCCATCTGGGCGAAGAAGTCCCGGTCATTCATCGGTTCAAGTGGATTTTGGTTTGCAAGCTGGACGGTCAGCAACCGCAGAAAAGTGTTCATATCCAGTTCACTTTTCTTAACGGCTTGTCCACCCATATTGGTGTAAGTATTCTTACCCGTCTGATCGGCTGTGATGTTGATACTCATTGTTTTTGAATTTCCGTGGTCAGGCCGTCACATCCACCGCTTGGCGATTCGCCACAGCATAGGACGGGGCAGGGGTTGAAATCGGAGCGGAGGTTTCCCAGCTATTCAGGTTCGCCGCGCGCTGCAGGTCTTCTCGCATCAGGTTTTCCTGTTGCTGGCGCTGCTGCTGATTCGTCATGTCGCCTTTCGTCTGGTCACCCACATTGAAGTTCCCGACACTGACGCCGCGCGTTTCTAAGTTCTGGACGAGATCACCTCGATGCGCGCTCATGCTCGCTCGAACTCGATCATCCGTCGCGTTGACATCGATGTCGAATCGGCTCCCGAATTGGCTGAGCGTCACCTCAATAATCCCGAGATCCTCGGGCATCATGCGGACGGTCACCTGGCCTGGGCGGCGTTCTTCCGCCATCTTCATCAGCGCTTCGGTTGATTCGCGGATTCCACGATCAATGCCTTCCTTGATTTCCTTGGACTCAGATCGTGAGATCGCGGTCGGACCGGAGATGTCATCGAAGCCAAGCTCGGCGGCAGAGGCATCACCGCTGCTCGTGTCCGTGCTGATTTCCGTGCTTTCGTCGATATCGAGGATCGTGGACTCTGCCGTGAGCAACCCAGAACCAGATACCGTCGTCGGGCTCTTCGCCTGGTCGCCGACTTCTATCACGCGACTTCCAGCGAGGTTGAGGCTAAAGTTCTCGGAGTCCACTTCACGTGCATGGGCTCCCGCAGAGTTTCGTCCTTCTTGACCGCTCGGTTCGCCGTTGCTCAGGGCGGTGGCTGCCGGTACCGTCTCGGATGCGGTCGTCGTCGTCAGGTTGATTGCCTGGACTTCCGATTCAGTCTTTAGTGTGGACGAAGAGGTCACAGCGAGAGACTGCTTCCCGGCGAGCGACACCGCGAATTGCTCGATGTTCTTGCTCGCCTGGGCGATATCGGATGCGGTGACGGCAACCGGGATCGGACGCACCCAATCGCGCAGGTCGCCGGTGACGGTCACGGGGTCTGTGCCCTGACCTCTTCCGGTCTGGAATCCGCGACCGCCTTTCGTGATGAATCCACCTTGTGCGCCAGGGTGAATCCGACCGGCGGGATCGTTGGGGCGACCTTGACCGGTGCCCATATAGCCAACGTTCCCGGGGCCTTTACTCATGGGTTGGGGTCCGAGTTCAAGCGATTGCGCAGTGAATCCGGGGGACGCCGTGGGCATCTGAAGGTTGAGTCCGAGTTGGGCCATCAATCCGGCAAGTGCGGCGCGGGCGGGTTCTTTGAGCTCCGCCGACTCGATCGAGAAGGCGTTTTTCAGATTCTTGACGAGAGTCTCGGGCTGAACGCCGGCTTTCTCTGCGCCCTTCAAAAGTTGACCAGCCAGCTCTCCGGTGGACGCTGCAGGATCCACTTCGATTCCCAGTTGCTCCGCCGTGCGCAGCAGGAGATCGCGAACCATGCCTTGAACCGAGGTGTCAAAGGTTGGGCGCTCAAGTGAGACACTCTCCTTTTTGATCACACCGCGGGTTGACTCCGGCGTCCGATCGACGAGGAGGCGGAGGTCATTGACCCGGAGGTCAAGCTTCGCGCGCTGCTCTGGCGAAAGGGTTGGGCCAGAAGTGGCTTCGACCGCCACAACGCCGAGCGTCGGGGACGCGCTGTACGCGGTCTCCAAAGATTCCGTCGCGGTTTGAGGCGTTGTCGTTGCGAGGAGGTCCAGCGCGACCAACTGGGCAATCAGCCCGTTCGGGTCTACTTCCTGCTCAGAACGACCTGTTTCAACTCCTGGAACCAGCGCGGTTTCCGCCGTTTCCAGTTCGGTGGCAAAGATTCCCGCTTCGGGGGATTCTGATTGCTTTCCGAGTGTCGATCCAGTTGCCTCCGCGACTCCGGGCGTAGCCCCGATCGTCGAGAAGATGTTCATGATCGTGCCTTTTTCGTGTGGCTTGGCATGATCATTGGTCGCCCCCAGCATTTTTCTCAGGGTGATTTCTTGAGGAATTCTGGGACATCTGCCGTTTCTGACCCAGTTTTCCCCAGGCTTAATCGCCTTGATCCGGCATAATGAGTGAACCGGAAGGCATGTAAGGCCCGGTTGAACCGCTCGTGCGACTGCTCGCCCATTGCATCGAGTGCTGCTCCCGCCCCATGCCGCGACCGTAAGGGTCACCGAGATCGTTTTACAAGCTGGCTGCCTCTGATGCGCACAAGAAAACCGAAAACCGTTTCTGAATCGACTTCTCCTGAAGAAGTTTTGACCACGACCTCTTCTGAATCGGAAGAGACTCCAACTCCCCGCCGACGTCGACGCACCGCTGAAGAGATTCTTCAGACCGTTGAGTCTTCGGCTCCCGCTCCCGTCAAGGAACCGGCAAAGCCCAAGCGCGCCCCGCGAGCGAAGAGAGCCGCAGTTGTCGCCGAGGATCAGCCGTCGCTCGTGGAGGCAGCCGAAGAAGCTGCGCCCGCGAAGCCGAAGCGAGCAACCCGGGCGAAGACGGAGAGCAAACCCGCTCCGAAGCCGACCACGGTTCAGAGCGATGAAGTGTTCACCCAAGACCCTGATACGGGCGAGGAACTATTTACTCTTTCCTGGCGCAGCAAATCGGCAGATTCTGCGCCAGCTCGAGAAGAGAATTATCCGCGAGGCGAGCAGGAGTCGGCGCCAGAACCGGCAGGATTCCGCACGAGGAAGTTCAAGGAAGATCGCCGCGAGCGCGGCAAGAAATCGGCTCCGGCGATTGCGACCGTCGGCACACCTGATCCTGATTTCTCGCTGGAAGACGAATTTGGTCTCGTGGCGATTCTTGAATGGCGGGCCGCTGGTTCGGCTCCGATGCCGGTTTCCGAGGGCGAAGAATCGGAAGACGAATCCGTTGACGGTGAATCCGGTCGAGCTCCACGCCGAAGCCGCACACGCAAGCGCCGCGATCGACGAGACACTGAGATCACCGCAGCTGCCGCGATTCCGGAAGGGGCAACCTTCCGCGCTCGAGCGGACGAGGAAGAAGACTCGACACCTGAGCCAGAGGCTCTCAAGGCCCCTGCACCCATCGTGCGAGAACCGATTTCCCGGCGGGAGGATGCCCCGCAGGTGATCCTGCAAAATGGCCAGCCGGTGCTGGTTCACAACAAGACGATTCTCAGCCCGATCATTTTCCACGCTGACTACTCGGATCACTCCCGACGGAGCCTCGTGATGGAGGAAGTCCGCGCGGCAAGCGACAATGGGATTAGCTTGTTCAGCGTCCTGACCACCTTGCGAGTGAACCAAGAGGAAGTCGGCACCACGCTTTACCAGGTCGAAAATGCCGTCTCGGAAATCGCTTCTGCGGCTCCAGATGCCAAGATCATCCTTCGGCTTTCGATCAAGCCAGAAGACGGGTGGATGCAGAAGTTCCCCGTCGCCAGCTATCGCGATCAGAAGAATCAACAAGCAGACCCCAGCGTCTGCGATGACGAGTATTGGGGCGAAGCGGATGCATCGCTTGCTCAGCTTATTGAAAAGCTGCGAACGAGCAAGCTCAGCGACCGAATCCTCGGGATCCACTTGGATCAAGGCGAGTGGTTCCAGGACGAGAGCGAGGGCTACGACACCAGCGAAGCCGCCAAGCTCAAATTCCGGCTCTGGCTGCGACACCGATACCGAAACGACAATGTCACGTTGCGCGCAGCGTGGTTCGATGGCGGAGTCACGTTCGACACGGTCGAGATTCCTCTGATTTCGGAAGGTCTGGAATCTGATGCGTTTGTGCGGACCGACCGCAAGTCGCGCCGCTGGATCGACTACCACCTGTTTGTCAGCGACTCGATTGTTGACCGAATTGCCGACCTTTGCTACACGATCCGCAAGGCCTCTTCGGGAGACTATCTGACGGGCGTCAGCTACGGCTACACCTTCGAGTGGTCGCACCCTTACTCTGGTCACTTGTCACTGGGCAAGCTGCTTCGCTGCCCCGATCTCGACTACATCGCTGGCCCGCCTAGCTACTCGGATCGAGAGCCAGGGGGCAGTGCGGCCTTCCCGTTCCCGGTGGACAGCTTCGCCCTCAACGGCAAGATGTTCATGAGCGAGGAGGATTTCAAGACTCCGATCAGTGGTCGGGCTGAGATCGCAGATGGCATCCCGGTGATGAAGACGCCTCAGGCCCTGGAAAGCGCCCACTGGCGCGGCGCGGGCGGAGCCCTTGCCCACAACGGCGGTGTCATTTGGATGGATACCTACGGTGCAGGCTGGCTGAACTCTCCCGGCATCTGGGAACGAGCCAAGCACATCCACGATGCCCTGCTGCGACGCCTTGCCGTGCCTCAGCAATCGCCCGATGTCGCTTTGTTCATTGATGAGCGATCGCTGACCTATCTCACCGATCCCCGTGCATTCGAGGTGCTGGTGCAGCAGGTGCGGGAGTCGATTTTGAGATCGGGGCTCAGTGTGGGCTTCTATCTTCTCAGTGACCTTGCCCACCGTGAGAACTTCCCGGAAAGCCGACTCTACGTCTTCGTCAATGCTTGGGATATCCGGCCAGAAGTCCGGAGTGCCATCAAGTCGCGACTCCAAAGAGATAGCAAAACCCTGTTCTGGCTCTATAGCGCTGGCCTGTTTGAAGCGGGGCGGGAGAGTCTGGAGCGCGTGCGCGAAGTCACGGGGATTGCCCTGCGGCCTCAGCCGTACAACTGCAAGAGCGGCACCACCCTGCTCAACTCTCGCGACGATCTTGGTCGGCACCTGAATGCCGAGGATCTCGCCCGGGGTGGGCAGCTGGAGCCAAGCTACTTCGCGATTCCGGAAGAAGCGCGCGTTCTGGGCGAGTACACCGCGACGGGCCTCCCGAGCTTTGTTGTCCGAGATTTCCCCGGGGACAAGCCGGATGAGCGTTGGCGAAGCGTGTTCCTCGGAGAGCCGGTCACCAGCCCAGGATTCTTCCGCGCCTTGGGGCAGTTCGCCGGAGCCCACGTGTGGAGCTTCGAGAACGATCTGGTTCATGTCACGCCGCCGTTCCTGACGGTTCACTGCAGTGGAACTGGGCAGCGCACGATCATGCTCCCGAGCAACTGGGTGGCTTACGATATCGAGGCGCGCGACTACATGCCGGTCGAGAATAGCGCGGTCAAGTTCAAGGCGGTCGATGGCTCAACCCATACCTTTGTGATCGGGCCGATGGGCGAAGTCAGCACGATTGTGAAGGCCGATCTGACCACGCTGACCACCATCACCGAGCCGATCCATCGCGAGGAAAACACTCTGCGTTGGGATTCGGTGCACTTTGACGTACAGATCATGAAGCTGGATGAGTGGGTGGAAGAAACGTGGAGTGAGGAGCTGGCGGATGACCTGCTCCTTAAGCCTTCCATGGTCGATCTCGATGGCCCGCTCGTGGAAGAAGGCTCCGAGGAAAGCGGAGACGATTCCAGCAGTCGCCGACGCCGTCGTCGCCGTCGACGCGGTGGCGGACGAGACTCGGACGACAACGGAGCCCCGAAGGAAGCCTTTGGCGACACGGGTGTGAGCGTCCTCTTCCGCAAGCGAGAATAGATGGAGACTTTGCACCAAGCTGGAGTCATTGCCGTTGTCGGGAAACCGAACGTCGGCAAAAGCACCCTTGTCAACACGTTGGTGGGCCACAAGGTCAGCATTGTCAGTGACAAAGCCCAGACCACCCGCAAACGGGTTCTCGGCATTGCGACTACCCCGAAATGGCAGATGGTGTTTGTCGATACCCCGGGTATCCACAAGCCTCTCCACAAGCTCGGGGCGACCCTGAACGAAGCGGCACGGCAATCGGTGTTCGATGTGGATGTCATTCTGCCGGTGGTTGATGTCAGCCGGATGCCAGCGCCTGAGGACAAAAACGTTGCTGAAATGCTCCGAGCGGCCGGATTCCTCAAACCGAAAGGGGAACGCAAGACCCCGGTCGTTCTTGTCCTGAACAAAATGGACAAGTTGAAGGCTGAGGATGTCCAAGCGCACTACGCCGCTTACGAGGAGATTTTCGAGCCGGACGAAGTGGTGATGATGAGCCTCCTGCGGGAGCGCAATATTGAAATCCTCATCGGCACCCTCCTGAAGCACCTACCCGAGAATCCGCAGTTCTATCCGGAGGACGAGTACACCGACCAATCCATGCGGTTTTTGGCGGCTGAGATCATCCGGGAGAAGGTGCTGCATCACACCGAAAAGGAAGTACCCCACGCCGTTGCGACTTATGTCGAAGAGTGGGATGAACAGGAACGCGAGACCCTGATCAGAGCCGTGATTCTCGTGGAACGAGATGGTCAGAAGGCGATTGTCATCGGCAAGAAAGGGCAAATGCTCCGCCAAATCGGTACTGAAGCCAGGCTCGAACTCGAAGACACTTTGGGGCAGAAGGTGTATTTGGAACTCTTTGTCAAAGTCCGTGATGAATGGCGCCAATCCCCTCGGCTCTTGAGGGAATTGGACTATCTCTAAAGGCAGATCTGGACGCCTGCGTTACTTCCAGTCGAATCGCACCATCGCGCCCTGGGGCGTGCCGGTAAGCTGACCGTCTTGCACCGCGTGATGACCTCGCACGAAGACATGCTCAATCCGTCCTCGGAGTCTCGTGCCCTCGTAAGGGGACCAGCCGCACTTGCTTTGGAGCCAGTCCGGGCTGACTTCGCGAGATCCCTCTAGGTCCCACACAACGATATCTGCGTCAAATCCTGGGGCAAGACTTCCCTTGCCTTCGATTCCGTAGAGTTTCGCCGGATTCGCGCTGAGCATTGCCACGACCTGATCGAGCGGGATTTCCCCGCGCAGTGCCCAATCCACCATGAGGGGCAGCAGAGTCTGAACTCCTGGCATCCCGCTCGGTGAGTTCGGGTAGGGCTTTGCCTTCTCCTCGCGAGTGTGAGGGGCATGGTCGCTGCCGAAGACATCGAACAGACCATCCTTGACGGCCTGCCAGATGGCAAGCCGGTGATCTTCGCTCCGAACGGGTGGATTCATCTGGATCAACGACCCCAATTCCTCGTAGCGATCGGCGTTGAGGGTCAGGTGATGCGGTGTGACCTCGCATGTCACGGGCAACCCTTCTGCCTTGGCGGCTGCAAGCAGCGGCAGTTCCTCCTTTGTGGAGATATGGAGAATGTGAGTCGGGCGCCCGGTTTCGCGCACCAAGTTGATCAGTCGCTCCGTACACAGCCGGGCACTTTCCGCATCGCGGGCGTCCGGGTGGAGGCGAACATGGGGGTTTTCGGGGAGCTCTGCTTTGCGTTGACGCAGCCTCGCTTCATCTTCGCTATGGACAGGCATCGGGCGAACGCCGTGCGTCATCACTTCGCGCACCGAGTCGTCGTCGTCCACGAGGAGCGTGCCTGTGGAACTGCCCATGAACATCTTGACTCCCGGTGTGCCAGGCATCATTTCCAGAAGCGGGAGGTCGGCAATGTTCTCTTTGCTGGCTCCCACAAAGAATGCGAAATCACACCATGCCCGACCCTCTGCCCGTTCGAGCTTGTCTCGGAGAGCCTCGGCGGTTGTGGTTGTCGGGTCTGTGTTGGGCATCTCGAAGATCGTCGTGACGCCGCCACAGATCGCCGCTCTGGTTCCGGATTCCAAATCCTCCTTATGAGTGAGACCGGGCTCGCGGAAGTGCACTTGGGTGTCGATGGCTCCTGGCATCAGAGCCAGGCCAGAGCAGTCGATTTCCCGCGCCGCCTCTCCCTCAAACAACCCGACGGCCACGATCTTTCCATCCAATATCGCGACATCCCCCACGGCATGACCGGAGGGAAGAAGCAAGAGGCCACCACGAAGCACCAGATCAACACTCGACATCCTTCCATCTTAGCCCGCGAAAGGCGTGGCGATCACGGGTATCCTAGCCCGCGATGCCAGAGGGTACGGTTCAGCCCCAAGTGTCGGTTATCGTGCCCGCTTACAACGAAGAAGCGACGATCCGAGAGGTGGTTGAACGCCTTCTTGCCCTCCCGATTCGATCCGAGATTGTCGTGGTGAACGATGGAAGCACGGATCAAACGGGAGAGATTCTCGCCTCGTTTGGCGAGCGCATTGTGCTGGTCACGAACCCGAAGCCGAGCGGGAAAGGCAACGCGATCCGCCGAGGGCTGCCGAGTGCCACGGGACAGTGCGTCATTATCCAGGATGCCGATCTTGAGTACGCCCCCGAGCAGATTCCGGCGCTGATTCAGCCGATCCTGGATGGTCAGGCGAACGTTGTCTACGGAACCAGGTTCCTCCACGGTCTTCACCCGGACATGGCTCTGCCGAACAAGGTTGTCAACCTGCTCCTCAGATTCGCCGTTAAAGTGCTCTACGGCCGCAAAATCACCGACGAAGCGACCTGCTACAAGGCATTCCGCGAAGGATTGCTCCAAAAAATGAACTTGGAATGCCAACGCTTCGAGTTCTGCCCGGAGGTGACGGCAAAGGCCATTCGCCTCGGAGAGGATATCCAGGAGTCTCCCATTGAATATGTGCCACGCACCAAAGCGGCGGGCAAGAAGATCCGGTGGACGGATGCCCCGGAGGCGTTTTTGACTTTGCTTAAGTACCGGACATGGAAACCGGGAAAGTAGCCGCGCGCACCTTTCGGCGGCTCAGAACTTTGAGGGTCACCGGCCCCTCTCCCAAAGATTCTTCCGTGGTCACCCAGTACCAGGCTCGGTGAAAATCGCCGCGCTGAATGAGCGGATCTTCCTGCGGACGATCAAAGGCGAAGCGAAGCTGTTCGGCGAGAGGCGTGAACTCCCACCATCGGATTTCATCCAGTTCTCCTCGACTCTTGGCTCGGCGAGTCTTGAGGATCTCCACGTCGGCGGGAGTGATTCCGACTTCGGACTCAAACTGGATCACAACGTTCAGCATCTCATCGGTTGAGTTTCTGACCTCTTCTCCGACGCCGAACATCTGCTGGCTCGGGAAGGTGCTCAGGATGACGAGAAAGGTCGGTCGGTCGCTGATCTGCTCGCGGACTTCCTGCCAGAGCCGAACTTCTTGGCCCTTTTGCCAGCCTTCGCGTGCGCTCAGAAAGCCAAACCATCGCGAAATCAGTTCGGGGGTGAACCGCACAACGAACTCGACATCCACCTTGCGCAAACCCTGATTCCACGTACCGATAGCCTTCCGGTCGTGTTCAAAGATGTCAGTGATGGTCTGGAGTTCGCCGCTGAGAGGGCCAAAGTTCGTCCGGCGTTGCCAGTCATCTGCGGTTCGGCGCAGGGCGATGGCCCGCCCCCTCTCGAACTCTTCGGTGAGAATCGAGGTTGGGAAAAACGCTCCGGAGGATGGGCCGAGAGCAGCGACGGCGCAGAGCGAGGCCAGCATTTCTGCTGTCTATTTTCGGCTTTGCGTAGCCAAAACCTCTCGAAAAGAGACCGATTCCAAAGGCTTGATCGGGATTTTTGTCTTCCCTTTCGCGAACATCACGCCGTCCCGAAGCCGAATCTCCTCGACGTGCACCGCATCGTAGAGCCCTAGATCTTTGTCCAAGTCGATGACCGGGTTCAGGGTTTGGAGCAATCCATCCACCGCTGGTCCGGAGGTTTCACGCCAGTCGAAGAAGACCTTCGCGTCGGAAAGATTCAATTCGGTGCCGTTTGTGACGCTGATCTTGGCAATGACCGCGAAGTTCGTTTTGACAATCAAGAACTCTCCATACCCTTCCACCCACACGATTCCGTGCATGACTCGCACCGTGCACCGTTTGATCTCGGGGAACTTACGCACTAGGTAAGCGGCCAGATCTTGCTCCCGGATCTTGACCCAACCTTCTCCGACACCGGAGCGGCTCAAACGGAGTTGACGCTCGCGCATGGCCAAGGCGAAGTCGTACCGGCATCCGGGAATATCCGCCTGGAGCTCCGCGACTTTCAGCTTGCGCAAGGTGAAGTCCTTGAGCCGGAGGCGCAACATCCCGAGCTTCCCTTTCTGGCTTCGATCCGGCTCGGTGAACAACGGGAGCCCATCGAGCGAGAAGTTGTCGGCCATGATCGTGGCGGAGTCAACCTCACCCCATGCCGCAGCGATCGGCGTTGGGCGGATGTTCACGCTGACCGATCCTTGCACATCCTGGAGCCTCGACTGGATTTCGCGGGCGGCCACGCGCTCAAACTTTTGCTCTTCCCCGGTCGCCCAGAGTCCTGCTCCGACCACCAACGCCGCGCCTAAGAGTCCCATCGTCGCCACACCACACGTCTATTTTATCGTTAAGAAACAGTGGGACGCCGCCGCGTCTCGCGGGTGCCTTCCCATGTCAGCAGATTCCGCCGCGTTGGAAAACGAAATCGACTCATTGATTCACGGAGCCGCCCGGCTCTCTCTATCTGACACCCAAGTTCTCAAAATGACGGGTGAAGATCGGCGAGGATGGCTCCAGGGGCAAATCACTCAGGACATCCGGGATCTGAGATCCGGCGGATCGGTGCAGACCTGCTTCTGCACACCCACGGGCCAACTGAGGGCTTTTGCTACGGTTTATGACCTCGACGATGCGCTGTACCTCGTCAGTGCCCAAATGGACGTCATTGCCGACCGGATCGAGAATCTGGTGATCTTGGAGGACGTCTGCTACGAGATGCTTCCGGGAACTCTGGAAAGCATTCAAGGCGGCGGGGCAAGCGACTTTCTCGACGAGGCCTTTGAACTCCCGGCGCTCGATTCCATCTCTGCTCCCTGGGGGTACGCGTTCCGGCGCGACCGTACCGGGCTTGGCGGCTGGGACATTCTGACCGATGACCAAACCGCACTCAGCGGCCTTGAAACACTGACCGACGAAGCCCTGAATGCTCTCGAAATCGAGGCTGGTCTTCCTCGATTTGGAACTGACACGTCAGAGAAAACCCTTCCTCCCGAGCTTGGCAAGGCGTTTGAGGATGCCGCGATCAACTACCGGAAGGGATGCTACACCGGTCAAGAGGTGCTCCAGCGGATCCACAGTCGAGGTCACACCAACAAGACCTGGATGGCGGTTCTTGCCGAATCGCGGATCGAAGCGGGGGATGCTATCGTCGACGGCGGGCAGACGGTGGGGACGATCCACCGAGTAGCCTGGCACCCGCGTCTCGGATGGATTGGTACGACGACGGTTCGCAACGCCTCAGCCCGAGAAGGGCACGAGGTGATGGTGCAGAGCCCCGCTGGTCGGGAGATTTCGGCTGATCTGAGCCACTTCCCGCTCGCGTAGGGTTCGGCTATCGAGCGATGCTCTCCAGGCGCTCAAGGATCAAATCGACCACTTCAACCGGGGTCAGCCCAAATGACTCGACGATCCAGGCGTCCTCGGCGAGCATCAGGGGGCTATCTTGCCGCGTGTAGTCGCGGTGATCGCGCTCCACAACGTCTTTAACGACTTCGGTGAGCCGTGCGCTCGGGTCGCGCTCTCGGATCTCGTGCCAGCGTCGCCGGGCTCTTTCCTCGATACTTGCAGTCAAAAAGATCTTGAGATCAGCTTGCGGGGCCACAACGGTCGTGACATCGCGTCCTTCGAGAATCGTGTTCCCCGTCGAAACGATGGCCTGCTGGAGTTCCACCATGCGGCGTCGCACGGCAGATACCGTGCTCGCTTGGCTCGCCATCTGGCCGATTTCGAGCGAGCGAATTTCGGAGGAGACATCTTCCCCGTCCAGAAGAACCGGCGGGGGATCGCCTTCGCCAAAGCTCACATTGGTGCGCGCGGCGAGCTCTCCCAGGCTCTCGGCATCGTCTACTGAGATTCCTTCCCGCTGTGCGGCGAGGGCGAAGGCTCGGTACATTGCTCCCGTATCGAGGAGTCTGATGCCAAGATGGTCGGCCAGGAGCTTGGCAATCGTCGATTTCCCTGCTCCTGCCGGGCCGTCGATGGCGATGACCAGCGACTCTCGGCTCATGACCTCACCGCCAGGGTCTCGAAGTGCTGTTCAAACTCCGGATAGCTCGTGCCAATGTGGTCGGCGTTGAGAATTATTGTCTCTCCTTCCGCAATGGATCCCGCGACGGCAAAACTCATCCCGATTCGGTGGTCTCCCGCCGAATCCACGGTGATTCCCTTAAGGGCGGTCGGCCCGGTGATCGCCATCCCATCGGGGAAGACTTCAACCTGGGCTCCCATTTGGGTGAGAGCGTCTGCGACGACGGCAATCCGATCCGTCTCTTTCACCCGCATCTCGGCGGCATCACGGATGATCGAGGTTCCGTGGCACTGGGTCGCCAGAACCGCCAGAACAGGGATCTCGTCGATGAGCCTCGGCACCAGATCTCCTCGAATCGTGAAGGGTTTGAGAATCGCCGCTCCCTCGATGGAGAGATCGGCCACCGGCTCGCCCAGTTCATCTTGGCGAGGTTCCGTCGTGACCACAATCCCTGATTCGGCAAAAACATCCAGGATTCCCGTCCGGCTTGGATTCACGCCGACTTCCTGGAGCGTCACCCTCGCCCCGGGATGAAGGGCAGCTGCGACCATGAAGAAGGCAGCACTGGAGATATCGGCGGGGACTTTGAAGGCAAAACTGTTCCAAGTTTGCCCGCCCCGCACGCTCACAGCGAGACCATCCCGCTGGAGATCCACTCCCAAGGCGGTCAGCATCCGTTCCGTGTGGTCGCGGCTGAGACTGGGCTCAGTGACGGTGGTGGTACCGTCGCTGAGCAATCCGGCGAGAAGCAGGCAGCTCTTGATCTGCGCGCTCGCTACCGGGCTCTCGTAGCTGATGCCGCTCAGAGTCTTGCCTGTGAAGGTCAATGGAGCGGTGTCTCCCTCGATTTCTGCCCCCATGAGGCGCAACGGTTGCACGACGCGCTTCATCGGGCGCTTCAAGAGCGAAGCATCTCCCACCATGGTGCCCGAGGCGTCGGGACTCGCCGCGACGAGACCAGCGAGGAGCCTCATGGTGGTGCCGCTGTTGCCGCAATCCAGAATGACGTCCTTGCCGCTGAGTTTTCCTTCCGCATGAACCCGTCGTTCGCGATCGCTCACCCGCTCCACCCGGACTCCCAGAGCCTCGAGGCAGGCGAGGGTGCTTTCGCAATCTTCTCCGGTGAGAGGGTTGAGAATCTGACTCACGTTTCGCCCGGGCACTCCGTAGGCAGAGGCGGCACCAGGGCCATCGACGGCGGGCACGAACTCTTCTCCTGGCACCGGCTGCGCGAGAGCGGCGAGGAGGTACGCCCGATGGGTGAGCGACTTATCGCTCGGCGGCCGAACCTTGCCTCGGAAGCTCGAGACACGCGAAATCGTCAGAGATTTACCCATGCGGAGCCTTCACTTTACCTGCCGTGACTCTGCAATTCGGCCCGAATGAACCGCCATTCAGTAGGCCTGAATGAATCTTGAATCCAAAGTAGAGTTTCATATCGTATACTTGGATAGGGAAACCATCTATGAGCAACTGGCTTCGTGTTAACAACCCGACGATGAAGGAGGAGATCTTCACCCAGTCGTCGATTGCCACTTCTGTCAATCCAATGACTTTGAGCGGAACCGTCGCCAAGACGGGGCTGTTCCTGCTCTCCACCGTGATCTTTGCCGCGATTTCTTACGCGGTGACGGCGGCTCAGCCAGGCATTGGGATGATCGCCGCGATCGCGGGTGTCATCGGCGGTATCGTCATCGCCCTGATCATCAACTTCAAGCGAGAGCTTGCCGCTCCGCTCGGATTTGTGTACACGGCATTCAGCGGTGCCTTCCTCGGTGCGATCTCGTTCATCTACTCGATGCAGATGAAGGGCACCCAGTACGCGGGCATCGTGCCGATGGCGGTGATGGGTACGCTGATCGTTTTCGGCGTGATGCTGGCGCTCTATGCCTCGCGCATCATCCGCGTTGGGCAGACCTTCCGAACGGTTGTGATCGGCGCCACGATGGCCGTGGGTATTTTCTACCTGGGTTCGTTCGCGGCGAGCTTCATCTGGCCCGGCGCGGTGGCCAATCTCCCCGTGTTCTCCTCCGGCCCGATTGGGATCGTGTTTAGCCTCGCCATGATCGTTCTGGCGGCGATGAACCTCGCACTGGACTTTGACCTCGTCGAGCAAGGCGTTGAGAACCGCATGCCAAAGCACATGGAGTGGTTCGCCGCCTTTGGCATCCTCGTCACGCTTGTGTGGCTGTACATCGAGATGCTTCGACTCATCCGCAAGCTTGCCGGCAACCGGTAATCGGCTCACGGTGAGCACTCTCAATCGCCTTCCCCGCTGGGGAGGGCGATTTCATTTGGGGCTCCGCGTTAGCTCGTCAAGAGAGCGAACCCGCTCAACGCGGTGAGGATTGCCCAGGCGAGGGTGCGTACCCAGTTGGTAGAGATCAATCGGTTGAGTCGATCCGGCGGATCCTGCTTCAGGTTCATGTGGAGAGGACCGCTGATCAATCCAGTCCAACCGATGCTGAACGCCGCGCACAGCAGCACTCCTGCTTTCAATGTGGAATCGACCTCTGGGTCGAGACAAAGGAGGGCGGTCGCGACCACCTGAGCGATCATCGGCAAGGCGACAATCGGGCCGATTCCCTGCGTGTGACGAACATGGTAGTCATCCCATTCTGCAGGAGCCACGGATCGGAATCCCGGATAGTGAACCGATCCGACAAACCACGAAATCGCGGTCATCCAAGCACCCGAAGCAAGCAACACGAGGAACAAGACTTGATCGAACACCGAGAGTCCTTACGGATGCTGAGTCGGGTAAGTCGGCACAAAAAAATCCCCGGGAGCGATGCTTCCGGGGATTTGAGACTGTATCGCGACTGGCTTACAGCTGGTAGCCGGGCTTCTGGAGCCATTCCTTCGGAATGGGCTTGAGACCACAGATCACGCGAGCAAACTCAGCGGACTTGAGAACCGAGGTTGCCACGGTGAGACGAACCTTCCCTGTCGGGGTGCTGATCGTCACGGTTTGCAGGTTGGCGTTTTGCCAGCGGTTCTTGTGAGGGGCGCGGAACTTCCAGGCCGAGTGGCGGTGACGCACGTGCTTGGCCTTATTCGCTTTCTTTCCGCTGACTTGACAAATCTTCGCCATGATACAAATCCCTTCGCGCCAAACAAGTTGGGCGGCCTTCAATCATACAGCATTCGAGGCCGTAGGTTCAAGGAAGGGTCCCAGAGTCCCGGGATTCTTGGCTCGCGTTGCGGTGTTTGCCGCAACAACCTTCGGATCTCGCATCAATACCGGGAGGGTTCTACGGGAATTCGCCTTTATTCAGCTTATGGTCGATCGCGCGCGGTTCTGGAACATGGTGGAGTCTTGCCGCCAGGTCAGTCAATCTGATCTTGCTCTCTTTTTGCACCACTGGGATCATGTGCTCCGAGGCCTTTCCGAATTCGAACTGTTGCAAGTCAACGAGCATCTCGAAGATACGCTCGTTGAGATGTCCTCTTGGGATCTGTTTGCTGCATCGTGGCACCTCAGCCACGGAGGCGCAACCGATTTCCTCCCTCGCTTCGGCGAATGGGTCGTCCTCCACGGTTCGGAGGCAGTTGATCGCGTGGTGAAGTCGCCGGAAGCAGTGCCCTCGCTGAAAGTGGTTCGAGGGAGATGGAGCGACACGTCTCTGCTCCGCGCGACCACGCGGCACGCCGTGCTACGGGGGAACATTTCCGCCCGAGCCAGGATGCAAATCCAGTCGATGGAGGACGAGTATTGGGCGCGTGTCGGATTCAAGTTGGCCGGCTGGCGACGCGATCACAGCGAGCCGAAGCAGCTTGTTCTGGCCCTTGAATCCGTCTCGCCGATCCAACTCTCTGATGTGGACACGATGTTCCCGAAGTTTGCTCGATTCAGCACGTCGCGGCATTTTCACCCGGCCTACGATCGTCGCCTCCCGATGGACGAGTGCAAGTTCTGGGCAATGGTGGAGGAAGCCAAGGGCAGCCCACTTCCCAAGCTGATGCTCGACACCCTGCTCGCCGCTCACCCTGTGAAGCATCAGGTGCGGTTCCACGAACTCTGGGCGGAGATTCGGGAGCAGGTTCTGTCTTCGGAATGGAGCAACCGATCGGAGGATCGCCTCGCCGATTCGGACTGGCTGCTCTCCCAAGGTCGGGCGATGGTTCAATTTGCCCTCACCGAACCACACAGCACGGTGTGGGAGAGAGTTCGTCTAGGCCAGGCAGGCCAAAACTTCCAGATTGGCGAAGAAGCTGCATAGCGGGGTCGCTCCCTCGAAGAGTGAGAATGGTGCCGCAAGCCGGACTCGAACCGGCGACCCAAGCATTTTCAGTGCTTTGCTCTACCAACTGAGCTACCGCGGCACCTTAGGGTGCGATGGCGAGGATGACGGGACTTGAACCCGCGACCTCCGGCGTGACAGGCCGGCGCTCTAACCACTGAGCTACACCCCCGCGTGCAGAAAAAGAGTATGACAGGCGTTTTCGCAGGAGACACCCGGAAGGGACTGTTTGCCCAAAGAATTCCTGCTTAAAAATCGGTGAGACTCGATCAAACAGTGACCATGTCGGTCGATCTGTTGACGAGGAGCCAGTAAATGGTGAGATGCAGAAGGGCCTCACTGAATTCGGCGAAATCAGCCGGCTTCAACACAACGGAGTTGGCCCCAAGCCGATAGGCGGAGGCGACGTCGTCCGGGCTCGCGTTCCCGGTGAGAACGACGACGGGAACCAGCTCGGTTCGAGGATTGGCTCGAAGATCCCTCAGAACCCGGAGACCGCTCATATCTGGGAGCTTCACGTCCAGAATCACCAGGTCAGGGCGTTGACCGAGGCGCTCCATTTCGGTGAGCGCATCAAGAGCCCCTTGTCCCGTGATGGCAACGACGATCTCATTCGTGACGTTGTTTTTCTCCAACGTACGTCGAACAAGACGCTCATCATCGAGGTTATCTTCGACTAGAAGTACCGTAGGCATTCGCTTAGCGCGATTCCTCCCCGCGCAACCTGAACGATATCCTAACGGAGTCTATCGGTGTATGGAATCTTTTCAGGATGAATACTTTGGCCTATTCATTTCCAATCAGGAACTTGCGAATCAGCGCGCCTTGCTGAACCGTTTCAAGGAGGAATGAGTCGTGTCCGAAGGGGGCATCGATCTCGATGTGAACCGCTTCAATTCCGATATCCTGGCAATTTTGCCAAAGTGTTCTGCTTTGATGCGATGGATACAGCCAGTCGCTGGTGAAGCTGGTGAGCAGAAACTCACACTCAGCCGATTCCAGAGAGTTCCCCTCAAATTCGTCGATTGCTCTCGTGAGAACCAGATAGCTGTTCGCATCAAATCGCTTGGTGAACTTGTCGCCTTGGTAGCTCAGGTAGCTTTCGACGGCAAATTGTTCACTGCCTCCCGACTGCCGTCGTCGACCGAATTTGGCTTCAAAACTGGCTTCGCTGAGGTAACTGATGTGACCCGCCATGCGCGCGACGCTGAGACCGTTGGTGGGTGGATCTCCCGGATGATAGTTGCCACCAGCAAACTTGGGATCGCGAAGAATCGCCTGCCGCCCGACCTCGTTGAAGGCGATTTGCAGTGCCGAATGAGCTTGGCAGCTCGCGGTCATCCAGCACTTGGCCACTCGATTCGGATGCAGGGTTGAAAGAGCAAGTGCCTGCATCCCTCCCATGCTGCCTCCCGCCACGAGGCGGAGTTTCTCAATTCCGAGATAATCCAGCAGGTCGGCATGCCGATCCGCCATATCTTCAACCGAGATCTGCGGAAAACGACTTCCCCACGGCTTTCCATCGGGGGCGGTACTTGCCGGGCCGGTGGTTCCCTGACATCCACCGAGGGCGTTGGCGCCGATGATGAAGAACTCCTTGGGATCGACCGCCTTGCCTTGCCCGAACAGCCTTTCCCACCACCCCAAGACGTTTGAGTCTCCGCTGAGGGCATGGCACACGAGAACGGCATTGTCTTTGGACTCGTTGAGCGTGCCCCAGGTCTGATAGCAAATATCCAGGTTCGGAAAAACAAATCCGTTCCGAATCTTGGTCTCGTTGAGGGTGATAAAGCGACGACCGTCCTCGGCAGGGGCGGTGCGCTCGTTCTCCTCAAAAAGAGCGGGATCGATTTCCAATCAGTCGAGCTCCTGAAGCAGTCGGATCAATTCCCCCCAACCTTGGGTCGGTTGGGCTGACCACGAACCGGGCCGGGAGGCGGCTTCGGCGGCTCCGTGCTCCCCGCAGGCTTCGGTGAAGCGGCGGGCGTAGCATTTTGCGTCCCCACTTCCATAATTCGCCGAAACTCAGCAGCATCCTTGGCTTTCGAAATCGCCTCGTCGTAATCCACCAGACCTCGATCGACGAGCTTGGCCAGAGACTGATCCAGGGTCTGCATCTTCTGTTTGGCCCCAGTCTGGATGATGGAACCGATCTGGTAAGTCTTGTTCTCCCGGATGAGGTTGCGCACGGCACTCGTGGCATAGAGCACTTCAAAGGCAGCGATGCGGCCGCGACCATCTTTCCGCTTCACCAAGCTCTGACTCACCACACCGAGCAGGTTGACGGAGAGCTGCATCCGGATCTGTTGCTGTTGGTGCTGGGGAAAGACGTCGACAATCCGATCCACGGTTTGCAGGGCGTCCACGGTGTGGAGAGTGGCGAAAACAAGGTGCCCGGTTTCTGCCGCCGTGATCGCCAGGTGAATGGTTTCAAGATCGCGCATTTCACCGACCAGAATCACATCTGGGTCTTGCCGGAGAACGTACTTCAGAGCATTCGCGAAGCTCAGGGTGTCCACGTCCAATTCGCGCTGATTGATGAGGGCCACGTGGTCGTCGTGGACGAACTCGATCGGATCCTCGACGGTGACGATGTGGAGTTCCTGGTTCTTGTTGATCCGGTCGATCATCGAGGCAAGGCTTGTCGACTTTCCGCTTCCTGCAGGCCCGGTGACCAGAACCAAACCCCGGGGCCGCTCGATGAAATCGTAGCAAGCCTGCGGAAGTCCAAGATCCTCCATGGTGGAGATGTCGAACGGGATGACACGGAAGACCGCCTGAGCGTGCTCTCGCTGCTGGAAGAGATTTCCTCGGAATCGGGCCACGTCCGGGATTTCGAGCGCGAAGTCGAGTTCGAGATCCCGTTGGAACTTGGTCACCTGCTCGGGGCGCAACAGATCAACAATCGCCGCGCGAAACTGTTCGTCGGTGAAGTGCGGAACATCGGTGAGTTGGATCAACTCGCCGTAAACCCGCACATAGATCGCGCCAGTGTCGGTCTTGATGTGCAGATCCGACCCGTTCATCTCGACACAACGGCGAAGAAGCGCATCAATGTGCAAGAGCTGTGGCCTCCGCAAGTCCTTCTTTCTCGGCTCGGCGATGGAATTCGGCCGTGTTTGAGCTCTTCGTCAGGGCGTGCTCGTAATCCACCTTGCTCTCGCGAAGCAGCCGGAGGAGGCAGCCGTCGAGAGTTTGCATCCCATATTCACCGCCGGTCTGAATGTGAGGATAGATTTGGTGAGTCTTTCCGTCGCGAATCAGGGTGCGGATCGCTGGCGTACAGACCATGACTTCGTGCGCGGCCACCCGTCCCGAGTTATCCTTGAGGGGCATCAGAGTCTGGGAGACGACCGCTTGGAGGGTCACGCTGAGCTGGGTGCGAATCTGGGCTTGTTGCTCGGAATCAAACACGTCCACGATTCGGTCGATGGTTTGCGCGGCATCAACAGTGTGAAGGGTCGAGAACACGAGGTGCCCGGTTTCTGCGGCCGTGATCGCGAGTTGGATGGTCTCCAGATCGCGCATTTCACCGACCAGGATGACGTCGGGGTTTTGCCGCATCACATGCTTGAGGGCATCGGAGAATGAGTGGGTGTCGGTACCCAACTCGCGCTGATTGATGATGCAGCCCTTGTCGGCGTGGACGTATTCGATGGGATCTTCAATCGTGATGATGTTCTTCTTCACGTTGAGGTTGATGTGATCGATCATCGCGGCGAGGCTGGTTGACTTGCCGGAGCCGGTCGGGCCGGTCACGAGGATCAGTCCTCGGGGAAGAAGGCAGAGTTCCTTCGTGACCTGAGGCAATCTGAGATCATCAATAGTTCGAATCTTGTAGGGGATCAACCGGAAGACCGCTCCCGCCTTGTGCCGTTGCCAAAACATGTTGACGCGGAATCGGGCGAGCCCAGGCACCGCCACCGAAAGATCGCACTCCTTGAAATTCTCCAGTCGCTCCTTCCGCTCCGGAGTGAGCACGCTGTCGAGCATCGCCCGAGTGAGTTCTTCCGACAGGGGCTCGGAATCAAGCCGACGAAGATCGCCTCTCACTCGCATGAGAGGGGGATTATCGGCCTTGAGGTGGAGGTCACTCGCGTCGACCTCCACCACACGCCGGAGCAAAGATTCAAGAACCGGATGCACGGAGCACTTACCTGCGGAGCATTTGCTTGAGCTCGGAGAGGAGCCCTGCGTAGTTGTACGCCACTTCCTCGGTGATGATTCCTGCGCGGACGTAACGCGCAAGCGACTGGTTCATGGTTTGCATGCCCCAGAATCCGCCCTCGTTCATCAGGTGATAGAGGTCGCCGAAGTGACCGTCTTCAATTGCCTTGCTGACCGTCGGGGTGCAGATCAGGATTTCCGCGGCAACCACGCGCCCGTTGCCATCTGCGCGCGGAACCAGCTTCTGTGCGATGATGGCGCGGAGGCTGTTGGCCAGTCGCTGGCAAAGGTGAACCTTTTCGTGCGGCGGGAACATGTTGATAACCCGGTCGAGGGTTTCGTACGCGCTTGCCGTGTGAACCGTGGAGAAGACCAAGTGGCCCGTTTCACCAGCTTGCAGCGAGACGTTCATGGTGATGGTATCGCGCATTTCACCGATGAGAATCACGTCCGGAGCTTCCCGAACAACCGCGCGCATCGCAGGAACGAAGTCGTGGGTGTCGATTCCCACTTCTCGTTGTGAGAGGTAGCTGTTCTTGTCCTGGTGCTCAACTTCGAGGGGGTCTTCGATGGTGACGATGTGGCAACGTCGCTGCTCGTTGAGAATGTCAATGAGAGCGGCAAGCGTCGTCGTCTTTCCAGAACCCGTCGGACCGGTGACAAGCACCAGACCCTGTCGGTTTTTCGTGACCTCGGCGAGGGACGGCGGCAGACCCAGTTCTTCCAGGGTTCGGATACGGCTCGGAACGATCCGCATGACTGCAGCCATATTGCCTCGCTGGGAGTAAACGTTGGTTCGGACGCGGCACTTACCTTCGAGAACGAAGGCAAGGTCCATTTCCCCGTGCTCTTCGAACATCCGCTTTTGGCGCTCGGTCATGACTTCCGCGACCAATCGTCGAACGTCGTCGCCGTTCAAGACAGGCCAATCGCCGGGGAGATCCCGCACGAAGCTAAACTGCTTGATCTTCGGCTTGCTGTTGGCCTTGAGCATCACGTCTGAGGCCTCTTGGGTGTAGGCGATGTCGATAAGCTCGCGCAGGTTGATCGAGGATGGTTCGCGCATGGGTGAATTCTCTCAACGGCGACGGCGCGACCCGGAGGCTGGCCGAAGCAGAAGGGAGTATACCAAAGCCCCTGCCGCGAGAACCCCTACACCAAGCAATAGAAAAACGATAAAATTCGGCCCGGATTGAGTCTGAACCGGCTGAGTCTTCCCTACTGGTTCACTCACTGACTTGGGGATTCGTACAAGTTTCGGGTCTTGGCTCAGCACTTTGATTCGATATTCAAGCCCTGCTGGGTTCGCCATGGACACCCCCATGACCTTCACGCCTTCCGTTGCCATTTTTTGCAAAGTCGAAAACGATGCTTGTTCTCCGCTGAATTGCACGAGGAATGAAGTAACGGTGGCTGGCTCGGGAACCCCAAGAAACGGATGGACCAGCGCCTCGAAGTTGATTTCGCCCTTTTCGCGATTCACGAGAAAGTCCGTGGCGAATTCCGCGCGTTGAAGGCCGACCGATTGCGTCCCCAGATTTGTATGCGAGACATTCAGACCTCTGGCCGTCGATCCGGAAAGCTCGGCGATTTTGGCAGCTTGGGCGGCCAAAAACTCGGTCGGATAGTTCTCTTTCAGCACCGTGATGGTGACGAAGTCGGCCCCGCTGGGTCGCTTTTCGACGGTGATGACCACATCGGGGCGCCCAAAATCGGCTTCCGTCAACTCCTTTACCGCGGGTGTTTCGGGAGTTTGGGGTGGTTGCGATGGATTCTGTGCCCACATCACCAGGGGCAAAATCGCGGCAATCAAGCAACTCAGGACACGCACGGCCCAGTATGACTGAACTCTCGGGCGATGCGGGGACGTCAGATTGGGAAGGAAATCGGCGCTCAAGTGAACCGAACGTCACCCTGGTGCGTATGAACCGGGGAAAACAAAAGGCGGATTCTTGAAGAAACGCACATGCGTTGCCGATATAATAGCCGTCTTCAATCGGAAGGAGAAACAGCGACGTGGCAATGGAAGAACTCGAGCTTGAATCGTCAGCCCCTATTTTGCTGACCCAGGCGGGCCATGACCGGCTCAAGGCCGAACTCAATCACTTGACGGTGGAAAAGCGCAAGGAGATCGCCGAGCGCATCCGCGAGAGCAAGGATCATGGCGAATTCAGCGAAGACAACAACGAACTTGACGAGATCAAGATGGAGCAAGCAATCGTGGAGAGCCGCATTGGCGAGCTCAAGACGATTTTGTCCGGCGCAGCCATCCTGACTCTTGCCGACATCTCGACGGACGAAGTAGGTTTGGGATCGGTGGTCACGGTGGCAGACGACGAGCGAGGCATTGAGTTTGATGTTCGGATTGTCGCGAGCATCGAGGCCAACGCGGATGAAGATCTGATTTCAGAGGAGTCTCCGCTCGGGGAGGCTCTGCTTGGCAAAAAGGTTGGCGAGAGCGCCACGTTTGATGCACCCGTCGGACGCCTGACTTACAAAGTCAAAAAGATTTCGGCGTAATCTCGTCCGGAACTTGCGAAAAATTGGCCTACCACGGCACGAACCATCGAGTTCGTGCCGTGGTATAGTTTTTAAGTCCCCCTTTCCCAAGGCCCGCCGTACTGTATCTGAACGGAGAGACTTGGGGTGGACAGACAAACTGAGAACGGCTATGAGCGACAAGCAACTGCCAACCCCGGATATGAAGCGCGGCCCGCGGGCTTTCTTCAAGGATCTCCAGCGCGAGGTCCGCATGATCACCTGGCCCACGCCGCAAGAAACCACTCGTCTCACCGGCACGGTGCTGGGCGTGTGCGTGCTTGTTGTCGTCTTGCTCTTTGGCCTCTCCCTTGCCATCGAGCAGCTTTTCCGCCTCATTGGGGTGGGACGCTAATGGCCCGCGCCTGGTACGCCGTCCACACGATTAGTGGACACGAAAACAAGGTGCGCGAGATGCTCACCAAGCGCGCCCAGATCGAAGGCGTTTGGGGCATCGACATCATCGAGATTTTGATCCCCACCGAAAAGGAAGTCGCAACCCGCAACGGCAAGCGATACGAGGTTGATCGGAAGGTCTTCCCGGGCTATATCCTCGTGCAGATGGATCTGACCGATGAGACGTTCAAGGTTGTGAAGGGCACATCGGGGGTCACGGGATTCGTGAGCAGCGGCAACCGCCCGGTGCCTCTCGAAGAGTACGAAGTTCGCCGGATCATGAACAACCTGGCTCAGAGCCAAGAGGCTCCGAAGGTGGCCTTCACCAAGGCCGATATTGTTCGAGTCAGCGAAGGCCCGTTCTTGGATTACACCGGTCGTGTCGAGGAAGTCAACGCCGAGCGCGAGAAGCTCAAGGTCATGATCTCCATCTTCGGCCGCGATACCCCTGTCGAACTCGACTTCTCGCAGGTTGAGAAGCAGTAATTCTTCCGCGATCCCAGACCAAAGCGCGGTGAGTCCACAAGATTCACCGCGCTTTTTGTGTCACCTTCTGCCTCACTCTCCGCTCGCCGGTGAGCGTTTTTCCTGCTGATTCATCGCCTCGTGGATCGCGCAGCCGCAGGTGTCGGAGCAGGATTTGCAGGAGCCTTTTTCCCCTTTTGATGCTCCGAAGAACCGCTTAAGCACGTATCCCGCGCTCAGCGCGACAATCGCCCCGACGGTGATCACTTCGGGCCAGCTCACGACACCAGCCTCCCGATCTGCTGAATCGCCACCGAGAAAACGTAGGCCAGCGTCGTCATGTAAACGAACGCGAAGGCGGCCCACTTCCACGAGTTTGTCTCGCGCTTGATTGCAGCAAGCGTCGCCATGCACTGGCAGCACAGAGCGAAGAACACCATCAGGCTCATCGCCGTCCACGGGGTCATCAGAGGCCGACCATCGGGCCACTGAGACCGTTGAATCGCGGAGACCAGGCCCTCATCGGCCTCGTCGACATCGCCTCCCGTGCCGAAGAGGATTCCCATCGCAGGAACCACCACTTCGCGGGCTGGGAACGCGGCCAGAATCGCCGTGGTCAACCGCCAGTCGAATCCAGCGGGAGCAAACGCAGGCTCAATCGCCTTGCCAAATCGCCCGAGAATCGACTCCTCACGCTGGCGCAGCTCTTGGAATTGCTCCAGCGAGACGGTTTCCTGACGCGCGGCCGAAAGCGAGCTGTACTCGCGCTCATACCGAGGATTGTCGCCGCGCGGGAAGTAAAGCAGCGCCCAAATCAGCACGGACATCGCAAAAATGATCGTGCCCGCGGTGACCAAGAACACCTTCGCCCGGCTGGTGATGGTGAGAAACACATCGCGCCAGCGCGGCCACTGGTACTTCGGGAGTTCCAGCATGAACGGGAGCCGTTTGCCCTTGAAAACGCCCTTGTTCAAGATCAGCACCACGGGAATCGCGACGGCGAGCCCGACAAAGTGCATCGCAAAGAGGCTGAATCCGGCCCACGCCGCGCCGTAGCGAGGCTCGATCACCGCGCCAATGAGCAAGACGTACACCGGCAAACGAGCCGAGCAGGACATCAGCGGAGCGACCAGCACGGTCATGATCCGGCTGCGCTCGTCTGGCATCACCCGCGCGCTCATCACGCCAGGGATCGCACAGGCGAAGCTGCTCAAGAGAGGGATAAACGCTCGCCCGTTGAGCCCGCACCAACCGAGCAAACGATCCATCAGGAACGCCGCCCGAGCCAGATACCCCGTGCCTTCGAGCACGGAAATGAAGAAGAAGAGAATGATGATCTGGGGCAGGAAGATAATCACCGACCCCACCCCCTCGATGATCCCATCGACGACGAGCGACTGAAGCACCGGGGTGCCATCGAGCATCGGGCGAACGAAATCGGCCACCGCCGACTTCCCTGCGTCAATGACATCCATCAGGGGCCCGGCGAGCGTGTAGATGCTTTGGAACACCGCGTACATCACGCCGAGGAAGAACAGGAGACCGAAGACTCGGTGGGTGAGGAAGTAGTCGATTTTCTCCGTGCCGGAGCGTCGCCGCTCGACCGGAGGAGTGATGGAATCCTTCTTAACTTTGGCCGCCCAGGCGTACCGCGCTTGCGCATCGAGCGTCCGGCCTTGCCCGCTCGCCCCCAAAACCGTTTGGCGCTCTTCTTCGATCACCGCCCACAGCTCGGGGATTCCTCGGAATCGCTCGCTGGTCGTGCACTGCTCATCGAGAAGGACGCATCGGGCTTCACGGCGTCCAAGAGCGACGCCCCGCCGATTCATGTGATCGACCACGCGATCCGCCGCATCCATCACCACCTTGGGGAATCCGACGTCGAGTTCCAGCTCATCGGGAGAGGCGAGCGCCCGGGCCATCGCTTCTTTGAGTGCCTCCACGCCAATCCCTTTGTGGGCAATGACCGGAACCACCTCGCATCCCAGGTGAGAGCTGAGTTTGGCAAGATCAAGGCGAGCCCCTTCCTTGTCCAGAACGTCGGTCAGCGTGAGCGCCACCACGACGTTCGTGTGGGTCTCCGCGAGCTGCGAGAAGAGGAAAAGGTTGCGCTCCAGATTCGAGGCATCGAGCACGTAGACGACGAGCTTCGGCGGCTCCGGGTCGCCTTCCAGCACTTTGACCGCTACCGTCTCATCGTTGGAGACAGGCGTCATCGAATAGAGGCCTGGGACATCAATGACCTCAAAGGTATCGCCCTCGTGGGTGAAGTCGCCTGAGATTTTCTCGACTGTGACGCCGGGGTAGTTGCCGATTTTTTGGCGGGCCCCCGTCAGGGCGTTGAAGAGGCTTGTCTTGCCGGCATTCGGGTTCCCCACCAGGGCGATTGTTGGCTTGTGGGTTTTCGGGCGACCAGCTGGAACTGGGGTCTTAAGGGAGTTCGACAAAGCGCAAACACTCCGTTTCCGTTCGCCGCAGACAAAGCTTGTAGCCGCGCATTTCGATCTCGATGGGATCGCCCAGCGGGGCCACCTTGGTGACGCTGAACTCCGTGCCGGGAATCAGCCCCAGTTCCATCAAGCGGGTGCAAGGATCCTCGCCTTCTTCCACGGTTGCGACTCGGGCTTTCATGCCTTTGCGCAGTTCTTTCGACGTCAACACTTTTTCCATTCGGCGAATCTCTACATTAGAGTGTACTTACGGTTCGGCTTTGTCCCTGTGCCTCTCACGCGGACGCTTTGCCCGCGCTGACTCATTTCGGAATCCGTTTGAGGCTGAAGGTTCCGGCTGGGATCTTGTCCGGTGCGTTCATTTCCACGTTGATGTCCCAGGTGTAGGTGGCATCGACGCTGTTGCCACGCTCGCCCACGCGCTCGACGTACACGATCCTTTTCAAGTCGTTGGTCGCGTTGATGTAAAAGGCGGCAAGGCCCTTAAACTCTGAGCTGGGATCCCGCCTGGCCTCGGCGTTGACGACCTTGACCGTTTCCCCGTTCAGCACAGTCGTGCCGTTACTCTTGAACTTCCGGTACAGCTTGATCACGAACTCGAGATCCACTCTTCGACCGTGGATGATGTCTAGCGCGCTGGAGCGGTCAGCCAGGAACTTGGACGAGATCAAGTACATGTCTTGGATGGACATTGGGCCATTGCGCGTTTGGACGGACTCCTGGACGTACTTTTGCCGCTCCGTTTCAGCATAGGGGGCCGGATAGACGAAAGTCTTTCCATCAGAAATCGCGATGATCGGCGGGGCCTCGACCCCGATCGCGCGCTGTTCGATCGCGAAGAAGTTCGGTTCGATGAAGCTGAGCTTTGTTTCGATCTGAGCCTTTGTCTTGCCCGCCTCAACGGTGAGAAGAATTATTCCGTGGGCGCTCGTCCGGGTGTAGTACCGCGCGATGGCATCGGAGACAATCCCCGCGCCTGGATCTTGCTGCAAGGCCATCGCGGTCGCAAGTGAAAGAGTAGCTATCATCGTTCTTTTGTCCAAAGAATGTCGGCGACTCCAGCCTGGTGATTTAGCATCCTCGCCCAGGTGAACAGCCAGTCAGAAAGACGATTCAGGAACGTTCGGAGTTCGTTGCGGATGGGCCGAGTCTCGCCCAGGGCTACCAGCTTTCGCTCGGCGCGTCGGCAGATGGTTCTCGCCAAGTGTGCCGCCGCTGCTCCGGTGGTTCCTCCGGGAAGAATGAAGTTGGTGAGAGGCGCAAGTTCCCCTGTCAGCAGGTCAATCTCCTCCTCAAGGGCAGTCGTGAGAACGCCAATTCCCTGGGCAAGGAACCGATCATCACCTGGGTCTGCGGCAAGCTCGGCGCCTAGATCGAAGAGAGCCGATTGAACCTTCGCTTTCAACGGGATGTCGGCATGGATCATTCCGAGGGCAGCGTTGAACTCGTCGATGTCCCCCAGAAGATCCATGAGTGGATCACTCTTGAGAACCCGATCCCCGCGCAGGGTTCCGGTTGTGCCGTCGTCCCCCGTTTTCGTGTAAATCTTCACTTGCTTCCCTTGCCCGATTTATCGAGCAGCACCAGCTTGGCGAACTGAGGCAGCGTTTTGGCCTTGCTAATCTTCTTGGGGTTCGAGATCGTGCGCCATAGCCACTCCAGTTTCAGCTTTTGGACGATGACTGGAGCTCGCTTGGCTCTCCCGCTGAAGACATCGAGTGATCCGCCGACTCCGATGGCAACCCGCGCCCGGACGATCTGCATTGTTTTGAGGATGAACTTCTCTTGTCGAGGGATCCCCATCGCGACCAAGAGGATATCCGGGTTCGAGGGAGCGACCTCCTGGGCGATGAACTCGTCGTCCGTGGCGGGGAAATAGCCGTGGTGCGTGCCAATGATCTGGCATCCGGGGTACTTGAGCCGCATCCGCTCTGCCGCGGCATCCGCAACGCCCGGCTCGGAACCGAGGAGATAGATGGTGTAGCCCTTACGCGCGCTCAGCTCACACAGGCGATCGGCAACATCAACGCCGCTGACTCGATCTACATGCACGCCTTTCTTCCGGAGCGCCCAGACGACTCCGTAGCTATCCGGGGTGGCGAGGGCGCAGCCTTGGTAGATCGCCATCAACTCTGGGTCGGATTGGGCAATCACGATGCCAGATGCATCGGCGGTGGCCACCAAGTGTGGCTCTCCGCTGAGGATCATCTTCTCGATTTCGCCGATGGTTTCGTCCATGTTGAGGCATGAAACTGGTACTCCGAGAACGGCAGTTCTCGGGTGATCGGAAGATGAGGCTCCTGTGCTCGCAACCACTTCGTAACATGATAGACGTTTTGTATGACCTAAGGAAGCATCCCCGGATGCCGATTGCGTAGAATAGGACAAAGCATCTATGTCAACGGCAACTGCGGTCAAAACCATCCGAATTGAAGTGAAGCGACAGAAGGACGCGAAGAGTGCTCCGTTCTGGCAAACCTTCGAGACCCCGTACCTTCCCGACATGAACGTGATCTCCACCCTCATGGAGATCCGCAAGAAGCCCGTCACCACCAAGGGCGAACTCGTGGAACCGATTGCCTGGGAAGCGGCTTGCCTGGAAGAAGTCTGCGGCACGTGCACAATGTACGTCAACGGGCACATCCGTCAAGCCTGCACCGCGCTGATCGACGAGGTCGCCACAATTCAGGGAGATGTCGCCGTTGTGAAGCTTGAGCCGATGAGCAAGTTCCCCCTGATCCGCGACCTGATCGTGGATCGCTCCAAGATGTTCGAAAGCCTGATCATGATCAAGGGTTGGGTGCCGATTGATGGCAGCTATGACCTTGGCCCGGCACAACCACAAGACGACCATGTCCGCAAGCTCCGCTACGATCTCTCGCGCTGCATGACCTGTGGATGCTGTGTCGAAAGCTGCCCGCAGGTGAGCGAGAAGACCGAGTTCGTTGGCCCGGCTGCGATTGGTCAAGCGCTGCTCTTCAATCTTCACCCCGTAGGCAAAGCGTTCGCTTCAGATCGCTTAGAGTTCCTCACCGGCCCAGAAGGGATTTCCAACTGCGGCAACGCCCAGAACTGTGTCAAGGTCTGCCCGAACGAAGTTCCTCTCACCCTCGCGATCGCCGAGATGAACCGGCAGACGACCACCTACAAGATCAAGAAGTTCTTCGGCCTCGGAGGCTGAGAACCCAGCACAACCCTGTTCGCGCAACCGCTCTCTGAGCTTGCGCGAACAGGCCTATCCGCAGAATCCTCCGGGAACAAGACTTCACTCGGTAACATTGAGACGATCAGCCCGTCTCTGCTAGAGACGTTGTTACACGAGATAGAGCCAAGATGGTCACTGCTTCCCTCCTCTCCTTTGTTGCCGCCAGCGCGATGCTGGGCCAAGCCAACACTCCTCCCCAGGTTCGGGTTCTTATTCCCGATGCGGCGATCTATCCGGGCGCGCCTGTGCGGGCCAATGTGGAAGTGACCTTCGCCGATGGGCTTCATGGCTACCAGAATCCTCCGTCGCAGGACTATCAAATCCCGGTCACGCTCAGCAGTGGGGCAGAGACATCGAAGGTGCGCAAGGTTTGGTACCCCAGCGGAAGCCTGAGCACCGTCGGTGGCGAAACGGAGGCATCGTTCGTGTACAACGGCACCGTCACTTTCCCGACCCTCGTGCACGCGCCCAAAACCGCGGGCAAGCACGAAGTCGCGATCAAGGTTCGGTACCAACAGTGCACTGATCAAGTTTGTTTCGGCCCGGCTTCGGTGACGGCCAAGGCCACGATCACCGTCCAAGAGGCCCCGGCAGGTTGGAATAGCGTATCGCAACGTCTCGCCTGGGCAAATGCCTTGAGCCAGCGCAAGGTGGCGAAGTGAAGGTGCGCGCCCTCTTCCTCTTGCTGATCAGCCTGTTCAGCGTCCTCTCCTTCGCGCAAGGCCCCAGCATCGGCCCGATCGAGGCTGGGCAGGTCACGTGGACGGCTAGCCTCAAGGACGGCGATCTGCGAGCGGGCGAGACCACTCAGATCATCATCAGCGGCAAGCTGCTTCCGGGATGGCACGTTTTCGGCCCTCAACTCTCGGGCGACTGGGTGAGCATCACCACCGACATGTCCCAAGAGGGCAACGCCGCCGAAGCAACCGGCGATCCGATTTTCCCGGCGGGTGTGGTCAAGAACGTTCCGGGCTTCGAGAAACCCGGCGTCTGGTACGACGATGCCATGGCCTTTGCCGTGCCGATTCGCATCAAGGCAGGCCTCACCGGAGAGCAAATCGTCAAGCTCCAAGTTCGGGCTCAGACGTGCGACGATTCATCGTGCGACCGGCCGCGACGGGTGGAGATCGAAATCCCGATCACCCTCGCCGCTGGAGAGGCGCGTGCCGATCGAACGGAACCGGTCACCGAGCTTCCCTCTCAGCCGGAAGGCTATATCGTTCCGGGGGATGACGTGAGCAGTGACAACCCGGACGTCATGGCAAAGGCCAAGGGTGAGACCGGGGCCGCACCTGAAGCAGGAGCCGAAGCCACCGATCAATTCCGAAGCGATGTCGAGAATGCTCGCTCCGCTGGGCTCCTTCCCTTCCTCGCTCTCTCGTTTGGTGCCGGGCTCCTCGCCCTCCTGACCCCTTGCGTCTGGCCGATGATCCCGATCACCGTGAGCTTCTTTACGAAGAAGGCTTCTCAAGGCAAGAAGGTCGTGCTCACAAGTGCGCTCGCCTATTGCCTCGGCATCGTGGGAACCTTTGTCGCGCTCGGACTGATTGTCACCCTGGCCTTCGGGGCGACCGGCGTTCAACAGCTTGCGGCAAGTCCGATCGCCAACCTGTTTCTGGGCGTGCTCTTCGTCGTGCTGGCCTTGAATCTCTTTGGTGTCTTCGAGATCATCATCCCCTCGAAGTTTGTGAATGAAGCGCAGAACAAGGCGGGGAAAGGCGGCTGGGTCGCCCCAGTTTTGCTCGGATTCGTCTTCAGCTTGACGACGTTTACCTGCACCGTCCCCTTCGTCGGAACGATTCTGGTGAGCGCCACGACGGGCGACATTCTCTATCCCGTGCTCGGGATGACCGCCTTCAGCCTTGCCTTTGCGATCCCGTTCTTCATCCTTGCGATGTTGCCCCAGGGGCTGAGCAAGTTGCCGAAGTCCGGCACGTGGCTCAACGCGGTGAAGGCTTACATGGGCTTCCTGGAACTCGCCGCCGCCGCGAAGTTCTTCAGTAACGTCGATGTGATCTTGAATGACCCCATCTGGGTGCCGTTTGCCGCCTACGCGGCGATCTGGTTCTCCGTGTTCATTGCCGCCGCGATGTATCTCTTCGGCTGGGTGAAGACGCCTCACGACAAGGGTGACAATGTCGGTTGGGGACGGCGGATCTTTGGATTCGTCAACGTGGGAATCGCGCTCTGGATTCTGAGCGGAATCTCCAATCCTGGCAACTTGGGGTCGGCCCTTGCCTTCTTCCCGCCCGACAACAAGTCATCGGCGCAGACCGGGATCACGTGGATCATGACCTACGAAGAAGGCATGGCCAAGGCTCGCGAGGAGAACAAGCCGGTCTTCATCAATTTCACCGGAAAAACCTGCGGGAACTGCCGCGTGATGGAGTACCAACGCTTCCCCATGCCCAAGTATCGCGAGCAGTTGGATAAGTTCGTCCGCATCGAGCTCTTCACCGACCGTGAGACTCCCGAGGATGAGGCCAACGCCAAGCTCCGCGAAGAGATGACGAAGAGTGCGACGAACCCGGCCTACGCGGTTCTCAAGCCCGATGGAACCGTGCTGGAG
>JAIUNY010000007.1 GCA_020161505.1 Armatimonadota bacterium | reverse complement strand
TGATGTGGCTCCATGATCTGGCGGAGTGGGGGGCACCCTTGCCGAAACCCGCCGCGACGGCTCAGGAGCTTTGAAGGTGGAGCGGCGCGTTCCTCCATTTTGGGATCGCCCGATTTTGGCGATCGAATCGAGTTGTGACGAGACGAGCGCGGCGGTCGTCGTGGGCCGCGAAGTGCGCTCGAATATCGTCGCGTCTCAGATTGAGATGCACCAAAAGTGGGGAGGTGTGGTTCCGGAAGCGGCGGCGCGGGCTCATGTCGAGTCCATCGTTCCGGTGATTCAAGCGGCCTTGTCTGCGGCTGGCTTGGAGAAAGTCAGCGCGGTTGCGGTGACGAGGACACCTGGTCTTGTGGGGGCCCTCAGCGTCGGGTTGAGCGCGGCGAAGGCACTTGCGATTCAGTGGGGCGTGCCCATTTTGGGGGTGCATCACTTGGATGGCCACCTGATGTCGCCCTGGGGCGATCCCTCGCTGGAGGGGCTGCCATATCCGCACTTGTGCCTCACGATCAGTGGCGGGCACAGCGAGATCATCCAGGTGACCGCGCCGGGAGAGTATCGACTCCTGGGCGAGACGCTGGACGATGCAGCCGGTGAGGCGTTCGATAAAGGAGCCCGACTCCTCGGGTTGGGTTATCCAGGAGGGAAGGCGATTCAGGAAGCCGCCATCGGCGGAAATCCGCACCGGTACAAGCTGCCCCGGGCCTTGCGCGATGATCCGTTCCATTTCAGTTTTAGTGGCCTCAAAACGGCGATGCTCCGGCTGGTGCAGGTCGAAGGCTCCGCGCTCGATGTGAGGGATGCGGCGGCGAGTCTGCAGGAGGCGATTGTGGACGTCATTGCCACGAAAGCCATGCAGTGCGCGGGGCGAACCGGATCCTCAGCGGTGACTCTGGTCGGAGGGGTCAGCGCGAATCGCGCTCTGCGGGATCGGCTCGCAGGCCTGTGCGCGCAGAATGGTCTCGGGTTTGTGGTTCCGCCATTTTCTCTCTGCACCGACAACGCCGGCATGATCGGCCTCGCGGGGAGCATGAGATTGGCGATGGGGGAGAGGGGGGATTTGTCCATGGATGTTTCGCCCGGAGATTCCCTGCCTGGGTTGATGGAGTAGTCGGAGGTTTTGTCGAGTCTGCCGCCGACAAGATGCTCTCAACAGAAAACCCGCTAAACTATCCTCATGGATCAGCAGGAAACGAGTGAGCAGCCGGTGAGTGAACCTGTGAACGAACCGGCGGCACCCACCACCCCCGAACCCAAGAACGAAGCTCCCACCGCGCAACCCAAGACGAAGCAAAGCCTGAACCCGGCTGTCCGTCAAGGGATTCTTGCTGGGCTCGCGCTTCTCCTGCTGCTCATCGTCATCGTCGTTGGGAACATCAACGCGACTCGCGAGAGGGAGGCTGCCTTGGCGCGGGGCGTCGACGCCCTCAGCGAATCGGTTAAGCCGCTGCTGCTTGCCCGAGACCCTGAAAAGGCCACGCAAGTCCTCACGGCGATTGCCCAAGCCGGAAAGTTCAAGAGTATGACGCTGGTCGACCGTGACGGAACCGTGCTCGCCGCAACGGATCGAACCAGACAAGGCAAGAAGTTCTCCGGCATTCTCAAGGGGGCCAGCCCCTCGAAGGTCATCACTGAGGAAGGCGTCAAGCTCGTCCGCCGCCCGATTTTTCTCGGAGAGAACAACCTGTTTGGCGGCCTCGAAGTCGTACCCGACTGAATCCGAGGCCGCCCAGCCCGCAGGATCACCGGCCCTGAGGTATCAAAACGGTCAAATCGCCGAGGCTGATCCAACCCTCCCCCGATGGGTCGATGAGACGAATCTGGATGGGGGCACCATCGAGCAGGGCCGTTTCAAACTCAACCGCCGTCCACTTGGTGTCCGGTTCAAACTCCGCCACAACCTCACGTGAATCAGCCCGAAGGATCTGAAGCAGAGTGTCTCGACCGTTGATGGTGAATCGGAGCACTCCGGCTGGGGCAAGGAAGCTCTGGCTCTGGATCGAGCCGATCAGGCTTGGATCGACTTTCCCTGTCCCGGAGTCGCCGGTGCTGAGAACCGCCTTCTTTTCATGGACGAGGCTGGGAGCTCCGCCCAGCAGGAGGTCTCCATCACGCTCCCATCCGCCGGGGCCGACCGAGATGAGATCGTTCGGGACGCCGAACCAGCGGCGCGTCGTGGAGGCAAGGGAATCGCTGCCGATTTTGCCGACGAACCGAACCTCTGCCCAGCCCGAGATCTTGCCCAAAGCCGCGCTGAGGCCATTCGAACTCTGTGTTCCAGGGATCTTGCGAGCACCCAAGAAGAAATCGCCGGTCAGCGGGGCATCCCCTGGTTCCAAAGTCAGGCCGAATTCGGAAGTCGCCGTGACTCCGGCGGCGGTTTCGGCGAGCCGAATCTGGGTGACCGCAGGAATCCGCAGAGCCCGATTGGAGTCTGTCTTGACGCCGGTACGCACATCCAAAATCGGCTCCTGGAACGATCGCTCGAACGGAAGTGGGTTCGACCAGAGTGAATTGACCACTCGATTCTCACCCATGAAGGCAAGGCCATCGATGCCCACGCCCGTTCCGTCTTCGAAGACCGTGAGCCCGCCTGATTCCAAGATGACCTCCCACAAGGCCGTTGTGGCAAGCCCCTCAGAGGATTCAAATCGGACTCGGGCATCGGGCAGAAACGCTCGGGTGAGCCCCATGCTCGGGAAGGCTTCATCCATGGGAAGCCCCTCACTCTTGAGGAGAGCGGTGCCCGCGAGATTGGAGAGACCTTGCAGCGAGCGCAGGGCGAAGGCGGCTCGATCCATCCAATCCGGTCGTTGGTAAAGCATGGCCAGCCGGGCGAGACTGGACCCAAAGTGAGCCGTGCGGTTGTCCATCAATCCCAAGCCGCCGAGCGCGCCAAAGCCCAGCGTTGCGCCCCCTGGGTAGCTGGCATCGAGAGAGTTTTGCTGCAAGCTCCACTGTCCAACCAGGGACTCGACCGAGGCTTTCATTGGGGCGGGATTGGCTCGGGCGAGCCAGTAGGCGGCCTCAAGCACCCAAGGATCACCCACACCGGTGAGGGGAGGCACGCCCTTCACAAGGATCTGCGCCGCGTACTGCTGGCTCGTCGGGGTGGCGGAGGGAGTCGCGAGGGTTCGAGCGGCAAGAGCGTAGGCCGCCCAGGGCTGCTCGCTTCGACCCGCTGCACGCTCCAAAGTGCCTTCGATACGTGGCTGGAGTTCCGTATTGAGCTCGTCTCCGGGGAAGTGCCAGACCCAGGCAAGAGCGTGGAAGGCGGTTGCTGCTTCGTCGGCTGGGGTCGGAGAGGCGAGCTCGAGCGGCTCTTTCCCGACGGCAGCGAGTGGGGCAAAGCCATTCGGAGGACTCGCGGCAAGAAGACTCTTCACCGTCATCTCCGCGACACGAAGCCAGGACGGCTGCTGCTTGAGAATCCCGAGGCGTTTGTGAATCACGGCTACCCGGAGCAGGTTCTCTTCGCTGCGGAATGCCATGTCGGGCTGGTTGAAGGGTCCGCCGATCTCCTTGCCAGGCTCCCCAAACGACCACCACCGAGCCCCGACTTGCATTCCCGGCGTGACGGGTTCGCCTTTTTCATTCAGCTGCACAAGATTCCCGACAAAGGTTTGCCGAGCTGCTGCGGCTGCGGGCAACTGCTGGGGGTAGCTTCGCCATCGCCGGGCCTCCGCGCCCAAGCGAAACACCCGATCCGCCGACTGGGCGACCGCTCCTGACCCTCCGCTCGGAGTGACCCAGACAAGGTGCGACGAGGTGAGGGAGCCCGTCACGGAGCGTGGGGCAGATTCGGGGGTCGTGAACCCGAAACCCCAATCCGACAAGGTGGGCATGGCGTAGCTGCCAGCCACGTCCAAATTCGGGTCGGGCGTGATCGTGACCGCACCGATCCCTTCCAATTCATGCGTCTGGAAGGGGGTGGTCCAGTATCGCGCCTCGGCCTGGATGGTATGAAGTGTCTTGGAAGGCCCCTGAGGCTGGTAGGAATCCATCCATGTCCCGACGCGAAGACCAGGGGGCACCTGCCACGTCGTCGAAATCGAAAGGGAATCGGGGAAGGGGCCGCGCCGGATTCTCGTTGTCGTGATCCCTCCTTTACGACGTCCTGTCAGGATGAGCGAGCCCTCTGAGGCGACGCTGTAACCGATCTCCGTGTCGCTCTGAGTCCAGACGACCAGCGGTTTGCCGCCGAAACTGATCTCGGCCCGCGCCGACTTGGAGGAGATCGGAGCGGTGATCGTCAGGGAGTCCAGCGAGAGCGTGCGGGACGACCCCAGTAGGATCGGGGCGATGAGGCTCGCAAAAATCACCCGGTAAGGATACCGAGAGATCGTGCTGAGGCAATGAATCCCGGTATTCATGCGCCGGTATCGGTGCGAGAGTTAGGGGCAAGCCTGGTATTTGTCGTCGGGCACGGTGCTCAAACCGGCGGCGATCTCGGGAAGAAACCATGTGTAGCCCCGAGTTGGGGCAAAAAACTGAAATGCTGATTACCCTCGCCATGACCGCCATCACGATTGCCGCTATTGCCGGCGCGTGGGGACTGACCAAAGACGCTTTACAAGACTGGAACCGAGAGCAAGGTTCCGACGGCGACCCCAGCCCAACAACCCTCTAAGAGCTCAACCCAAAACCCTGGAACCCTCGGCCCTCACCCTCGTGGTGAGGGCTCTTTTTTGCTCCGGGCTCTGGTAGGCTCAGGTTCCTGTGGCCGGTCTTCCGCACTTCTACTATCACCCGCGCATGCTGGCTTACGACTTCGGGCCGCAGCACCCTTTGAAGCCGGTGAGGTTAGAGCGGACAATCGCGTGTACGAAGGCTCTCTACCCTTGGCTGCAATGCATCGAGCCTGGTTACGCCTCGGAGGAGGATGTCCTCCTGGTTCACGACGAGGACTATGTTGAGTTTGTGCTCGAGTTGACCGAGCACGGAACGGCGGTGCCCGAAGAGCTCTTTGGACGGGGGTTCTCCACGCACGACACTCCCCCATTTCCCGGGATTTATCAGGCGGCACTTGCCTATTCGGCAGGATCGGCTCGGGCGGCCAAGGACGTTTGCGAGGGAGCGATGCTCGCGATCAATGCGGGCGGAGGACTCCACCATGCTCAGAGGTACCGAGCCAGTGGATTCTGTGTCTTCAACGACCCGGCGATGGCGTGCGCGATTCTGAAGGAGAAGTTCAACCGGGTCATGTATGTCGATATCGACCTCCACCATGGCGACGGCGTTCAGGCGATCTTTCTGGATGACCCGGATGTGATCACCTTCAGCATCCACGAGACCGGTCGGGTGCTGTATCCGGGCACGGGGTTCATCCAGGAGCGCGGGGCAGGAATGTCGGTGATCAATGTTCCTCTGGAACCAGGCACGACGGGAGACCTGTGGTTGCAGGCATTCACCGAGGTGTTTCGTCGAGCGGTGGATGTACTGAAGCCAGAAGCTTTTGTCCTCCAAATGGGCTGCGATCCTCATCGCACCGATCCCTTAGGGCACCTGGAGTGCGATGTCCAAAGTTGGCTTGGCGCGGTCAAGGAGGTTCGGGATGTGGGTCTGCCGATTGTCGCGATGACCGGCGGTGGATACGATATCGCCAACGTACCAAGGATGTGGAGCGCGGCGTTCCTGACGCTCGGGCGGCTGGAGGTTCCGGCGCGTATGCCGGACTCGATTCCGGTGGAGTGGGGTTGCCGGGAAATCTTCGATCCGCCGCTCGGGCCAGGGCAGAGTCACGGGCACGAGTCGGTGGAGACGATCATTGACTATTGGTCCGAAGTTTTGCGTTAGACTGCGGGCATGTCGATCCTGGAAAGTGCCTATCCCTTGAGTCCTGAACAGCGCGACGCCTATGCGCGTGATGGACACATCTATTTGCCCGGCTTGATTTCAGCGGATGACCTCGCCCCGTACCGCGAGGCGATTCTGCGCACGAGCGGCCGACTCAACCAGGAGTCTCGCCCGCTGGAAGAGCGGGACACCTACGGCAAGGCCTTTCTGCAAACCACCAATCTGTGGCGGCACGATGAAACTGTCGCGGCATTTGTGCTTGCCAAACGATTCGCGCGGATCGCCGCCGATCTGATGGGAGTCGATGCGGTGCGGCTTTATCACGATCAATCGCTCTTTAAAGAGCCAGGTGGGGGCCTGACTCCGTGGCACCAAGATCAGCAGTATTGGCCGATTGATTCCGACAAAACGATCACTCTCTGGATGCCTCTGGTGGATGTCCCGGAGACCATGGGGACGATGTATTTCGCCTCGGGATCCCATGCCGAGGGGTACCTGGGGCACCTGCCCATTTCGGATGGCTCGGAGGCGCTAATCCAGAATTTGATCCGGGAGAAGGGCTACACGGTCTCGCCGCCGCGTGCGATGGCGGCCGGCGATGCGACTTTTCACTCCGGCTGGTGCCTCCACGGCGCACCGGGGAATCCCGGGAGCTACACCCGCGAGGTGATGACGATCATCTACTACGCGGATGGCCTTACGGTTGGATCGGTGGATTCGCAGGATCGGGCGAATGATCTCGCGGCCTGGTTCCCCGGGTTGAAGTCGGGGGATGTTGCGGCGTCGGAGCTGAATCCTCGGTTGGGTTGAGATCCTGTTGGTTCCTTCCCCATTCCTAGGAGAGGGCAGGGATCGGGCCGCGTGCGCGGATCGCCTTGCGGGCACCGACCACTGATTTCCAAGTTGGGGAAAACGGCGAGTGGTAATGGGTGGGATCCCGACCCTAAAGGGCTCGGGGCACCAAGACCTAAGGGATCGAGGAACCCGGATCAAAAAGCGCTTACGCCCGCGTGCCGGGTTTGGTGATGGGGATGGCTTTGAGCCAGTCGGGGACTTCGTGGTCGGCCCAGGATTCGGCATCCACTCGGTATGCCGCATGCATCGGAACCCCGAATCCAGGATCTTGGGTGCTCCGGTCGATCAACACACCTACCCCGATGACATCCCCGCCCGCCAATCGCACAGCGGCGGCGGTTTCGTGCACGCTCAGGCCAGTGGTAAGCACATCATCGACGATCAAAACCCGGGCTCCGGCCTCGATGGATGCCCCCCGGCGGAGCATTTTCAGGCCATCCACGCTCTCCACATACAAGGAGCGCAGCCCGATTTGCCGCGCGACCTCGAAGGCAATGATGATCCCGCCCGTGGTGGGTCCGGCGACGACATCGACCTTTCCCTCAAACGCCGAAGCGATTTCCGCGCAGAGCGCACTCAATACGTGAGGTTGCTCCAGCACCCGGAATTTCTCGAAATAGACATTTGAGTGCCGCCCGCTGGTGAGCAAAAAATGCCCCTGGAGCACCGCGCCCGATTCCACGAGCAAGGCGCCGAGATCAACGCGGGGGGAATCAGCCGAGGACATTGTGAGGACTCAGATCGCGGACGATTTCGTTGTTGTCGCCGAGGAGAAGGATGCGCGGGGTCACTTGCTCATCGGTGAGAGTGAATGCGGCGATGATCAGTCGGTCGCCTTTCTCAAAGTGGAAGGCCGCGCCGCCGTTCATGCCCACAACCCCTTTGGGGCCGCTGAAAGCGTAGGTTTGGATGCGCGCGGTGTGATCAACCGCCCACACATGGACGAGCTCGCCATCGAGGATGCCCGCCTCCCGCATGATGTCGGCATCAATCTCGATGCTCCCGATGTAGTCCGGATTTGCATAGGTGATCCGGGCGTGGTGGAGCTTAGACTTCAACAGGCTGTGGAGGCGCATCGGCGTTCTCTTCCGGCTTCACGGCCGGTTCGGTGGTTGACTCGCTGCTCGGTGTCGGCGGCTCCGGTCGGGAGCGGCGGCGGTACCAAGCACTCAAAAATCCACCGATCGTCATGATACCGACCCCCCACCACACGAACCCAGTCAAAGGTTTGTAGAAGATCTGGATCGGATAGGCCGGTGTGGTGTAGTGAACGATGAAGAACGCCTGATTGGTGGCGGCATCGATCCGGTCGAGCTGGAGGCCGAGGCCATCACCGATGTCGATGATCGGTCGCTCCATTTCGCCAGGTCCGAGGAGTTTCACGTAGGGCGTGACGCTCTTTTCGCCCTCGGGAGTCCACACGGAGACGGGGGTCTTAAAGGTTGCGCCGAACGTGCCCGGGGTGCCCTCGGTCTTGAGGCCCTTGTATTCAAATACGTAGCGGTTGAACTCCGCTCGCTGCCCAGGCATGAGGCCGACGGGCTCGGATCCACCGAAGTCCGGCTGACCATCCTCGATCACAAACGCCCGAACCACAACATAGATGTCATAGATGCCGTGGTGCTGAATATGGGGCCAGACGTGCTCTTGCGGAGCCCCGTCCTGACCGGGCGTGAAATAGAGGCCGGATTTGGCGAGGAACTGGTCGCCGTTCGGCTTCTCGAACCGCACCTTGACTTTGTTGTTCCGATCCACGAAGCTCGAAGTCGTGCCCTCGACCGTGGCCAAGTAGCCAAAAGCGGGGAGTTCTTTGCTGGGGTGGACAATGCCTTCGATCTTCTGCTGCAGACCCCGCGAGAAGATCAGACCGGTCATCGTCATGATCACGCCGAAGTGGGTCAGCATGCCTCCGATCGAGGTCTTGCTCGTCTTGGCAAGTTGGAACATTCGGCCGAGATTGGCAAAGAGCGCGAAGAGACAAAGTCCGGTGAGAGCGAGCACCCAGGGAGCGGTAGGCACCTGGAAGACGCCCATCAGCATCGAGGTTTGCTGGGAGAAATCAGCGGGCTGGCCGGGGAATCCGATCACCAGAGGTCCGAATTGGACTTCGCGCCCGCCCCAGGTCAGCCAGTTCATCAGCACGCCGACGGCAAAGATCGTGAGGGCCAGGGTGTTGACGAATTTCTTCGCGATCACGCCAAATCCTTGTCCCTTCCATGTCAGGAAGGGGCCGATCGCCATCAGGACGATGAGGGGAATGAAGGCGAAGGATGTGACGGTGTTGTAAAGCTGCTCTTCCACCACCTTCGGCTGCTGGCCCATCAGCGATTGCACGAGCGGCACGCTCATGCCGAACCCGGTCACGGCTCCCATGAAGAGCAGGAGCTTGGTGCCGAGCGAGTAGAAGGCTTCCTTCTGCAGGGCACCCGAGGAGGCGAGTCCTTCAGGGCGATTTTGCTTCCACCAGGGCATCGCTTTCGCGATCGTGACGCCGAAGGCGATCATCGCGGTGGAGATCAGGGCGATGAGGATGAACAGCGCGGAGCGATCCATCTGGGCGAAGCTGTGGACGCTGGTGTCGCCGAGGAATCCGCTCCGAGTGAGGAAGGTTCCGTAGCCAAAGGCCAGGAAGGGAAGCCCGGCCAGAACCACGTTGGCGATGTGCCACTTTTTGCGAGCCTTCTGGATGAAGATTCCGTGCACCAAACACGCCACGATCACCCAAGGGACAAACGAGGTGTTCTCGACCGGATCCCACATCCAGAATCCGCCCCAACCAAGGGTCTCGTACGCCCAGAATCCGCCCATACAGAGTCCGGTTCCGACGAGAGTGAGGGCGACCAGCGACCAGGGTCGAACCTGATCCACCCAGGTGTCGAGATCGCGATGGATCAGGGCCGCCATTGCCCAGGCGTAGAGCGCGGTCAGGGCACCAAAACCGAGGAAGATCGTGGGGGGGTGGATCACGATCCAATAGTTCATCAGGGTCGGCGACATGCCGTTCCCGTCGATGATTGGGGCTCCGGCTGGGTTCAGGAAGAAAGGAGATTCAAAGCTCAGAATCCCTGCCAAAGCGGCGAGAAAGGCTGCGTAAACCCCGGTGAATCCGCGGCGGTACTTGCCGGTGAATCGGAGGGTGATGACGCCGAACACCGCCGAGCAGATCGCCCAGAGAAGGAACGATCCTTCTTGACCCGACCACACTCCCGCCACGCGATAGCTCATCTCGTGGTCGAGGGCGGAGTGTCGCCACACGTATCGGAACTGGAACTGATTCGTGATGAACAGAGTCATCAGGATCGCGAACGCGCCAAAGAAGCTGACCGACCCTGCGATCAGCAGGCGGCCGGTTTGCTTGACATCCCAATTCTTAAAGCTTCCGAAGACGGCAGCAAGGCTGAGCAGTCCGGCGGCTCCGATGAGCACCATGCCGAGCATCCCCAGGCCGGTGAGGGAGCCAATCGGCAGAAGAGGCTGTGGGTTCATGATTGGTCGATCTTCACCGACTCGGGGTGCTTGCCCGGCTCGCTCTCATATTTGCTCGGGCATTTGGTGATGAGCTTGTGGGAGGTGAATGTGCCGCCTTGCATTCCACCGACGGCCACCACACGAGTTGCATCGCCCATGTTGGCAGGGGGCAGACCCTTGTGAACGACGTCAAGCATTTGCCCTTCGTCGTCCTTGATCGTAAAGCTCACCTGCATGTTTTGGTGATCCACCTTCACCGATTCCTTGATCAAATCGCCTTGGAGGTGGAGGTTGTTGCCCTTCGTTGTCTTGGCCTGAGCGGCGGTAACATAGGGGCTGGCATTGGAGAGCATCATCATCGCGACGCCGCACAAAACCGAAACAGAAACGGCCGCACCGAGCAGAGGGCGAATCTTCATCTTGATTCCGTGCATTGTACGCGAGAAATCTTCTGGCAAAAAGTAGTTTGCTGGGACGTTACGACAGCTATAGAGGCCATTTCTTCATCAGGACGCGAGTTGAGTGTCGGGGTGATCGCTCCCTGGAGCCCTCGTTGAGAACCCGCTAGCGGAACGTGGGAACTCGTCGCGAGCGGACTGCGTTTGAGAGAGAAGCCCCCTCGCGCGGGCCCAGACGTAGAGGAATGACGGCCTTCTGGAGTAAAATCTCGGGGTCATTTTCGTCTCAATCGCAGAGAAGGTTTTATGAAAAAGTTTGCTCGAATCAGCCTGGCCGTGGGAGCCCTTGCCGTTGCGACATACCTGGTCGCACAGCCGGCGACGCAAGCACAGCGAGCGGGTGTCACAGGCAAGGAAGAGTTCGGCACGATGCACCTTCAGAGCAACTTGGGGAGCTTCCGAAGCATTGATGGGCAAGGCCGACTCGAGACCACTTTCAAGGGAACGCTGCTCGTCAGCAAGCTCGATGGCAAGATGGACATCGTTTCCGGCAAGCTGCGAAAGGAGTACGAGGGCATGGACCGAATAGTCTATACCGGGCAAGCTACGGTGGTCTTTACCGGCAAGTGGCGCGCCATTCAATGGTTCGGCTCGGACATGCGCACGGTTTGGTACGGCCGTGGATTCATGCGGATTTCAGGCGAGTTTGATCGCAACATGCAGACCGGGGACTACTGGTACGACAACCCGGCTGAAAAACTGCCGTTCCCCAGTTCCAGCGTCTTTACTCTGACGCTGCCGCAACAACGCACCGGTGCGGATCAATCCATCGTCCCGCAGGGTCGGAAGAGCGATTCCCTCGGCGGCGAGTGATTTCTGGGAGCCGCTGAAGAACTCGTGCTGCAAAAGACGTTCTGTCATGTGCCCGGCATCGGGTCGCGGATGGAGCAGTCTTTGTGGGAGCAGGGGTGTGATTCTTGGCTGACCTTTCTCGACCGACCAGCTGAGTTTGAGATCGGTACCGCCGACCGCGAGCGCGCCATTCACACCGTGGAAAAGTCGGTGACGGCTCTGGAAGAAAAGGATCATCAGTTCTTCTGGAGGGCGTTAGGGTCGAAGGAAGCTTGGCGTGCTTGGCCCGAATTCCGAGATCGAATCCTCTATCTCGATATCGAGACCGATGGAGGACGGGAAGGCGATGCCGTCACCATGATCGGGCTGTACGACGGCACAACCTTCACCGCTCTGACGAAGGGCAACGATCTCGCCAACTTCCCGGACATGCTGAGCGAGGCGGGCATGATTGTCACCTTTTTTGGGCTTGGATTCGACGTGCCGATGCTGCAACGTGCATTCCCGCGTACTCCCTTTGACCAAATCCACCTCGACCTGTGCTTCTCGCTCAAGCGACTGGGAATCCGCGGTGGCCTCAAGAAGATCGAGCGCCAGCTCGGCCTCTCCAGGAGCGACGAAACAGACGGGCTCACGGGTCTGGATGCAATCCGGCTCTGGAGGGAGCACTTGCGGGGCGATGCCGACGCCTTGCGGATCCTCACCGAATACAACCGGGAAGATGTCGTGAACCTTGAGCACCTCGCCCAGGTCACCTACGATCGGAGTCTGCAGGCACTCGGGCGCGGCTCCCTGTTTGTGTAAGGCTCAGCTACTCGCGAGTTTCCGGAAGGCCCGAATTGCGATTTCTAGCCCTGTATCGCTGACATCCCGGTGGAACACCAAGCGAAGCCGGTGAGGCCCAAACGGGAAGCAATCGACTCCTTCGTCGGCGAGTTTCGCGACCCAACTCTCGGCCGAATCGTCGGTATCGACCATCACGATATTCGTTTGCGGAGCCGGGGAAGTAAGGCCATTCAGGCCGTTGATGGCGTCCGAGAGAATCTTCGCGCGACGGTGATCGTGCTGGAGGTCTTTGAACTGGTGATCGACCGCATAGAGGCACGCGGCGGCAAGCAATCCCGATTGCCTCATGCCTCCGCCCAGACGTTTTCGCCAAATGCGCGCTCGCTCGATGTGCTCGGCTCCGCCGCACAGGACGGATCCGACCGGCGCGCCCAGCCCCTTACTGAAGCACAGGCTCACCGAGTCCACGTGCTGAGTAAAGGCGTGAATGGGGAGGCCGAGAGCGCTGGCGGCGTTCCACAAACGCGCCCCGTCCATGTGAACCTTCAGACCCAAGTCGTGCGCTACTTGGGCGGTTTCAGCATGAATCTCCGGTGAGGTGATGGTGCCTCCGTGCCGGTTGTGGGTGTTTTCGAGGCAGACCAGGGTTGTGCCGGGTGTATGGAGCGAAGCTGTCAGCTTTCGCGAGGCGAGGCTCGCCGGATCCACAACCCCGAAAGTGCTTGGCATCGAGCGCACGGTCAGCCCGTTCAAGACGGCGAGCGCCCCGACTTCATAGTAAAGAATGTGGGCATCGTCTTCGACCAAAATCGAGTCGCCGGGCTGCGTTTGGCTGGCAATTCCGATCTGATTGCCCATGGTGCCGCTCGGCACAAAGACGGCGGCTTCGTGACCGGTCAGGCCGATGCACCGGGCTTCAAGCTCTTGCACCGTCGGGTCATCGCCGAGGACATCATCGCCGAGTTTGGCGGACATCATCGCCTCTCTCATTTCTGGAGAGGGTCGGGTGACGGTGTCGCTGCGAAGATCCACGCGTGTGCTCATGATTTCAAACCGTCCGGGCGAATTCTGCCGCCATCTCCCGCATCTTCATCCAGGCTTCGTAGGTGAATCCGTGCTCTTCGCCCTCCAGGATGTGGAGTTCCGCGGGCACCCCGGCCTGGCAGAGTGAGGCGTACAGAGATTGGCTCTGCGCGGTGGGGACAATGGAGTCCTCGGTGCCGTGGAAGATCAGAAATGGCGGTGCGCCCTCATGGATATGGCTCATCGGGCTGGCAAGTGCCCATTTCTCTTCGGCACCTCCGTACCAACCTCCCATGAATTGCTCCAGGAACGAGGCGGCAATGGGGAAGTGATTCGTGTCGGGATCGCGGAGATCGGTGATCGCGCAGACGCTGACGACTCCATTCGCTCGCTCGGCGGGATCGCCCTTCGCGGGATCGTGTGTGCACAGCCCGGCCATGCAGGCGAGGTGTCCGCCTGCGCTATTGCCCATCGCGATGATGCCGTTTGGATCGATCCCGAGTTCGGCCGCATTTTCTCGGGCATAGCGGATGAACGCGAGTACGTCGCTGACGGCAGCGGGGAAGGGATAAAGCGGGGCGAGTCGGTAGCTGATGGTGGCGCAGGCCAGACCTTGCTCGACAAAGTAGGGAAGTTCGGATTCAAACGTCGATCGGTCGCCACTGATCCAGCCGCCGCCGTGGATGAGCACAACCAAGGGAACGGTGGCGTTTCCTGCCGGGCGCATGAAGTCGAATTGCCGTGCCCTCAGGGCGGGGTCATAGGTCAGGTTTCGCTGGATCACTCGCCGGAGTGTATCGCAGAAGGCGGTCCGTCCTGGCCCACGCAGATCTGCGGGGAAGCTTTTCCTGATGAAATGGCAGTGAAATCTACGTGACCCTTGCGTTTTATGTGGACACTTGGTTCATACTCATTCCAGAGCTTTCTCCGGTTTTCCGGGACAGGTTCTGAAAAGGTGAGAGATCAATATGTCCAATCCCTACCGGGTGAATCTGCTCGGGCGCGTGGAATTTTGCGTCCGGGATCAGGTGATAAACGAGTTCAAAACAACCAAGGTGCGAGACCTTCTCCTGCTTTTGGCCCTCAGTGCTGGCCGTCCGGTGCCGCGTCGCGATCTGATCCGCTGGTTGTGGCCAGAGGAGGAATCGGAAAACGAGAAGAACCGGCTTTCCGTGACCCTCTATCTTCTGCGTTCGGGAATTACCTCGATTGGCGGCGATCCCGAAGAGGTTTTCCAAAGCGGAAGGCAGACGATGAGAATGGTCGCGTTGCCGAGTGATCTCAACGATTTCGAAGCGTTGGCCCGAGAGGCCAAGGGTGCGGCAGAGTCGGGCGAGCCAGCGTTGGCTCGTGACCGCGCGATGGCTGCTTTGCAGCTGATTCATGGCCCAGTGGGGGGGGCGCTCAAGCTCTCCTGGTGCGAAGTGGTTCGGCAACGTGTGCGGGCCTCTGCCTTGGAAATGGCGATCTTGATCGCTGATTCCCGGGCGGCGGAGAGTTTCGAGGGGTCCATGGCTGGGTTTGAACGAATCATCAGCGTCGACCCGGGCTACGCCGAGGTTTACGAGGCAGCGATCCGGCATTGCCTCTCTTCCAGCCGCCTCGATACGGCGAGAGATTGGGGGTTTCGGTGGCAAGAAGCCCAGGCGCGCAGCTCAGAGCCCAAGCCGAGAGGCTCCGCCATCGTTCCGCATTTGTTACCTGCGCGCGGGATCCCCTCAGCTTCGGGGGAACCAACCTTGACCGCGATTCTTGTCGACAAAGCTGCCCAGGTTTCTCTCGCCGAGGCGGCGTTGCAGCATGGGCTCCTTCCTCAGGAGCCAGGGATTGTTCTGGCGGCCAATCCTCTCATTGCCCGCGATGTGGCCCGCGATGTTCTGCTCCAGAATCACGCGGCTCGGGTGCTGGTGTGCACGCTCATCATGTCTCCGGAGAGTCAAGTCCCCGCGCGGGCCCTGACCTACCATCGGGCGGTGCCCCCTGGTCAGGTTTGGGTGACAAGGGGCACGGCGGCTCTCATCGACGAGCACACGCAGGATGCGGTGTTTGAGAAGGTGGAAGCCAAGGGGCACTATCGCCTGAGGTGAGCTGGCTCTTCCCGGCTGCCATAGAAGAAGCAAGCCCGCCTGGGTCAGCAGGCGGGCTTGCGGGATACGTTCGTCAGTTCACGGCCTGACGGAACTCTTCAAAGACGGGAAGGTAGAACCGCCAATCTTCGCGGGTCATGGCTTTAAGGTACTTCTGAAGACTCAAATACGGCACGTAGTTCGGGCGTTTGGGCTGTTTTTTCAGCTTCATGTTGGCCTGAACCGGGGTCTTGTCGCCCTTTTTGAGATTGCACTTGCGGCAGCATGCCACCAGATTTTCCCACGTATGAGGTCCGCCCTCCCACCGAGGTACGACATGGTCGATGGTGAGTTCTCGGGTGGATCCGCAGTACTGACACTCGTAGTTATCCCGCGCCAGGACGGAATGTCGCGAGAGTCGCAGACGCGGGATCGGCCGGCGAACTTGATAGCGCATCCGCACGACACTGGGGACATTCAGGCTGCCGGAGCTGGTGTACACCAAGCGATCCGAATCCTCGAGGATTTCGGCTTTTCCAAGCAGGACAAGCGAGACCGCCCGCCGAATGTTGCAGACATTCAGCGGCTCGTAGTTCGCGTTCAGAAGGAGCACGTCGTGATGAGCCATGGGGTTTGTTCCTCGGGCTGCCGCGCCTGGGGTGCCTTCCGACGAACCGGAGTCTCTGCGGCAACAGAGAGGGGTTCAAAAAAAGAAGGGCCCGCGTGCCGGTCGCGCGCGGGCCCACTCTGGGGCAGGGGAATGCACCCAGATATCTGCACATCCACCCGTATGGGGGGATGGGCGCTCCGTGGTCTCGCGTCGGGGAGCAGGCGCGGCATGCTTACTGTATACAACGGATCACCCGCAAAAAAGGGCGCGATTTCACGAAATGTTAAAGAAATCTCTCCAAAGCACCCGGTAACGGATCACGGCTCGGTCAACGGGAGTCGAAAGGACGTGGACAAGTTTCTTGTGGACCGCCAAGATTGCTGTGGTGTAGAATAGACCCTCAGCGCCAGGGATTGGCGAGATCAACGAGACACTAGGGAAGGAACTGGGATTTATGAGCGTATTGAGGATTCAGGGTGGACAGCGGCTGGTCGGAGAATTGGAGGTCTCGGGCAGCAAAAACGCGGCTCTCGCGATTCTCTCCTCCGTTCCGCTGGTCGATGGACAGTTAGTGCTGCACAACGTCCCGGACATTGCGGATATCCACATTAAGATCGAGCTGATGCGCGGCTTTGGCATCACCGCCGAATTCCGCGAGAACAGCCTGTTCCTCGATACCACACAGCTTCACAACAACTATGTCCCCAGTGAGGAGCTGGTGCGAAAGATCCGCACTGGTTTCTACATGCTCGGGCCGCTTCTTGCTCGGTTGGGCCATGCGAAGCTCCCGATGCCCGGCGGATGCAAGATTGGCGCGCGTCCGGTGGATTTCCACATCAAGGGTCTGCAAGGTCTGGGCGCCTCGATCGAAACGGTGGGCGGCCACTATGTTGCTGAGGTCGCCAAGCTCGTTGGCACAGAGATTTATCTGGATTCCCCCAGCGCCGGGGCCACTCAGCACCTCATGGCAACCGCGACCCTGGGCGAAGGGATCACCACGATCAAGAACGCCTCGATTGAGCCGGAGGTCGTGAGTCTTGCGGAGTTTCTACTCGCCGCAGGGGCTCGTATCGAAGGCTTTGGCACCAGCACCATCACGATTGAGGGTGTCAGGCGACTCGGTTCGGTGACGTTCAATGTCCCGGCTGACCGTATCCAAGCTGGCACTTATCTCCTGGCTGGTGCTATCACGAAGGGAGATGTCAAGGTGAACGGGATTCTTCCAGAGAATCAAACCGCGCTGGTCAATAAGCTGAGAGAGTCGGGCGTCCATGCCGAAGAAGGCCACGATTGGGTGCGCGTTTGGGCCACCGAGCGCTGGAATGGCATCCGCGTGAAGACGATGCCCTACCCCGGATTCCCGACAGATATCCAGCAGCCGATGGCGGCTCTGCTCTGTCTTGCCAATGGATCGAGTGTCATCGAAGAGATGATTTACGAGAGCCGGATCGGTCACATTCAAGAACTCTCGCGGATGGGGGCGAACATTCGGGCCGAAGGTCGCAATGCCAACATCACGGGCGTAGAACAATTGACGGGAGCGGTCGTGGAAGCGAGCGATCTTCGAGCAGGTGCGGCCCTTTGTCTGGCCGCTTTGGCGGCGAAGGGCGAGAGCACGATCAAAAACGTCCACTTTATCGACCGGGGCTATCAAAACCTGGAAGCTAACCTGACGAAACTAGGCGGACTGATTGAGCGAGTCGCGACTGAAGAGCACCCGGTAGCTTGACTCCGGGGATTGAGCGTCACCTGAATTGAGACTTATTCCTGAAATCGGCATTGATCTCGGCACGGCGAATATCTTGGTGTATCGCCGGGGCAAGGGCATTGTCTTCACCGAGCCCACTGTCGTCGCCATCAATACCAAAACCAAGCGAGTCCTCGCCGTCGGAAACGATGCCCGCGAAATGCTGGGGCGAACTCCTGGCAACATCACGGCGATCCGGCCGATGAAGGACGGCGTGATTGCCGAATACACCGTCACGGAAAAGATGCTGGAGTACATCCGGCTGAAAACCGTGCGGGGCCCCCAGTTCGTCAAGCCGACGGCTCTCATTTGCGTGCCGAGCGGGGTGACGAATGTTGAACGACGCGCGGTGATCAAGGCAGCTCACGCGGCCGGTTTCGGTCGGGCCATGACAATTGAAGAACCCATGGCCGCGGCGATCGGGGCGGGTCTCCCCATTTCTCAAGCAGGCGGCAACATGGTGGTCGATATCGGGGGAGGCACCACGGATATTGCCGTGATCAGCCTGGGTGGCATCGTGAAATCGGCCAGCCTACGGATCGGCGGCAACAAGATGGACGAGGCGATTATCCGCCACATCCGCAATGTCTACAATCTCGCCATCGGAGAGCCAACGGCGGAAGAACTCAAGATTCGGATCGGATCTGCGTATCCGCTTGATCCCGAACTCAAGATGAACGTCCGCGGACGCGACATGATCGCGGGGCTTCCGAAGACTGTGGAAGTGAGCAGCGAGGAGATTCGTGAGGCCCTGAGCGAGCCGGTTCGGCAGATTGCCGAAAAGCTCTGTCAGGTTCTGGAAGAGACGCCGCCGGAACTGAGCAGCGACGTTATCGAGCGAGGCATCGTCCTTACGGGTGGCGGCGCGCTTTTGCGAGGGCTCGATATGCTGCTCACTCAGGTCACCCAGATTCCGGTTCGGGTTGCCGACAATGCTCTTGATTGCGTGGCGATTGGGACAGGTCGAGCGTTGGAAGAACTTGACGCGATCGGGCGCAGCGGCGCGGTCACAAATCTATGAAAAAGCTGGCGATGGTCTCGGTCTTGGTGTTTGGGCTCCTGAATCCAGGGCTCAGCGAGAAGCAAGCTGTGCCCGCCGCGATGACCCACGCCGACATGATCGCTGCGCTTGCGGAAGTCGATCCTTCGGTTGCCCGCACGATTGGCGCTCAGCCATTCACCTTCCCCAAAGCGGAAAATCGACCAGCGACGAGAGCCGAGATCATTGCGCTCTTGGATCAGATGATTGAGAATTACAAGCCAGCGTTCCGCGCCACTCCGCGTGGGATTCGGGTGGAGAAAGGGATCATCGACGAGTATAACGCCGATTCTCAAACCCGCGAGCAGCTCGCTCGATTGGTGGGTTGGGGATTTGTTGGCCCGGTGGCACCCTTGGTCACCAACAAGAGCGGAACCCTCACCAACGAAGAGTTTGGGGATGCGCTTGGCCTTGCCTTGGCCCAGGTCATGTTCCTTGGGCATCAGCCTGATCCACGCTGGACACCCAGCCTCTCGACCGGCGAGTAACTCAGCCTGAGAAGCGCCCTCTCGGTTGCCGATAATCACAGGGAGTGGCAGCCTCTCCACGATGGTCGCAGGCGGATCTTTGGGATCTGTTTGATCTGAGCCCGGTTTCGGACTCGGATCTGCAGTCGTATCTCGACATCACGCTCGTCAAGTGCGTCTCGTGGTTCCGGGCGTCCGGTGGATCCATCTTTTTGGGTGAGCCCGCCAGCGGCTACACCATCCGCACAAAGTTTGGCAAGCAAGAAAGCCTGCCTGATGACGCGCACATCGCGCACGGGCAGGGAATCGCCGGCATTGTCGCCTACAGCGGAGTCGCGCGGATTATTGATGATCCGCGGCTCTCCCCCGATTTTGCCGAGGTGAGGGGTAACGAAAGCATCGCCAGCGCGATGGTCTTGCCGCTTGTGGACACGAAACGCCAAGCCATCGGCGTGCTGAACATCAGCCGCGAGAGCGGTGAGAGTCCCTTCACTGACCGCGACCTCGATCAGGCAGCCGCTTTGGCCGCGCATGTTGCGCTTGCCGTCAGCAATGCCTTTCTCGTCACAACGCTCAAGGAGCAAGTCGGCGAGACGATGATCGCGAACGAAAAGCTGCTTGCCGTGCTTGACTCAGTCGCCGGAGCGGTGGTCGTCGTGGATCAAGATGGCCAAATCCTGAATCACAACCAAGCCGCCGCAGCAGATGCTTTCCTCGGATCGTTCGAAGAAGCGGATCTGAGTCAGCTCGGCACGGTGCTTCGCGGCACCGTCAGCGAGGTCAATTCAGTGGGAGAGCTGGTGCAGCGCCAAGCCCACGATCCTGCAACTGATCGGTTCTGGCTCGTGCAGGGGACACCCCTCACCTCCGGAGGCGGGGTTATCACGGTTCAAGAAATCACCGATCACGAGCGCGAGCAGAGGGAAGTCGCGCGGGTGAAGCGTCTGGCGGAAATTGGCCAGATGACGGCAGCGATCGCCCACGAGATTCGAAATCCGCTCACCGGGATTCGCTCTGCGGCGCAAATGATTCGCCAGCATCCTGAACTCTTGCCAGACTTCATCGGGATTGTCGAGGAGGAAGCGACGAAGCTCAACTCACTGTGTGAGGAGTTTCTTGAGTTTGCGCGCCCGATGCAGCTCAATCTCGAGGAGACCGACCTCAATTCGCTGCTTCTTCCGATTGCCAAAGTTCAGCAGGTCGAATTCGAGGAGTCCGGGATTGTGCTGGAGGTCAGCGTGGCGGAAACGACCAAGCCGATTCTGGTGGATCGGCGGCGGCTCGGTCAGGTGATTCACAACCTGTTGCGGAATGCTCGTGAAGCTTCTGGATCGGGCGACACGGTCATCCTCGAAATCAGCGCCACTGGGTTCAGTGTTGCCGACCACGGGGTGGGGATTTCCGAGGACGAGAAAGCCCGGCTTTTCTCCCCGTTTTTCACGACAAAAGCGTCCGGCACTGGGCTCGGCCTTTGTAACGCCCGAAAGATTATTGATGCACATCGCGGAGAGATCGCGGTGGAATCGGCACCCGGGGAAGGGAGTCGATTCACGGTGACTCTGGACCGGTGCGCCGCCTAGAGACCGACCAAACGAAGGAATCCATGAGTCAGAAAAAGCGCGTGTTGATTGTTGACGACGAGATGAACATCCGTCGGATTTTGCAGGCCTCGTTCGACAAGAACGGCTGGCACGCGATGATCGCGGACTCAGCCGATATGGCTCTGGCGATGCTGGAGCGTGAGTCGGTTGACTGCGTTCTGACCGACGTCACCATGCCGGGCATGAGTGGATACGATCTGCAGAAAAGAATCGCGGAGCTGCATCCAGAGACTCCAGTCGTGATCATGACGGCGTTTGGCACGATTCCCCAGGCGATCGAGGCGATTCGGAACGGGGCATTTGAGTTTGTCACCAAGCCGTTTGATCTTGATACGGTGAAAAAGATCATTCAAAGCGCTCTAGAGGGCAACGAGCCGAAGTCGGCAAAGGCCAAGGCGAAGCCCAAGAAGGCGAGCGGAGACGCCAAGGTCGAGCGTGCGTTCATTGCTGAATCTCCCGCGATGAAGGAGATCCTCGAGACCATCCAACAGGTCGCAGATTCGCGGGCAACCGTGCTGGTTACGGGCGAGAGCGGCACAGGAAAAGAAGTCGTGGCGCGTCTCATCCACACCCTCAGCCAGCGAAGCGCCCAGCCGTTTGTCGCGATCAGTTGTGCGGCTTTGCCGGAGACTCTGCTCGAAAGCGAGCTCTTTGGTCACGAGAAAGGGGCCTTTACGGGGGCTGACACTGCCAAACCGGGGCGCTTTGAGCTTGCTGACCAAGGAACGTTCTTCTTGGATGAGATCGGAGATATCCCGATGCCGATCCAGATTAAACTTCTCCGGGTGCTTCAGGAGCGCGAGTTTGAGCGTCTCGGAGCCACAAAGCCGACCCGAGTCGATGTCCGCTTGGTCACCGCCACCAACCGTGATCTGCAGGCGGCGGTCGATGATGGAACCTTCCGTTTGGATCTGCTTTATCGACTCCAGGTCGTCGAGATTCATCTGCCGGCTCTGCGCGAACGGCAGGAAGATATCAAGCCTCTGTGTGAGCACTTCCTTGCAAAGTACAGCGCCGAGAACGCGCGGGAACTCGCCACGGTCAGCGACGAAGCCCTTGCGTTGCTCCACGCCTATCCCTGGCCAGGGAATATCCGGGAGCTGGAGAACACGATGGAGCGCGCCACGGTGATGGCCTCTTCCGGTGAGCAAGAGCTGCTCCCGAAGCATCTTCCGACGAAGATGCGGACCTCAGCGGCTTGAGGCAGCGTTGGCGGGAACAGCTCGGTATGCCCAGAATTGGCCCTGAGTGATCTTGGTCAGGGGATACCGACTGCGCGCGACATGGATGCGGCCCTCGCTGTTTGAATGCAGCAAGGTGGCCATGCCGGTTTTGGGATCGTACGACTCCACAATGGCGGTGTGGTGACTGGCGGCAATGGTTTCTCGCCGATAAGTTGTTTTGAGCTCGAATTTCGCGTCCCGGAACTGGAGAATGTCGCCGGGGCGGATTTCTGCGAGAGAGGGGGTCTGGGGAGAGTCCACCGTGGCAATTCGGTTGCCCCACACATAATCTCCCGGCTTAGGATCGTCTTTCCAGCTTCCGAATGGCTTGGCCTTCGCGCTTCGCAGGACGTGATCGACAAACTCGGCGCATTCGCCCGTGCCGAACTTCTTGCCAATGGCCTCCGCGCTGATCGAGACGATTTTGTCTCCGAGCGACGGCGGCGCAGTGACCTGCGGCGTGTCCTGGAGAACACTGGCGAGGGTCAAGGTAGCAAAGGCGACGATCGGCATCTCTATTCCTACAAACGAATCACGAACCTAGAAGATATACCAGGACCGGGGCATTTTTATGAAATGAACAAGAATTTGCCCTGTCTCTGAATGTCTGTTCCGTGTTCGTTCTGGTTTCTCAGGACAAGAATTGGGCGGATCCGTGACAGTGAGGGGCAAAACTTGCACTTTTGTCAGGAGAGTGCGTGCGGACTGAAGCGGCCGTGGGCGACTCGGCGTAGAAGGAGGCGTTCCCGAGACGCCGCCATGTTGCCCTACGATAAGTCACTGATCCAGGAGATTGAGTCGCACCGCCCAAGAATCCCGGTCGGGCTCCTGAGCCGCGCGGAGAAGGATCGCCTGATTGAGCGGAGTTTCCTGGGACTGTACCGGTGGTACATCAATCGAAGCCAGAGCCAGCGGAACTGGAATCCCGATACTGATGTGCCGTGGAAGGACATCCGGCAGGATCACAACGAGGAGATCAACAAGGTTCTCGAAGGGTTCTTTGCCGTGGAACAGTACGTCCCCGACTACGTGGAGAATATCGTGAATCTGGTGAGGGGAAGTCATGGCCGGAGCCATTTCCAGATTCGATGGGGAAGTGAGGAGGCCAAGCACGCCGACCTGTGGCACAACGCCTGCCTCTTTAGTCGATTCAGGTCGCCGGATTGGCTGAGGAACTACATGGGAGAGCTGCGCTCGAATCAGTGGACGCTGCCCTGGGAGGGTGATCCGATTCGGATGATTTTCTACACCGTGTTTCAGGAGCGCGCAACTCAGATCAACTATCTCAATCTCGGTGTGATTGCCCGGGGCAAGAGTCTGGTGGAGAAGTTCAAGGGTTCAGCGGATCCCGTGTTGGTGCGGGCCAGCCAGCTGATTGCCATGGACGAAGCCGCCCACTACAACTTCTTCTTGGAAGGGGCACGGCTCTTTCTCTACTACTATCCTGCCCAAGCCCTGGAGGCGATGACGGATGTCATCAAGTACTTCTCGATGCCAGCGGGCAACATCATTCCGAACTACAACGAATTCGCGGAGATTGTGCACAAAGCTGGGATCTATGGGCCCCGGGAGCATAGTCGAGACGTGGTTCAGAGCTGTCTGGACAACATGGGGATTGAGAACAAGCGTGCTCTGGAACGCGGGATTCGGGAGACCCGACTGGTGCCCGATGAAGACGGAAATCTGCGCCAGACTGCGATTTTCCCGGGGCTTGATTTTTCGCACATCGAAGACGCAGTGAAGCGACTGTTTGGTCGGATTCAGAAGTACGAAGGCGAGGTTGGGTTCGACACGGTCGATCCAATCGAGTTCAAACCCAACTATTGAGCTTCTGGCAACACGAAGAAGCCCGGGGTCTCCGACGAGATCCCGGGCTTTGTTTTTGCTAATGTGACCGGATGTTATCCGCCAGCTTCAGCCTTGTCGATGGCCGCGCTGAGTGCCTTTAGGTTCTCGTCGGTTGGGTCGAAATTGGCCCAACTGGCGACAACGCGCCGCTTGACATACACGTAGACCACGTTTTTCAGGCCGGGCGAGGTGGCTTTGTAGGCACTGACCCCTGATTCATCCTGGCCGACATGGGCCACGGCAAGCTTGTTCGCTTTGATGGCATCGGCGAGGGAAACGGCTTTCTGCTCATCTTCCTTCGACTTTTTGACCACGATGAAGAAGGCTTTCAAGTCCTTCGTCGATTTCGCGAGCCGTTCTTCGAGGAGGGTGGCAATTTTGGCGAGATTTTCAGTTTTCTCGTCGTTGATCCAGACCTGCACCGCAGGTCGATTGCCGTATTTTCACGTGGGGCACGTGACGCTGCCTTTGTCGGGCCCTGCCACATGGTAGGGGTCGAACGCGCCGACGCGATCGCCCACCTTGAGGACAGAGACCGTCTCCGAGCCGGGGGTCGTCGAATCAGACGACTGAGCCACGCTCGGAGAACAGGCCGTCACGGCCCACAGAGCTGCCATCGCGCAGATGGCTAAGAGGCTGTGAGCTTTCATGAGGTGTTATCTCCACAAGTTTGCACTTGCTCCTTCATTATATCGGCTGGCACCGGAGGAAGTTCCGACTCACCCCGCCCGAGACCTGACTCACCGGGGTCGGTAGACTCAAGGCACTATGGATATCGGCAATTTCTCGTACCCAATGCCAGCGAACGAGCCCGTGCTGAACTACGCCCCCGGCTCCCCCGAAAAGCGACGACAGAAGGAAGTCCTTACCGAGTTGAAGAGTCAGGAAGTGGACGTGCCGATGTTCATCGGCGGCGAAGAAGTGCGCACCGGACACCTTGTCCGTATCCATCCCCCGCACGAGATTGCTCATACCCTGGGGCATTATCACAGCGGATACCGCGAGCATGTCGAGCAGGCCATTGAGGCGGCTCTGGCGGCGAAGCCCGCTTGGGAGGCCATGAGCTGGGAGAGCCGCGCGGCAATCTTCCTCAAGGCGGCTGATCTCATCGCCACTAAGTACCGCGCCTATATGAACGGCACCACGATGCTTGGGCAAAGCAAGAATGTGTACCAAGCGGAGATTGATGCGGCGTGTGAAATCATCGACTTCCTGCGTTTCAACGTCCACTTTCTCGACGAGATTTATCGAGAGCAGCCGAAGAGTGCTCCGGGGATGCACAACCGCTTGGAGTGGCGGCCGCTCGAAGGGTTTGTTCTGGCCGTGACCCCGTTTAACTTCACGGCTATTGGTGGCAACCTGCCGACGAGCGTGGCGATGTGCGGCAACGTCGTGGTGTGGAAGCCAGCGGGAACCCAAATCTACAGCGCGCAGATGTTCATGCGCATCCTCAAGGAAGCGGGGCTCCCAGATGGCGTCATCAATCTGATCTACACCGATGGCCCGACGGTGGGCGAAGTTTGTTTCCATCACAAGGATTTCGCGGGCGTTCACTTCACTGGCTCGACCGGAGTCTTCAACCGAATGTGGAAGACGATCGGGGAGAACATGGGGGTCTATCGCTCCTATCCGCGGATCGTTGGGGAGACGGGCGGCAAGGACTTTGTCGTCGCTCACAAGTCGGCGGATGCGGCGGTGGTCGCGACGGCTCTGCTGCGCGGGGCGTTTGAGTTCCAAGGCCAGAAGTGCTCAGCCGCAAGCCGCGCCTATGTGCCGAGCAATATCGCGGAGGAAGTCTTCGCGATCATGAAGCGCGAGATGGCGACCTTCACGATGGGAACGGTTGAGAACTTCTCGAACTTCATCAACGCGGTGATCGACGAGAAGGCGTTCAACAGCATCGCCCACTACATCGACCAAGCCAAGGCGAACCCCGAGAACGAAATCATTGCGGGCGGAAACTACGACAAGTCGGTCGGCTATTTCATCGAGCCGACGGTGATCGTGACGAAGGATCCGAAGTCGCTGACGATGTGCGAGGAGATCTTTGGCCCTGTGCTGACGGTTTACGTGTATGACGCCGACGACTTTGAGGCGACGCTGGGTCTTGTGGACAGCACCTCGCCTTACGCCCTGACCGGAGCGGTGATCAGCACGGATCGGGGCGCCGTGGAGCTGGCAACCAAGAAGCTGCGACACTCGGCAGGGAACTTCTACATCAACGACAAGCCGACCGGGGCGGTCGTGGGGCAGCAACCGTTCGGCGGGGCTCGGGGCAGCGGCACCAACGATAAGGCTGGCTCTGCCCTGAACCTCTATCGCTGGCTGAGCGCGCGCACGATCAAGGAAACGTTCGTTCCGCCCACGGACTACCGGTACCCGTTCCTCGGCGAAGAATAAGCGGAATCTCCATCCGGAATGGCCCCCTAGGGACTCTCGTCTCCGGGGGGCTTCGTTGTTTGACCAGGTGGCCTGATCTCTTCAGGATCGGGGGCTTTCCGTTCCGACCCTGAAGGGATCGGGGCACCCAAGTGGTGGGCCAGGGGAGGTTATTGACCGGGTTTTCGCCCGAAGTAGAGCGGCAGATTGAATCGCTCCATGCGCTCCCAAGGGAAGTTGATCGGGTCGTTTTTGCGGCCTTGGGGCTCGGCGATGTATTCGTGGCTGACGATCTGGCGGATCGGGTACCACCGCACGAGCACGGCAACCAGGCTCTCGACGGCATCGAGCTGATCCTCGGTGTAGGGATCCTTGCCATCGCCTTTGTTGACAATCTCGATGCCGATGCTGAAGTCGTTGACGTTCTTGCGTCCGTGAGCGTCAGTGCTCGCTCCGGCATGCCAGCCGCGCATCTGCTCCATCACCATTTGCACAATCGACCCATCTTTGCCGACAGTGAAGTGGCAGCTGACCTTGCTATCTGGCATCGTGAACCACTTGACCGTGCCCGCGAGATTCGTGCTCGCGGTGTGGTGGAGCACAATCGTGTCGATGACCGTGCCCTCGGGTCGGGGGTTGATGTTCGGGCTATCCACCCAGACCACCCGATTCTTGCCCGGAGCGGTGAACTTGAAATCTTGCGCGAGAGCTTCCCAGTCGATCATGGAATCATCGTGGTCATCGTGACCGATGGGCGCAATGCCAAGTGTGAAAAGAAGCATCACCGAGATCAGGCCAGGAACCATGCGGGGAGTGTAGACTCTGGGTTCGATGAAAGTCCAGGGAATGCAGGCGATCCTCTATGTGAAAAACATGGGGGTCAGCGCGAAGTTCTACGCGGAAACCCTGGGGTTGAGCCTGGTGACGGGTCTCAACTCGGCGGAGCTTGCCCATGAGTTCTGGGTGGAATTCGACCTGGGCGGGAGCCACCTGGCGCTCCATGCCGATGGGGAGCCGCAGACTCATCCTTCGCAAGCGGCCCTCAGCTTCTATGTCGATGATCTGGTGGCGTATCGGGATGCACTGATCGCGAAGGGGGTCGAGGTGGCCCCGATCATTGAGCCGCATCCTGGGGTGATGTTCTGCTCGCTCCGCGATCCGGATGGGACGCCGATCTTTCTGAAACCCGCTCGGGACTAGCCCAGTTCGCTGATTCCCATCACCTTGACGACCACGCGCTTGCGTCGCTGACCATCGAACTCCGCATAGAACACCTGTTGCCACGGCCCCAAATCAAGCTGGCCTTCGGTGATCGGCAGGATCACTTGGTGGTGCATGATGAGGTTCTTGAGGTGGGCTTCGCCGTTGTCTTCGCCGGTTTGGTGATGTCGGTAGTTGGCTTTCGGGGCCAGGTGGTTCAGCCAATCCTTGATGTCGGCAATCAGGCCGCTTTCCCAGTCGTTGACATAGACCGCCGCGGTGATGTGCATCGCACTCACCAGAACCATGCCATCGGTCACTCCGGATCGGGCGACAATCGCCTCGACTTCATCCGTGATTCGGACAAACTCTTCTTGTTTCGCCGTCTCGAACCAGAGATATTCGGTGTGGCTGGTCATCGTCAGAGTCCTCCCTGAGCGAGTTCGATGGCCCGCAACGCGGCGCGGGCTTTGCTCGCACATTCTTCGTATTCGCTGCTGGGGTTGGAATCGGCGACGATCCCCGCACCAGCTTGGACGTAAGCCTTGCCATCTTTGATGAGAATCGTGCGGATGGCGATGGCGAGATCGACGTCTCCGTTGGTGGAGAAGAACCCGACGGCACCCCCGTAGAGGCCTCGGCGTGACGGTTCAACTTCCTCGATGATCTGCATCGCGCGGATCTTGGGAGCTCCGCTGAGGGTTCCGGCGGGGAAGGTGGCGCGGACGAGGTCGACGCCGTCGCGTGCAGGCTCGAGTTCGCCTTTCACGTCGCTGACGATGTGCATGACGTGGGAGTACCGCTCCACGACCATGAGATCCTCCACGCGGACCGTGCCAGGCTGGCTGACGCGCCCCAAGTCGTTCCGCCCGAGGTCGATGAGCATAATGTGTTCCGCGCGCTCTTTCTCGTCGGCGAGGAGGTCGGCGGCGAGGGCATCATCGTCGGCTTTGTTCGCCCCGCGCTTGCGGGTTCCGGCGATGGGGCGGACGCTGGCTTCGCGCTCCTTGAGGCTGACCAGCAGCTCGGGTGAGGCACCCACCACGTCGATTCCATCCAAGCGCAGGAGGTACATGAACGGGCTGGGATTGAGGGAGCGGAGGGCGCGGTAGAGCGTGACCGGGTGGGCATCGACGATGGTCTCAAAGCGGAGAGAAGGCACCACCTGGATGCAATCTCCGGCGAGGATGTAGTCGATGATTTTCCGCACGCCGCTCTCGAACTCCGATTGGGAGACGTTGGCAGAAACGGGGTGAACCGGAAACTCGCCCGTCGGGAGAGCGGGCAGAGGCTCGCGGAGGCGAGACTTGATTCGCTCAATCTCCGCACGGGCGTGGTCATCGCTGCCGGGCTCTCCATCGCTGAGGGCGAGGATCGTGATCTGGTTTTTGGCGTGGTCAAACACCACCACGGTTTCGCAAATCATCAGGGCGACTTCGGGGAGATCGAGGACATCCGGGTTTGTGCTCGGGATCCGCTCGATGGTGCGGACGTAGTCGTAGGAAATCCAGCCCACCGCGCCGCCGCAGAACCCGGGGAGACCTTCGCTGAGACCTTCCGGGAGATGTCCGACCAGATCGCGGAGGGGGGCCAGGGGATCGCCGTGCGCCGAGTCGGTGAGATCGGTGGTGGACCCGCTTTCGGTGTAGATGGTTTGTCCGTGGTGCGAGCGCAGGACACCTTTCGGGCGCAGACCAATGATGCTGTATCGCGCGACCTGCTCGCCCCCCGTGACACTCTCCAGCAGGACGCTGTGGGGCTCATCATGGGCGAGCTTCCAGTAGGCACTCAGCGGCGTTTCGATATCCGCCAGCAGAGTCTCTTGAATCGGGGTAAGCGTGCGCGCCATGAGCTTTTCATTCTATCTTGCGGGCTTGCGTGATGGCTGGAGTCCCGCCCCGTGCCGCGCAACCCTCGCAGAATCAAGGGCATGAGCGTGAGGACGGTGGAGGAGTGGGTTCCTCTGATTCACGAAAACCTTGCCGTGATCGAAGAGCGGATTCAGGCTGCCTGCGATTCCTCGGGTCGAAAGCGGGAGGAGGTGACACTGATCGCGGTTTCCAAGACGCAACTTCACGAGGCGATTTTAGCGGCGCACGCGCTGGGTCTGCGCCATTTTGGGGAGAGCCGGTGGCAAGAAACCGAGACAAAGGTCCACGCATTGCCAAGCGATATCACGTGGCACTTTATTGGTAAGGTCCAGTCGAACAAGGCTCAGAAAATCGCCCAAAGCGTCGATGTCATCCACACCCTGGAGAACTCGAGGCAGCTGGCGGAAATCGCCAAACAAACGCGGACCTTTGATGGCCTGATACAGCTCAACATCAGCGGGGAAGAACAAAAGTTAGGAATTTTTCCCGGAAATCTTGACAGGCTTGTAGAAGATGTAATACAGTGCAAGCATGTTCGGTTTCGCGGACTGATGGGCATCGCCCGGATGGTCGAGGATCCGGAAGAGTGTCGGGCAGAATTCCGATTGCTCCGCCAAGAAGCAGAGCGGATCGGGGTCAACTGGCTCAGCATGGGAATGAGCCACGACCTGGAGGTGGCGATCCAAGAAGGATCGACTCACGTTCGGATCGGGACCGCACTCTTTGGTTCGCGCTAGGCGCGAAACAGAACTCCACGGAAGGACAACTGTATTATGGAAGAGACTCTGGAAAAGCCCGGCGTGTTTGGTCGCATCCGCGACTTCTTTGTTCGCGAAGTCGAAGACGAATTTGACGAGGAAGCCCTTTCGGCTGCCCCCACCAAACCGACCACTCTGCGCATCAACGCAGCCACCCGCTATCACATCACGGTTCGACGCCAAATTGTTTCTTTCCAAGATGCCGTCGCGGCTGCCGATGGACTGAAGCGAGGCGAGCAGCAGATTCTTAACCTTGCGATGGCTCCGGCCGAACTCCGCGAGAAGATCAAGGACTTTATGTGCGGCGTGAACTACAACGCTGAAGGCACCTGGGAAGAGCTGGGCGAGAGTGTTTTCCTTCTTGCTCCGTGCACCGCACAGGTCGAAGTCGCCCCCGCCAGCACCCGCATGGTCGCCGGTCGAAACTAACACTTTACATTCACGAAAACAGCGAAAGCACTTGGGAACACCTCTTGCCCCCGCGTCGGCAAACGCGGGGGCTTTTTTCGTTTGGGGCGGCGGGCTATATTGAGTAAAGTAGGGGAGTTATGAGAGCAAACACATTTGTCCTCTTCCTCCTGCCTCTCTCGGTTCTGTGCGGGTGCGCTCCCGAGGAGAGCATCCTTGGTAAGTGGAAGATGACCCTGAACCAGCAAGGTGTGTCCGGCGATATGATTATGGATTACCGGGCTGACGGAACCCTCGAGGCGAATTTTGAAGCCGATCAAGGCGTGAACATCAAGATCCACTACACCTATGTTCGATCCGGAAACAAGATCACGACGACGCTGACGAGCACCGAAGCCTCGGGGCCACTCGTCGAATCAAACCCGCAGTACAAGCAGGAGATCCAGAATCGATCAAAGGATCGAATCGGGCGGACGGAGTCGATGACATTCGAGATCAAGGGCGACCAGATGATCGTCACGCCTCCGGATAAGAAGAAGGTCACGCTGACCCGTGTCAAGTAGCGTTGCCTCGATACCCTAGCACCACTGGTGCCTTATCCTCGTGAGACAACGGCTAGCAGTTTGGACGAGCGATGCTGAACCCCAAGTAAACCTACGGTCAGGACTGCGGCGATTCGTGGGATTCTTTGGTCTGACCGCACCACGTGTGTATAGTGGCAATGTGATGAGACGAGGTGCTTTCTTCTTCTCCCTCATAGCGCTCGCGGCAATGCCTGCTTGCGCTCGCGAACCAACACTGGTCGGCAAGGGGAAGGGCAGCCTCGGTGCGCCACGCGACAGTCCATCCGTTCTCATAGAATTTCGCGAGGACGGTACGTCAACATACAGTGTTGTTTGGGAAGATGGCATCCAGCTTGACTACTACGCCACGTACTCCAGAAGTGGAAACGTGCTGACTACCGTCTCGCAAGGTTCTCGCGCATCCGGAACCATTCTGGACTTTGTTCCGACCGCAGAAAAGGAGCTAGAGAAGTCGATCGAGACTGTACAAGTTGGTTCCAGGACAATCTCGACCCTGCGTTTTAGTGGGCCCGATACTCTACACCTTTCGTCGTCGAAGGGCGATGTGTTGACGTTGACTCGTGCCGATTAGGATTTCGAGATGTTCGTGATCGTGATCACACAATTTTGCTGCGTGCGGTCGCATCATAGAACCCTATGATTCCACGCGCTGCGTTGTTCGCTGTCCCCGTCACCGTCCTCTTCGCTCTCTACGGGTGCGCCGCTGCTGGCCCCAGTTTGGTTGGTAAGTGGACAGGCCAGGTCGAAGTGGGCGGTTCCAAAGTTCCGGCCGACATCGAAGTCAAGGCCGACCAAACCATGACCATGGAAATCGAAACTGGAGGCGTTCGGCTCCAGATGATCTCCGACTGCACCATCAAAGGCGACAAGATCACGATGAAGGTGAAAGACATGAAGGTCGTCAAGCTCCCCAAGGAGCAAGAAGACAAGAAAGAACTCATCGAAGCACAGCTGAGCAAGGCCAAGGGTGAGGAAACCACCAATGCCTTCAAGTTCGAGGGCGAGGACAAGGTGACTCTCATCAGCACCGGCGCTCCGGTCACCTGGACTCGGGTGAAGTAAGGTGCCTCACTAAGGTGACAAAAGAGAAGCGCACGATCGAGGAGATCGTGCGCTTCTTCTTTGGGTCTGGTCAGGGTCAGTCGATCTGAACGAGTTCGTAGGCTTCGATGACGTCGCCTTCTTTGAAGTCTTCCCAACCGGTGAACTTGACGCCGCAGTCCTGACCCGCGAACATTTCGCGGACGTCTTGCTTGACGTTCTTCAGCGAGTCCACCGTGCCTTCGTAGACCAGCTCGGTGCCGCGCTTCACGCGCACCTTGTCGTTACGAAGAATCTTGCCATCGGTGACGTGCGATCCCGCGACCTTGCCCGCCTTGGTGAGCTTGAAGACCGCGCGGATCTCGACGGTGCCGTGGTACTCCTCTTCGAACTTCGGCTCGAGCATGCCCTTCACAGCGGCTTCGATGTCCTCGATCAGTTCGTAGATGATGTTGTAGGTGCGGATTTCGACTTTTTGCCGCTCAGCCTCGCTCTTGGCTTTGGCTTCGGGCTTGACGCCGAATCCGACGCAGATCGCGTTACTGGCGGCGGCCAAGTTCACATCGCTCTCGGTGACGTTTCCGACGCCGCTGAGGAGAATCTTGACATTCACCTCGTCGCTCTCGATCTTCTCGATGAGCCCCCGAACCGCTTCAACCGAGCCCTGAACGTCAGCCTTGATGATGAGGTTGAGGTCCTTGATCTCTTCGGCTTGGAGATGGTTCCGCAGGTCGCGGAGGGTCATCTTCTTCTTCGGGCCAACAACGTTGCGCTGGCGCTCTTCTTCCAGTCGCTCGTCGGTGAGAGATCGGGCGGCGCGCTCATCCTTCACGACGATAACGGCATCGCCTGCCATCGGGACATCATTGATGCCCAGAATCTCGACCGGCACCGACGGGCCAGCTTCCTTGAGAGGCTTGCCGGCGTAGTCGTTCATCGCCTTGATCTTGCCCCAGGTCTTGCCGACGACCACAACATCTCCGCTCTTCAGCGTGCCTTCTTCCACAAGAACCGTGGCGACAGGGCCCCGGCCTCGTTCGAGTTTGGCTTCGATGACCACGCCCTCAAACTCACCCTTCGGGTCGGCTTGAAGCTCCATCACGTCGGCTTGGAGGAGAATCATTTCCAGCAGGTGCGGAACACCTTCTCCGGTGTGAGCGCTGACGGGGCAGACGGTGATGTCGCCGCCGTATTCGCTCGGCACGAGCTCGTGTTGGGGAAGAGCCTGCAGAACCTTGTCGAGGTTTGCAGCGGGCTTATCAATCTTGTTGGCGGCTACGATGATCGGAACGCCCGCGTTCTTCGCGTGGGTGATGGCTTCGATCGTCTGGGGCATGATGCCGTCGTCGGCGGCGACCACGAGGATCGCGATATCCGTGACTTGGGCTCCACGAGCGCGCATTGCGGTGAACGCGGCGTGGCCTGGAGTATCGAGGAAGGTGATGACCCCGTCGCCCATCGTGACCTGGTAAGCACCGATGTGCTGGGTGATTCCGCCATGCTCCTTGTCGGCGACGTTGGCTTTGCGGATGTAGTCGAGAAGGCTGGTCTTGCCGTGGTCAACGTGACCCAGAATCGTGACGACCGGAGGCCGGGGGTGCTTGCCCCCCTTGGCGACCTTGCTGGCGGACGGCCTATTCGCCACGGGCTGAGCCCATTCGAGCTTGAATCCAAACTCGGCGACAAGCTTTTCGGCCATTTCATCCTCAAGAACGGTGGTCAGGGTGACCATCTTCTTGAACTTCTTAATGAGCGCGGTCAGAACTTCCTTATCACTCACTCCGAGCGCCGCCGCGATATCGCGTGGGCTTCGGCCGTGGGGAAGGGAAATCGTCTTGGAATCGCCGGAACCGGTTCCGATGGCTTCGCGCAACAGTTCCAGCAGATCGCTGTCGGCTTCAAACGATCCGTTGGTGACCTCAACGCCAAGATCGTTCAGCTGGGCCAAAACTTGACCAGGGGCGACCTTGAGTTGAGCAGCGAACTCGGCAACATTCACGGGCATGAGTTGTAGTTTTACCTCTGATGACATAAATCCTCTAGGGAAAGCCCGGATGAGTCAGGAGTCGGGCGAGCTCCTCTTGGTCAATCGCGCGGCGGAGGGTGCGGCTGAGGGCTTTGGGGGTCAGCTTGGATCGGCACTCTGGGGTGGGGCAGATATACGCGCTTCTGCCGGTGCCTTGTCGTGGATTCGGGCTGAGAACTCCTGTAGAGTCCTCAGCCCGAAGGCGGATGAGATCCTGCTGAGGGGCCTTGAGTCGGCACGCAATGCAGGTTCGAATCGGGGTGTGCTGGGTCGGTACGATTAGCCTCCGGACTTCTCCGAGCCGCGCTCGTCGCCGTTGATATCGATCTTCCAGTCAGTGAGTCGGTGAGCCAGGCGCACGTTCTGTCCGCCTCGGCCAATTGCAAGAGAGAGCTGGCTCTCCGGCACGATGACGTGGGCGGTTTTCTCTTCGTGGTTCAGCTTGATCGAGTTGACCTTGGCCGGGCTGAGCGCGTTGATGATGAATTGCTTCGGATCCTCGCTCCAGGGCACGACGTCGATCTTCTCCGGTCGAAGCTCGTCCATCAGAACTTGGATGCGCGAGCCGCGTTGGCCTACACAGGCGCCGACGGCATCCACGCGCTCATCGTGGCTAATGACCGCGAGCTTGCTGCGCTGACCGGGTTCACGGGCCACGCTCTTGATCTCGACCAGCCCTTCGGCAACTTCCGGCACTTCGTACTCCAGGAGCTTGCGGAGGAGGTTCGGGTGGCTTCGGCTGGCGACGACTTGGAATCCTCGTCGATCTTCCTCAATCTTGAGCACGAGGACGCGGAGTCGCTCGTTCGGGCGATAGTCGTCGGTGCCGACTTGCTCGCGCTTCGGCAGAACAATCTCGTGTCGGTTGACTTGGAGAAGGACGTTGCCCTCTTCGCGTCGGCTGACGATGCCGGAGACGACTTCGCCGACCTTCTCGCTGAATTGGTCGTGAAGGCGTCGAAGCTCGGCCTCTCGGAGCTTCTGCTGGAGAACTTGTTTGAAGGTCTGAGCCGCAATTCGTCCAAAGGTGTTCGGGTCAACTTCGACGGGGATGAAGTCGCCGATCTGCGATTCCGGGTTGTAGCGTCGGGCGGCGTTCAGGCTGATCTGGAAGCTCGGTTCGAGCACCTCGCCCACGACTTCCTTTTCGATCACCGCGCCGCTCTTGACGTTCTTGTCGAGCCGCAGCGTAACCTCGCCCTGGACGCCTTTGTACTTCTTGTACGCGACGGCCAGTGCCTGCTCAAGCTCAGTTTTGAGTTCATCCAAGGAAAGTTCGCGTTCCATCGCGATCTGTTGGAGTTGTTGCAGAATGTCCATCGCTATGCCTCTTTCTTACGCCAGGTCGGGCGACCGGTGCTCCTTCATTCTTAACCTTTGAGAGGCAAAAAATGTGTCCGAGCTAACAAAAAAGGCGGCCCTGTGGCCACCCCGTGTGTTTTCTGGAGCCCTGCCTGGTTGTGTACGTCCAAGAATACCCCGAACGGAATCGCTCGGTTGCAGCCTCCACGGGCCCTCAGATCAAAAATCCTTGCCGTTTATTCGGCAGCTTTGACGTCTTTCGGAATCGAAATCGTGTCGCCGACCTTCACGCCCAGCTTCTTGAACAAGCCAGCTTTGGCTTCCAGCACATAGAGCGAAGCCGCGGCTGAGGAGTAGTCGGTCGTCTCATCCAGCGCCTTCATCGTGTAGATGCTGTTGATCTTGCCGTTCGCGTGGATGTAGGCGATGTCCAGGTCCACGAGCGTGTTGCGCATCCAGAATCGTTGGTAGGCGGCGCGGTTGAAGACAAAGAGCATGCCTTGCTTCTCGGTGAAGTCTGCGTCCAGCAGGTGCATCATCCCTTCGGCGCGCTTCGAGTTGGTGTCCATGATCCACGCCGTCAATTCCATCTTCTCAGGGATGGAGATCTTTGTGGTCTTGAGCTCCTTCAACTGATACATCCGCTCTGCGACGAACCTGGGCTCGACAGGCGTGGTGGGTTGCTGGTTGCTGGCGATCAGCACGAGGGCGGTGAAGGCAAGTGACATCATGGACAATCCCCAAGGGGGCTCCTGCTTCTTCTATTGTAGCCGGGATTCGCGCTCTTTAATGCGAACGACCGAGGGAAGAGGCAGTGAGAAGCCCCGATTCGCTACCTGGCGAATCGGGGCTTCTCGGTTTGGTTCGTATTCCCGAGCGATCAATCGCGGGCCCAGAACATGCTGCCGGCTTCCTCGAAGATCACGGCTTGTTTCAGCACGTCGATGGCTTTGCTCAGGCCTTCCATCGGGGACATCAGACCATCCTCATGCTCGATGCTGAGCACGTGATCGTAGCCGACCATGCGCAGATTGCTGACGAAATCCTTCCACCACTCCAGGCTGTGACCATAGCCGACGCTGCGGAACACCCAGCTGCGCTCCAGGATATCGCCATAGCTCTTGGTGTCGAGATTGCCGTTGCGCGCGCTGTTGTACGGGTCGATCCGAGTGTCCTTGGCATGAACGTGATACAGAGCCCCCTTCGCCCCGAGTTCGCGGACGGCGGCGATCGGGTCGATGCCTTGCCACCACAAGTGGCTCGGGTCAAAGTTCGCTCCGATCGCATCACCATCGGCCCCGATTCCATCGCGGAGCTTGAACAAGGTGTCGTTGCTATACACGACAAATCCCGGGTGCATCTCGATGCAGAACTTGACCTTGTGAGCTTTGAGGAAGGCGGCTTGCTCCTTCCAGTAGGGAATCACGACGCTGTTCCACTGCCACTCCAGGATGTCGCGGTATTCGTCGGGCCAGGCGCAGGTCACCCAGTTGGGGTTCACGGCGTTCGGGCCGTCGCCGGGGCAGCCCGAGAATCCGTTGACGCACTCAATTCCGAGGGCGCTTGCGAGCTTCACCGCGTTGACAAAAGCGTTGTGGTGATCTTCAGCGGTTGACTTGACCGGGTGGATGGCGTTTCCGTGCACCGAGATCGCGCTGAGAATGAGGCCGCGATCCGTGATTTTCTTCATCAGAGCATCGCGTTCGGCTTGGCTCTCCAGGAGCTTGGGGACATCAAGGTGAGGGGTGCCGGGGTACGCGCCCGCGCCAATTTCAACCGCTCCGAGCCCAAGGCTCTGGGCGATGTCGAGCGTCTCGTCGAGTGGCTTATCGCCGAACAGGGCGGTGAAGAGTCCAATACGCATAGGGAGAGGGTACCTGCGGGATCGAACCGTTTCGCTGGGCTCGGGACAGTTTTCGGAAACCCAGCTCAGGCAAACAGAAAAGCTCCCGGATTCTTCATCCGGGAGCCTGGGATTGGGTGTCGCTCAGCGAACTCAACCGCCTTGATCGGCCTTCTTCTCTTTTTCCAGCGCGTCCTGGATTTCCTTCTTGAAGTCCGCCATGTTCTCATCCTTGGCGTACTTGGCATCGAAGGCCTTGAGGGCGCGCTCCAGGACCGTGATCGCGCGCTTGTGCTGCTTGTGGATGCTGAACGCCGGGGCGGCATAGAAGAGCACGACTGGATCATCGGCCTTCAAGTGATCGGCGATCGTTTCTGCAGCGATCAGGGCGAACTTCTTGTTCCCGCCATCCTCGGTTGCATTGGAGACGGAGAAGATCGTGAGGGCGAACTGCGAGTTCAGGCTGTCGCCTTGGGCAAGTTTCTTGGCATGATCGCGGAATCCTTGTTCGTTGTCCGATGCAAGCATCCTCAGGCGGGCACCTTCGACATCCATCGCAAGATCGGGTTGCTTAGCGACAATGGAATCAAGGGCGGCGAGGGCTTCATCCTTCTTCCCGGCGGCGTAGTCTTTCTCCGCCGTGCCGATCATCTCGACCATCTTGCCCATCTCTTCTTGCTTCTTCATTTCTTGCATGAAGCTCTCGCGAGAGGCTTTGACGTCGAACTTGCCGTCGATCACTTGCTGGAGCGGCTCATCCATGCTCATGGGGTGCCCGATCCAGGCGACGGTGCCGGTCTTGTCGACAATGAAGGCGGCGGGGATGCCGTTTTGCTTGGCTGCTTCCATCCATGTGGAGGTCATGGCCTTTGCTTCCGTGTCGCGTGCGACGGTGTAATCCATCTTGTCACCCATCTTGGCGACGAAATCTTTGACCCGCTTTTCGAGATCCTCTTCATCTTCCCAGATGTTCACGCCAATGACCGTGGCTTTGCCCTTGTGCTGCTTCGCCAGCTTCGTGAGGTGGGGGATTCCTTCGATGCAGGGGCCGCACCAGGTTGCCCAAAACTCGACAACATAGACGTGGCCCTTCTTGAACTCCTTGATTTCGCTGCCCTTGATGAACTCAGCGACTTGAAGTTTCGGGGCCTTGTCGCCCGGGGCCAGGAGCTTCGGCTCCTCCTGAGGTGCGGCGGCCGAGGCGACAGCCGCCACAGCGAGAGTGAGCGCGGCCATCCATGCGCCGCGAGAGAAACCGGATGCTCGATTCATGATAAGACCCTACTTTACGCCATTCACCCCGCAGGATGAATAGGTTATGCAGAGAGAACGCTTGAAAAGAGTTCTCGGTTCGAGGGCCCAGAAGGTGTCACCCATGTCTCCGGAACGAACGTGGGGAAGGGAGAAAGGGGAATTGGCCCGGCTGGAGGGATTCGAACCCCCGACACCCAGTTCCGAAGACTGGTGCTCTATCCGCTGAGCTACAGCCGGGCAGGAGGGAAGAGATTACCAGGAGATGAGACCCGGAGTTAGGACATTTCGGGGCTCGCGGCCGTGGATTCAGCAGGATTTTTTGTCGTCACCTCGCCCCGAGCCCATTGCCAGACGAGCAGCAGGACGGCGCCCAACTTGAGGAACTCCACCGCCACGTACACCAAGTGCCACTGACTCGGAGGCAAAGACTCCCCCGAAATGATCGCCCGCGTGCGGGCATCGAGGGAGGGCATGATGAGTATCCACTGAGCCGCGAACAGCGAAACTGGGAGGGCCAGCCACTTGGCGCGGGGCACGGTTCCGAAGCTGACGACAACGATCAAGAGCGCGAGGAGGGCAATCTCTGCAACGGCTATCCAGCGGAAAGTGATCCGACCAACTTCTAGGGCGGTTGCAAGCTCGAGCGAGGGAGCTCGGAACTTAGCCGTTGGAGCAATGAAGTTTCCCGCCAGGATCACGCCCGCCCAGAGCGCGGCAATGTGAGAGGCGACTTTATTCATGCGCAGGCACCGTCACCGATTCCAGCCGCTCGGCGATCGCGCGGGCGCGGGTCATGAAGGGTTCGCGTGCCGCGGGCTCAGGGAAGACCTCGCGCAACGTGAGGTCGAACAGGATGAGCCAGTGGTGATAATGCTCCTTGGTGAGCCCATCCAGTTTCATGTGCGCTTGGATCGGTTTGCCCGTGTAGGTGTTGCTCCGAAGGATGAGCGAAGACCAGAAGGTGTTCATCGTCGCCAAGTGCTTCGGCCAATCCGAGATGGCTCCGTTGAAAATTGGCCCGAGCGAGGGGCTTTGCCGGATCCGGTCATAGAAGGTGCTGACGAGCAAGGCGATGGTCTCCTCGGTCACCCCCAGCTCCTCCATCCGCAAACGATCCGCTTCTCGCTCCCGCTGGATACGCTGGAGGTCTTCAAACACTTGCACGTTCATCTTTCACCATCATCATGGCGACGCGAGGGGTGCCGCCCTATGACGGACGTCATGCCTGGGCCCCTTTTAAGCAAATCTGCCCTCCCGAGGAATCGGGAGGGCAGATGGGGGGGGATCCGAATCCTCAGTCTTCGATTCGGTAGGCCACGATTTCGTAGCCGCGCCGAGTTTCACTCAGGCCGATCGAGTGTCGGCTGGTGCGGGTGCGTCCCCATGGGTCGCGGTAAATGTGATCCGCGACCAGGCTGGCTCCGCCTCGGAACGTACGAACCTCTCGAACGCGGAAGTCGGTGGTGTAGGTTCCCTCGATGAGGTCGCGCATGAGGTCATAGAAGTCATCGCCGTTGAGCTGATACTGGGTGTACCGATCAAGCTCGACCCAGATGCGTGCGTTGCTCGGAATCAGATCCGTCATGTAGCGAATGCGTCCACGTCGAAAGGCATCGTAGAGATCGTCAATCGCGAAGTCGAGTTCTTCGTTGGTGTTGTTGTACCCACCGCCCCAGCCCCAGCCATCATTGCGCGGTCGGTCGTAGCGCCAGTTGTGTCGACTACCGCTGCGCCAATCCCATCGGAAGTTGGTGTTGCCAATTTCGATGCGAACAATGTTGATGTACGCGGGAAGGTGCGGATAGTAGTACCACGGCGAAGGGAAGCAACGATCTTCGTAATAGTTGAAGCTGTAGTGCGGATACCAGAAGTTGTTGTCGTTCCAACCGTTGTTGTAGTGAACGTAGCCGCTTCGGTACCGACCACTGGAGCGGGTGACATTGCCTTCGTTCCAGCCTTCGCTGCGGATCCGGGAATCGGACCGCACGGTGGGTGGTTCGGGAATGTTGAAGCTGTCTCGGCTGCGTGAACTCGCCTGGTTGTTGGAGCCCTCGTAGCGAACCGAACCGCTGCGGGAGGCTTCGTTACCACCGCGACCAATCAGATTGTCGCTCTTTTGCTGGTTGCCAGAGTTGGATTGAGGCCGACCCAGGCCGCCGCCCGAGTTGGAGGATCCGCCATCGCGATCCCGTCCACCCGAGGAAGAACCGCCGGAATTGCTCGATCCGCCGCCGGAGTTGGTGTTTCCACCGCCGCCGCCTTTGCCGAGTCCGCCGCCAGAGCCACTGCCAGAGCCACCACCCGAATTTCCGCCGGATCGAACCGGTGGCGGAGGGGCTTCGCGCCCGCCGCCGGATCCAGAGCCGCCCGAGTTGCCCCCGCCCGAGTTACCGGAGCCGGATCCGCCGCCACTTCCGCCTCCTTTGCCGAGCAGACCGCCATCGGCAATCGCGGAAACGCTGACCAGGGCCATCATGCTTGCGCACAGGAGGGAAAGAGTTCGTTTCATCTCAGTTTCTCAAGAGTTCTTAGCTCTATGGTACACGACGTTTGACGAAACCCCGCGTTTCAGAGTTCGCCACGGGTGATTTAGCTCGTGAGCACTTTGATCTCGTTACCGATTCCGGGATGCAGAATTCCGGTATTCGAGAGCGCCTGACAGTCGTAGAGGAACCCGCGGTGCACCTGCTTCTTGCCCATCCCTGCGGCGTGGCGCATGTCGAGATACAGCCTTTTGTCTCCGGATCGCGTGACAAGCGGAACTAGCGTCTGCACAGGGGTCTGATTGGCCTTCACCGATTTGAGAACCCGGGAATAGGAGCGCAGATCTTCGGCATCCATGAGATCGCCGAGCACCGAGGGCAGGCTGGCCTTGTCGGTGGCAGAATGCCCCAAGGCCTCCCAGTCGCCCTTCACCCAATGCAGCTCATAGGGTCGCTCCGCGCTCATCTGATACATTAGGCCACATGCATGGAGAGAGAACGAATCCACCGAATCGGGCAGGGATAGCCACACTGAACCGCGTTGGGGTGCACTCTCGTTTCCTGGTTCTCCAGCCTCGTTCAGAAGGGCGGAGAGCCGCTGAATTTCGAGTAAGGCGGTGGACAACTCATCCTTCATCGACTGAACGAGGATCGCTGCGCGCGTGCTGAGACCATAGTGGTGGCGGAGCCTTTTCCAATAAGTTTCAACCGTGTGCGGGCTGATGTCCAGCCGTTCCGCGATTTCGCGATCGGTGAGGCCCTCAGAGGCCAGGTCTAAAATTGATTGAAGGCGCGACGGTTGTCCGCCGACACCTTGTCGGAAATTTGATGGTCTTCGGTTCGGGTGAGCCAATCCTCGTTCTCCCTTTAACGTTCTTTTCATTATCCATATCCGTACGGTGACTAGGACCCCGTCCTAGTGCGAACCTGATGATCAGGTGGGCGAATATCGGACAAGCGGCATAATCGGGCCGTGCGTTGGTGGTTGATGAAGTCCGAGCCGGACACTTACGGCATCGATGATCTGGCGAAAAAGGGCGGGCCCGATATTTGGGAAGGGTGCCGGAACTACCAGGTGCGCAACTCCTTCCGCGATGACATGGAGGTCGGGGATCTCGCGTTTTTCTATCACTCCAATGCCGAGCCGAGCGGGATTGTGGGAACCATGCGGATCGCGAAGAAGGCGTACACCGATCCCACCCAGTTCGACCCGAGCAGCAAGTATTTTGATGCCAAGAGCCCGGTCGACAACCCCCGCTGGCTCGCGCCGGACGTGGAGCTGGTGGAGAAATTTGATCGGGTGATCAGTCTCGCCGAGATGCGGGAGCACGAGGAGCTTTCCGAAATGCTGGTGCTGCGCAAAGGGCAACGGCTCAGCGTCCTCCCGGTGACGGAGCGGGAGTGGGATTTTATTCTGAAGAACTTGGCGAGGGGCTCTTCGGTGGGATCCGCTTCGGGGCATTTTGAAGGGGAAAGTCGTTCATAAACTCCGGAACCGTAGGGATAGCGGATTGCACGGCGGTGGAGTTGGTTTTCGCACTGACTATGGAATACCAAATGGACGACGGAGAGAATCGCTCAGCTAGCCCAGCAGGCCGCCATAGGCTTACAGCATACCATTCATCAAATTTCACGTCGCGAGGAATTTGTATAAAGTAGTCAGAACCTGACTTGCTGTAGTTAATTTTTTCGAACCTCTTTTCAGAGCGAAAAAATAACATCACATTCGCCTCAGCCATCCCGTGACGTGGGATAAAGGCAGGAGAGCCCACAGGCAGCACAACCAACCCAGCGCCCTCGAAATCACTCGATAAATCAAGTGTCAGTACCCAGGAGGCACCATCATTAGTGCCCGGTAGTTCGTAAGTTGAGATACGTATCGTGTTTACCTCCGTCCTCTCGACACGAACGTCCCGAATCACAGTGCTGGCAGGGGCGTACACTTTGAGATCCTCGTCGGTGGTCACATCGATAAAACGTAGCAACACGGTAGGCGCCTGGCAGGCCAAGAAAGTAAGTGCGAGTATCATAGGCATCCTTAGTTGTCGTAAAGCCAATTCCATGGCGTGTGCGGCGGAATTTGATTGTTCTGACCATCCGGCGTACCCATGTAGACCAAGTTACCATTTCGGTCATAAATCTTCAGGACACCAGTGCTTGTGTTGTATATGTAGTGCCAGAAATTATCGCCATCATCTGGTATTCCATTCCCATTCACGTCTTTCCAGTTAATGTGATGGATATAGAAGACGCCGTTGATCTGCTCAATGTACTGGTAATTTTTACCGGGAACCTCGCGGCACTCGCCAATGATTGCGGTGATCTCGTTGGCGTCGAGCTTACCGTTTCCATTGGTATCGTGTCCAATCACAGTCAAAAGCAAATCTGAGCGATCTGCACCCGGGATACCTTTGTCAGCGATCCAACCGTCGACGATCACGTCTCCTAAAGGTTCAATAAGTGTGTCGCGGTCAGTATCCCAGTCCTTCAAGCCACCTCCGGTAATGTCGGCAGGCTTTGGAGTACCCGGTGGGGTCGGAACTCTGTATCGCTTCCTATCACTGCGTAAACCCCAAGTTCTATTCGTCCGAATAATCAATGGTGGCGAAGAAGAAACGATGCTCGGATCTAGATCGAGTACCGATCCTGGATACATTTCAACAACTTCCGGTCCAAAACTCTGCACCCAGAACTCAGGAGCATAGTGGTGCTAACCGTCTCGAGCGACGCTGCCGACGCAAGTGATGAGTCTAGACTGATGGCAACGGAGTTCCCGTCCACAAACACAGCTGCACTCCCGACCACAGCACTGCCAGATTCGTTTAGGATGGCAGCCTGACCTGGCTGGAGGCCCAGGTTTGGCACCGAGGCTGAGCCTAGGCAGGCAACGACGATGAGTCCGTTAGATAGTTCTGCCTTGATTAAAAGGGAACCACCAGTGGCGACACTTGATCGCATGTTGACCGTGATGATCCTGTTTGCACCGACTTCGGACTCGCTCGCGCTCAGAATTGCAGCACCAGATGGAAACGAGTAAGGCAACGTGACTGGAACGGGATCGGTGTTGGGCCCGACCGGTATCTGAATCACTTGCGGGCTCGTCTGCGAACTTGCGAGCGCGCTCAGCAGCAAAACGGAAGATGTGATTGTTAGGTGACTCCACTTCATGGCACCATTGTTGCTCGCCATTGAACCTACTGTCAACTGTCGTTCTGCAGAAGGTGAATCGCTGGGATATCTATCATTGAACCGAAGTCCGATGGAGACCGAAATCTCACCACGACCCAACCTGGTCCCGCAGGTTCGCGGCGAATCTGTCATACTCCTCCTCGGCTCTCCCGAAGACAGTTGGTCGCACCGAAAGGTGCTTTAATTGCCGCCGCTGAGAAATCAGACGCAGCATCCAGCCGAGGCAGGCAAAGAGAACAACACGATTTTCCCGGGCTCTTCGGAGCACACACCGGACAAGCGACGTTGGGCTCCTTCCCCTCATCAGGGTGGGAGCCCATTTCCGTTTGACGGAGGTCAAGCAACAAAACATGCAGACCGCTCCAAAACCGCAAACCGTGGCCAAGGCCTCGGTGATCACAGAGACGCAGGAGAAGTATCAGCGCGCCAGTGGCGTGCTGTTTACGGAATATCGCGGCCTCAAGGTGAAGGAGATCCAAGCGCTGCGCAAGCAGCTCAAGGATAAAGGTGGCGAGCTCGCGGTTGTCAAGAACACCCTGTTCCGCAGGGCGATTGGCGACGATGCCGCGAACGTGCCCGAGGATCTGACCAGCGGCCCGACCGCAATCACCTTCATTTATGAGAATGAAACCGATTGCGCCAAGGTGTTGATGGACTACGCCAAGACCCACAAGAATCTTGTGGTGAAGGGCGGCCTGCTCGCAGGCAAAGCCTACAACGCGCAAGCCGTTGAGAACCTCAGCAAGCTCCCGCCGCGTGACGTGCTGATTAGCCAAGTGATTGGCGCAATCGCCGCTCCGCTCACCAACCTCGTCGGAGTGATTGAAGCCCTGTACGCTGATCCGATTCGGGTCATCGGTGCAGTGGCCGATAAGGTCAACGAGGAGGCCGGTAACCCGGTCGCCCCGAAGGCTGAATCCGCTCCCGCCGAGGCTGCCGAAGCCCCTGCCGAAGAAGCCCCCGCAGCTGAAGAAGCTGCCCCGACCGAGGACGCTCCCGCAGAGGAAGCCGCTCCCGAAACCACGGAATAACCCCAATGGCAAGCACTGTTGAACAACTGGTTGAATCCATTAGCAACATGACCGCTCTTGAGCTCAGCGAGCTGAAGACGGCCCTCGAAGACAAGTTCGGCGTCACCGCCGCCGCGCCCATGGCTGGCTTCAACCCGGCTATGTTCGCTGGCATGGGTGGCGGCGACGCTGCCCCCGCTGCGGAAGAGAAGACCGAATTTGACGTCATCCTCACCGCCGCTGGCGACAACAAGCTCGGCGTCATCAAGATCGTCAAGGACCTCCTCAGCCTCGGTCTGAAGGAAGCCAAGGATCTCGTCGACACCGCTCCAAAGCCGATTAAGGAAGGCATTGGAAAGGACGAAGCCGACGCTCTGAAGAAGCAACTCGAAGAAGCCGGCGCGAAAGTCGAAATCAAGTAGGCCTTATTTGGCTTGGTTTGATTCTAAAAGCCCTCGATCCCCCGGGATCGGGGGCTTTTCGATGTTATGGTTACCGCCACGATCCTTGCGCGCTTATGTGCCAATGAGTTTTCTCAATACGGTAACCGCGAGAGATCTTAGTTCCTCATCGTTTGAGCACTCCAGCACCTTTAGCGCAAGGTCAGATGCTTCGGGAAATCGATTCTTCTCCACCCTGGGAAGATCTAAGCCCAGTGCTGCTCGAGGTACATCGTAACAATCAGCAATTTTTTCTCTGAGCGGAGGAGGAATGACTGCTGCGCCACGTTCATATTCAGCGATCGTGTTCCTAGTTCGGCCAAGCCGCTCAGCAAGCTGCAGCTGCGTCTCGCCATGGAGTTTCCGGTACTTCTTGAGTACCTTTCCTAGCTCCACTCCCTCTGATGATTTCTGTCGGGTTGACATCGCACTGAATTACCCGTCAGACAAAGACTGGAAGAGTAGGAATCAAGCACATGTCTCAAGGGTTTCAGAAGCATGCGCGCATCGCATCCAGAGTGGCTCTCCTGGTTTCGGTTGTGTATCGGCTCACCCTACAGATCAAACGACTTTGGCTTCTTCGCCGCTGACTTCTCATCCGCGACGGCTCGCTTATCCTCTTCGCTCGAGACAATCGCATCGACCCCTTGACCCGCAACCTTCTCCCACACCCCGTACTCGCTCTTTTTGTAAGTAGAAAACCCCTGTTTCGCCGCCTTGTCATAGTTGGTTGTCTTATCAATCGCAAACCGCATCGCGCTGACCACGCGCTTCACCGAGAGTCCGCAGGTGGGGCAGTAGGCGAGGGGGTCATCGGTGATGCCTTGTAGCGCGTCGAACCGACCGGGGCAAATTTCGCAGTCGCCGTCGCATTTTTCGTACTCGTAGATCGGCATGGGGGATTGGGTGACAGAATAGCCTCTGTGCACCCCTTTGACGACCTGAACCGCCGAATCGTTGCATGCGAATCGTGCCCCCGCCTGCGCGAGTGGTGCACCCGGGTAGCGGCGGAGAAGCGCAAATCGTTTGCCGATCAGGATTATTGGGGCAAGCCGGTGCCGAACTTCGGCGACCCCGAGGCGCTGGGCTTGATCGTGGGTCTGGCTCCCGCCGCCCATGGTGCCAATCGAACCGGGCGGATGTTCACGGGAGACCGAAGCGGCGACTGGCTCTACCGAGCCATGCACCGCGCAGGTCTGGCCAGCCAACCCAACGCCGACCACGCGCAGGATGGGCTTCACCTGATCGGCACGCTCATCACCGCGACATGCCACTGTGCGCCGCCCGATAACAAGCCCACCCTCGAGGAGATCTCCCATTGCGCCAGGCATCTGCACGACACGCTGGCCCTCCGTCCGTGGCGCGCTTATCTTTGCCTGGGAGGAATCGCCTGGAAGGAACTCCACCGCGCTCTCGGGCTCAAGGCTCCCGCGTTCTCCCACGGTGCGGAATCGCGCAGCAGGCACGGAGCTCTCATCCTGGGATCCTATCACCCCAGCCAGCAAAATACATTCACCGGGCGGCTCACCGAGCCCATGCTCGATGCCGTGATGCAACGCTTCGCCCAGATCATCCAGGCATGAAAAAGCCGCCCGGCTCCGCGAGGAACCGGGCGGCTGATGGCTCCGAACCGGGTTACTCCGACATCATCGGCTTGTTCACCATCACTTCGCGAGTGAGGCTGTATCGCTCCAACACGCCGTTCCGCGACACCGAGAGGTCAACCTTGGTGCCCGCTTCGCCCTCCAGCATGCTCTCCAGGGCATTGAAGCTGACGTTGCCCAAGAATTCGCCATTCAGACCCAGCAGAAAGTCGCCGCGCTTGATGCCCGCTTTGTCGGCGGGGCCGCCCGGAGTGACGTTGAAGATGAACATCCGCTGGTCACGAGGACTGTAGATCGCCCGCAGACCGACATCGGCGGCCACCGGATCCGACTGCTTGCCGGAGAAGTTCTGCAGCACCACCAATCGGCGATCAATGTCGATGGTGATGTTGAAGTTCTTCAGGAATCCAAAGCCCACCGTGCCATCGCTCTCGCTGGAGCTGGAAGGGAGGTCGATGATGTTCCAAACGGCTTCCTTCACCGGAACGCCGTAGATCTTCATATCGCTCATCAAAATGTCCCACGACGCCACAGGGCCGGAGGCCACCCAAGAAGCCTTCATGAAGTTGGGCTTTGTGCCGGTCTTCCACATGCCCACGCGCTCCAAAACGTCCTTGTGAGTGGTCGAATAGAATCCGTTGCCCGTATCGAGGCTCAGATACATTTTTTGGCCATTCGGAGCCTCCACCGGCAACTTGATGACGTTGTTGCCAATCGGCAGAATCTTGAGCCGCCACGACGTTTTGCCATCCACCGGAATCTTGGTGATGTCGTAATCCTTGGGATAGAACACGAACTTGCTCTTCTCAAAGTTGATCTGGAAGATCTCGTGAGAAAGCGGCTCCAGACCCATGATCCCATCGACGTGGGTGCCGTAGGACATTGAGTAGTTCTGGTTGCCCATCTTGACGACGGTCATGCCTTCGGAGGGAATCTTGACCTCGCCCATCTGGATCGACTTGATGTCCACCGTCTCGGCTTGGAAGGCGCCGACAAAGTCTTGGAGAGTCATCGTGCCCGTCGCTTTACCGACGTTCACCGACTCGTTGAGCACGTAAGCGCCCGAGAAGCCGGTGTCGAACATACACGACACCTTTTTCCCATTCACAACGCTATCAACAATGATGGCGGAGTCCATGATCTTGAACGGCCATTCGATCGTCTTGGGGGACTGCTGGGCTAGGACAGCGGAGGCAAGCAAGGTCGTAAGCATGGTTTTGTTGGAGAGATTGTAACTCCCTTGTTTTCTGATAAACGCGCAAAATGGGTTTTGGTTCCTTGAAAATCGTCACAGAAGGCCGGTTTCGTGGGTCGAAACCCCCGCCGCATCCAGCCAATCCCCTACCTCGGCAAGAACCTTGCCGCGATGGCTGATCGCATGTTTTTGGTCGGCAGTGAGATCGGCCATCGTGCACCCAAACTGGGGGAGCCAGAAAATCGGGTCGTAGCCGAAACCGCGGTTCCCGCTGGGTTCGGTGGCAATTCGGCCTTCACACAGAGCGGTGAAGGTGATCGTCGGCTCGCCTGGTCGGGCCAGAGCGACCGTGCAATTGAATCGCGCTCCGCGCTCGGCTTCTGGGGTCTCCTTCATCCGATCCAAGATGATCCGCATCTTCTCAGGGAAGGGCGTTTCCTCGCCCGCGAATCGCTTGCTGAACACGCCCAGCTCGCCCGGGAGGGCATCGATTTCCAGCCCAGCATCATCGGCGAGACACCATTCTCCGGTGGCTGCACAGGCCGAATCGGCCTTGATCTTGGCGTTTTCGGGGTAAGTGGTGCCGGTTTCTTCTGGCTCCGGCGCATCCGGGTAGTCGGCGAGAGTCTTGATCGTCAGGCCAGGGAAGCGACGACCGAGGATCGTCACCATCTCCCCGGCCTTCTTCACGTTGTGTGTCGCAATGACGAGCGTGCGAATCACGGTTAGATTCCCAGAGCTTGCTTCTGCAATTCCACGAGTTCCAGCACGCCCTTCTTGCCCAGTGCGAGCATCTTGCCGAGCGCATCGGCGCCGAACGGCTCGCTCTCGGCGGTGCCTTGGATTTCGACAAATCGACCGCTTCCGGTCATCACGATGTTCATGTCGGTCTCCGCCTTGCTGTCTTCTTCGTAGCACAGGTCGAGGAGTTCTTGCCCTCGGACGATTCCGACGCTGATCGCGGCAAGCGGCTCCTTGAGCAGAACCTGCTTGATCATCCGCTGGCTGACCATCCATTGCATGGCCTGATAGGTGGCGACATAGGCCGCGGTGATCGCCGCGGTTCGCGTTCCGCCGTCGGCTCGGATGGCGTCGCAGTCGATGGTGATGGTGCGCTCGCCCATCCGCTCCATATCCACCACCGCGCGCAGAGATCGACCGATGAGTCGCTGGATCTCCATGCTGCGCCCATTGGGGCCTCGGTTGGCATCGCGCTGGTTGCGCTGACGCCCGGAGCGGGGAAGCATCGAGTACTCAGCCGTCACCCATCCCGACCCCTGACCCTTCATGAACGGAGGCACGCGGTCTTCGACCGTCGCCGTGACATACATGTGGGTGTCCCCCATCTCGATGAGGCACGAGCCCTCGGCAAACTTAGCGACCCCTGCTTCCATCTTCACAGGGCGGAGTTGATCAGGCTGACGGCCATCGACACGCATAGGGCGCAGTTTACTGTTTCCGCCGCCGGTTGATCGGGCTCCGTGGAGCTCCGTCCTTTTTCGGAAACTGCGCGCCCAGAAAAGTGCTCGTGCCCCCAGTTTGACTGGGGGCACGAGTGAGTATTGACCGGCGGCCGAGGCTTACTTGTCGTCGCCCGAGGCGGCTTTCTTCGTGATCTTCACGCCGTACTTCTTGTTCGTCTTCTTCGTTGCGTCCAGCTCATCCTTCACGGTGAAGTTGTCGTTGACCTTCTTTTCCTTACGGAACACGGCGTTGACTTCCACGGTGTCGCCATTCTTCGGGGTTGGATCCAGAACGCCCTGCACGTAGACGCTTGCGATCTTATTTTCGCCTTGGATCTTGAACGTCGTGTACTTGTTGCCAGCGCGGCTCTCCCGCTCGCGGAAGTCGGCGACCTTGCCGGTCACCACCACATCCTTGCCATCGTGGTCATCGCGGTCCTTCAGCAGCTTGTCCACGGTCAGGACCTCAGCGGCATAGGCGACCACGGCGAGAGCAGCGATTCCGATCAGAGCGAACTTCTTCATAACTTTCTTGACCAATCCTTAATATTTCAGCAGGGCGTGGATGTTGTAGCCCGGGAGATTCTGACGACCATCGAGGAACTCCAGTTCGACCATGAAGCCAAAACCGGCCACTTGGCCGTTCAATCTCTCGACAAGTTTCGCGGCGGCTGCCGCCGTTCCTCCCGTGGCGAGCAGGTCGTCCACGATATAGCACCGTTGACCCGGCGAGATTGCATCGGTGTGCATCTCAATTGTGTTGGTGCCGTATTCCAGCGAATACTCTTCCTGAATCTTGTCGTAGGGAAGTTTGCCGACCTTGCGAGTCAGAACAAACGGGAGATCCAGATTCAGCGCAATGGGGACACCAAAGATGAATCCCCGGCTCTCAATTCCGACGATGACTTCCGCACCCTTGGCCTTCGCATCCTCGGTCAGGAGGTCGCAGACTTCCCGCAGAGCCTGCGGGCTTTGGAGCACCGGGTGGATGTCCTTGAACATGATTCCCGGCTTCGGGAAATCGGGAACGTCGCGAATCAGGGATTCAGCAAAAAGTTGGGCCATGCCAAGGGGCGTTATACCCGCCTGATCCTCCGGTCTTACGGCTCGACCTCTGGCCCCGGCTCCCAGCCTTTGTCGCTCGCGCGCATCAGGACGCTCACTTCCATGTTGCGATCCACCCGAACCTGACAGCTGAGGCGGAAATTGCCGAGTTCGCCGTCTTCTTCCAGCGAATCGTGCTCGACCTGGCCCATTTCCGGCTCGCCTTCCGCAAACGTGACGCGGCACGTGGTGCAGCGAGCCAGTCCGCCGCATCGGTGGCTTACATCCACCCCGCTTTTCTCGAGCGCATGCACGAGCTTCGTCCCCTCTTCGACCTCATACGTTCCGAAGCCTTCCACCTTCACTTGATGTGTTGCCATGTCCCCCGATGCTACCTGCTCAATCGTCATCCTCTTGCACGTTGGCATCCAGCTTCAGGCCGCGACCCTTCAGCCCGCGACCGTGCGCGCCCGCCCACTCGCTGGGATACCGCGTCTGGAATCCCTTTTGCGAATGCCAAACCCAGCGGTTCAGAGCATCCATTTCCGCCGGAGTCTGGACCTCGCGCTGGCGCAGATCGATCTTCTTAATTTGCCGCCAAAGCGCAAGCTCCGGTGCCGACATCGCCGATTCCTGCTTGGGGAACTCGTCAAGCGGCGTCTTCGGGGTGATTGCGGTGTAGGGGTTCAAGTCCGCCTTTTCACCGAAGCAAGCCGCCATCAGATTGGAGGCGGAATTGTTCTGGTTCATCGGCAGGATCCCGAAGATGTGGTGAATCGTGCGAAGCACCGAGGTCTGGTTGTAGAACTCGCTCACGGTTCCGCGCTTACGACTGTACGGGCTCACGACGAGGCAAAACGAGCGGTGGCCATCGACGTGATCGGTGCCTGCCTGAGGGTCATCTTCGTTGATGAAAATGGCCGTCTCGGGCCAGAACTTGCTCTTGCTCACCGCCTCGACCAGTCGCCCGATCGCCAGATCGTTGTCCGCCATGTGGCTCCTCGGCGTCACCGCTCCGCCGGCGTGATCCTGCGGGAGATAGACGATGATGAAGTTCGGCATATCACCCGACTTCTCGAACTCCTTGAACTCCGCCAAGAACCGATCCATCCGCAGTTGATCCGGGATGTTCATGTTCCAACCCGGGTAATCGCGAGAGGAGTAGCGGCGCAGATTCTCGATTCCGATGTTCTGCTTGAACTTCAGATTCTCGCCCGCTTTGTACTTCTCCCAAATCTGGCGACCGTTCATCGGAGTTTCTGGTTCGGCGTAATCCATCTCGCCGTAGTTGCGGAAGCTGAGCCCGGCAGCCAGAACCCCATCCCACACAAACCCGCTACTGGAATAGGTGATCGGGTCATCCCCAAAGGTGTAGCTCCGAGTGAACCCGCCGAAGGCGCGATTCAGGTACGGCGTCACGTTCCCCTCGGTCGCCCACGAGTGACCGTCTGCGCTTAGAACTCCGTTGCAATAGTAGTTGTCGAGCAGCACGAAATCGCGGGCGAGAGTGCGGTGGTTTGGCACGTCATCTTCGCCGAAAATGTTGAGCTTCGGTTCGCCGTCTGCGTTCGGAAGATCGCCGAAGTACTGGTCGTACGTGCGATTTTCCTTGATCACATAGATCACGTGTTTGAACACGCTGGGCTCGCCGAGCTTCTTCGGAATGGGCACCGGTTTGGTCGTGCCCTTGCTCACGCGCTCCTGGGCCGCCAAGATTTGGGGCACGCGACTATCGGTGAGCACCGTTTTGGTCATGGTTGCCAGCTCCGTAGCGCTCGGCTTGGCGATCTTCAGCACGGTGCCGGATTTGTCGTGCGAGTTGCGCGGCGATCCTTCCAGCTTCCCGGGAGCCCGGGCTCCGAACCCCTTGTTGTTGAGAATCCAGACATCGCTCTTTGTCGTGACGATCCCGCTCGGATACCAGTCGGCGGGAATGAAACCGGCGACCTTGTTCGACTTGAGATCCACGACAGCCGCCGCATTGTTGCCCGCGTTCGCGACATAAAGACGCGACGCTGCGGCATCAAGCGCGAGGGCCGTTGGCATCGAGCCGAAGGGAAGTTTTGAATCGGGCTTGATCTCCAAACTCCGCACCAGCTTTTGCGCCTTGATATCCCACACGGAAACCTTGTCCGCATTCGTCTCCGCCACGAATGCCTGGCCGGTGGCAGGATTCAGCGCTATCGCGCTCGGCTGGAGGCCGCAGAGTTTCGTCGTCGCCTCGCCTTTCGTGAGATCGACAAACGACACGGCGCCCGAGGAGGCGATGCCGCGTTCATCAATTTCGGTTTCGGTTCCGGAACTCGGCGCGGTTTTCTTGCCTGCGCGGGCGAGGAATCCACCCTGGTTCGTCACCATCGCGGTGCCCGTTGCGGCATGATAGACCACACCATAGGGTGCCACCCCAACAGGAATTTCTTTCACCAATTCCCCGGACGCGAGATCAACGACCCCAAGCGTGTTGCGCCGAGACAGGCACACAAGCACCTGCCCCTTCGGACCGAGAGTCACGCCGCAAGGAAAACTCGCACCCGTGCCGTTGCCTGCGACCTTGATCGTGCGCTTGAGACTCGGGGAAGCCGGATTGGCGATATCGTAAACCTGCAGATCACTCGCCGCATTTGAGACGAAAAGCTCGCGACCGTCCTCGCTCAGAGCCATCCCGACCAGGGAAGCTCCGCCCGGAATCTGGGTTTCGCCCAGGAGCTTGCTGGTCGCCGCGTCCACTGCCCGGATCTGGCCCATATCCTTGACCCAGATCGTTTTTCCGTCGGGAGTCGCGACCAGATCGACCGGTCGCCCGGAGAACTCCGTGCGGGTTCCTGCGCCATGAATCATCGCCCCGGTGGCGATTCTCGTGCCTCCCGGACCGTCTTTGTCACCGACTTTCGGGGCGGGCGAGCACCCGTTCAAACTCAGAACCGCCGCGCATGATGCGGCAACACAAGCGAGATGCCAAACAGACCAACGCATAGCGTCAGCATAACCGAGCGGCGTGGCTCCTTAACCAAGATTTGACAAGGATTATCGGAACAAGCCACCGACGAGCGAGCCGATGTTCATGCGCTCTCCATTCGTTTTCGGCCCATTTGGAGCCGCGGTCGGTTGAGAGCCCGGCTTGGCGCGGACGTACCACTCTTCGGGAACAGACTGGCGTCGTAATCCCGGCCCCCTGACTTCGAGGCGCAAAACATTGCCGCCTGTACGCTCGAAGTACTCGACGGTGATGGGCAAGAGCCCCTCCATCAAAAAACACTTCGCCTCTTTGGTGATCGCCATGTGGAGGCCGTCGTTGTTGATGGCCTCGACACCATCGAGGAGCAGCCGACTCCCGTCATCGCTCGTGAGATAGAAGGTGTAAACCCCCGTGCTCGGCACCTTAATGAAGCCGGTGAACTGAGCGGCAAAGTTCTCCCGAAGAGGCGTCGCCAGGATGTCTGGCATCTTCACCTCGGCTACCGCGCTCGACGTGGTTCCGCCTTCAAATGAAGGCAATTTGTCGAACTCGCCTGCGATGAAGAATCCCTGCAATCCCGGCAACAAGGCCCCCACAAAGGGCGACGGCTGTGGCTGGTAGCGCACGATTCGGGAACTGCCCACCCGGCCCAACCGAGTCGCCAAGGCGACTCGTACTTCTGTCGGACCGGTAATCGCGAAAGGGCGGCCGAACTCTTCGCTTGTTGCTGTGGGCTCGGTACCGTCGGTTGTGTAGACCAAACGATCGCTCCCGGTCGGTTTGCCCAGATCCACCGTCGTGACATCTTTGAACATCACGAGATCCAACGGCACTTCCGGAGCGGGCAGATAGTAATTGATTCCCAGAACGTCGTACCGCTCGCGCATCGTTTGCCAGCGGCGATCAAAGTCGGCCCAATTCTTCTTCGCAGCGGGCGACCAAAGAGCCTCGCTCAGGGCGACCGCTCTGGGAAAGGCCATCCTCTCGACATCGGAGCCTGACTCCATCCACTCGGTCCAGAGATTGCCTTGCCCGCCCAGAACTCTCAGAGCCACATCGGGCGGTGTTCCTTTCGGAACTGGGTCAAAGTCGTAGACCTTGCTCGTGGGGATCGTTGCGTAGGGATAGTCGAAGTAGCAGTGGCTCGTCGGGCTCATCACTGCTTGGTTGCCCGAGCGGATCGCCTTGGTTCCGCCCTCCATGCTCCGCCAGCTCATCACCACGGCGTCTGCGGGGATCTCTTGTTCAGCGATCTCGTCCCAGCCGATCATCGTCTTGCCGAGACCGCGTACCTGGGCGTTCGCTCGGCGAATAAACGCCTCGTAGAGCTCTCCCGTGCCGTTCAGGCGATCCCGCTCCATCTTGGCCTGACAGTCCGAGCACTTCTCCCACACGCGGCTATCGACTTCGTCTGCACCAATGTGAATCCACTTGCCGGGGAAGAGTCCGGCGACTTCGCTCAACACATCACCAAGGAAGGTGAAGGTCTCCTCCTTGCCCGCGCAGTAGGTGTTCACGAATTGGGTGCTGAGGCTGGGGAGTACGGCATTCACCGCATCGGGAGAGCAAGCCAGATGTCGGTGCGTCCACAGAGCGGGAAGAGAGTGCCCCGGCATCTCGATCTCCGGGACAATCGTGATGAACCGCTCGCTCGCGTACTGGACAATCTCCTTGATGTCTTCCTGCGAGTAGAACCCTCCGTAAACATCGTAGACGCCATCGTTCTGGTTGAAGAAGATGTCGGACATGCTCCAGCCCTTGCCGTCGCCGATCCGCCAGGCTCCGACGCGCGTGAGATCGGGGTACTTCTTGATCTCGATCCTCCAGCCGCCATCGTCCACCAGATGCCAGTGGAAGCGATTCAGCTTGTGCATCGCCATGGTGTCGAGCATCTTCTTGACATGGGCCTTGCCGAAGAAGTGGCGGGATTCATCGAGCATCAACCCGCGCCAAGAAAAGCGGGGAATGTCCGTGATGTCGAGGCTCGGGAGAGTCCAGTTCTGCGCGGTGTGTCGATCCGCTTCAACGGCAAGCGGGAGCATCTGACGCAGCGTCTGGGTGCCATAGAAGAGACCCGCAGAGGTGTACGCCCGAATACTGATGAACTGGGGCCGAATCGTGATCCGGTAGCCCTCTTCGCCGAGCCATTTGAGGTCGGGTTTCAGGTCAAATTCGATGTAATCGCTTGCCGGTTTGGTTGCCGATTGGGAAATCGGATAGCCCGTCGGTGTGCGTAGGAAATCGGAGAACTGCTCGGCTACAGGCTGCGCGCCGGGTTCGGCAACAATGACCGTACTCGGGAGAAGCTCGAACGCACCTGGCTTCCGCGTGACCTCCATCGGGGTGGGGATCACCGGCAGTGAACCAGTCTGACCAACGAGCAATGCACCTGCAAGGAGGGCAAGCATGGAAGTCGTCAGTGTACCGAATCTCTCCCCGCTTTTTTGACAGGAGAGGGCCAGCTTTCCGCATAATGGAAATATGCGATTTTGGTTCTCTGTTGCCGCATTTTGTGCTGTCGCAACGAGCTTTGCTGATCTTTGGCTGCCGAACGTTTTTGGAGACCACATGGTGCTCCAGCAGAGCTCCCAGGTGTCGATCTATGGGCAGGCAAAACCGGGGGCTCTCGTCGAGGTTTCGAGTAGTTGGGGCAAGCCAGTCCAGGTGCGTGCCGATGGGATGGGCCGCTGGGCTCTGAGATATCCCACCATCCGCCCGGGAGGCCCCCACACGCTCACGGTGACGAGCGCAGGCGAGACACAGCAGTTCGCCGATGTGATGCTCGGCGAAGTCTGGCTCTGCAGTGGTCAGAGCAATATGGAGTGGCCGCTCAAAGTCTGGCCCGGCGGAACCCAGGTCGAGGGGTGGGAAGCGGCCCAAGCCGCTGCGTATCAACCCAAAATCAGGCTCTTTCAAGTGCCGAAAAAGCACAGCCCGACGCCTCAGCGAGATGTCGACGCCGAATGGAAAGTCTGCTCGCCCGAGAGCGTGGCGAACTTCTCAGCCGTGGGATACTTCTTTGGTCGCGAGCTCTTCTGGCGGCTCAATGTTCCGGTTGGGTTGATCCAAAGCGCATACGGCGGCACTGAGGTTGAACTGTGGATGCAGCCACAAGCCTTGTTCAGTCTGCCTGGAATGATGTCGCTCGCCGATCGTCAAGCCATCGCGGCACGAGGCCAGGATGCTCGATTGGAGGCCATGGAGTCGCTCGATCCCGCCGGCTCGAGCAGCCTCGATCCGGCTTTTGATGATTCATCGTGGGAGGCTGTCGCCCCGGGAATCTGGGATGGTCGCCTGGCCCAGTGGGACGGACTTGCGGTCTATCGAGCCAAGGTGAGGCTCACCGAAGCCCAGGCAGGTCAGGAAGCTGTTCTGCATCTCGGTGCGTTCGATGATTGGGATTCGACGTATGTGAACGGTCAGCGCGTCGGTGGGAGCTATGTCTGGAACGAGAAGCGGGTCTACAAAGTCCCCGCCGGGATCCTCCAGCCGGGTGAAAACCTTGTGACGGTGCGCGTCGCCGATACGGGGCAGGCCGGCGGCTTCACAACTCCCGAAGAGATTCGACTCCAAATCGGCTCAGAGCGCCTCGCCCTCACGGGCTGGAAGCGTCGACTCGGCCCCACCGCCGACCGTCTCCCGAACGCAGGGCAAGCGGTCAACCTCAACCACTCAACGCTCTGGAATGGCATGATTGCCCCCATCGCCCCGTATTCGATGCGCGGCGCGATTTGGTATCAAGGCGAAAGCAACGTCGGGAGGGGAATGCAGTATCGACAGACTTTCCCCGCGATGATCCAAAACTGGCGATCCGTGTGGGATCAGGGGCAGTTTCCGTTCTATTTCGTCCAGATCGCCCCGTACTCCGGTTACGGAACTTCCGGGGTATCCGCCGAACTCCGCGAGTCTCAGCTTTGGACGATGAAGAATGTTCCCAACACGGGCATGGTGGTGGTCAGTGATCTTGTGCCGGATCTGGCGGACATCCACCCGGGCAAAAAGGTGGAAGTCGGCCAGCGACTCGCGCTGTGGGCGCTTGCGGAAACCTACCGCCGGCCCAACGTGATCGCCTCCGGCCCCGTGTTCGAGGTCGCTCGGAACGAAGGGAACCAAATGCGTCTGAGATTTGACTACGCGCAAGGCGGGCTCTTCCTCAAAGAAGATTTGCCCAAAGCCCCTCAGGCTCCGGTTGGGCGGCGTCCGGTCGCTGGGTTTACCATCGCGGGAGCGGATCAGAAATTCGTGAAGGCTCAAGCACTGATCGAGGGAGAGACCGTGCTGGTCTGGTCGGAATCGGTACCGAACCCCGTTGCGGTGCGGTATCTCTGGGCGGATGCGGAGCGGGCAACGATGTTCAACAAAGCTGGTTTACCCGCGACCTCGTTCCGCACCGATACCTGGCCGGGGATGACCGAAAACTCGAAGTGGTAAGAAGTTCCATCAGAAAGACCTGCTCATAACAACCGAGCCCCGATCCGACGAGTGGCTGGATCGGGGCTCGGTGATTTGTATAGGATGAGGACAACGGCCGAGTGGGAATGTGCAGGGGATGAGCTGAGTAACTTACTCAGGAGCCCCATTCCAGCCGGATGGGTGCCATTCTCGGGCTCCTCCATCCATGACGCTCCAAACATGCCAGATCGAGCAGAAGGAATCGAGTGGGCCGAGGTTCGCTTTTCCCGTCCGCACGATTCCAGCCGGTGTCTTTTTGAACGTCGAGAGCAGGGGCCAGTATCCATGCTCCTCCGAATAAGCGCCCATTTCGGAGCTGAACCGGGAATCGGGATCTTGAACCATCCGATACGGCCAGCCTCGACCCGCTGCGAAGGTGGCTTGCACTTCCGGGGCGTCTGGGCTGACAATGACGAACCCAGATCGCGTGAGGATGTGGTTATGAAAGCCGAGGAATCCATCGGCCCAGAGCGAGCAATACGTGCATCCTTTGCCCATGTTGTGGATCAAAACGAGCTCATCCTTGTCGCCAAAGAGGTCGCTGAGTTGTACATTTCCGTCCAGCGTGGCGAAGGTGTAATCCTCCACAGACTCCGGCACAGCTCCCTTGCGAAGCTCCTGCAAGTCCTGCTGGAGCTGATAAATCTGCATCTCAAGTTCATGGATGGTCGGCATCGTCCGACCACTTTACCAAGATTCGTTGCCTTGTGTACCAACTGCTACGCTACGGCCGCCGAGAACTCGTCGCCCGCGAGGGTGATTTGGCTGACGAACTCGACATCCGCGCTCGCTGCGACTTCGTTGTAGGCGATCACCGGGACGATGTTGCCGCTTCGGTCGAGGTGCTTGCGGAGGGGCAATCGCACTTGGGTGGAGCAGAGAACCACCGGTTGCAGACCGCGAGCGGCGGCCTCGTCCAGAGAAGTCTGGATATCCGACGCTACCCTCTGCCCAAGCGAGGGATCCAGCGAGAGCATCACGCCACCGGCCGTATGCTGCACAGCCTCTTGCATCGTCTGCTCAAGCCGGGGCTCCAAAGTAATACATGCCAGTTTGCCGCCTTCGTCGGCGAACTGCCGCGTGATCGTGCGAGCGATCGCGGCACGGACCAGTTCTCCCATCTGCTCCATCTCTTTCACGCGACCTGCGAAATCGGCCATGGTTTCGAGAATCGTCACCATGTCTCGAATGGGAATGCGCTCGCGGAGAAGGTGTTGGAGCACCTTCTGGACGTCGCCCACGCCCAATCCCGCAGGTTCAAGCTCTTGGATGACCGCCGGGTTTTGGCTCTTTGTCGTTTCAAGGAGAGAGGTGACCTCTTGGCGAGAAAGCAATTCTGCGCTGCACGATTTGACAATTTCACCAAGGTGCGTCGTCATCATCGCCGCTGGTTCGACCACGGTGTAGCCAGCGCGCTCGGCGGCCTCACGTAGATTCTCTTCGATCCAAATTGCCGGGAGTCCGAACACAGGCTCCTTCGTCGGCTCTCCGGCGATGGGCTGAATCACGGCGCCGGAATCAATCGCGAGGAATTCGTTGGGGAAGCAGATCGCTTGGGCAACGGTCTCGCCGCGAATCTTGATGAGATATTCGTTCGGTCGCAAAGCGGCATTGTCGCGGATGCGCACGCTGGGCATGACATAACCGAGCTCCAGAGCAATTTGTCGTCGAGTAGCCGCAACGCGATCGGCGAGATCGCCTCCGACACGGACATCAGCGAGCTTGGTGAGACTGTAGCCAATTTCAAATTCGATGGCATCGACGGCAACGAGCGGCAGCACTGCTTCGGGGCCGGTGGGCATCGGAGCCTCTTGGGCGGAGGCAGCAGCAGCCTCGGGTTCGATGCCCGACATTTCGTCGGCCATGCCCGGGTTCTTGGTCGCAAGCTTGCTCAGTCCGAACAAGAATCCGCCGATGAGCAGGAAGATGATCGTGGGGAACCCAGGGACGAAGGCAAAGGCCCCCATGCTCACTCCCGCAGTGGCCAGAACTCGGGGTTGGCCCAAGAGCTGACCGAACATCGTGCCCGCCATGCCAGTTTCTTGACCATTTCGGGTGACGAGCAAGCCGCTCGCCGTGCTGATGAGCAGGGCAGGAATCTGGCTGACCAGACCTTCACCCACGGAGAGCAAAGCGTAGGTGCTCAGGATCGCCATCGGGTCACCCTCGCCGCGCATGAATCCAAGAGCGAATCCACCGAGGATATTGATCGTGATGATGAGGATGCTGGCGATGGCATCGCCTTTCACAAACTTGCTCGCACCATCCATCGAGCCGTAGAAGTCCGCTTCGCCTTTGACCGCCTTTCGTCGGCGGCGAGCTTCGGCTTCATCAATGAGTCCGGAAGCAAGGTCGGCGTCGATCGCCATCTGCTTGCCGGGCATGGCGTCCAAGGTGAATCGAGCGACAACTTCCGAGACCCGCGTGGCACCATTCGTGATGACGATGAACTGCACGATCATCAAGATGAGGAAGCTGACGAATCCGACAACAAAGTTTCCGCCGAGAACGAACTCGCCGAAGGTTTGGATAACGTGTCCAGCCTCTCCGGTGCCGAGGATCAGCTTGGTGGCCGCCACGCTGAGAGCGAGGCGGAACAAGGTGGTGACCACGAGCAGCGAGGGGAAGACGCTGAAGTGCAGCGGCTCTTTCACGTTCACTGCGGTGAGCATGATGACCACGCTGGTGGCGATCGCGACCACGAGGCCGAAGTCGAGAATGAACTCGGGAAGAGGCAGAATGAGCATCGCCACAACGAGCAACATGCCAAGACCGAGGAGCAGGTCGGTCTGCTTGAATATCTTGTTGATCGTTTCCATGCCGTCGCGGTGGGATCATCCAGGCAGGATGCTGGCCCATTGGAGTCATCGGCAAAATTGCCGGGAATCTCACCCCGTTTGAACGAGAAATCCGCAGAATCTGATCCTCAACCAAACGAAGGGCCCGTCCTTGCGGACGGGCCTTCGCGCCTTCATACTCTCGAACTCCTTCACCCTTTCTTCCGGCGAACCGGGGTCGGGGTGGTGGATGAACGAAACTGTTACTTGGGAGGGATGGGCACGGGAGGAACGTGGAGCTTGCGTCCCTCAACCGGCCCCTCACTCGTCTTGCGGAGTCCGGCCTTGGCCATTCCGCGCTGGATAATCTTGCTCGAGTTCATCACGCGCCAGGCGTAGCCGTCGCGCCAGTTCTCGATCGCGAGCATCATCTGCCCGATGTCGATGCCGATCACGTCGGGGGACCGCCAGTCTTCGTGAGGGCTCATGCCGGTGGTGAAACCGTAGCGACCGTAGCTCCCTGGGTATTGGGTGACGAAGGCATCGGCGGCTCTCATGCTGAGATCCGGGGTGTACATGATGCTCGCCACGGCGGCAGCCGGGGCGAGGGTGCCGTTGTCCCAAATCGCGCCGGGAGCCCCAGGAGCTCCGTATCCTCCGGGGATGTCGCATGCGCTGAGACCCCAGATATCCGGGCCGTAGCCCTTGAACTTCTGCGGATTGTCGATGCAGTAGAGCCGGTTGGCGAGAGTCATGTTGCGACCGCTGACCCAGTAGTCGTAGCCCAGATAGTCGCGCTTGCCTTTGAAATCGATGTACGCCTGAGACATCTGGTGGATGAACAGGGCGGCGCCGTGGAGGATCTCAATATCCTTGTAGACATAGCGAGGGCCGCGCTTGAAGGCCGCCCACGAATTCGCGGGCATCCCATCGACGCCCATGCCGACGATGTAAAACGCCATTTGCTCGTAGTAGCCATCCCAGCGGGCATCCAGGAAGCCGTTGGTCGGCGACCATCCCATGCTGATCGTCAGGCTGTTCTGCTTCTTCATGCCGTCGGTCATGAACCACTCCCAGTTCACTTTGCCCAGAATGTCCATGCTGAGCTTGGTGATCTCAGGATCTTTCCATGCCGCCTCGGCAAAGACAATGCCCAGGAACATGAGGCCGGAATCGATGGAGCTGAGCTCGCAGTTCCATTCGCGTTTGCCGGTTTTGATGTTGATAAAGTGGTAGTACCACCCCATATGCCCTTCGATCTTGGGGATGTTCTTCAGGGTGAGAATGGTGCGCCTCTTGGCTTCTTCCTTGCTCACCCAGCCGCGCTCGGCGCCGATCGCGTAGGCAGAGAGGGCATAGCCAATGGCGGCGATACTGGAGATCTCGCCGTTGTTGCGGGGGCCGTCGTAGTTGGGTCCGCGGTCTCGCGTGTAGCCCGTGTCAGCCGGGGTTTCGTTCCAGAAGTACTGGAACGCCCGCTTGCTTAAATCGTCGATGAGGGCTTTGCCTCGAAGCTTTGTTCCGAATCCTGGCGCACTCAGTTTTTGTGCCGGACTGTCTTGCAGGGCGTTGGGATAAGGTTCCATGGCGGGGCTCCCGTAAGCTGTGGGAGCGGCGACGGCAAAGGCCAAAAATGCAGGAGCGAACATCGTTGTTATCGCGCAAAGCGAGGGTCGGGGCCGGGTGCGTTTCGCACCCGGCCAGATGGATTTGATGGACGCGGGCCGAGCTTAGCGGAGTTGCGTCGGGATGGTTTGGCAGAAGGTGTCCACCCAGGGCACGTTGAACATGCCGGGATATCCCGCAGCGAGTTGGTCGCGTTGGTAGTTCCACATGTTGACTTCGTTATCCTTGCCGCAGATTTGGGTGTGCGCCGTTCGCTTGGCGTGGGTGTCCAGGAAGCTGATGACCATTGCCTTTTCGCCCCACTTTTCGCCGCCCATTGGGTAGCGGAATCGGTTGCTGCCGTCCGGCTCCGAAGCAGCCGTCCAGCTCATCCACGGGCCGCCATCGACCCAAGCGAACTTGTGCTCGAAGATCGCGATGACGTTCGCCGGATTGTCGACCGTGGTGCCGCTGATGGGCACGTTGTCTTGGGCAAACGACTTGAAGTGAACGAAGCTACCATCGTAGAGGGCATAGCCTCGGGACATCAAGGGAGCACCTGGGATGACGATTTGTCCCCAGCCCGCGCGGATCGCCGGATCGGAGGTGTCGTCGGGGAGCTTCGCGGCGCTGTTTTGGGTGTCCGTGAAGATCTGGTTGTTCTTGATGTACGGATACGCGACTTGCTTCCAGGAGAGTTCGCCGTTGCCGCCAGCAGTGACGACCGGGAATCGGCGACGAGGATACATATCATCGTAGTCCGAGATGTACATGGCCAGACCGGTGCCGATCTGCTTCATGTTGCTGAGCGATTGAGTTGACTTCGCAGCAGCTTTGGCTTGGGCGAAGACAGGGAAGAGAATAGCCGCCAGGATCGCAATAATCGCGATCACGACGAGCAGCTCGATGAGAGTGAATGCACGAGTTTTCATTTTGTAGATGACCTCATTGTCGAAGAGTTCTTCGGTGGGTGTCCGGTTGATTGCCGGACGTCGAGAATAGGTGGGAAAATTTGGCGGCACAGCGTGGCATCGACGGGCGATTTGCGCAGTGCCAGGAGGAGCCGAACCGCTTCTGCACAGATCAGCTCGATGGGTTGGCGGATGCTGGTGAGCGGAGGATTGCTGCGCTCGCATGCATGGGTGGAGTCGAATCCGATCAGGGAAACATCACCGGGGACGTTCAGCCCGATGCCGTTGCAGAGCCGGATGCATTCGAACGCCGCATCATCCGACCAAACCACAAGGCCGGTTGGGCGATCTGGCCGCTGCATGAGGGCGAGGAAATCTTCGGAGTGCCCGTCTGCGCCGTGATATTCCACCACCAGCTCGGGATCGAAGTTGATTCCCGACGTGTTGAGCGCGGCTTGATAGCCCACCAGTCGGTCGTTGGAGTCAACCGATCCCATGCCGCCACGGATCATGCCGATGCGCGTGTGGCCGAGGTGGATGAGATGCTCGGTCGCCATGCGGCCGCCGCGCTGGTTATCGCAGGCGATGTAGTGGGCATTGGGTTGATCGGAGCGGCAGAAGAAGAGAACGGTCGGGAAGTCGCGAGCGACGAGCTCGAGGTAGGTGGCATCCTCGGCGTCGCGGATCATCAGGACTCCGTCCACTCTCCCGTCGGTGAAGTTGTTGGCTTCCGTCAGGGGATCGCTGGCGAGCTTGGTGTGGAGAACGACATCCACCTGATTCTCGACGCATGCCTTGCACACGCACCGCATGACTTCGCTGATGAAGGCGGTTTGGGCACCAAAGTAGTCACCGTACTGAAATACCATGGCGACGGCATCGGCCTGGCTGCGGGCGAGCATTCGCCCCACCGCGCTCGGGCGGTAGTTCAGCTCAATGGCCGCAGCGCGGATACGCTCGGCGGTCGCGGGGCTGATGCGGGCCTCTTCGTCCTTGCCATTCAAGACGTAGCTCACCGTGACCTTGCCGACTCCGGCTCGGTCTGCGACGTCTTGAATGGTGACTCGGCGTGCCATGGATGGACTCCTTTGGAATCGGTGAGTTAGTTGCCGCTCGGGCCGCCGCCGGGGCCGTTTTTCATCATGTCCCAGATCTTTGCCCCGCGCGATTCGTCGTTGTCGAATCGCTTGAGATAGGCGGCTTTGTCTTCGGCGGAGAGCTTTTCGTAGTCGCCTCCGACCTTGTCGAAGAGCTCGCGGTTGGCCTTGGCGTCTTCGACGCTCATGAAGCTCTTTTCCTCGAGCTTTTGATCGGTGCCGCATCCGGTGAGCGGGGCCAAGACGATCAGTGCACTGAGAGCTACGACGATCCAGCGGTTCATGAGAACATTATACTGAACCGTTTCAGCAAATCCAAATCTTTTTTAACGATTTTGTTTTTAGGTTCAAATCGGGCGATTTTGGGACTTTTCTGGGCTGCGTTCGGTTTTGCCCTGGCCCGGACAAACAGAGGGCAGAACCGACACCAAATGTCGGTCGGGACAAACAAGATGATGACCCTCACAACCATCCTCGCCGCTACTCTCATCGCCCCGGAGAAATCCTCTCTCGGCGGTATGAAGATGCTCCCAGGCCTCGTCGGCAACTGGAGCGGGGAACTGAGCTACCGCGACTACACAAGCGGCAAAATCGAGTCTCTGAAGGCGGATGCCAAGATCCAACTCACTCAACACGGACATGCAATTTCGGCCGAGATCACGTATCCCGGCTACAGCAAGGATCGCGTCGATGCAACCATCTTCGGCTGGTCGCCGACAACCAAGCAATGGGGATTCGACAAGTTCCCGGGCGAAGTGACCGAATCCGAATTCATCGCCGGATCCAAGCCGCAGGAAGGCAGCATTGTGATGACTGGTAAGGTGACCGAGCAAGTCGGCAAAGAGATGCAAGAGGTTCCGTGCCGGATGACCGTGATGCTGAAAGGCAACGAGTTCTCGGTGGTCCGGGAAACCGGATCGCCTTACGTGATGCGCCACAAGTTTGCCTTCACCCGGCGCGCCGAGGGCCAAGGCCGCTGATGGGAGCGATCGGGGCGGCTCAGAGTCCGCCGCCCCGGCTTCAACCCTCTCGCCTGCCCATGATTGATGAACCACAAACCGAACCGAAATGAATCCGACAGACCAAGATCTGCTTCTTCTCTATCTCCAACGTGGGGACAAAAACGCCCTCACCGCTCTGCTGGATCGTTACTCTGGCCTCATCCAAAGCGTGTGCCGATCGAAGCTCGGCAACCGGGATCTTGCCGAAGACGCGGCGCAGGCGGTCGTACTGCTTTTTCTGCGCCAAGCGCGGAAGCTGCAAGGGCATAAGTGTTTGGGAGGATGGTTTGTCGAAACGGCGCGGAAGGTTTGCCTGAACGCCCGACGAGGGGAGAAGAGGCGCGAAGTGATGTTGGATACTTATCAGAAAGCGGTGGATCGAGAGCAGGAAAGCAGCAAGATGGGTGGCGATTCTTCGGTATGGGCCACTCTGGAGAACCTTCCGAGCGAAGACAGAAACCTGTTGATTCTGCGCCACTACGAAGGCCGAAGCCACGGTGAGATCGCCCAGATCCTCGGTGTCTCTGAGGATGCAGCCCGGATGCGTTGCGCTCGGGCCGAAGATCGGGCCAGAGAGCGCGCGACCAAGCTCGGCTACGGTACGGCCGGAGTGCTGCTTCTCGGTGCGCTGACTCAAGCCAAGACCGAGTCCGCCCCAGCGGGTTGGTCGACAGGGGGAGCCGCAGCGAGCGGGCTCGCCTTGGGATTGGCATCTTCAGTGACCAAAGCGATCCTGCTGAAGCAGATTGCCGTGGCGACGATCGCGGTTGCAGGTTTGCTGATGGGCGGCGCGATTCTTGCTCAGTTGGGCTCGGCTGCCACCAAACCAGTGGTGCGCATCCAGCCGGAGGATGTGAAGTTCTTCCAGCACGTGGTCGGCGATTACTCCGGAACATTGAGGTACGAAAACTTCTCCGACGGCAAGATGATGGAGGAGCAAGTCGAGGCTCGTGTCCTCTGGAGCGATACCCGGGATGCGCTTGAGGTGAGCTTTCGCTACCCGGCATACCCTGGAGCGCAATATGACAGTAGCTCCAAACTGGTGATTGATCGGAAGTCGGGTCTTGCGCAAGTCGGAGAAGACGTCTTCCGCGCGGAAGGCGTCGATGACTTTGCCGCGAACGGATCTGGCACGATTGTGATGAATGGCGAAGTGACAGAGGAGATCAACGGGAAACCGACCCGAGTTCCGGCGCGCACCACCATCACAGTGGACGGGAGCGAGGTGGTGATCCGCCGGGAAACTCGGTCCCCTCTCAAGCTGCGCAACGAGTATCGGCTCGGGAGAATCCCGCAAACCTAAGTTCTGGGCCAGCGGGTCCATGGGTCGTGGGCTCGGGTGGATATAATAGGAGTCCTTGCGCGCTCGTAGCTCAGCGGATAGAGCACCAGCTTGCGGAGCTGGGGGTCGGAGGTTCGAATCCTCTCGAGCGCGCCAACTAATTCGCGAAAAAACAAAAGAAGCTGGACGCATGTGCATCCAGCTTCTTTTGTGTTTCTGAGGTCTGGCTTTACCCCATCACACTCAGCGGAGTGAGCTGGCGGGTGGGTTTGCCGGACATGGCTTCGGGGTCGCGTTTGATTTCGTGGTAGAGACTATCGCGCTCGATCGGCACACGACCAGCCTCGCGGATCATCGCGCACATGTTGGTGTAGGTAAGAGCTTGCTTCTTGTTGCCGAATTCGCCTTCCTTGTACGTGATTTCATATTCGTGAACGAGACCGTCTGTGTCATCCGCGCCATACCACAGGGCAGCTTGGGTGAGTTCCGGCGTGTTCATGATCCAGAAGCTCTTGATATGCTCGAAGTTATCCAGCATCAACCTGCTGACCGCGATGTTGCGTAAGTCAACATATCCGGTAAGAGGTTTGATATCCTCGAGTTCCGTCTTCTCGGGGTGGAAACTGAGCGGAGTGAAGCATACAAAGTGCTTGGTTTCATCCTGAAGTTCACGAAGCTGCATCAGGTGGCTCACACGCTCTTCGGCGGTTTCAATGTGCCCGTAGAGCATCGTGGCGTATTGCGTCAGGCCGAGACGAGAGGCCGCGCGAGCAACCGACTTCCACCCATCGCCACCCAGCTTTTTGCCGAACAACTCTCGGTGAACTCGGTCGCTCAGGATCTCAATACCTCCGCCCGGAAGCGAGTCAAGGCCGGCTTCGACCAAATCACGAAGGGCTTGCTCGTGAGTAACGCCGCCTTTGTTGGCAATCTGCTCGATTTCAACGGCAGTAAATGCCTTCACGTGGGCGTTCGGAAGAACTTCTTTTACCACACGGCAAAGATCCATGTAGTACTGATAGGGAAGGCGAGGATTGATGCCTCCCACCATGTGGACTTCGGTGATGTCAACGTGCTTGTGCCAGTCTAAACGTCGCCGAACTTCCTCGATTGACATCTCGTAAGGATCGGGGCCACCTTTCTTCGCGTAGAAACTACAGAACTTGCAGAACTTGTTGCAGATGTTGGTGTAGTTGATGTGCTGGTTGCGCACAAAGTACGTTCGCTTCCCGTGCAGTCGCTCCCGAACCATGTTCGCCATGTAGCCCACGGCGGTGAGGTTCTTTGTCTCGTAAAGGCGCAGACCGTCTTCCGCGCTCAGCCGTTCGCCGACCTCCACCTTTCGGTAGATGTCGATGAGCTCTTGCCCAACAATCCGCTCTGGAGCGAGTGCCATTTCTTGTTCCTACGCGAGTTTTCACGAAAAAGTGAAAACTCCTGGTGCATTTATACCACAGGGCCCGACCGGAGGGGACTTACTGGTTGGTGCGACCTGGGTAATTCTGAAGCGCCAGCTGGAGGCAGTCCATGGCGGCGGCTGTATCTTCCACGTTCAAAACGTAGGCGATTCGCACCTCATCCTTGCCCAAACCAGGGGTCGAATAGAATCCCGTGCCGGGGGCCATCATGACAGTAGCTCCGTGGAGGCGGAATTCCTCGAGCATCCACTGGCAGAATCGGTCGCTGTCGTCAATCGGCAGGCGCACCGTGGCATAGAAGGCACCTTGGATATCCGGGCAGACCACTCCCGGCATGGCGCGAAGTCGTGAGACCAGCAGATCCCGGCGCTTGCGGTACTCGGACCGAACCTCATCGAAGTAGCTGGTCGGTGTGTCGAGAGCGGCGAGAACGCCGATCATTTCCAGTGTGGGCGAGCTCAACCGGGCTTGTCCGAATCGCAGCGCGGCGTCCATGAACTTCTTGTTCCGGCTGACCAGGAACCCGATGCGCGCGCCACAGAGGGAATAGCGTTTGCTGACGCTGTCCACCATGATCGCGAGTTCATCGAGCCCTTCAAGCTCCAGGATGCTTTGCGGTCGGCCGCCTTCATAGACAAACTCTCGATAAACCTCGTCGGCGATGAGATACACACCGTGCTTGATTGCGATTTCGCGCAGACCTGCGAGTTGCTCTGGGGAGTAGACGATTCCCGTCGGATTGCCCGGGTTGCACACCAAAATCGCCTTGGTTCGGGGGGTGATCCGCTTTTCAAATTCTTCCAGACTCGGAAGAGCAAAATTGTCCTCGATCTTGGTGAGAATCGGGACGACCTTCACGGCATTGGCGGCGGCGAATCCGATGTAATTGGCATACATTGGCTCCGGCACGATCACTTCGTCGCCTTCATCGCACAGCACCGACATGGCGATCGAAAGGGCCTCGCTGCCCGCCGTGGTGACCATCAGTTGATTGGTTTCCACGGGGATTCCCATGGCGGTGTAAGCAGCGGCAGCTTTTTCGCGGAGGGCGAGGATCCCGGCAGAGTGGGAATACTCGAGCACACTGAGGTTGTTCTCTCGGATCGCCTTCCAAAAGGTCTCCGGGCTCGCGACATCGGGCTGCCCGATGTTGAGGTGATAGACCTTGACGCCATGCGATTTGGCCACGTCGGCATAGGGGGCCAGCTTCCGGATCGGAGAGGCCGGCATCACAGAGGCGCGCTGGGAAAGAGATCGGGCGGTGGCGGTGCTCATCGCTCCTCCAGCATACCGGGGGATCAATCGGACGTGGGGTCTCCGGTGGATTGCTAGGTCTGCCCCGTATTTATACGGGTCTTTGTGAGGTTTTGCGGTACAAAACTTGAAATTTGAGTTAAGATAGCTTTCATTGAAGACCCCGGATTTCCGCGAAGCTGCGGGGTGGTGTTCATGAACTCGTTTTGAGTTCGATTCACTTTCTAGATGAGGAAATAATGAAGAAATCACTTCTCGTGGTTGCGGCATTCGCAGCCCTGTCTGTTTCTGCCACCGCCCAAGTGCTCATTGCGTCTAGCTTTGAGGCTCCGACTTTCACCACCGGCGCGCTTGCTGGTCAAGATGGCTGGCAAGGGAATGCGAACTACACCGTTGTCAACAATTTCGCCAAGACAGGCACCCAATCGGTGCGCTGGCTCGGTACGGGCGGAACGTACGGCTGGAAGGCCCTCACTCCTGCTTACACTGGCACGAATGCAGTGGTGAGCAAGGTAAGTGTTTACATCGACCCGCAAACTGCCAACGGGGATCGAACCTTCGGTCTGCGCTACTGGGGCAATGTCGGTGGGATCGGTGTGACCGTCAACTCGGCAGGTCTCGTTCGAGCCAGCGAAAACTATGGCTCCCTGTGGGGAGGCGCTGGAGTTGGATCCATCTCCAATGCGACCGGTCGATGGCTTGACATCGAGATCTCCTATGCTCTTGGCTCGTCCGTGGCCTTGGTGAAGGTGGATACGTTCTCCACGGTCGTTTCTGTCTCCGGATCTCTCAATACGCTCGACGACGTCGATCTCTTCAGCGACTGGGATGCTACAAACACCAACAACACCGCGTGGTTCGATGATTTCTCCGTCGAAGCCGTGCCGGAACCGGCGACGATGACCCTGCTTGCGCTGGGAGCTCTCGCGGCTCGCCGACGCAAGAAGGCCTAAACGCTCACGCCTGAGCGAATCAAACCGCCCTTCGGGATTCCCGGAGGGCGGTTTTTCTTTCTTCCGGTAGGGTCACAGGGAACCTTTCTCCGACTCCGTGCATACTGTTCACTATGAAGGCCTTCATGACCTCCAGTCTTTGCGCCCTGGCGCTCCTCTTTGTTGTCGGATGCTCGGGCACTGCGGAGCCCGCCGCGACTGATACGGCGACTCCTGCCGAAACCTCGTCCACCGAGACCCCCAAGAAGGATGAGGGTGCCGCCACGCCATCCGAAGACAAGCCGGCCGAAGGTGCCACGGCAAGCGATCCCACCGCGTTCAAGGGTTCGGATGGCAAGCTCGTGTGCCCGCTGATGGGTTCCAAGATGGACAGCGAATCGGACGCGGTCGGTCACGTGGATCACGAAGGCGTGCGCTATTACATGTGCTGCTCCAGCTGCCTGGAAATGGGTCAGAAGGATCCCGCCATGGTCGCCAAGAAGGCCGAGCAGTACAAGTAGGGCGAGCCTCGGGCTCCCTCCCTTTCTAGCCAACCAAGAAATCAGATGCCACAACCGGCAGTTCTGAGACCTCTTGGTTGGCTAGTTTCGTGATGACGGGGTGGTATCGATGAACCCGTTTGGCGAGGAAGGCCATGTGCCCCTCCCGCCACTGGGCTTGGCCGTAGACCGTCACGTAGCTCGCGCAGATGATGTTGCCGCCATCTTGCTGATAGGTGCGGTCGAAGCACGTCACGTTGAGGAGCCCCGTTTCGTCTTCGAGATCAAAGAAAACCACGCGCTTTCCGCTAGGGGTAGGAGGGAAGCGCAGGCGGATCGGATTGCCGACCACATACGCCCACTCCTGATCCTTCAGATTCTGCGCCTCGGCGGTGGTGATGACCCCCTTCTCTCGGGCGCGCTCACGTTCATAGGCCATGAGATGCTGGGCAACATCGAGGCCGAGCACCTGTCTCTCCCGGATGTGCTTCTCGGCTGGCGAAAAATCCACCACCTCATGGTTCATACTCGGCTCGGGAAGCTCTACTCCGAGGCTGCCTGAGTTCGCTTCGGCAAATCGAACCGCCTCGGGAATTGCCCACAGCATTGCCCTGCGGTGGGGGCAGAGGTCATCGAGAGCACCGGCAAGAATCAGCCGTTCCAGTTCATCTTTGGCCGGGCGAACCCGCTTCACTAAGTCGAAGAATGAGCGATACCCCTCGCCCCTTTCATCGACAATTCGCTCGAAAACACCCCGCGAAACCCCGCTGATCTGCTTCAACGACACCCGAATCCCGCCCTGGGGGACGATGATTTGGGGATCCTCGCGCGATTTCACCGCCTCGACTTCGAACCTCAGAGACCCCCTGTTCACGCAAGGCGGGAGCATCATCACACCCCGATTGCGAGCCTCATTCGCCAGAGTGCAGGGGCCGTAGTATCCTGCGGGCTGGCAATCGAGGAGGGACGCGAAATACTCGGCGGGGAAGTTTTGCTGGCAGAAAATCGACCTCACCGAGATCTCTGCAAAGGCCAATGCATGCCCCTGGGCAAAGCCGTATCCCTTGAAATTCGCGATGAGATCGAACACATGCTCGCAGACTTCTGGCGTGTATCCCCGCGAATGAATCCGCTCCATCAGCTCTTCACGGATGGTTTTGCCGTAATCCTCCTTGCGACGCTTGTGAATGGCATCGCGGATATCTTCCGCCTCGCCGCCGGAGTAGCCCGCGAAAACCTGGAGAAGCTGGTCGATCTGCTCCTGAAACACTACGATCCCGTAGGTGTGCCCAAGAATCGGCTCCAGGTCAGGATGCTCGAAGGCATAGGGTTTGTGCCCGTGGCGACGCGCGATGAGCTCATTCATCTTCACCGCGCCACCGACCCCGGGGCGGATACCCGCTTGCACTAGGCTGGCATCGGCGAGGTCTTGGGTTTTGATCCTCATGTGAGCCTGGCGCATCGCGGGTGATGCTGATTGCGGGATCCCCACCAAGTGCCCCGACCGCATGGTGCGATAGGTTTCCGGATCGTCGATCGGGACATCTTCGACATGGAAAATCGGGTTCGATTCCCGGATTCTGCGCTGAGTCCCCGAGAGAGCATCCTGCCCTCGCAAGCACAGCAGATCGAACTTATCGAAGCAGTATTTCGCGCTCCGCTTATCCCACTGCATCATGCGTAAATGCCCGGATGAGTCGTTGTCTTCCTGCATCCCCGCCGACCAAGTGATCGGGACGAAATCGTAGACCGGGCGATCGCACACCACGACTCCTGATGAGTGAGCACGGAGGTTGATCGGGACATCCATCAGCTGTCCGGCAAGGCGAAAAATCCACTCCAAACGCGCCGTGCTGATGCCAGATTGCCGGAGTTCCGGGCGTTTTTCCAAAGCACTGGCGATCTGATCGGGGGCGACTCCCATATGAACGCGTTTCGCCAGGAACCCGAGAGCCGCTTGATCGAGCCCCATCGCTTTGCCGACCGCTCGGATGATCCCCCGACTGCAATAAGCTCCGAACGCTCCCACATTTGCGACATGATCGGCCCCGAATCGCTTGATGAGGTGGTTGCGTACGTCATCGCGCCGGGCGGCTTCGAAGTCGATGTCGATGTCGGGGCGTTTGCTGCCGTCTGCGGGGAGGAATCGGTCGAAGTGGAGCCCATGGGCGAAAGCATCAATCCGGCTCATTCCCAGGCAATAGGCAACCGCAGAATCAACCACCGAACCCCGCCCGCTGAGCAGAATCCCCTCTCTTTTTGCCCATTCGCACAGCTCCCAGGCGACCAAAAAGTGGTGGGCAAATCCCAGATTGATGATCCGGTCCACCTCGTGCCCCAAGCGCATTTTCAGGCGATGATTCATCTTCTTATGCCGCTCTTCCGCGCCGCGTTGAACGGCAAATCGCAGGGCTTCGGCAGGATCATCGGTCAGCCAAGGAAGCTCGGCCCGCGGGGGGAGCACCCAACTCTCGACCATCTCGGTGACCAGATGGGTGTTGTCGATCAGCTCAGGATGATCGGCATAGAGCCGATTGAACTCATCGAGAGATCGCAGAAACCTCTCGCCATTGAAAGCCCGCTGCGGACGCGAGGCAACTGCGGGTTGGCTGGGATGCCTTTGGGGTTTTCGCCCAATAAGCTCCTCGACCGTGCACAGAGTTTCCGCACAGACCAAGATGTCTTGACTCGGAAAGTTGTCGCGGTGGGCATGGGTGATGGCGCTGGCCGCCACACACCTTAGATGGTGCCTGGTTGCCAGACCCAACAGCACCTCGTTCACCATGATCTCCCACGGCACGGCGGAGCGCTCGATGCTAATGAAGAGCCTTTCTCGCCCCACGAGGGAGATCAATCGCAAGAGCCGCTCTTCTGCGATGGCATGATCGCGCCGCACGAGGGGCAGGTTGATCCACCCGCCATCTCCTCCTGTGAGGATGAGCCAATCCTCGGCAAATGCCTCCAGGAAATCCCATGAGCACAAAGGGAACAGTCGCGGTTGGCTGAGATGGCACTGAGTGATCAGCCGCGAAAGGGCGCGGTAGCCGTTGCTGGTTTGCGCGATGATGACGAGATGCCCGCCTTCTTCCATCTCCACCGTGGCTCCGATCACAGGAGTGATCCCCACATTACGGGCTTCGTGGGCGAATTCCATGACTCCGGCTAGGCTCATCCAATCGGTGAGAGCCATCGCGGGCAGGCCAAGATCCGCCGCGCGGCGGGGAAGTTCGCGAGCAAAAAGCGTGCTTTTGCCAAAGGAATAGCCGGAATAGACATGGAGCGGTACATAGCTCTCCCTCGCTCGATGCACCGGAATGGCGCCGGGAGACTTGATGAGCCCGCAGGCAATCGCGACCTTTTCGTCACGGGTTTTGCGGGGTCTCAGGATGTAATCCTCTCGGTGATCGACCGAATCTACCCGACCGGAATGTGGCGTATGGAATGGGGGCAGCTCGCGGTTTTTTTCGCGCTTGATCCCCTTGGCATCGCGGTATTGAATCACCTCCAGGGGCGGCTCGCCCTCCCACCAGCGCCCGGCCTCGCGCCACCGAGCTAGGATGTCCATCCGGTGGTCTGCCTCCACAGACGAAGCAGGGCGATGCGCCGGGGGACATGGAGTTCATGGGCTTTGACGACGCTTTCGACGCCATGAATCGATTTCACCTGGCGCAGAGCGTTTTCGGCCGATTGCGCTCGCTCGACCGGGTTGTGTCGGCCCTGGAAGGTTCTTTGAACCCGGGGAGCAACCTTAAGCCCGGTAAGAGCAACCGACACCGCAGTGACTCCTCCCGGAAGCTCACCCTTCATTTGAGCTTGGTCCAGGGCATAGTGGAGCACGGTGCGCAGAGCAGTAGCGGTCTGAACGGGCTTCGGTAAAGGCCGACGAAAATGCCATCGCGGGTGCTCTTCGTGCTCCAAAGTGAAGAGGATTTCCTGCGCCGATCGGTCTTGCGCGGAAAGCTCAAAAGCCAGTTCCTGAGCGACCTGCGCCGCCGCTTTCTTGAGAGATTCAAAGTCGTGAAGCACTCCCGCAGGACGCAGGGTTTGGGAGATCATCAGATCGGGGTAGTTGGGGCTCAAAGACTCCGAAGCCGCTCCTTTCACCGCTTGTTGAACCACGATTCCCATCGGCCCAAACTGCCCGGTGAGCACGCCAAGGGGGGCTTTGGCGACATCCCTCACCCGGCGATATCCCAGCTTGATGAGCGTTTCAATCACCTTAGTGGGCAGAGGCTTGAGCACCTTGGTGGGTAGATCCGCCAAGAACGCGGCAGAGTCAGAAATTGGCACGAACCAGGGAAGTCCGTTAGGAGGCAAGGGAACAGGCATCGGCAAAGCCGCTAGCTCCGACACCCACTTGCTGGGGGCCATGCCGAGATGCACGGAATAGGGGAACTTCTCGCTGAGAGCCACCGCAAGCTCCTCGGCGACTTCGTAGGGTTGGGGATGCAAGGAGAAATCGAGAAAGGCACTCGCCGAAGTGACCGCCTCGATCCGGTTGGTATAGGCAAGACAGACATCGAGCCACTGGTTGCGGGCTTCTAAAAACTCATGGTCGATGATCTCGACGGCGCGTCCATCCTCACGCAGAATCGCCTTGGCTTCGGAGATCAAGGTGCCTGGCTGCACTTGACGCGCAAGGGCTTTGGCGTCGCACTCCACTACCCGATCTCCGCGCCAAGCCACGAGAGCACGAGGGCAATCGGGGTGCCGCTGTGCGATCCCTGCGAGGTAGAGTCCGGACATCTGAACAAACAAAAACATGTGTATATGTGTCTACCATTATAAGCACAAAATCCCGAATTGTCAGCCCCTGGGAGACTTTTTTGCCTGAACTTTTGGGGAGAACCGAGCTCGCCGAGTGGCCAGTCGAGATCGCCGCGCAAAGACTGCTCGCCAGCCAGCTCATCACACCTCACGGTCGATTTCGATTGATTGAGCTCGAGGCGTACGGGGGCTCAGAAGATCCGGGAAGCCACGCTTTCCGCGGCCCGACCCCGAGGAATCTGACGATGTTTGGCCCAGCCGGACACGCTTATGTCTATCTGAGCTATGGGTGTCATTGGATGCTGAACATCGCCGCTCGACCAGAACAGGAAGGGGCGGCGATTCTCGTCCGTGCGTTGGAACCACTCGAGAGTCTGCAGGCCCTGCGCGCAAATCGCCCGAAGGCCAGGAACGACTTCGACCTTCTCAGCGGGCCGGGCAAGATCACTCAAGCCCTGGAGATCAGCCGAGAGATGGATGGGCTTGATCTCTTTGATCCCGATGGGGAATGGAGAATCGAAGTTGCCGAGGAGCCGAGTGCGTTTTACCGCTCAAGAAGAGTCGGGCTGGCGGTGGGCAAAGGGGATGAAACGCTCTGGCGATTCATCTCGGTTGGTTCCGAACGTTGGGCATCGCGACCAAGACCGTCCTCGACGGCGACGGCGGAGAGATTCTCGCGGGTGGGGCGAGTGAGGATGTAAACAATCCCCGCAATGCCCAGCGCGGCGGTGGCGTTACGCCCGATGGCGCTGGGGATGATGAACATCGAAATGCCGCAAGACACCACGATGCTTGCCACCGAAATGAACTTGATCTTGCGGGGGATCGCCTTGGTGGCTTCCCAATCGCGCAAAACGGCACCGAATCGCGGGTGATTCAGGAGCCAGCTTCGGGATTTTTCATTACCTCCCAAGCCCAGGCAGTAGAGAGCGATGATGAAAAAGACCGTGGTCGGCATGCCAGGAACGTAGATTCCTAGAACACCGAGGCCAATGCACAGAGCACCGAGACCATTCCACAGAGGGCGCGTCATCGCTGAATGAATTGTGGGGATCGGGCTCGGTGGCTTCCTTGTCCCCAGTGATGAGTCCCTGTCTGGAGTGACGAAGCGGCTTGACTCGATTCCCCCGCCCCGGCGATCACGCCGGGGCCGGGGAGTCGATCGGTGAGTCTATTCGCTCACGGCCATGTGAAGACTGAAGTACGCGCCTTCTTTGTCTTTGCAGATCGCAATCATGCCACCGGGGATGGGGAAGTGACCGTAGGGAACCTCGCCGCCCGCCTCCTTCACCCGAGTACACGCGGACTCGATATCATCGGTGGAGAAGTAGATCATCCAGGCGGGCTGGAAGCCTTCCCACTCCGGATTGGTCATCTGCATGATCCCTCCAAATTGGTCATCGCCGTTGTGAAACATCCGGTAGATCCCCATCTCACCCATGTCCATTTCAGAGGTGGTCCATCCGAAAACGTGTCCGTAGAAACTCATCGCGTCCTGGGTGTTCCAGGAGTTCAGTTCGAGCCAAGCAGCTGGCATATTCATGATTTTTCTTCTCCGTTTGAGCCGCAATCGGCTCTGTAACAACTACTCTATCAGAAGGTGACCGAAGAATGGTTCCCCGAATTTCGTGGGCGAGTTTCCGGCGGATTCGGGCAGACTAGAACCATGGAAATTTCAGCCTCCCGACTCCCCCGCTGGCGCGGATTCAATTTGCTTGAAAAGTTCTGGTACGACCGCAACGCCCCTTTCCGCGAGTCTGATTTCCAGATCATCAGTGACTGGGGATTCGACTTTGCCCGTCTGCCGATGAGCTACCGGTGCTGGGCGAGTGAGGAAGAGCCCCTGAAAATGGACGAGTCGGTCATCGCGGAGATTGACCAGGCGATTGAATGGGGCAAGAAGTACGGGATCCACGTGAATGTGAATTTGCACCGCGCTCCGGGATACTGCGTCAATACGCCGCCCGATGAACCGTACAGTCTGTGGGAAGATCAGCCGGCAATTGATGCCTTCGCGGGAACGTGGCGGGTGTTTGCAGAGCGATACAAAGGTCTGCCGAACCACGAGGTGAGCTTCGATCTCCTCAACGAACCTCCCGATATGGAGGAAGGTCCCTACGTCCGGGCAATGCTCGCAGCAATCGAGGCGATCCGCTCGGTTGATCCGGGTCGGCTCATCATTGTGGATGGCATGAAATACGGTCAGGAACCCGTATGGAGTCTGGCCGATGCCGGAGTCGGGCAGAGCACGCGGGGATATCTGCCGTTTGAACTGAGCCACCACAAAGCGGGCTGGGTTCCGCATATCAAGGACTGGCCAACCCCAGCCTGGCCGATGGATATTCGGGGCAAGTTTTGGGATCGCTCCAAGCTTCGGGAGAAGTGCCAGAGCTTTGTGGATCTGGAAGCCAAAGGTGTTGGAGTCCACGTGGGCGAATGGGGATGCCACAACCTGACTCCGCACGAGGTTCTGCTGCCCTGGATGGATGACTTGATGGGTGTGTGGGGAGAACTCGGCTGGGGCTGGGGGCTGTGGAATCTACGCGGCAACTTTGGAGTGCTGGATTCCGAGCGCGTGGATGTGCGGTACGAAGAGTTCCGGGGGCATCAGCTGGATCGCAAGATGCTGGAAATCTTGCTGGCGCACTGAGGCATGAGACTGCACGGAGAAAGGGGCTCAAGAATTGGTGAATCGCGCCGATAAGTGCAATGAACCGCAATGAACCAGTTGCTCGATTGTCCGATTCTTGGCCTGACCTCCGACTTCCCGGAAAGGGTGTTTATTGTCAAGCACCTTCCCACAGGGAAATACGGCTGCTATTGCCATGATGGCGTGCACGGACTTGCCTGTTTCAGCAGTGAATCCGGTGCTCGCGAGTTTGCCCAGTGGATCGATATGGGCGGGATGCAATCGGAAGAAGTGAGCTTCGATGAGGCTCGAGAAGTGGCAAAAGATCGCCCGATGCCGATTGTCAGCCTCATGCTCCTGGACAACATGAGCGACCCACAGATTCACTTCATCCGATAAATCTGTCCCTGCTCTGGTTCCGGGACGCGAAGACATGACGGGTACCTTGCTCGTCATGTCTTCTTCTTTGCCCAGGCTGTTTCCGCGCGGCGACAAAACAGCGGTGGAGTCAGGCGATCAGTTCATGCCCCAGTTTGATGCTGCGGGGCTCATCGTCGCGGTGGCTCAGGACGCCGAATCAGGCCAGGTTCTGATAGTTGCTTACATGAACGAGGAGTCTTTACGCAAGACGCTCGAACTCGGCGAGGCGGTCTACTACAGTCGGAGTCGCCAGGAGCTCTGGCATAAGGGAGCGACGAGCGGCCAGATCCAGCGAGTGATCGAAATCCTCGTGGATTGCGACCAAGATGCTCTGGTTCTGCGCGTGGATCAGCAGGGAGGCGGGGCCTGCCACACCGGTGCGCCGACCTGCTTCTATCGAGGGGTACAGGGCGACGGAAGTTTGAGTCGCCTCTAACGCTCCAGAATGCCGAATTCAGAAAAGCACTACGAGAGAAGCTTTGCCTTTGCTTGGGCGAATTCCTGATCGCTGATGAATCCAGCCGCCCGAAGATCAGCAAGCTTCCGTAGCTCGTCTGTAAGAGAGATGGGCGGCGGGATCACCGCAGGTGGGGGCTGCATGGGAGGGGCTGCATTCCGCTGATCGAGCAGGTAGCGAATCCCATCAGCAATCCGCTTGCACTCGGGAGTTGCCATTGATTTGATCTCGCCTTTTGCCCCGGAAGTCACGATCACCAGAGTCGAAAGAAGAGCAGAAGCGTTTACTTGGACAGAGGTGATTCGCTGCAACTCGAACACCTCGGACTTGGTGTGCTGAAGGAGCGAAGCGGCTTTTCTGCCCCCGAAAAGAACCTTCGTCGGAGTCACGACGACGAGCCCGAGATGATCTTCGTACAACCCGAACGCGACATCGAGAATTTGATCGCCAGGCATCAGTAGCTCAGCGATGATGGGCACCTCTTTGTAAGTCGCCATCTTTGCCCAATGGGGGTTCTGGTGGAGCACTTGTCGCACCCAATTTGGATCGACCATGGTGAGGAGGGTACCCGCCCAGCCGGAGAGTGCTCAATCAGATCCGTCGTTTGAGCAACCCGCTTGAAGTTCGCCCTTCAGGAAGTGTTCTCAGTCGATGGAGCTACTTCTTCTTCTTCCGCTTCGACGGCGGAATGCTGGCTTCGTAGATATCCAAGAACTTGTCGACGGTCATCTGATCGAGCGTGCGGCCGATGAGTTCGACGGGGAGGTTCTCCAGCTTCTTGAACCGCACGCAAGCGGCTCCCATGTCGAGCTTTTTGCCCGTCTTTAGGTATTCCTCCCGGAACCACTCGCTGAGTTCCGTATCAACATAGGTGCAGAACATATACACACCCATGTGGGCTTTCTGACTGGCGAGTCCGAGAAAGGGAACCGGTTCCTTTGGGTCGCAGTGGTAGCCGTCGGGATAGCGGCTGTGGGGGACGTAGTAGCCGATATGACCGTACTGCATCCCTTCTTCGAGGCCCTCGGGCAAGTGCGCCAGGATCTCGGCCCGGACGGTTTCAAGGGCGAGGCGTCGATCTTCCGGAAGTTGGGCGAGATATTCCTCGACCGTCGTGGCGGCGGATTGCATAGAACGAATCCTACACGAATCGGGAGGGGTTTCGTCTAGCTTTCGGTGATCGAAGCCGGTATGGGCATGGGAAGCGTCCGGGTCTCGATGGAGTGGCGCACGCGGTCGAACAGCTCCTTTTCGCCGAATCCGAGAATCTCCCGAAGAGCTTCATCCGCATGGGTTTGCCCGGTGACGCGAAGCTTCAGCTCCGTCCAGGTGGAGTTGTTCGCGAAGGCTTTGGCGACATCGCCCAGCTTCCGCCGCCCGAGACTGCTGGATCCGCTGATCCACCGTCCGATGGCCGCCGATTGCTGATAAGCCAAGTGCACCCATTGATCGGCATGCACATCGCGCCGATCGACCTCGAAGGCTCCCTCTAGCTCGCCCGGAGACATCCAGGAGACTCGCCCTGTGCGAACCTGCATGAGGTACTGCCGACTGAGGCTGCCTTCCATTTCCGTCGCAATCGCCTCGTTCAACCACGTGGGCATCAGGTCGTGGGAGAGCTCTCGGGTAGCGGCGTGGGCGAGTTCGTGGAGCAGAACTGCCCGCAGATCGTCGGACCGACGCAAGGATCGCCAGGGGATGCAGACCTTGGTGAGTCCGTTCTTGCCGATGCAGTAGCCATGTCGTCCAGGAACCCATTGGGCGTCGAAGTTGGGCAAGAGCACTGTGACGACAACGGGAAGCTCTGGCGTGAGCCCAAGTTCGAGACAGACCTCCTGCCAAACCTCCCGGATCATTCCGCCGATTCCTGGTGCGAGTTCAGGATCATCGACCCGTGGAAACTCGACGGTCAGGGTGCTCCCGAAAGACACTTGCTCGCTTGCAAGCCGGGAGACCGCTTCCGCTTCGACCATACGCAAAGTGACGAGACCCCAACCGCGCGAACCCGTCCCCAGACTCTGTGCGGCCTGCCACGCCTCGACTACCTTGTCGTCTTCGTAGAGCTCGCGCACCTTGGCCCAGGAGGCATCGCTTCCTGCGTTTCCGTAGCGACGATTGAGTCGCGTCCAATCCGTGGGCTGAGCCATCATTCCTCTCCTTACGCCACCCGAAGAGGCGGCAAAGCGAGACCTAATCGGCGGGATATTGCTGGGATGCGTAGATGGCGGAGCCTCGTGCCCCTGCCATATCGCCATCTTTGACGAAGAGGATCGCGAGGTCCGCTTGCTCCTCGCGGAAGGTGCAAGCGTTGCGAATCTCATTCAGGAACCAGTCATGGAAGGCCTCACTGGTCTGCACGCCGCCGCCCCCGAGGAGAATGGCATCCGGATCCAGAACGTTGATCATCTGGTCGATGTGAGCCGCGATCGCGTGGGCTTGAGTGCGGAAAATGATCTGTCCGAGCGGATCGCCTTCCTCGGCGAGTCCGCGAACTTTTTTCGCGGCATCGCTGATGTCCATTTGCGCGAGAGAGTGGTCGGGGAATCGGGGGAGGTAGTAGGGAAGCAGATTGAGGCGGATTCCGGTGAGGCTGACGATAGACTCCAGATCATTGATCCTGCCGCAGTTGCAGTGGGCGGTGATCTGCTCGGTGGGGTGCCAGTCGCCGGGGAGTCTGGTGTGACCGAGCTCGGCGGCATAGCCGACTTTGCCAACCACAATCCGACCGTTCACGACAATTCCTCCTCCCAAGCCGGTGCCGATGATGAGGCTGACCGTGCTTTTGGTGGGATCGTCGCCGAAGGTTGCTCGGTGCCCATAGAGAGCAGCGGCGTTGGCGTCGTTGAGATAGCTGACGGGTTTGCCGATGAGGTCGGAAAGGCCACCGCGCATATCAAAGTGCCCGTAACCTGCGTGTCCGAAGTTGGTACCGCCGGTGCTGCTCATCACGCCTTCGGCGCTGGCCGGGCCGGGGGTATCGAGGCCGACGGCGGTGACCTCATCGTGGCTCCATCCGGTGAGATTCAGTGCGGCTTGGTATGCCATCCGAAGCTGATTGAGACAGACTTCGGGGCCAGAAGAAACGAGGCTTGGGATTTCGTGCATTCCCGGAATCAGGAAGTTTTCACCGTCAAACGCGGTGACGTTGATCGTCGTCCCTCCGAGATCAAGGCCGACATACTTTCCTTGTGCCATCGTGCTTTCAACCTACCCGGAAAAACCGGGGAAGGTCGGGGCGTTTTGGACCCTTTTCCGGGGATTTCGCTGGTAGAACCGTGCGGTGGATGAGATCGCATCGCGGCTGGCGGAGAAGTGGGGGTTTTCTCCGACGGAGGAGTTGCCCGCAGGGCATTGCTCGCGCGTGTACGCCGATGCCACTCGGGTGCTGAAAGTGCCGTTTCGGGGGGAAGAGATGTCCTCTGGCTGGCGCGCGGCTTTGCTTTTGAGTGGCGGAATTGGACCAGAGGTATTTGAGCACGATTCGGAAACCGGGTCATTGCTGATGGAGCGCGTGGTGCCAGGGACGACTCTCGCCGACTCGGGATTGAGCGATGAGGATTGCTTGGAGATCGTTCTGGGCTTTGCCGCGCAGATGCGCGGGCTTCCGGCTGAGGGGATGCTGCCTCTCTCGGAATACTTTGATCGAGACTCGATGAGTCTTCGCTGGCTTGATGCAAGCTCACCGGAGAAGGTTTTTCTGCATGGCGATTTGCATCATTTCAACATCCTCTGGGATGAGCGCAAAGGCTGGAGGGTGATCGATCCTAAGGGGTTGGTTGGTGATCCGAGCTTCGAGATGACGGCTTTCTTGCGGAATCCGATTCCTTATGTCGCGGATTGGCCCGGGCTGAGCTCGGTATTCGAGCAGCGCCTGGCGCGCATGGACCGCGTACCCGAGGTGGAAGGCACCAGAGTGCTCGCCTGGCAAATCCTCGATGAGCCAGATCCGGGGTCGCCGTGGGAGATCACGCATCAGGTGATGGGCGAGATGCTTGACGCCCTTGGCGGAACCTTCAGCTTTGAGGGGCAGGAGATTCCGTACCGGCCTTTCGAGTCCGTGCTCGATGCTCTACTTCGCGCGAAGGTGAGGATTGGGTTTTCTTGCCGAGTCGGCGACTGCCTTTCATGCCTGGCGCGGTGTGAGTCTGGAACCCTCTCGCCAGAAAGTCAAGAAGGGCTGACCGGACGCATGAAACAAATCCGGACGAGTAAGACTTGCAGTCTACGAGCTGTGCATGTAACAAAAATGACACGTCTTCAAGGGTGATTCTAGACTCAAGAATCAATGCCAAAGCAAAACTTCACTTATTTATCGAGATTCTTGACTGTCATGGCTAATTCCTGGTACCTGTGCGATGTCATGAAAGGACAACTCCCCCCCCCCCCGTTTTCCAAGCGTTGCAACGACGTCCTCTGATCACTGCGGGATTGGCTATTGCATCGCTACTCCTGCTTAGCCCCTTGACTCTGACCAACAAAAAGGGTGAGCCAATGGAACAGAAATCTGAAATTTCTCAGCGCGTGACGGAGGTGTCGAGGACAAGTGAGTTCATGGCTTGGATGAAAGCAAGGACTGTCACCAATCTGTCGCCGCAAGAAGAAAATCACGAGCAGTTCAAGAACCACCTGATTTCCCTTGGATACTCTTCCGGCAGCATAGCGATCTCTGCGAACACAGGGCAGATTAATCTCGGAGGGGGCAAAAAAGTTGAATGGTTAGTGGATATATCCGGAGAGATTCAACAGATCACTGCAACTCAAAGTGCCAACGAAGTCGTCACGTTTGCTCCAGTAAAAAACATGAACGGTGATGTTACGATGCTGACGGCTTCTAGAGTCGATATGCCTACCGTCGTTATGGTCGAGGCTGATGAGGATGCAACCGGCAAGTTACTCGGGTACTGGGATCGCATCAGTGATATTTACTATCCGATTGGAACTACGGCTCCTCTGGCAGAAGTGAGAGCAGGAGTCGTGTCTCTAGATCCCTTCAGAAGTTGCATGCGTGGCTGCAATGAAACTGGTCGTGACTGTACTTCCGATGCAAAGCGTGACGCTGCAAGGAAAGGGCGTGATGCTACTATTGCCTACGGAGGCTTGGTCGTGGGAGCTACTGTAACCGGTGCTCTTGTGGGCAGTGGAGCCGGTGCAGTCGCAGGAGCTTTCGGTTCCGTGATCGGTGGCGGCGTGATTTGGGGGCTCACAATGATGGCTATCCGCGAAGACCTGCAGGCCGACTTGAACGAGTGCCGTGAAGATTATGATCGCTGTGTGCGCGGATGTAGATTGTTGCTTCCAGATGACAATGCGAGTGCAGAGGTATGTACGCCATGATTTTAGAAGCTCGAAGCGAGTGGCGAGTCGTAGGCATAGTTGCAGCGGTTGTGTGCTTCGTCGTGTCTGTCGCCGTGATTTTGCTCTCGTCCCACAATGTTTGGCCAGGTGATATGCCAATATGGGTGGCTGACTTAGGTGCTCTCATAGGTTTCCTCGGAATTTGTTTCGGCACCGGTAAGGTGTTGTTGTTCAGATTCCGACTAGGTAGAACCCTGGATAGCGTGCCTGTGACATTGATTTACTGGATACTAGCGAGTTTTGGGCTCTTTGTGATTTGCGGTGCTTTGTCGCTAGTCTGGGAAATCCAACAGCCAGCCTTGTGGTTAAATCCGAATATCTAGTAGCCTGTCATGGGGGTGATACTGACAGACACCATTCCCAATTCATCCGAAGCTAAGTGCTCTCAAAATGCCGTCAGCTTTGTTGTCTTAAGATGTAGTTGTTTTGTCGGATAACTCACTCTTAGAAGACTTGCGGAGGATCGCACAGGATTCCTTTCCACAGCAACTCCCTCGATGAGGTTTGACTCTCATCGAGGGAACTTATTCTTTGTAGGAGGCAAAATTACTTGTCGGGCTAACGCCTTTTCTGTCGGTGGAAATACCGCTCGCCGTCGTTTGGTCGGAAGAACGTGCGAATGGTGAGATTCCGGTTGTAGGCGAGGAATTCGTTGTCGCGGCGGTCGTATTTGCTCACCACACCATCTGGACGATAGGCGACCAAGACGTCTTTGCTGGACGGAGTATCACGGAGCTCCTGGGCCATGAAGAGATACTCCGCACGGGTGATCTCGCCCCACTGGCGATGGTGCTTGTTGTAGTGCTCTCGGAGCGATTCGTCGCTGCGAAATCCGATGCTCGTGTTGACCTGGATCGAGGCGGGCTCGGAGGTCGTCCCAGATTCGACCGGAGCCTCTGCGACACAACCAGCGAGGGCAAAAGCCAGAGCACTCAGCCAAACCGCTTTCATTTTGCTCCTTCCCGATGCCGGGCCCGCCAAGCAACCAATCCCGCCTCCGCGAGTTCGACCAAGGGCATCGTGGCGGCTTCATCCGGGCAGAACCAGGCGCACGTGTCGGTTGAGCCATCCTGCTCGGGTCGAAGTTCGCCTCCGATCACGGATCCGTGGAAGAGAATTCGCACCGCATGAGTCGGCACGCCCGCGACGGGCATCACGAGGTTGTCAAAGGCGGCGAAACCGTCAATCCGCGCTTCCAATCCCGTCTCCTCCATCACCTCGCGCAAGGCTGCTTCCTCGGGATGTTCCCCGAAGTCCAGGCCGCCGCCGGGGAGAGTCCACTTACCGGCTGAATCCCCCATTGATTCGGAGAGTCGGCACAAAAGCACCTTCCCGGCATCCTCCAGGAGCACGTAAGCGGAAACTCGAATCGGTGCCGATGGCATTCGAGGGAGGATACTGCGTAGACTGAGGGTCGATGTTTCCTCTAGTTCTATCCGCCACCTTGGCCGGGTCCGACGAGGCCCGTATTCAAGAGATCATCGACGATACCAAACTGCCGCATGTCGCGATTCCCAGGGGAACTTTGCCGGGGTTTGATTGGCGCGAGAAGCCTCGTCTCGGGATGGGCAACAATCCGGGCGAGTTCAAGGCTTTCATCACCTGGGGGCAAGTTTACGAGCCAGAGGGCGGAAGCCCGAGCAAGAACACCCGGTACCAAATCCGGAACGTCCAGGGATTCATTCTCAGCAAGAAAACCGGGAAGTGGACGCAGGTTCAGCACACCCTGGAACCAGGTGGTGCGGCTTATCGAGAGGACTTCAAGGACGATGTCAGCGTCCCTCCTGACGTGAGAGCGGAGCCGAGCGGAGGAATCAGCGTGAAGGGAAAGGTTGGATTTAACTACCATTTCTGGCCGACTTCCGGGCGTGTCGCGATTGACCCGCAGGACATCGCTGGGGTTTACACGGCTGTCCAAGCTCGTCTTGTGGTGGATGATCCAAAACAGACGGACGACCGGAACAAAGCCAAGTTTATGATGGGAATGGGGGGCGACTATTGGAAGGCGCTGGACTCTCAATGGGACAACTTCAAAACCAATGGCGACGCGATGATCGGTCGCTTCCGATGGATTGAGAAAGAGTGGAAATGGTTCCACGCCTGCACGATGACGGAAGCTGAGATTCGGAAGAATCCGCCACCGGCACCGTCGGAGCAGGCGGGAGTTGCGCGATGAAGTTGGCGCTTGTCACCTGCCGAGACCTTCCTGAACCGGATGTCGATGAGGCGATGCTGATGGCGGAATGCCGCGACGCCGGTTTTGACACAGAGCTCGCGGCGTGGGATGACCCAGACGTCGATTGGAGTCGATTCGATGTGGCCTTGATCCGATCCACCTGGGACTACTACCTCGCCCCGGAGTCCTTCCGGGAGTGGGTGGAAGCCACCGCCCGGGTTACTCGGCTCCTGAATCCAGCTCCAGTTGTGCTGGGAAATCTCGACAAAACATATCTCCAGGCCTGGGATGACAAGGGAATCCCGATTGTGCCGACTGTCTTCTTTGAGGTTGGTTCGGTGCCGAACCTCGAGTCGGCGAAGCTGGCGCTGGCCGGATTTTCTGACGGTTTTGTGATTAAACCCACGGTCTCAGCGGGGTCTTGGGAGACGTATCGGTTCTTTGATTCTGAAGTCGGAGCCGCGTGCCTGCTCGAGTCAGTGGCGCATCGGCCGACGATGCTCCAGCCGTATCTCCCCGAGGTCGAGCGCGGCGGGGAAATCTCGTGCGTGTGCTTGGGTGGACGGTTCAGTCATGCGGTTGTCAAGGCTCCACGATTTAATGACGAGCACGAAGCGGTTGTGCTTGGGGAGGCCGATGCCGCCGCGCTCGATCTCGTGCACCGCGTCCTCGCGGAGCTGGATTCTTCGATTCTCTACGCCCGTGTCGATCTCATGCGGCATCAAAATCAGTGGGTGCTCAGCGAGCTCGAACTCGTCGAGCCGTCTCTCTTTCTCACGCAGAATCCTGCCGCTTGCACCGAGTTTGTCCGGTGTCTGAAGAGCATCCTCGCACACTCATGAAACGCGTCCGACTCACCCTGCTGCACAATCAACCGATCGGTACGATCGCGCCCGAACTCCACGGACACTTCGTCGAGATGCTGAGTGGGTGCGTGAATGGAGGGATCTGGAATACCAAAAAAGACGACTACGACGAACTGATCCTCCGGAAGTCCGCCGATCTCGGTTTGGAGCTGATCCGCTGGCCGGGAGGGTGCTTCGCCGACGCCTACAACTGGCGTGATGGCGTCGGCCCGGTAAAGGATCGCCCGACAACGATCACCAACCGATGGGGGCCGGATGAGGTGGAGAATCACCGATTTGGCAGCCATGAGTTCATGGAGTTTTGCCGGCGTACCGGCGCGAAGGCTTGGATCAACGGCAACGTGGCGACAGGCTCGCCACGCGAGATGGTCGAGTGGATCGAGTACCTGAGCTACCGCGGAGATACTACACTGAGTCGGCAGCGCGCCGCACACGGGCATCCCGAAGCCTACGACGTCGCGTATTGGGGAGTGGGGAACGAGTGCTGGGATTGCGGCGGCAAGTTCACTCCCACGACCTACGGCGAAGCGTACCGGCGATTTGAAAGCGCGATTCCGCGCTACAAAGACATGCCGATGCGCCTCATTGTCGGCGGGCCCGACGGAAACAAGCCGGAGGAACGCGAGGTCTGGACAGAGGGAGTCCTCAAGACGTTGTTCGAGTGGCGTCGACCGAGAATCTACGCTGTGGATGCGCACTTTTACATCTGGGGCGATCCGAATGGAACGGGGAAGTCCAACGCCTTCAATGCCGATCAGTTCTCGGCTCTGATGTGGCGCACGCTGGAGATCGAGGATATGTTCCTGAAGCAGCGGGAGATCATCGACCGGTTTGATCGGGGGATCAAGCTGATGATCGGCGAATACGGCCCGTGGCACTCCGATGCTTGGGAGAAGTTCTTCTGGCAGCACGTGACGCTGCGCGATGCCGTCTGCGTGGCGGCGCATTTGGATCTGTTCCACAACCACTGCGATATCCTCGCCGCCGCCACCTACACTCAGCTCTGCAATGTCCTGGGGGCACCCTTCCAGACCGTCGATGGGGTGAGCTACTCCACGCCGGTGTACGAAGTGTTCTCTCTCTACAAAGCTCACCGAGGTCAAGAGGCGATTCGGCACGAGGTTGAAACCGAGGAGATTCGTTTCCCATTCCGGGATCAGACCCTGTCGCACCAAAGGGTGACCGCTTCGGTTTCTCGGGCGAAAGACGGTCGGTACGTCCTTACCTGCGCGAACCTTGACCCTGACGAGACAGCGGAGCTCGTGATTGGCGGGGATGAGATCACGTTCGGATCGGCGCGCGCGTGGCTTCTCCATGCCGACGACCCGCAGACCAGCCATCAGCCAGGGCGCGACCCGGTCATCGCACCGAAATCTCTCGCCGCCAAGGTGACGAATGGTCAAGTGGTCATCGAACTGCCTGCCGCAGGAATTGTGAAAGTGGAATTGGCTCGATGATCCGTGAGAGGCGGAGTCTCGGCTAAACTGGGCAACATGTTGCATCGGCAGGGATGGCCGCGCTTGCTTGGGCTCGTATTGGCGATGATGCCAGGCCTCGGGCTTGCCCAGTTCACGGAGAAAGAACTCACAGGAATCGACGACATGCTGTTCGTCGGAAACATGACGCGGCAGCACCTGGTCGTTGAACGGCGGCTCTACCCGGGAATGCCGATGATCTCGCCCGTTCGCGTGGGCCTGAGCGATCCCCTGGCGGCGAGCCAGGAATTCATGTCAAAGCATGCCGTCGCGGGGAAGGCATCGAGCTCGGAGTTGCTCCGCCAGGCGGCGGGGATGCTGGAGGTCACCTTCTCACCGCGATCGACCGCGATCGCGGTACAGCCCGTGGGGGCCACGCTGCCGCCCGGTCTCAAGGCGATTGTCGAGGAGCTCGGAGCGGCGGTCGTGCTCTGCGATGCCGAAATTCGCGGGGCTTGTGAGAGACTGAGCCCAGCCGAGCAACGCCAGCTGATCGAATCGCTTCCGACCCTTGCTCTGGAGGAGCCATCGATTCAGCTGAGTTTCGTGCGCGGGCAGACTCTTGGGCTTGCTCAGACGCTGGCTTTGGCGGACCGGATTGACATGCCTCGGATGCTCCGAGCCGCCGAACGACTTGCAGCCTCGGTAGAGTTTGCGACCACGAAGCTTCAAGCCAACAAAGAGGAGGTCTCCGGGAAGATCAAAACCCGCGTAGGAACCTTGCCGATGGTGATTGCGGGGCGAGGCAGTGACCTTCACGATGATCTGGATGCCCGCATCACGATTGACTTGGGAGGCGATGATCGGTACACCGGTCGGCATGGGGCGGGGGTCGGCTACTCCAGCGTGTTGATCGACGTGAGTGGTGATGACTCCTACGCCGTCCCCGATCTGAGCGTGGGTGCGGCGGCTTTGGGGATCGGGATCGCCGTCGATGCTGGCGGCAACGACGACTTGCGCGGTCAGTCGGTGAACTTCGGAGCAGGAATTGGCGGAGTCGGGATCTTCGTCAATCAGGGCGGGGATGACACGCTCAGCCACGTGGCTCTTGGGTCTGGATTCGGGATGGTCGGAGTGGGGCTCTGCCTCGACACGGGTGGACACGATTCGTATCGATGCGAACTCTTTGGTCAGGGAGCGGGACGAACGCGAGGGGTCGGGTGGCTCGTGGATCGAGCCGGGCGTGACACCTACCGCGCGGACGGTCGGATCATGAATTCTCCGCTCTTCACGGGAGTGGCCTATAGTTTCTCCCAAGGGTTCGGCATGGGGTACCGCGAGGACAGCGGCGGAGTCGCGGGCGGTGCGGGATTCCTTACCGACGTGAGCGGAAACGACCGCTACCTCGCCGACTCCTATGCTCAAGGCGCGAGCTACTGGTTCGCCGTCGGATCGCTTTGTGACGCCGATGGCGCGGATACCTATTCCGGGCATCACTACGTTCAAGGTAGCGCGATGCACCTGACATCGGCCTATCTTTTCGACCTGGGTGGGGATGATTCCTACACCGTCAAGGTCGGGGCAGCGCAAGCCATTGGACACGATTATGGGGTGGCCGTGCTTTTCGACCGTGCAGGCGATGATCTCTATGCCTCCAAGGATGCGCGCCCGGGCACGGGAGTCGCCAACGGTTTTGGACTTTTCATCGAGGCGGCGGGCACCGACACCTACACGGCGCTCCCCGCCTTTGGTCGAGAAGATCGAGGCATGCCGAGTTACGGCCTGTTTCTCGATCTCAGCGGGACAGATAAATATCCCGTCGGGATGAGCGATGGGTGGGGACTCGCCACCGCGCTTGCCACCGCGTTCGATCAGGATCTTTCGACCCCGGCGACCGGTGATGCCCCGCCCCCTCCGGTGACTCCCGATCCTGAGCCTGGGAGTAAGGCGATGCCTTCACCGCAAGAGATGGATCGGCTTTACCGCTTGGCAAGCCAGTGGGGAGTCGGAACCGCGCAGGCTCAGGTGGAAACAGCTCTTCGCGATTTGATCGCCATTGGGATGCCCGGCTACGATTGGCTCATCGCGAATCGACTGCGAAGCGTCCAGAGACTCCAGGTTCGGGCGTGGGGAAGACTCACTCGGGCTCTGGGGGCTCCGGCGGTCGCGGCCCTCGGGGCGAAAGCTCTGGAAGGGGTCGATGCCGATATCGAGCCGATCATCCGCATCGCGATTGAAGCAAACGCTACCGACATTGGAGCCCTGCTGCCAGGGATCATTCGGGACAAACCGGCTCTGAGATTGGTGGCGATCCGAGCGGCGGGTGCCCTGAAGGCTCGAGGAGCGACGGATGCGGTTCTGCCGTTTTTGATTTCGGATGACCCCCTGTTGGTTCGGGCGAGCATGGTCGCGCTCAGCCAGATGGGGGATTCCGCATCGCTCGGCACCGCGAGCACGATGCTCGGTTCGAGTGATCCATTTGTTCGAGAAGCCGCGATGCGTTTGATCGTGAGTCAGCCGGAAATGGGATACAAGATCGGGCAGGCCTTGGCGGGCGAGCCAGATGAAAGCCGGGCCCGGCTCGGGTTGACCATCATGGGACGAATCAACATGTACAACGCCTTGGAGGAGATTGCCAAGAGCTTGCTCGATCCTCGTCCGGGGGTTCGGATCACCGCGATGCTGCAGCTCGACGGAAGGTGTCCGGCATCGGGGAGAGAAGCGATGATGTCGCTCCGAAACGATCCGATTCCTGCGGTGCGTGCGGTCGCCAAGAGGGTGAATCCATGAGCACCGCCATCCACCGATTCGTCGAGGCTTGTCGAGCGGGTGAGCTCCCCCGAGTGCTGGGCAGAATGCCGAGCGGCTGGGCCGTGATGGGCGATCCGCAAGTGCTTCCTGGATATTGCTTGCTGTATCCCGATCCTGTGGTGCCGCACCTGAATGCCCTGACCGGAGAGGCTCGGGCTCAATTCTTACATGACATGACCCGGCTCGGGGATGCGGTTCTGCAGGTGACGGGAGCGGTCAGGATCAACTACGAAATTCTGGGGAATCTGGAGCCAGCTCTGCATGCCCACGTGGTGCCCCGCTTCTCCGACGAGGCGGAAGAACTGCGTACGAAGCCCATTTGGTTCTACGACTGGCCCGGCTCACCGGCGTTTCATCCGGTCGATCATGCGGAGATTCAGGCGGAGCTCCGGAAAGTACTGGGCTTCTAGATCAGTGTTCGCATGATCCGCCAGAACAAACGTGCGTCTCGGTGAAAGAGCCGTCGTTCTTGCACTCGATTCTGACCATCACTGGTTTCTCGCCGGGAAGTGATCGGGTGGCGCGAGATCGGAAGGTGCCGCAATAGGCCGTGAGGAAGCTGTTGACGTCGCGGCTCGTGAGGACGTTGTCCAGATCGAGTTCGCCTTGGAAGTACATCACGTCTGCATCGGCATCGCTGTGGCCTTGCATAAAGAGCGCATGCCCGAACTCGTGGGTGATCGTGTTCTTCAGGCCCTTGTTAAACTGGTCAGCAGTCATCCCGTTCCAGACATTCACCACCACACGGGCGGAGACAATCCTCCGGGAGCTGGGGAAGTACATCACCTCGGTGTAGCCCAGGGTTCCGCCGGAACCGACGGGTGAAGGCAGCGTGGCTACTTCAAACGTGACCTGAGCTTGGCTCTCGGTGGAGACGCGCACAAAATTGGCCTGACCATTTGACGCATTTGTCCACCGGGCAGCGCCTTCCAGAGCATGCTCATCCGTGGTTGCCACGGTGGAGGGATGGCTCACCGTGTTTTTGATGTAGAGGCGGATCGGAAACTCTGACCAGGTGAGGACTTCATTGGGGGTGTTGTCCCCTGGGTCAATGGCACTCACGTAATTGGGGGTGAGGTAAGTGGGTCCGCAGGTCAGAGGATTCGAGCTACTGGAGCCGCCCCCTCCGCATCCGAGCAACACTCCGCCTCCCGCGCACGCGACGCCGAACATCGCCATTGTTGAAATCCTCATTCCCACACCATCAATCGTCGGAGTTTCCCGGACGAAAGTTAAGCTTTTCGCACGTAGTTTTGCTACGGCAAGAATGCTAGGTTCGTCGGCGGATCAGGATTCCGAGACTTGACTTTCTGCCGTCCCTTTATGGACGGAGATCTGGGCGACGAGAAGTTCGGCCTTCTTCTTCGGGATCCCGGTGAGAAGGGTTTGGGGAAGATCTCCGATGATGTCCTTCACCTGGTTACGGTTGAGGGCCAGCATCTGCTGGAGACACTTGACCATGTCCTCGGAGTCCGGAGCCGAGGTGAGGATGAGATCGTAAGGCTGGTTGTCGTCTTTGATGGTGTAGGCGGCAAAGACTTTCTTCGCGGGCGAGGCTTCGTCGGTGGCGATCGGAATCTCGCGGTCGCATTCTTCGCAGATCAGACCCGTGCTCTTTTCGCTGTAGAAATTCAGCGCGTTGCAGAAACCACATCGCACTTGATACACCTGGAGCATCTTGCCGTTCTGGATCGGTACTTCACGATTGCAGTGGCTGCATCGGAAGTCGGAGTGAGGCTCCATGGTCAGGGCGTTCACTTCCTGACAGAACGGGCAGGTGATCTTGACATCCTGAACCTCGCGAACCTTCTTCAGCCGTGAGAGACCGTAACCCGCGATGCCGAGTCCGATGAGAATGAAGACAATTCCGAGCCCAACCCACAGTCCGCCCTGCTTGCTTTGGTAGTACATCACCACTCCGCCGACGAGGGCGATAAGAAGGCCGGGAAGCAAGGCAATCAGCGCCTCGCTGGCGAACTGTTCCTTCACGGTTTCGCTCTGCTGAGCGATCTCTTCCTGTTGAGGCTCGTGCGTATCCTGCGCCATGGGGTCTCCGTTCTGTTCTGTAGTCTGCCATATCCTGGCGACTTGACGCGAGTGTTTGACGAGTGGTGCATCAATCCCCGCGCAGCGTTTATGTTTGAATTCTCACGCAAGTGTCCCGCATCAATCGCTCATCGTTGAAACAGTGAGATAATGAACCTGACTGGAATGGTCATCATGATGAGCGCCCTCGCGACCGCCGCCCTCCTGAGTTCATCGATTTCGCCCGACGCGACCGCATCCCCCCGCACGATTTTTGTTTCCAAAAAGGGAAGCGACAAAAACCCTGGCACCGAGGAAAAACCGCTCTTGACGATCTCGGCTGCGGCGGACATGGCGCAAGCCGGAGATCGGATCCTCGTGAAAGCCGGCATCTACAGGGAAAACGTCGCTCCACCCCGTGGGGGCACGTCTCCTCAAGCAAGGATCACCTACGAGGCGGCCAAGGGCGAAAAGGTTCATATTAAGGGATCGGAGGTCATCAAAGGCTGGCGATCTCTGGGAGGAGGAGTCTGGAAAGTTGAGATTCCGAACACCCTCTTCGGTGCCTTCAATCCATTTGCAGACGAAGTTCGGGGGGACTGGTTTGATCCTCGCGGTCGGAAGCACCACACGGGCGCGGTCTATCTGAATGGTGATTGGCTCACCGAGGCCCGTTCGGTTGCGGAAGTCACCGCCAAGGAGGCGCCGAGTTGGGTTCATCGTTTGACGGAGGGGTACTTGCTTAACGTTGCCTCGATCCGAGCCGCTGAATCGGTGACTCCTGCCCAATCGTTCACTCCGAGCAACGGTCCCCGGCTGGCCGAGACCAATGATGGCGGTCAGTGCCTGGGGTGGATTCAAGATGGCCACGGGGCTCTCGCGGAAGTTGATTTTGGGCAAGGATCCACGAGCCTGGAGCTTCGTGTCGCTTCCGAAACCATGGGCGGGGAGATTGAGGTGCGCCTGGGTGGTGAAAAAGGTCGCCAGCTTGGCACTCTCATGGTTCCGAATACCGGGAGTTGGCAGTCGTGGCAGAACCTCAAGTTGCCAATCCGACGCACGAGCGGGACGCAAAAAGTGTGGCTCGCCTTCAAGGGGCCGCGACGACTAAACACAAACGACAACCTCTGGTTCGCCCGCGTCGGGGCAGAGAAGACTGAAGTGTGGGCCAAGTTCGGCACCAAGGATCCGAACCGGGAAGAAGTGGAGGTCAACGTCCGGCAAACCGTTTTCTATCCCAGCGAACCAGGGATTAACTACATCACGGTTCGTGGCTTTGAGATGTCCCAAGCCGCCAGCAATTGGGCGCCCCCGACTGCTGAGCAAAAGGCGATCATTGGTACGCACTGGAGCAAAGGCTGGATCATCGAGGGCAACAAGGTGCACCACTCGGTATGCGCGGGGATCGCTCTGGGCAAGTACGGCGATGAGTTCGACAACACCTCTGCCGACACCGCCGAAGGCTACGTCGAGACAATCAATCGGGCCCACGCTTTCCGAATTCCCTGGACGAAAGATCGGATCGGCCACCACATTGTGCGGCGGAACCATGTGTGGTCGTGCGAGCAGGTGGGCATTGTCGGGAGCCTCGGGGTCTCGTTCAGCGAGATCACGGACAATCTGGTTCACGACATCCACACCCGCATGTATTTCCACGGTGCCGAGGTGGCGGGGATCAAGTTCCACGGGGCGATTGATACGTTGATCGCCCGAAACCGCGTGTATCGCACCTATCAGGGCCTCTGGCTCGACTGGATGACGCAGGGCACGCAGGTTTCCCAGAATCTCTTCCACGACAACCTCACGGTGGATATCTGGTTTGAGGTCAATCACGGCCCGTTCATCGTGGATCGCAATGCTTTAATGTCTCACACTTCGATCCGCGATTGGTCGCAAGGGGGAGCGTTTGTGGCGAATCTTTTCGGCGGAAGGATGGAAGTGCGCGACGAGCTGGGTCGATCAACGCCCTTTATGAAGCCCCACACGACGGAAGTCGCTGGGATGTCGGTGACCTACTCCGGGGATCATCGGTTTGTGGGAAATGTATTCCTGAACCACGGCCTTTCCTCGTATGATTCGATGCCTCAAACCTTGTACGCCGTGGGCAATCACTATCTGGGATCGGCGACGGTCTCGAAGCAGGACAAGGAGGCGAAGGCAGGATACGGCGAGGCGAAATTCAAGATTTCCAGTCGGGGCGTCAAGGTGAGCGGGGCGGGATGGGACAAGGTGAAGACCTTGACGTCGCCCGAGATCAAGAAGGGATCGTTGCCTGAGCCTTTGATCTCGGTGTACCCCTACGCGAACTTCGACGGATCTCCGTGGACGCTTGCGCCGCAGAAGTACGGCGATCTGTTTGCGCCAAACCTCCTGGTTCGCTGAGTCGTTTTGGGCCGCTCGCCGACACTCGGGTGGCCCAGACAGAAAAGAGCCCGTCTTGGCCGAGCGAGGTTCGGCGAAGACGGGATGATTCGGAGAGGATGAGGTTAGAAATGCCCGCCGAACCGCTCGTGGGCGGCTCGATCCAGTGCTTCTCTGTCGTCTGGGTGCGCGATCTTGATGAGTTCCTTTGCCCGTGAGCGCAGGTTCTTCCCGTAGAGATCGGCAATCCCAAATTCTGTGACCACGTATCGAACGTGAGCGCGGGTGGTGACGACACCGGCTCCGACTTGGAGAGTCGGGACGATGCGCGTGCCGCCTTTGCGCGTGCGCGATGGCAGGGCGATGATCGGCTTGCCGCCTTCGCTCAAGGTTGCGCCGCGGACGAAGTCCATCTGTCCGCCAACACCGCTGAATTGCCGCGTGCCGATGCTGTCCGCGCAGACTTGACCGGTGAGGTCGATCTCAATCGCGCTGTTGATGGCCGTCATCTTCGGCATCTTGCGGATCACGCTCGTGTCATTGACATACTGGATGTCCAGAAGAAGCACGCCAGGGTTGTCGTTGACAAACTCGTACAGTGCTTGGCTCCCGCTCACAAACCCCGCGACGATGCGCCCATGGTGGCGCGTTTTCTGGCTGTTGTTGATGACGCCCTTCTTGACCAGTTCGATGACGCCATCGGAGAACATCTCGGTGTGGATGCCGAGGTTCTTGTGGTTGGTGAGCTCGGCGAGAACCGCGTTCGGGATCGAGCCAATGCCCATTTGCAGGGTTGCGCCATCTTCAACGAGGCTGGCGACGTGCTTGCCGATGGCGACGTCTTCGTCACTCGATTCCGGCTGCGCATGGGTCACGAGGGGCTCGTTGACCTCGACCATCGCATCAAACTTGGAAAAGTGGATGTTTCCGTCGCCATGAGTGCGCGGCATGTTGGGGTTCACCTGGGCGATAACGATCTTCGCGCTTTCAACCGCGGCGAGGCTGGTATCGACGCTGACGCCGAGTGAGCAGAATCCGTGAGCATCCGGCGGACTCACCGTGACCATCGCGACATCGAGCGGGAGAATTCCTTTGCGGAAGAGCACGGGGCATTCGCTCAGGAAGACCGGAATGTAGTCAGCGCGGCCGGTGGAGAGCGCTGGGCGCACGTTTCCGCCAACGAACAGACAGTTGGTGAAAAAGCTCTTCTCGTACTGGGGCTCCACGTAGTCAGCGGCACCTTCCGTGTGGAGATGAACGATCTCGACATCGCGCAGCTCGTCGGCGCGCGCCACCAGAGCCTTGACGAGGACTTGGGGAACCGCTGCCATACCGTGGAGGAAGACTCGGTCGCCGGACTTGACGAGTTTGACGGCTTCTTGGGCGGATACAGTTCTCATCGCACTTCCAGTCTGGATAACTGTTGCGAGGGTCCCAGGGTCAAAAGCCGAGGGGTTGTAGCGGGACTAAAACATTACATTTATGTAATGTTTATAAGGCTGATTGTGGGTTAACAATCGCTCGGACTGAGAATGTCTCAAACCCGCCGAGAGCGGAGCAGGCTCATGATCCGACTCACCAAGCCAAGACCCACGAAGAGAGGAGCCAGCTTTTCGATGATCCCGAAGGCTGTGCTAGCGTGTTCATCGACCACCCGGGCGATCCCTTTGGTTCGCACTCCGACCTCTTCCGTCACACCCTGAACGTTCTTCGCAATGGCATCAGCGCGATCCGTCAGGGCCTGCACCTTGAGCGTGAGAATCTGAATGTTCTTGCGGAGGTCGAGCAGGAGCCAAACCAGAACGATGGACACGACCATGAGCACTCCCAGGGCAATCGAGCCAAGGAAGAAAAAGACTCCTGAGACGGTCAGCCACCATTCGGGCAGGTTCTGCATCTGATCTCTATGATACTCGGGAGGCGACTCTCAGCGCGCTTCGGCCTCGATCACGACCTCGGAGCGGCCCAAAAGCGTCACCGGCACCTCGAATCCACCGTTGGCGGCAGGGATGGTTCGGCCCCCGACTACCAGACTCAGACCCCACAGCCCAGTGAGTCGAAGCGATGTTTCAATGATCTGATCGCTCGGGTTGGCCAGGATGATTCGGCATGAACGGAGGTTGGCGGCGAGACGCAACTCCTTGATCTGCCCGAACCGCGCCTCGGCGGTGACTCCGATCTGACGCATGAGCACGCGACGTCCCACACCATCCCAAGGCCGGACGACATGGGTGTCTTCATCTAGGAAATACTGGCAACCAAACGAGAACAGCCCAAACTCTCGGTTGGGAAAGACGCATGCCGAGACGCCCCGCAGATAGTGGAAGTATCCCAATCCGCTGGATCCGGTGTAAGGGTTATAGCCTGATTGTTTACTCGCCAGGTCGGGGCAGTAACACATGCTGGCGGCGCCGTCTTCGCGGATGAGGGCCCAAGGGCCGAGCATCCCGCCGCAGGCCATCCGCAGATAAGCCTCCGGAAGGGCGAGATAGTCGCGATCCATCACCCCGAAGAAAATGAGGCTATTCGGAATCGTTGTATGGGCCAAGCAGGCCTCGCCACGATCGACGAGTGCCTTAAGGGGATTGCTTTCGTCGCTGTCGAAGTGGCGCTTATCACTTCCGTACCACCACCAACTCGGGGCCAAGGATCGCACGGCAAAAGCACAGCGGATAGTTCGCTCCATGTGCTCATCATTATCCAGAAACTTTGCTGCCGAGAAGACCTCTTCGAATCCGCTCGTGTCCATTACGGTTTCGCCGGCAAAGGGATAGTCAAGAGCGAGAAGACTCTGGGCTTTATTTGTGAGTTTGGAGCGCAGCGAAGTGGCCTCTTCAAGGAGTCCCTCAGACTCAAGATCAGAAAGAAGGTCGTACGCCTGGGAAAACCCAAGGACTCCCACCGTACGGACATACATCCGCCAGCCGTGGGTGAACATGGCTTCATACGTCCGCGCAGCGGCAAGCAGATAGTCCTTTGGCGGATGGGAAAGACCCGCCGAGACCCGAGCCACCCGAGAGAGGGCGTGATAGAGATTGGCGACAATCGGATAACTCATCGGCCGACCGAAGTACATCGGAATCCCTCCAACGAGGATGCTTGCTACCGCCCCATTGCTTGGATTGTGGACATAGCCTCGGAGGAAGACCTCCACATAGTCATCAAGTACCTTGATTTGCGCTGGATCGGGATAGAGATTATTCTTTTCGGCGAGAAAGAGAGCATCCGCTAACGAACATTCCAGCCCCGAACTCTCCAGGTATTCATCGTCACTGAGCAGTTGCTCTTCCGTTGCGATATTGGTTTGGGCGATGGCTTTGTCCATCGCCGATCCGGGTTTGTTCACCACTTGATGCTTGGTCATCCAGTCTGCCCGTTTGGTGATAAGAGTCTGCAACGGCTCGGTGAACATCAGGTGGGAGTGACACATCACCCCGTCTCCGTCTTGAAAACTGACAATCAGTGATCCTGGCTCAGTGGGTTTGACAAAGCAGAATCCGCCGTTTTCGTCGGTATCCACCTCGGTCATGGTCTCCCGACTCACGAAGAACCTTTTCGGCGTGACGCCGTTCACCTCCACGGCGATCCCCACATCAATTGGAGCCACCGCGCTCGGGATCAGCTTGATTGTGGGTCGTCCGCAGAGACCAAGGGTGACCGCGACCCCGTCGTGCTTGTCGCTCTCGCAGGGGACAAACCGCATCGAGAATGTGCGGGAATCGCCAGGTTCCAGGATCAAGGAGGTGTGCTCGTTGAACCAGGTCGGCCACTCCTCTCGCTCAATCGTGGCCTTGCTGTGGACATAAACCACCGGAATCCCCTCCCATTGATGCGGAGTGTGTAGAGTCCCCGAAACATGAGCGCTAAACTCCCACCCTGTGCCCGGCCCAGGGAAGACGAGGAGCCCTGGGCTTTCTGCGCTCATTCGCTGCGCGAAGACGTAGCTCGATCCCCCTCCGATGGATTTGTGTACGTAAAGGCGGCTTTGCCAGAGCTTTTTGAGTTGTTCGTCCGACCACCCAAATCCGTCGTAGAAGTTGTTGAAGGCAAGCGGAAAGCCCAGTTCGCCGATTTCGATCGTCCGCCGTCCTGTGTTCTTGATCTCGATATCCCACGCCACTTGGGGCAGGGCACCAGGAATCTCGTGGAAGCGCCCCGTGACTTGCAGTCCATCGAGGAAGGGAAAGAAGTATTCGAAACCAACTTTGCTCTGGCTAAACAGGAGTTCGAGATCGACTTCGGCTTCGTCGCTTTCGCCTTCCTCGTCCTCCTTGAGCATCCTCGCGCCCTGGTTTCGACTGACAATCCACGGCTCGTCCGGGGATGATCGCACCCCAATCAGGATGGTTCCGGGGGTGTAGTCGCTGGCATCTTCCTCGCCAAATTGGATCGGGGGGAGGATGAACTGGAAGTCCTCGCCCTCCTCGGGCAAGGTTGGATCGCTTGCCCATAACTGACTGATCCGGCCCGCCTGACCGAACTCCATCGTGATGAGAGTGCCTGAGAACTCCGGTTTGGCATCTTCAAACGGATCCATGAAGCATGCAGGTTACCTAGTTCCGGGTGGCAATTCCTTATGCGCAGCAGATGGGTTCATCGGTACACTTTCCGAGCGATGGCAGGGCGTGTTGTGACGGTGTTGGGAGCGGGAAATGTAAGGTGCGCGCCGCCCGTGTTTGCCACCCTCTGTAACTGGTACCCGGATGTCCCGCTTGCGATTCGACTGTGGGATGCCAACGAAGAACGGCTCGACCTGATGGACCGTCTGGCTCGATGCCTGATGGACGATTGGAACTCGGAAGCAACGGTGAGCTCGACGACGAGTCTGGAGGAGGCTGCTCCGGGAACGACGGACGCGATTCTGTGTCTCCACGAGGACTGCGCTCGGCGACTCATCGGAACCCATCTCTCGCCGAGCCTGGCCATGTTTGAAGACCAGGAGATCCCTATCCATTTCTACGGGGGCGATCGGAACAGGCCCACGCCGCCGGAATCGCTGAGCGAGCACACCAAGCAGCTTCTCAGCGTGCCGAACCACGAGCAATTCAGCCGGGTTGAGGCCATGGCAGATGCTCTCCAGATCCTCGTCCCGCAGATCCCCGACTCCGCTCGAGTCGTGAGCCTGATGCGTGAGACGCCGTTCGCAGCCGGGGAATCTCTGAGATGGCCTGAGCCGCTTACCGACGTCCAGGAAAGCCTGATCCCCCACCAGATTCTTCGGTGGGTACGGCGGGACGAGGAACTGTTCGAACTGATGAGTTCCGGCAAAGAAACCCCTCTCCGAGCGTGGCTGGATCAAGTGGTCTGAGGAGTTTCTTTTCGATTGGGATTCTCCGAGAGCTTGGCCCCATGACTCAGGGCGTACTCGACATAGGCGAGCAGGGCCGCATGCCGAGAGTCGCGCACAGTTAGAATATCATCCGCGATCATCGCGTACTCCTGCGAGAACGTTTCGACGAACTGATTCAGACTGTCGCCCATGTCGGCGATCTTGTGTGAGATCTCTGAATCCAGAATCTTCACTTCCTCGGAGATCGCGGCCCGGACGGCCTCGGAGAGCATTCCGCGTTCTTCGCCGTAAAACGCGTGGAGAAGCGAGAGTTTCCAGGTTAGCATCCCGTCGAGCACGGAAGGGGAGATGAAGTCAAGTTCGCCGTATTTCTCGAACGAGAGGTCTTCGGCAGTGTTGACTCCCTTCGTTCGAAGTCGCTTGAATGGGATCTGATCGCGCGACTCCGATTGCGCCGATGCGAGAAGGTACTTGCGGAGGAAGGCATTCGGGCTCTCATGCCCAGCGCGGGACATCACCCGTTCCAGGGCGGCGATTTCGATCATCAATTTGTGCTGACGCAGACGTTCCAGCAAGATGATGTCTCGCCCCAGGGAGTGCGCTCTCTGTTGAAGGGGATGCTGCTGCAGGGGCGTGACGAGGGCCAGCAGTCGATCATCATGCCACCAGTAAAGTGACTTCAGCCGCTGAAGCTTCACCATGCCGCCGATGGTCCAAAAGAGGAGAAGGCCCGGGATGACTGCGGGGAAGGCACTCGCGATGCTGAGGCCGGACGAACTCACCGCCAGGGTTGCCAGAATGCCGAACCCGGCCAGGATCGTGATGAAAACAACCGCCCCGATGCTCAAGGGGAAGGAGTGCCACTTCCGTGGCTGCCTGTGCTCGGCGGTGATCGACTCGACGCTCGCCACGGTTTCCCCTCGGGTTGTATTGAGAGCGGAGGTTACTTCCGCGCTCGAAAGGACGAGGGCTCGCTGAAAACGGGCCGGATCGACGGGAACGATCTCTCTTTGCAGAGGAATCGGGGCCGCAGGAGAGGTATCGCCGACGCCAAAGGGAGCGACACGCATCTGGGCTTGGAATGCGCACCACGGGCATGACTCCAGGTGCCCGCCATGAACGTGCTTGGCCTGGCTGGGACAGGGAATCAGACTCTGAGCAAATTCCTCAAGCGCAGATTGCCATTCTCCCGCCGTCGGACGACCATCTGGGCGATCGAGCGCGAAAGCCCGTTCAAAAAGATCGCAGAGCCTTGGGCTCAAGCTCTCGATGGCGAGCCCCGCTGGCGGCAGAAGCTCGCCGGAGTTTTTCCGTCCGAAAACATACCAACCCTTGCGGATGGCACTTTCCAGGCTGATGTCCTCGTCGTCGGCCGGTCGCCCGGCAAAGGGGTGACGACCAAGCATCAACAACTGGAAGATGAGAATTGCCAGGGCAAAACGATCGTGATCGGCGGTTCGGGCGTGGGTGTGTAGATCTCGTCCATGGAGCTCCGGAGCGAGGTACTCCGTCTTTGCAAGAAAGTTCTGGAAGGTGACATCGCCGTCGGTGAACTGGAAGCTATCCGTGTCAATGAGACGAACCTGAGCCAGGGGTGAGACCAACACGTTGCTCTCGTTCAGGTCGCCGATCACGATTTCCTTCCGGTGAACCACCTCGACGGCAGCCGCAAGGTTGGTCGCGACCTCCACAATGAACCGGAAGTCGGCCTCAGGGAGTTTTTGGCGACGCAGACGGAGATTGTAAACCCGGAAAATTGGAATCCATTTGTGCAGAAAGGGCATGAGGAAGCCCACGATCCGCTTGCTTTCATCGACGACGAGCGCGCTGGGCCAGCTTGTGTGGGCCTCGAGCTCCGGTGAATCCTTCCGCAGCATCGCTTGCAGCTTCTGCGTCGGAGCGTTTTCGATTTCTCTGTACAGCTTGGCAAGCGTATCCGCATGGCCTTCGACGTGACGAATCTCGCCTTCCGCCCCTTCGCCAATTCGGGCCCCTAGCGTGATCCGGCTCTTTTCCCCTGATTCCCCTACCTTATAGAACTGACTCATGATCCTTGATCGATGTCCGGCGACATCCCCCACCCGACGGCTCGAACATATTCGTCCCAAAGTTTCTTGCGCAGCGTGATGTCTTCCGCTTCCGCTCGCGCGTCGTAGTCGCGCAGGCGAACCGAGAGATCAGAAAGTTGACGATCTGCTTCCACAATTTTCTGGTGGGCGCGCAACTGGATTTGCTTGCCCGTGGACAAAACGTGGTCATCAAAATGACTCTGATACTGTGAACCGATGATTGTCTTCACCAGTTCCATCAGCCAATCTTGCGCGACTTTCCAGTCACGATCCGTGAAGCCTTCCGGACGCTTGATCCCGTGCTGCAGCAGATCCCAGGCATCCTGAATGCCGAGCCCACGAAGCCGCCCCCGCGGGCCCTCGCTGAGCGGCGAAGCATTGACGCTGTATCTCTGAAGCAAGGTCTCCGATTCGTTGGGGATCGCCTCGAGGAGGAACTGGTACTCCATGGGCAGAGGTTCCCGAAGCATGGCGAGCGTGGCCTTTGCTTCCGAAATGAGTTGTCGTTTCGTCGCCTCGAAATCTTGCGAATCAATGAACTCACGACGCTGAGTCAGCAGATCCTCGAGTTGCTTTCGAGTCTCGCGGTATCGCTGAGCTGGAGGGGTTCCTCCGAGGATGCCCTGCTGGGCGATGACGATGAGCCAAATCGCGATCGCGAGGAAAGGCATCAACGAGGCAACAGCCGGACCGGCGGACTGGCTGACGAAACCGTAGGCAAAGAGGGAAGTCCAGACGATCAGGAAAACCGACACGACCCAATTCGCGCCGCGCGAGGTGCCTTGTCCATCCGATTTGATCCGTCCCGCACGTTGGAAATCCTCCTTTGTGGGAAGCTTTTCCGGTACGTAGAAGATGGGAGCGTTGGTGTTCTCCATCCGCTTGATGAGTCGCTCGTACTCAGTGAAACTCGCAAGCTCAGGTTCAGGAGCGATCTTCACCGCCGCCGCGACTTCCGCGCCAAACAGCCGAACGCGCCAGGCGGTTTCCATCGCGCACCACGGGCACCCCACGCCCCCCCGCCAGTACCAGTGCTGCGGCGACTGCGAGCAGACCATCAGTTCATTTTCATAGCGCGTGAGGGCCTCGTGCCATTCTTGTGAGGACGGACGATCGTCGAGATCGCCATCGAAGGCCCGCTCGAACAGAGTGAGAATCTCGGGGGAGAGATAGCTCAAGTCCATGCCGCGAGGAGGCTTTTGCGGAATGTCCCGGCGTTCCGAGTAGGCGTACCAGTGATTGACAATCGCGGTCTCCAACGTGAACTCTTGGTCATCGATCGGAATCCCTGCGTAGGGGTGCCGACCAAGCACCAGGATGTGAAACAAGAGGACGGCGAGGGGGAAGCAATCGTGAGTGATGGTTCGCTCGACGAGATCGAGGTCTTCGCCGTGGAGTTCTGGGGCAAGAAGTTCGGTCTTCGCCACGGGGCAAGGGTAGAGATCGCCCTCCGCAATCACCTGAAAGCTGTCGGCATCAATCAGCTTGACCATTGCGCGGTCGTCCACGAGTGTGTTGCTCTCGTTCAGATCGCCGATGATGCATCCGGCCTCGTGAACGTAGTAAACCGCCGTCGCGAAGTTCTTCGCCACGCGAACAAGGAATCGGAAATCTGCCCGAGGGAACTCTCGGCTGCGTGACTTAGGGTGATAGGCCTCGAAGAGAGACTTTGTCCCACTCAGCAGCGGCATGAGAAAGCCGATCGGGCGACCGTGCTCGTCGAGCAAGGTGTCAAAAGGCCAGGATGTTGCCTCCAGCAATCGATCGTTGGTGAGGGTGGTGAAGAACGCAGCTTTCTTGCCCTTCGCGTACCGAACGTCGTTGTCGTGATAGATCTTTGCGACCCACTCCGCGTTCTCGAGCACGCGATACACCACGCCCTCGCCGCCCTGTCCGAGTTTGTTGCCCAGGTGAATCGTGCCGCCAGAACCGGTGCGGTAGCTCGCTTTCAGGCCAAGATTGAGCCGGAGCTCACTCTGCTCCATCGCGCGGTTTCGCCCTCCGATGCGCCATCAGGAGGCACGTATCATCATCGCTCCGACTGGTCACTTGATCCGAGGCCAGCATCTGGTTCATCCAGCCTTCGAGAATCTCTTTGGTCGCGGCCGGGTCGCGCATCATCTGCCTCAATCGACCGAAAAAGGGCGCATGAGGAACTTGATCTTTGAAGTCGATCAGCAGGTATTGCAGTCCGTCGGAAAAGAGGAATACATCCTCGATTGCACCTTGGTGCCGGGTCAGGATCAGGTTCTCACGCCATTCGGGATTGGTGATGAACTGGGTGATGTTGACGAATTCGCCATCCGCAGGGAAGTGGGGCAGAGCGAGGGTTTCGCCGCTGGCAAACACCGCCGCGCCATCTCCGACTTGGAGAAACAGTCCACCCTCCGGCGTGATGATCGCCGCGACCAGAGTCGCGCTCATCTCGGGGAGAGGGATTTCGGCCTTGCCCGCATGAGCGATCAGGCTCCGATGCACGGCTCCGAACAAATCGGCGCACTCTTCATCGGTTGCGGTGAGGGGATTGAGGCCGGCTTCGATGAACTCCTTGCCTGCTTGCAGAAAGGCCGCCACCCCTCGCTCCGAACCCACCGCCCCATGTTCGGCGGATCCGGCACCATCGCTGATCGCGGCGACCAAAACATCTCCCTGGGCAAGCCTCAGGAAACCGTAGGCATCCTGACCCTGCTCTGGATCGGTATGCACCCGACCGGTTTGTTTAGCCGCCGCGACGAACCATTCCATAGCGAATCAGCTCGTGATTTCGCCCCACTCACGGGGATCCGGAAGCTGGAGCTTCGATCCGGGATCGGACTTGGAAACCGGCTTGAGCGACTGAGAAAGCCAGACGAACATCTCGCGGTACTTGGCATCACGCAGTCGCACCGGCTGACGAGGCGAGCTGATGGTTCGCAAAATGCTGAAGTCGGCTCCGTCCGTGCCGATCGTGAAGAGCTCCAAGCCGCCCCGCTGGATCTCGGCCTGGGCGACATTTAGCCCCTTCTGCCAGTTGTCGGTCGGTGCGCCGTCGGTGACCAGCCACAGCCAGGGCCGGTAATATGGAACTCCCGCCTCGCGGTAGGCACGCTTGCGGATCGTGATCTGCTGGATCGACTGAATCAGCGCTTCGCCGAGCGGGGTATTGCCCTGTGGGTGCAGAGTCGGCGGCACCCAGTGATCCACCGTGACGAAATCTTGCACCAGCTGCACCGGCCCAAAGGTGACGATCGCAATCTCCACTCTCTGACTGGCCAGGATGTCGGTTTGCAAGTCGGCCTTCAGCGCTCTCAGGCCCTGATTGACAATCCCGATGTGGGGCGTCATTGAAGACGAGGTATCAAGGCAGAGAATCACGGGGCATCTCCGCTCCGTGTTCAGGAACATATCCTCGCCAAACGGCTCGAAGATTGGGCTAGACATCGCTCTCTCCAAACATTTTTCCGGTCTAGGATACTCCCAGAAGGGGCCCTCTGGTTTCTGCGGTTTTCCCCGTTGCGGCGAACCTCGCGTCTCAATTCCGGGTAAGAACAGTCAGGAATGCCAGGACGCGCCCTCGAAACCGAGACTTGGGAGATGTTGGAGCCTCAGGTGAAGACCTTGTGGCGAGTCGAAAATCTCATCTCGACGCTCATCATTGCTCTGATGGTGGGAGTCCCCGAGTTCCTCATCACGCGACGACTCGACAACTGGCGGGTGCCCCCCCTCGCCATCACGGGGGGGCTGCTCGTGCTCTCCCTGGGCATCGGGCAGTGGATTGTCGGTCGCACGTACCACCTCTACCGCTTTCGGTTGGGCGAGGATGATCTGGCCGTCGCGAAAGGAGTTTTCTGGAGATCTTGGCGGTTTGTGAGTCGCAATCGGATCCAGCATGTTGATATCTCTGCCGGCCCGATCGCCCGAGCGCTTGGACTCGTCAACGTCAGCTTGTTTGTCGGCGGTATGCCGACGGCGGCGGTCTCGATCCCTGGCCTGACGGAAGCCCGGGGCGAGCAATTGCGCGCCACATTGATCAAAGACACCCCGAAACAGGCGCTGGACGAACCCATTGCCCCGATGGTCGCTCCTTCGGACTCTGGTCCTCAGCTCCCCGATTTACCACCTTCTCCGATCGCGGGAACCGCTTGGCAACCCCCCGGGCTGGAGGGTCTCGCCGAGATTCCCCCTGCGTCCCCGGCGAACGACACTCCGCCCCAAGAGCCGCGATGAATCCGGTCTTCCACCGCATCCACCCTCTGACGATCGTGATCGAGCTGCCTCGCGCTCTGCGGCAGCTCTTTGTCGTGATCCTGATTGTGGGGGTTCAGATTTTCCAGCGAGGGAGCACCGACTCCGAGACTCAAGTGGAGCTGTACTTGTCTCTCCTCGGTCTTGCCGTCGTGATTCCCGCCTTGCTCCGGTACTTCAGCTACGGCTACGCGATTCACCAAGGAAACCTCTTGATCAAGTCAGGGATCATCACGAAGAACCTTCGGACGATTCCGCTGGATCGGATTCAGAACATCAACTTCAAGCGGACGCTCCTTCACCGCCTGCTCGGGCTGGTGGATGTTCAGATCGAGACCGCAGCGGGCGGAGCGGCGGAAGCGGCCATCTCTGCGCTCACCGATGAGCAGGCTCATGTGCTGCGGGCCCAACTCACGGGCGAGCGGCCAAGGAGTTATTCGCCGGTTCTGGAAGCCCGAGACAAGAAGATTGTCTACAAACCCACGATCTGGGAGATCCTGCTCGTGGGAGCGAGCGAAAACCGAGCCCTCACCATCCTCGCCGCGATCTTCGGTTTGCTTGCGCTTCCGCCCTTTCAGCAGACTTTCTTCAATGCCATTGACCGCGACACCATCCGTACGGCGGCCCGAGTGCCCGCCCAACAACAAAACTGGATGCTCTGGGGCGGTTTGATGCTCGCTTTCTTCGCGATTGGCTGGGTCGTTTCGATTGTCTCGACTTTCGTGAAGTATTTCGACTTCGAAATCACGGAGAAGGACGGCAAAATCAAACGCGCCTACGGGCTCTTCAATCACTTTGAGAACACGGTACCTCTCAGACGGATTCAGACCGTTCACGTGAGCCAGAACTTTGTCCAGCGATGGCTGAATATCTCGAAGATGTACGTTGCAACCGCCGGGGGATTTGGAGGGGAAAAGCGGAATGAGGAAGTTCAGATTCAGACCGCACCCCTGCTCACTCCAGTGCTTCGGGAATCAGAGCGCGATCGCATGATGCGCCTGACCTTGCCTAAGTACGATCTCTCCGCCCCGGAATGGCGAGAGGTCAGCAAGAGCACCTTCTGGCGGCACCTACGGTCCGGCTTTTTGCCTTCTGTCGCGATTTCCTTGATTAGTGTTTATTGGCTCAAGTGGGGAGCTGCCGGGGTCTTCGTGGGGTTGATGGCGCTCGCAGCATTCAGCGGATATATCTATTGGCGCACTGCGCGGTGGGCTCAAGTGAGCGGCGTGTTGGCGACTCGGGTCGGGTGGCTCAAGCGGCAGTGGAACTTCCTGCCCGGTGACAAGATTCAGGCGGTCACGATCTCCCAAACCCCTACTCAGCGCGTGTTCAAACTTGCGACGGTCACTTGCTCCAGTGCGGCTGCGACTTTCCAAAGTACGGAGATCGATGATCTGCCGGTTGATGAAGCGGTGCGGGTTGCGACCGAATTCCACGAAGTGTCGGCGCGAGGCAGGGATTCACTCCTCGACGGATTCTGATGCTGAGTGCCGTGCGGTTCGCTTCGTAAAGGAAGTCAGCTATGTCCCTGAGTTACGACAAACTTTCGCCCTCTGCCGTTGAGGAAGCTCTTTCCACTGCGCCCGGTTGGTCGCTCGATGGCCCCGCGCTGGTTCGCGATTTTTCTTTTGAGAGCTACAAAGATGGACTGGTTTTCGGGGCCGCCGTGGGCTACGTCGCGGATGCCTTGAATCATCACCCGGATTTGCACATCGGATACAAGAAGGTTCGAGTCAGCATGGTCACCCACGACGCGGGTGGCGGTCTGACAAGCTATGATTTTGAGCTGGCGCGTCGGATCAACGGTCTTTTGGGCTAGTTGTTCTGGGGGGCCGGAGGCCAGTTGCGAGACAAGTGGTGCGCGTGATCGACTGAGCTACCGCCCAGCCGAGTACGGTTCCCCCTCCTGGGCTTTGCTGGAGTGCGCCCCAAATTGTGGACACGTCATCTACACTTTGTGAGGTGTACCAATGCGTCGTAATCACACCCGCGAATTCAAGTTAGAGCTGTGTCGCCGGATTGCTGAGGGCGAAATCGCGAAGAGCCAAGCATGCCGCGAGCATGGGATTTCCAATGGCATGATGGATCGCTGGATGGATCAGTTCAAAACCCTAGGCGAGCACTCCTTTGATGGCAGGGATTGGCGCAGTCAGTGCGTCAGCGCCTCTGCTCGCATTGAGCAGCTCGAAGAAGAGCTGCGTCAGGCAAAGCTGGAGGCTAAGTTCTTGCGCTTTGTGCTTGATGAAAAAAAGTCACCAAGCGGGAGCGAATCGTGACCATTCAATCCCGCGCACCGGAGTTCAAAGAACTCACGGTGAAGCGTCTCAGCCGGCTTTTGGGAGTAAGCCGCTCGCAGGTCTACCGCGTGGTGAAGGAGCAAGAATTTCCGCTTGAAGAGCCCATTTTGAAGCTGCGCGAGAAGCATCCCAGTTATGGATATCGCAGGGTGGCGGCCGCTCTGGGCGCAAGCCCCAAGGCTTGCCGAACCGAGATGAATCGCCTCGGCGTAAAGGGCGGCAAGCCGCGCCGCTCGCCCCTGCGCATCCCGTTTCATCTGGCCGGAGCAAGCAACTTGGTTCGGAGCATTGTTCCTTCCGGGCCTGGTCAGATCTGGGCCAGCGATGTCACCGAGGTTCGTCTCTATGGTGGTAAGCGGGCCTTCTTTGCCGCGGTGCTCGATGTCTTTTCGCGCGAGGTGGTGGGCTCTTGGGTGAGCCTTCGCAATGACACTTTGCTGGTGAAAAATGCGCTCAAAGAAGCCTTTGTCCATGCCGAACCAGCCCCTGGCTGGATTCATCATTCCGACCGTGGCTCAGGCTATGTAAGCCATGACTTCCTGGCCTTTGTGAAGTCTCTTCATGGGATTTCCAGCTTCAGCGATCCCGGCAAACCCACCCAGAATGCCTTCATTGAGTCCTTCTTCAAGAGCTTCAAAACCGAAGAAGGCGACCTGGACATCTACACCGATCTTCTCGATGTCGAGCGAGCGGTGAACGACTACCTTCACCTCTACAACAATGAACGCCCTCACTCCGCACTCGGAATGAAGGCCCCGATCCCCTTTCTCAAGGAATACCAAAACCAATGAACACCCAACTCACCCCTCCTTCGGTGTCCACAGAAAAGGGCTCACTCCACCGTACTCTTCGGAATGACCCTTCTCTCCACTAGCGGTCTCGGTTCCTATGCTGAAATGAGCGAACTGACTGACACTCGTCTCGGCTCGCGACTCGCAACGATGGTGATCGCCCCGCAAAATCCACCGCTCCCGGTCTGTCAGAACTGCGTTGGCGGAACGTATATCCATAAGCAGGATAAACGATTCGAGGAAAGCTGCTGGCTTATGGATAGTGAAAAACCCTATCGAATGTACGAATGGTCGTGCCGAAGATTCTCCTGCGATTCGGGGAAGTTCTACTATCAAAGAAGCTCGGACACACCCGCGGGTTGCTTCGATCATAAGTACGTAGCAGCCTGCCCCAGTGACAGTTGTTCGCCGCAGGAATAGCAATGCAAAAGGGATTCACACTCATCGAGCTACTGGTTGTGATCGGCGTGATCGCGATCATAGCAGGGATCGTCCTTCCCACACTGGCCCAAGGGAAGGAGAGAGCAAAGAAGGCTGACGACATCAGCCGCTTGCGGCAAATGGCGATAGCGCAATCCCTCTACCAAAGCAACCACGATCAGAAAGTTGCGTTGAGTGTGATCCCTCTCGTACAAGAGGGATTGGTTCCAGTAGCTTTAGCGTGCAGTACCAGGGACTATTCGCGCGACGGAATCGCCAATGAGCTAGTGCGGCAAAACCAGGGTAGCCCTGCTGTTGGCCCATTTGTGGAGGCGGCGTTCAGGCATAGCTTTGTCGGTATCGCAGAGCATGGCTACTCGATACTATTCGACAAGCACATAGTAAACTCAAGAAGTCCAGGCTGGCTCGTAAACCTCGTCGAGGCAGATATCCCCGACAATGGCGTCATTGGTGCAGCAACTGGCAGCTACCAACGACTCTTATTGGAAGGTTCGGTGGTTCAACGGAAGTGAAATGGTCGAGGTCGTACCAGGCTCGGGTGGCGAAGTGGGTGTCCACCCGATACTCCTTTACGTAGATGAGGACGCAGAATGGATCTTTCAAAACAAACTTTAACTCTCCGATTCACAATCCTTGGAGTGCTGTTCTATTCAATAACGCAAATCGTGTTTGCGTTGGTCATCAATTCAGGCAATCCAATTCCTCAGTGGAAAGTGCTCCTTTTCGCACTGATAACTCTTCTGTTAGCAGCGATCATTGGCACGCTTGTATCTAAGCACAGAGCGATCTGGATCGGAGTGACTGGCGTCTCCACAGCAGTGATCGCTTGCACGGTAATCGCAATCGAAACCAATCTTCGCTTTCCCGATGTTGCTGCGCAGCTAGGAGTAGGGAGTTACGTGATTCCAGCTATTCGCTGGCTTGCGTGTGGCCTGGCAGCGGCTTGGGTCGCAACCGCTCTCCCCAAAGACCTTCGACCAAGAAGAAAGCCGAAGCAAAACTCTCCGTCAGCGAACTCGTCTGGCGTGAAGCCCCTCGAATTGTAAACCTTCCCTGGGGAACCCCCTCCCCAGGGACTTGCCTGATTCCCGGGTAATCCTCGGGGCATGTCCACGCGCATCGAAAAAGATAGCCTTGGCGACGTCCACGTGCCCATCGACGCCTATTGGGGAAGCCAGGCCGAGCGGAGCCGACACCTCTTCCAGATCAGCGGCCTCACCGAACATCCCCGGATGATCGATGCCTATGTTTATCTGAAGAAAGCCTGCGCCGTCGCGAACACCGAACTCGGGCTCCTGAGCAAGGAGCAAGGAGATGCCATCGTGCAAGCCTCCGACGAAGTGCTGGGCGGCCAGTTGCGCGATCAATTCCCGGTCGATGTCTTCCACATGGGAGCGGGCACCAGCTTCAACATGAATGTCAACGAGGTGCTTTCCAACCGCGCCGAGGAGATCCTGGGAGGCAAAAAGGGCGATTACAGCAAGGTCAATCCGAACGACCACGTGAACTACGGGCAGTCGACCAACGACACCTTCCCCACCGCCATGCGCGTGATGGCCCGCCTGATGATGGAGCCGCTGTTTGAGCAAGTTGACCGCCTCGAAGAGGCGCTCCTCGCCAAAGGCAAAGAATTCGACCACATCCTGAAGAGCGGTCGAACGCACCTTCAGGATGCCGTGCCCATCCGGCTCGGTCAGGAGTTCACCGCCTACGCGGTTAGCGTGAAGCGCGCCCGGGCATGGCTGGAGAAAGCCGCCCACGAGCTCGAAGAACTAGGCATCGGGGGCTCCGCTGCGGGCACAGGTCTCAACACCCACCCCGACTACCGATTCCGCGTCGTGGATCTTTTGAAGGAATACACCGGTATCCCGTTCCGACCGACCGAAGACCTGCGCGAAGCGATGCAGAGTCAGCTGTGCATGGCGGGTCTCGCCGCTGGTCTTCGGGTTCTGTGTCTGGAACTCACCCGGATCACCAACGACCTGCGCCTTCTCTGCTCCGGGCCCCTCACTGGTCTGGCCGAGATCGTGCTGCCTCCGGTTCAGCCGGGCAGTTCGATCATGCCGGGCAAGGTGAACCCGAGCATGGCGGAGAACATGAACCTGGTTCTGTTCCAGGTGCTGGGCCAGTGCCAGTCGCTGGACTACTGCGTGCAAGCGGGTCAGCTCGAGCTCAACGTGATGATGCCGAGCATGGCGTTTTCCGCCCAGTTCTCGCTTCAAATCCTCGCCAAAACGATCGAGACCTACACCGACAACTGCATCGTGGGAATCACGGCAAACGAGGATACGTGCAAGCATTACGCCGAAACTTCCCCAAGTCTCGCCACGGCTTTGAACGCCCACATCGGATACAAGGCAGCGGCGGATGTGGTGAAGACCGCGCTTGCCGAGAAGAAAACCATCCCGCAAGTGGTGCGCGAAAAGGGTCTGCTGGACGAGGAGACTCTGCAAAAGAGCCTGGATCCCGCCCTGCTCACCGAACCCGGAATTCCGGGTAAGTAGCGCAGGCAACGAGCCACCGGCCCGTGAAAATTCGGGAAATCGCACCGATTCCCCGTAATTTCACGGGCCCAATCTTTACACTTTTTTGACGGTATTCCGATAGAATGGTTTCCAAGTGAAACTTCGCTCGGCTTTGTCGGGCGTGGAAGATCGTTTTTTGGATCGAGGAACCCCATATGAAACTCACTTCTAGTGCCAAGCTGGCGCTTGCTTTTGCCGCAATCTCGGTACCGTTCGCATCCCAGGCGCTTGTTCGCCGACACGACGTTGCCGATTCTCAGTACACGACCTTCGGGAACAACGCCGCTTTTGCCGGAGTGGGCAGCGTTTTCGCCACCAACAATGGTTCGAGCGGAGCCAGCGGAACCGGAACCCTGATCAGCTCGCGATGGATGCTGACGGCGGCCCACGTGACCAGCGGTTTTAGCCAGGTTCAGTTCACGGTCGGTGGCAACACCTACACGTCAACGAATATCGTCTACACCCCAACGGCCTGGACGCTTTCCAACGGCTTTGACCTCGCCTTGGTGCAGTTCACGACCGATGTCGTGGGCGCCGCCCCGATCGGTCTGTACAGCAACACCGACGAAATCGGAAAGGTGGGTGTCGGTGTCGGTTTCGGAACCACGGGCACGGGGATCACGGGTGGCAACTCCTTTGATGGCCTGAAGCGCGCAGGTCGAAACGTCGTGGACGGCTTCGCTGACTTCGGCGGCGGCCCCAACAACAAAATCCTCTGGGCCGACTTCGACAGCGGCAGCAGCGCCGATAACTTCTCTGGCACGGCAACTCAGCAAGATCTGGAGTTCGGCGTGGACGCAGGCGACTCCGGCGGAGCTCTCCTGATCCAAGATGGCTCGACCTTCAAGCTCGCGGGTGTGACGAGCTTCAAGGCATCTTGGGACGGAATCAACAACCAAGACTACGGCGACATCAGCGGCTGGGTTCGGGTTTCCCAACACCTCGACTGGATCCAAACCACCAGCGGCGTGCCGGAACCGGCGACCATGACGATCCTCGCCCTGGCCGCTCTTGCCAAGAAGCGCAAGGCCAAGAAAAACAGCTAATCCACTGGGGATTCTCAAGACCAGCCCGGAGCCGAAATTCGTGCTCCGGGCTGATCTATTTGGGGGCGGGCTATACTGAGAATCTATGCTCAATGTGGAGTCGCAGGGGCCGGTTCTCAAGCTCACGCTGAACCGTCCGGATGTGCGAAATGCGTTCAATGGTGAGTTGATCTCCGCCCTCACTCAGGCGTTTCGCGGGATGGATGAATCGATCCGAGCAGTCGTGCTGCGGGGCGAGGGCAAAGCCTTTTGCGCCGGCGGAGATTTGAATTGGATGCGCGAAGCCGCCACCTACACCAAAGAGCAGAATCGCGATGATGCCCTCCGCCTCGCCGAGCTCTTTGAAGCGATGGTTTCCTGTCCTGCCGTCATTGTCGCCCAGATCCACGGGGCCGCATTCGGCGGAGGCACGGGACTCGTGGCGTGTTCCGATGTCGCGGTGGCGGCTCAAGGAACCAAGTTCAGCTTCAGCGAAGTTCGGCTCGGGCTGGTGCCTGCCACGATTTCGCCGCATGTGATCACAAAAATCGGTTCGGGTCACGCGCGGGCGCTCTTCACCACGGGCGAAGTTTTCGACGCCGAGAAGGCCTTACGGATCGGACTGATCCACGATGCCTGCGACGAATCGCAGCTAGGCGAGATGGTTCGCGCGAAGGTGAATGATGTCTTGCGCAACGGCCCGCGGAGCGTGGCCCGCAGCAAACAGCTGGCCCTCGAGGCCACTTTGGAGAAGCAAGCGGCGGCTCACCTCCTCGCAGAAGTTCGAGCAGGCGAAGAAGCCCGGGCCGGAATCGCAGCCTTTCTCGACAAGCAACCCGCACCCTACGTCACCCAGTGGGAGGATCAATGAAACTTCTTGTCGCAAATCGTGGCGAAATCGCGGTCCGCGTGATCCGCGCGGCCAAAGAGATGGGCATCCCGACCGTCGCGGTGGCGAGCGATGCTGATCTCCACGCGATGCACGCGCTCCTTGCCGATGAGGTCGTTCATCTGGGCGCCCCTGAGCCGAGCGCGAGCTATTTGGATATCGACAAGATTGTCGGCGCAGCCCTCACTACAGGCGCGACGATGATCCATCCTGGCTATGGATTCCTCAGCGAGCGCGCCGAGTTCGCCGAAGCCTGCGAGGCGGCAGGAATCACCTTCATCGGCCCCAGCCCGAGTGCTATGCGCAAGTTAGGGGCAAAAATCGACGCAAAGCAACTCGCCGTCGAAAACGACGTACCCATCACCCCAGGTTTCTTCGAACCTGGAGCGAGCCTGAATCAGCTTAAAATCGCCGCGAATCAGATCGGATTCCCGGTCATGCTCAAGGCCTCTGCGGGGGGCGGCGGACGCGGCATGCGTGTCGTCCGCGATCCGAGCGAATTCGATAGTGCCTGTCGTCTCGCGCAAGAGGAGGCGCTCAAGGCCTTCGGCGATGACGCCATGATGGTCGAGAAGCTCATCGAAAAGCCTCGCCACATTGAGGTTCAGGTACTTGCAGACAAACATGGACAAATCGCGTGCTTGTTTGAGCGGGAGTGCTCGCTTCAGCGACGCCACCAAAAAGTCGTAGAAGAAGCGCCCAGCCCCGTCATGACGGACGATTTGTGGCAGAAAATGCGCGAATCTGCTACTCGATTGATCGCCGCAGCGGAGTATCACGGCGCGGGAACCGTCGAATTCATGGTGGACGACGCGACCGGAGCATTCTATTTCCTCGAAGTCAACGCCCGACTCCAAGTCGAGCACCCCGTGACTGAGGCGATCACCGGCGTGGATCTCGTGCAGGCACAGATTCATATTGCTTTAGGCGAGAAACTTGAACTTCCGGCCGCCATCATGGCGGGCGATCGGAGCGCCATCCAAGGCCACGCGATCGAGCTTCGGGTCGTTGCCGAAGACCCTGCCCATGGGTTCCTGCCGAGCGTCGGAAAGCTCCTGGCGATGCAGGCTCCCGTCGGCCCCGGCATCCGGTTCGACACAGGGTTCGCGGGCGGAGATGAAATCAGCCGGTTCTACGATTCCCTCATTGCCAAGCTGATTGTCCATGCCCCGACGCGAACCGCCGCGATCAACCGCCTCGATTCGGCGCTGCGCGAAACCCATGTGCTCGGAGTGAAGACAAACATCTCCTACGCCCGAGACCTCCTCGCCCACCCGGACTTCGCCACTGCCCAGTTCGACACAGGGTTCTTGGGCCGCGAGTTCGGGGACTGGAAGCCTCAAGCGGGCGTGCCCGAAGAGCTCGGCGCGATTCTTGCCGCCGCGACAACCGGCCCAAGCTCACCCACCCTCGCAGCAGGTGCGAAGGCCGAACGGAGCCCCGCATGGGCTCAAAGTGACGGTTTTCGGAACGCGCGGTAACCATTTTCCGTAGGTTCTTGAGGCTCAACCAGACATGGACGACAAGCAGGTTTTTTCGGAGAAAGAAGCAGCCGATTTGGTGCTGGAGGCGGTCAGGCTTCAGGAGCAATCATCAAGCTCCACCGACAGCTACACCCCGGGAATCAGTTACACGGAGCTCCTGCGGATCGCAGGAGATGTCGGGGTGGATGAGAAGTATCTCCGCGAGGCGGTGAATACAAAAAAGAGTCGCAAAGTTACTGAAAACTGGCCGACCTTCATGGGCTGGCCGCTTTCGAGCAAGATCGAACGAGTGGTGGACTACGAGATCAGCCCGGACAATTTCGACATCGTCGAACCGGAAATGACCACTCCGAGCATGCGTGCCTATGGCGCAGCCTACATCCCCAAAACCCTCGGCCGCACGATCACAAGCACGCTCTACGAGCAAACGTATTACGCGAACATGAAGGTGAGCTCACGCAATGGTCGCACCAAAATCGAAAGCCAGGTGATGAGCTATGCCTACGCCTTTCCCGTTTCACTGGCGATTGCCGGGAGCGGGGCCACGATGGCGGCGTTGAGCAAGGGCGGCCCGGCAAGCATTGTCGCCATTGTGATGCTGCTCGGGGCCGTCGCCGCGTGGTTTGGAGGCCAGGCGTTGGCGAGGTCGGACATCCGTAAAGCCAAAGAGCGGGTGGATCGCATCGCAGATCTCGTGCTCGACGAAGCGGCCTCGCTGGACGACCCGAAACTCCGTGACAATCTGAAAAACACTCAGGCTGCCAACCGAGCCGAGCAAGAACGGATCGCCCGGGAGGAGATGGGCCTTGAGTGAGAACCGCGTTTTCAGCGAGCAAGAAGCCGCAGACCTCGTGCTCGCGGCGGTGAAATTGCAGGAGGCTTCGGCAACTTCCAACCACGAATACACTCCGGGGATCACTTACACGGAACTTTTGAAAATCGCCAAGGACGTCGGGGTCAGCGAGGACTATTTGCGTCAGGCCATGCAGGGCCATATCGCCCCGGGCGTTGCTGACAAGAAGAAGTCGTTCCTCGGCTGGCCACTTTCGTATACCTTTGAACGAGTGATCGATGTTGAAATCGATCCGGATCAGTTTGATCTTGTGGCCAGCGAACTCACCCATCCCAGCATGTCTGGGGCGGGAGCCATGTACGGCCCTCAGATTCTCGGACGCACAATCACCGGCACCACCTACGACAAAACCTCGCAATCCACCATCAAGGTTTCCTCCCGAAACGGGCGGACGAGAATCGAGAACAAGATTTCATCCTGGGCGGCAGTGATCCCGATGACCACGATGTGGATCATCCTGCCGTTCATGCTCGTGGGGCTCCGCGATGGCCGCGCTCCCGCGATTATCACCTCGATCATTCTTTCGTCCATCGTGTTCCTTCTCACGTATCTGTGGCCGCAGATGCTCGCCAAAAAGCACATGAAACTGGGAGAAGAGCGAGTCGATCGCATCGCGAAGATCCTGGTGGACGAATTGAGCAATCAGCCCGGTTTGAATCGCGATCAACTCGCCCACTCCACCTCGACCTCGACGGTCACCTCTTCCGACGTTGAGCTCAAAACCCATGAGTGATCGACGCGTTTTCAGCGAGCAAGAAGCTGCCGATTTGGTGCTCCGCGCCGCGAAAATGCAGGAGGAATCGCATGAATCCTCGTCGTACACCCCAGGCATCGACCTCGATCAGCTGAAGCGACTCGCCGCTGATGTTGGGGTGGATGAGAAGTTTCTCCTGGCCGCCATGTCCGCGACTCCGGCGTCCAAGGATGTGCATCGTCGCTTCATGGGATTGCCGATTTTTGATGAGTACGAGCGCGTCGTCGAGGGCGAACTGGATCCCGAAGATTTCGACATCGTCACCGATCTGATGGGCAGCGCTCCAGGCCGACTGAGATTTGCCGGTAACGGCACGCGGACGTTCATGACGACCCAAGTCGGCCGAACTCTGGAAGGCTACGTCCGGTCGGGCTCTGCCTATGGCCCGCTCAAAATGACCTCGCGCAACGGTCGAACACGCATCAAGGCGCGGCGCACCATGTTCATGCCGTTCATGGCAGGCCTTTACCCCGCCATCATTCTGAGCATTGTGACGATGGCAATGGCGAGCGAAAACTCGATCTCCGTGGCGGTGGCGGCAACGGTCGTGATGCTGCTGGCGATTATGGGCTCGGTGACTTTCGGCGTCTTGGCGATGCAAGGCGAGCGGAAAATGAAGGAGATCGTCGACGAAATGGCGGATCGCGTGGCGGATGCAACGAGCGCTCAGGTACGCGAAAATCTCGCCAAGGCCACCGTCGCCCCCCAGATTCCGACCTCGCAAGAGACCCTCGAACAGAAAAGCACGGACGACTGATCCAGCCGCCCGCGCTCCGCCAATGATGAGAGGATGCTACTTGGCTTCCTCAGTTGAGGCGGCCGGGGCTCCGGTTGATCCGGGAGCCCCGGGAAAGGTATTCCCAGAGCCCGCGTTCTTATCCGGTGCTCCGTCCTCGGCCCGCTTCACCTCCTCGAACTTCGCCACTTGCTCGGGAGTCCAACCACTGTTTTCCGCCGCCTTTTGCTCAGCGACGGCGTTGGCCTTTTCCTGCTCCGTGGTCATGTCCGAGGCAGCATCTCCGCCCGAACACCCGATGAGGGCGACGAGCATCGCCGCCCCCACGAGCTTGAGGATCAGTCGTTCCACCACACAACTCCCGAGGCTTCGGGGATGGAGACGAACTGACGGCAAGTCATGCTACCCAGCGGGTAGCCGCTGCGCGGGAATGGCCGCATGGTGGCATCGGGATCGGCGCAGAATCCATTGATTCGTTGCTCCAGACTCTTCGGCGAGGTGATACGTCCCTTTCGGCCCCAGCTCACGGCACCACCCTTGAAGGCGACGGTCTTGGCGTGGCTGTCGGCGTAAACCATCACGAGTTTGCCGCCGTACCGGAGCCGACTATTCCGGAAGTTCGTGCCAGTTGGCCAGGTGTCGAGCTGCCAGCCATCTCCGCCCATCGTCATGCGCCAGGTGTCGTAGCTATCGCCAAACGCGAAGAGCTCAGCCGGGTTGACCATCTGGGTGATCGACTTGCCCCGGTTCACGCGGTTGCCACTGCAGCTCGTCACCGGTGCGCCGGTCGTACACGTTTCTTCGCTCACCATGGCTTCAGCGGAGCGGATTTCGTAGCCCCAGTTGTAGCCGAAGTCGGCGCGGTCGCCGCTCGGGCCGGAGCTGTCTTCGCGATTGACGTACCAGATGTTCCAGTTCTTGATGTAGGGGATCAAGACGCCCTGCGGATTTCCGCCGTACTCGCCTCCGTCGTAGACCGACGGGAAGAAATCATCATAGTCGGTGGCGTAGATGTGGGCGGCGGTTCCGATTTGCTTGGCATGAGCCAGTGCTTGAGTCTTCTTGGCAGCAAGCTTGGCTTGAGCGAACACAGGGAAAAGAATCGCGGCCAGGATCGCGATGATGGCGATGACCACCAACAGCTCGATCAGGGTGAATGCAGAACGCTTCATAAGAATAGCCTCGGCAAGGGATTGCCTCGGCGTATTCTGGGCAGGAGTTCGTTTAAGCGACGAAGAAGAAAAGTTAAGTTTCGTGCCTTCAATCGAACATTTAACAGAGACCTGGCGTCTGGCTAGTTTCCGATTTTGGGGAGTTCCGGCAGAACCTCGACTGTGACGGTTTCCCCGGTCTTCACCTGAAGCGGCGTTCCGATCGTGGCCCGGATGGTTCGGCCTTTGAAAACCCCTCGGAGCTTATGGTCAACGCTGGAAGCAAGATCGGCGATCTCTCCGACCGCCTGGGCGGCGAGGACGGCGTCCACTCCGGCCAGCCCGGCAAGGTCGCCTCTTTGCAGGGCATTGAGAGCGGATCCCAGGGTCAGGTTTCGGCCTGGCTCGACGGGCTTTTCGGTCAGTTCGCGCGTTGTCTCGAGTCCGAGCCCTTCGGCAAACTGTTTCAGGGCGGCTTCCTGTTCAGCGGGGTTCTTCCCTGCTTTCAGGTCTTCGCTGAGCTTCTCCAGGGCTTCCCGCGACTTCGGATCCTCCCAGAGACGCTCCAGTTTCGCAGAGTCAGCGCGATCCGCTGTGTTGGCCTGCGTGAAGGTGTACACCGCCCCTTTGTCGCCCTTCAACGAGATCTCCTTGTTCCCGGCAAGCTTGAGTTCCCCGAGGGTGATCGCCAGACGTGCCGGGCGGTTCCCGACGGCACCCATCAGACTCGCCCCCCGCGATTCCGTGACTTCACCTGAAACCTCGGTTCCCCGAAAAATGACCACATGATCGCCCAGCTTCACGTCTTCCGAGACGGCGAGCCTGACCTTCTGCCCGACCTTCGAGCCCCCGGCATCCAGCCCTTCCAACAAGATCAGCGGCACCTGGGTGCCTGCAGGAATCTTGACCGAGATCGGCTTCACGAGATTCTCCCAGGGCAGCTTGCCGTCGTTCTGGCGCATGGAGATGCCCACGTAGGCGACTCCGCCAATCACGAGGAGCCCGAGGGCTGCGCTGAGGAACTTCTTCATCTTTTCACTTCAACTGTCTGGTGTTCGGCTTGGTGCCAGGGGCCCGAGGCACGATCTCAGCGGACGCCCCACTCCCACATTCCGTAGCTGGCTTTATCGTCCATCGGAACAGCCGCTTGACGAAGGGCGATCTCGATCATGCCCCTGTGATGAGCTTCGTGCGAGCAGAGGTAGCCGACAAAGGCCTCCGTGCTCGGCTTGAATCCCTTCACCCGCTTTCCTTCGGTGGCGGCCCGGTCGATGACCTCTGCGAGTCGGAGAGCCGAGAGTTCGAGCTGCTCGCGCACCTCGGCGCGGGTGGTTTCTTTCGGCTCGAGCTTCAGGAGACCAGCCTCCAGGGCGGGGTCGACGGACTTCGTACCGAGTGGAGGTGGGTGAACTGTCCAGCAACCGCCTTTCCTTTGGTCAAATCCGCCTGCCACTGCTCATCCGAGAGAGAATCCAGGAGGAAAATCGTGATCCGGCTGCCAATCAGCCAAGCCTCCGCGAGCGAGTGCATCACTTGTCCTTGTCGGTGCGAGCACGCAGGATTTGGACTTCGATCCGGGAGCCACGATCGCCTTCGTCAATCACCGTGACGACGGCGGAATGGCCGTTTTCCAGCTTGCCGCTGACGAGCGAGTCTTTCGCCTTGGGTTCCTTGGGGTCAACTTTCAATTCCTTGGCGTAGTAGGCCAGGACATTCTTGGCCGGGTCGCTCGTGAGGAGTGTGTAGTAAATCGTGACATCCCGGGGATTAGTTTTTTGGAAGGCGTTGCCCTTGCGGATCGTCGAGCCTGGATAGAGTTTCAGTCCAAAGCTCTCCAAATCATCTTCCGGCAGGACGGAAGTGGTGGATCCGTCGGCACTGACGACCGCGTTGCTTCCGCTCGCCTTGCCGACCTGATCGTCGGTCAACCCCACCTTTTGCTGCGCCTGGGAAGGGGTGAGTTTGTCGTCGCCGGCTTGCTGGTTGCACCCCATCAGTGCAAAGCCCGCCACGAGACACGCGAGGAGGATCAGATTTTTCATAGTGCTCTGGAGGTAGGACGAATCAAACCCCGCCCGTGACTCTCCCCGGCCCGACAGGCGGACTTACAGATGGACGCCCAGGATATCGAGGATTCGCTGAAGATCATCGTCGCTGTAGAAGTTCAACACCATTTTGCCTCCGACTTCTCCCGCTTCGAGTTTCACCACGGTGCCGAAGTATTCGCTGAGCCCTTGCTCGAGGGCGTTCCAGTTCGGATCGGCATGGGTGATCGGGAGGGCATTCTGCTTCTTGTCGGCTTTTCTGCCCTGATGCTTCGGCTCATCGCCCCGGGCGAGCTTCTCGGCTTCGCGCACGCTCAAGCCGTCGCGGACGATCTTCTCAAAAAGCTGTGCCTGACGCATCGGGCTATCCACTGAGAGAAGGGCACGGGCATGGCCTTCGCTGATTTCGTCGTTCGCGATCGCCTCTTGGATGTGAGGCGGGAGCTTGAGCAGCCGCATCGTGTTGGAGATCGCGACGCGCGACTTGCCGACTCGTTGGGCAATCTGCTCGTGGTTGAGACTGAACTCCTCGGCGAGCATTTGGTACGCAATCGCGCACTCCATAGCGGAGATATCCTCACGCTGGACGTTCTCGATCAGAGCAATCTCCAGCGACACCTGGGCACTCGCCGCGCGGACAATGACCGGAACTTCGCTGAGCCCCGCGAGTTTCGAGGCTCGGAGACGACGCTCTCCGGCGATCAGCTCGTACTTCCCTTCGCTGATCGGGCGGACGATGAGAGGCTGCAGAACGCCGTGCTCCTTGATAGAAGCCGACAGATCCCGGAGGGCATCTTCATCAAAGAGGGTGCGCGGTTGGCGCGTGTTCGCGCGGATCGAATCGACGGGAATCGTGTTCGCTTCCGCGCTGGCTTCGGCTTGTTCACCGAGAAGTTGTGAGAGTCCTTTCCCTAACGCGCGACGCATGGTTCTCCTAACAGTTCATCAATAAAGGCCGCATAGGCTTGCGAGCCTTTGGAATCGGGGAAAAGCGTGATCGCAGGTTCGCCGAAACTCGGAGCCTCGCCGAGCCGGACGTTGCGCGGGATGCTCGATTTCGCCACGCGGTCGCCAAAAAAGTTCTCGACTTCTTCCGCGACCTGCTGGCTGAGCTTATTCCGATGATCGACCATCGTGAGCAGCACTTTCGAGATCTCGAGCTTGGGGTTGATGCGCCTGCGCACGATTTCGAGAGTTTTCATCAGGTGGCTCAGGCCTTCGAGAGCATAGAATTCGCTCTGCAACGGGACGATGACCTTCTCGCAGGCGGCAAGGATATTCACCGTCAGCAGCCCGAGCGAGGGCGGGGCGTCGATGATGATCCAGTCGAAATCGGGGAGCACGGGCTCCAAGGCGTCACGGAGAATGAGCTCCTTGCCGACCGCGTTCATCAGCACCGGCTCGGCACCAGCCAGATCGAGGGTCGCGGGGATGATGGAGAGGTTCTCCCACTGGGTCGCCCGGATGGCTCCCCGGATGGCGGAATCGTTCCCTTCGGGAGCATCGACAAGGTGGGAAAAGACATCAAACAGAGTTTGGGTGACATCCGCTTTGTCGATCCCGAGGCCGGTCGAGGCATTGCCCTGGGGGTCGGCATCAATGAGAAGGACGCGCTTTCCGCGCAGGGCCAATCCGGCGGCCAAATTCACCGATGTGGTGGTCTTGCCCACTCCCCCTTTCTGATTCACAATTCCGACCACTGGCATCCCGGTGATTTTGGCACGTTTGGGGGTGGTTCGGCGGGGGATGCGGGATCGACTTTTCCCCCAGTGAGCCACGCGCGGCTGGAGACCCTCCTGTTGCTCCAGCGGACGACGTGCCGCCACCCGCGTCCGGTTCCACCGGGAACGTTTTTGGGCTTGAGGACGTGTTGAAGAGGAGTGGTGGGCGGAAGAAGATTCGCGGTCAGCGCTAGTCCAATGGGAGTAGCTTGCGCGCTGATGCTTCCAGAGCACAGGAGGATTCAGCCACGCGAGTACAGAGCGGATGAAGAATGAGTAGTCAATCAACGCCACCCCGGATTGTTCCGCTGAGTCTGCCAACCGCTCCCCCTGTGGCGCAACCACCGTTTCCACTCAACCCCAAGGTGCTGAAAGAGGGCAAAGCCTACACCCACGGCTTGATCGGCGTGGTGGTTTACTCGTTCGGAGTTTCTTGCGTATCCTGTATCCACACGCCGCTTCTTTACCTTGCATGCTTGGTGATTCTGATTGCCCCGATCATGTTTTTTTGGCATCTCGTGGTGTTCATCAGAGCCGTGATGGAAGGCAGTCGACATTGGGCGATTCTGATGCTCTGCGTCTTTGCGTGTGGAGCAGCGGTTTATACTTCTTTTGACGTCGCCGGCCGGTGGATCTTCTCGTAAGTAGATCAAGCTCGAAGAGACGCGAGGAAACAAGCCGTGCCAGATCCCCCTTCTCGTCTCGATCCGCCCGGGGCAGAGAACCCTGCCGGGATCTTGATCGCCGAACAGCTCGCCCACGCCTCCCGCGGGGCCGCGATGCAGGCTCGGAGTTATGCCGTCCTGATGGGCCTTTCACTGATTCCCATCTCTCAGGCTTTGGCCCGAGACGTTTACTACGGGCTCTACTGCCTTGCCCTACCGACCATTCCTCTCCTCACTCTCTGGTGCCTTGCGGAGACAATTCGGGGACAACGCGAGAAAAATCGACACTGGCCGAAGATGCTGACTTGCTTATGCTTCTGTGTGTTCCATCTGCTTGCTCTCCTCACTTTTTTCATTTAGAGGCCGGCCCTGCAGGGCCTCTCCTCAACCGAGATCTCAATCTCGGCTGACCCCACAGAGGCAAGAGGGCGGGAATGCCCCTCTTGCCTTCTGTGCGCTCCTGGATCAGGTTCTGGGCGCTACGCGATCGGCACCCAGATCTCGGTCAGGAGTTCCTCGGGCGGAACGATGTTCCAATCGTTGAGATAGCGCTCAAAGCATACGCTCTCTCGAGCTTGCACCCCGGCTTCGATCATGTCCTGACCGTGGAACCTGTTCCATGCGTCGCCCAGCAGCTCGTAAGGGCCTTTGTGCAATCCCACCGCGTACCGTCCGGCAGGGATCTCGGTGAGGTGTAGACCCTCTGGTGCCACCAGGTAGGTCAGCGGAACCGGCACGGCGGCATCGGATCGGAGCTCAGGCGCAGCGACTTGACCTGGATCATCGTGGTAGAGAGCAAAACCCGGCCCGATCACGGGCACCTGGTGCTGTTCAATTTGTGCAAAGAGGGCCCGGAACGCGTTGCCAATTTCGTTGTAGGGCCCCACATGCCGCAGGGCAAGGACGGGCGTCAGCTCAAGTTCTCGAATTTCTAGATTCATGGGTTGATCTCCTCGGAACATGATTTCGGTGGTGCGATCGAAGTGCACTCGGTTCGCCGCCTGGAGCCAGGGATGGCTCGGCCGCTTTCGGAACGTCGAGGGAGTTTGGTGATAGAACTCCCGAAAGATCCGCGCAAAAGCCTCCGGGGAATAGCCCGCATCGAGGGCTATTTCGCCGATGCTCCTCTCGGTTTCCGCGAGCTGAGCTGCCGCGCGTTCCAGACGAAGCCTTCGATGCAGATCGCCCGGGTACTCGCCAAGTAATCCGGTGAACACCCTCGCAAAATGGAATCGACTGAACCCTGCGGCATCGGCGAGTTGGGTCGCCGTCCAATCTTGATCCAAGTTTTGGCACACTAAGTTCAGCAGATCGAAGATCCGCTGCTCATGCTCGATTCTTGCTTCCGATTTCATATCCGTTTCGAGAATCAGTCTGCTCCCGGGCTGCCTCGCCGTTCTTGATTGATTGTGCTGAACTCTGCCCGGACCGTGCGCCATTCAAAAAAACATCCTGCGAGTTAAGGGAGCCAAGGCGTTGGGTAGCCTGGGGACATGCGACGATGGATGACCCTTGGAGTGATCGCGAGCAGCCTGATGCTGGCCCACGCGCAACCCCACCCGCTGCTCTCCAGCGGGCCGATGCTGGGCTATGCGGAGATGACGGAGACGGTGATTTGGACGCAAACCACCCAGCCTGCGAAGGTTCAGATCGAATATCGCGCGAAAGGCGAATCCGCGTGGAAGAAATCGGATGCGGTGACCACGGCTCGGCAAGGCGATCATATCGCCCTCATCAAGCTGACGGATCTGCCAATGGGGACGAAGTTTGACTACCGCTTGTTGATCAACGGCAAAGAGGTGAAGCGCGACTATCCGCTGGAGTTCCAAACGCAGGATCACTGGCGATGGAAGACGAATCCGCCTCAGCCGCCTGAGTTCACGATGGGAATCGGGAGCTGCGCCTACTGGAACGAAATCCGCCCGGGATATGACCGGCCGGGAACGCCCTATGGCGGGGACTACGAAACGATTGGATCGCTCCACGCCAAGCGCCCAGATCTGATGCTTTGGCTCGGCGATAACTTTTATCACCGGGAAATGGACTGGCTGACCGAAGACGCGATGCGATATCGCTGGCGCACGGATCGGGCGCATCCCGCGTTGCAACCCTTGCTGGGATCAACTCACCACTATGCAACATGGGATGACCATGACTACGGCCCGAACGACAGCGACTCCAGCTTCCGCCTGAAGGGAGTCTCGCTTGAGTTGCACAAACTCTATTGGCCTCAAGTCGTTTACGGAACGCCAGAGACGCCAGGCGTCTTCACCCGCTTTGAATGGGGTGATGTCGAAGTCTTTATGCTCGATAATCGCTATCATCGATCACCAAATCGCTTCCCGGATGGACCCGGCAAAGTGATGTTTGGGAAGGAGCAAATGGATTGGCTGAAGAAGTCACTGGTGAGCAGCGATAAGACTTTTAAGATCATTGCTTCTGGTGGTCAGATGATTCAGCCTCTGGTGCTGTTCGAAGCGTTCACCCGGTTCCCGAATGAGCAGAAGGATCTGTTCGATTTTATCGCGGCGCAAAAGATCAGTGGCGTGATGTTCCTCAGTGGAGATCGCCATCATACCGAACTGCTCAAGGTCCAGTGGCCAGGGGCGGAATATCCGTGGCTCGAGTATACGAGCAGTCCGCTCGGCAGCGGGGCCGGTCGTCGAGACAATGAGCAAGACAACCCCGCGCGAGTTGCCGGAACCTTTGTGACGGAGAAGCGCAACTTCGGGCTCATCAAAGTGACGGGGCCTTGGGGGAATCGCAAGCTCGTGCTCTCTGCGCATGACAAGAACGGGGACGAACTTTGGCGTCACGAAGTCAGTCAGTCCGAGATGCGCGGGCCGCGTTAAGGCTTAGTCCGGAAGCGGATCGAGGCCGAGGAGTCTTCCATATCGGTCTCGATTCGCGATAAAGTCTCTGGTCAGCAGATACGCCTGGGTTTCTCGGTACTTTACTTCACGGATACCCTCGTTAGAAAACTCGTAAATCAGCGCATCTCCATATCCAAGAAGAATTGGGGAATGGGTGGCGATGATGAGTTGCGAGTCAAGATCAACGAGTTCCTTCATCCGCGCCAAAAGAGTGACCTGCCCTTGAGGCGACAGGGCGGATTCCGGTTCATCAAAGAGATAGAGACCATGAGGCTTGAATGCCATAATGGCCTCCAGAAAGCCTTGCCCATGGGAGACATGGTGAATGTCTCCATACCGATACAAGCCATCTTTTTGGAGATACGTAGCTAAATTGTAGAATGACTCCGCCCTGAGGAAGAACGTGTCCGCCGGGAATTCGCCGCGAACAATCGTGAGAGAGTCAAAAAAGTCCGAGTGAGTGTCGTGAGTGCTAAATCTATGCATTTTCGACCCACCCTCCGCAGGGAGACCAGCGGCCACCGCCACGGCTTCAAGCATCGTGGACTTCCCTGATCCGTTCTCTCCGACAAAAAACGTCACCCGGGGGTGAAAATCAATCCCTTCAAAGTCTCGGAACACGGGGAGGGTGAACGGAAACCGCGTCCGATCCACCGGGATCTCCCGCACCAACTGCGCCCGAGTGATGAATCGCGGCATGGGTCGATTGTACAGCAGGGGTTTCCCGAACGGATTCCGGTACTCTGTCCCCATGCCCGATGAGGAGATGCTGGACGCTGGTACGGGCGCGCCCCCGAAGCCACGGCGGCTCAGTATCTGGGGCCCTCGGATCGGCATAGCCCTCCTGGCGATCTGGGCGATCCTTCAGCTCACTCAACCCTTGCCGACGACCGCAGTCACCGTGTGGCCAGCGTGGGTGGGATGCGGGGTCCTGCTTCCGCTTTTCTTGCTGAACAAAGCCAAACGGAGACTACTCTTCACCCTCTGGCTCATCCCCAGCTTGGCTCTGACCGAAGACACGATCCCGGTGAGCCGGGCCGCCTTCCCTCCCGCGACCGCCGACAAAACCTACCGAATCGTCAGCCTCAACTGTGCTGGAGGGATGCTCGGGGCGGCTCTGGAAGTGAAACCCCTCCGCCCAGACATCATTCTCTTCCAGGAGAGCCCGAGCGAGAAGGAACTCCAAAACGTGGCGCGGATCGTTTTCCGAGGGGAACCGTCGGCGATCGTCCGGGGGCCCGATGCCGTGATCCTTGCGAAAGGCGAACTGGATCCCGTCAAGTTTGATCGGATCCGGGGAAACTTCACCGCCGCCCGATGGCTCGGGCCGGAGGGAGAGCGCCTCAACCTGGTCAGCCTCCGCCTCGCGCCGCCCGTGATGCGCATCGACCTCTTTTCCCCTGATGCCTGGCGGAGCTTTACCGATTCGCGAACCAGCCGCAAAGAGGAGGTTGACGAGATGGCGGCTGACTTGAAATCGGCGAACTTCACTCCGGATCTCATCGGCGGAGACTGGAACACGCCGCCGGACCCCTCTTCGCAATCGGGCCTCACCGCAGGACTCACCGACGCCTACCGAAGCACCGGCCGATGGCTTGGAGCCACTTGCGTGAACCCCTACCCAAACATTGTCCGGATCGACCAGATTTGGGGTTCGCCCAAGGTGAAATTCCTGAACACCTGGGTGGTGAAGACCGAGTTCTCGGATCATAGAATCGTGGTAAGCGATTTCACCCTGCGTTAGCCCGAAAAAGCCCCGATGCCGGGTAGCCTGAGGGCACGATGCTCAGCCTTCTCGCGTCGGCCCTGATCATGTCCCAGAGTCCCGATTCCCAGAACTCCGATTCCCAGCGCTCCGAAGCCCTGCCCATCACCGCCATGACCTACAACATCCGCTATGGCACCGCGCCGGATGGTGAAGACGCGTGGCCAAACCGCCGGGAGGCTCTCATCGAGCTGATCCGCAAGCATGACCCGGATCTCTTCGGCGTCCAGGAGGCCCAGGCCAGCCAAGTCGATGAGTTGCGCCAAGCCTTTCGCACTCACGCTGTGGTCGGGGTTGGACGCGATGACGGCCTGCGCAAAGGTGAATACAGCGCGCTGTTCTATCGCAGATCGCGGTTCGGTCTGCGCGAAGGTGGCACGCGGTGGATCAGTGCCACACCGGAGGTTCCTGGTTCGATGGGTGGCACGGCGCGATTCCCGCGAATCTTCTCCTGGGGCGAGTTTTTCTTGGCCGAAGGCGGTCGGATTCTCGTCCTCAACGCCCATCTCGACCACGAATCCCAAGAAGCCCGGCTCCTCGGCGCCACTCAGATGGCGGAATTTGCTCAGGAGCGCGCTTCCGTGCCGAGCGTCATCATGGGCGACTTCAACTCTTATCCCGACGATGAGCCGATCTCGCATTTGAGGAAGGCGGGTTGGCAAGTCTCCCGGCCCCAAGCTGGCCCCTTTGTCACCTTCAATGGGTGGAAACCGGACATCACGGAGGGGGACATGATCGACTTCGTTCTCGCGTCGCGGGAGTGGTCGATGGTCGAAACCACCATCGACCGATCCCTCACCCCCGCAGGACGCGCTCCGAGCGACCACTTCCCCGTAATCGTCAAGCTCCGTCTTAACTCTTCGGACTAGGTTGGATCAGGAACAATGAAGAGTCGTCCGCGAACCGAGTAGTCAGCACCAGCCGGGAACATCGCGCTGTGGCTTTCAGGAATTTCTCCCGTGGTGACGATCCCGTTGAGTTCCCCCTCGAGACGGTCCCTGACCAACCCCGTCAAGCCTAAAGTCGCGTCAATATAAAGAATTCCCTGGAGGTCCGAAGGAATCTGGGCGGGCTTTTTGTAGACGAGAATGATGCGGCCCGATTTACGCCCGAATTTAGCGAGAAAGTATCCGAGCTCGATCCAGACATTCGGTCGGGCACTCGCGTACTCAGCTCCTCCCGGCATCACGACCTGGTCATCAGGCGTAATGAGTACGACCGCCAAGTTGCACCGATCTGACTCAGATTCAAACTTTTCAATAATCGTTTGCCCAACGTTCGCCTGACCGTCCAGCACGATCGGACTCTGCGTACCAAGCTCGATCAAGAGGTTTCTCAGATCGTCCCTCAATACGTGATCGTGCCCGTGAACAATGAAGGGCCGTAGATCGGTATAGGGTGAAACGGGATCAGGCAGCACCGGGTTTGTCCAGACTATTCGGGTCAGCAAAGGAAGTCGGAATCACGAAGTTCTCGTCCCGCTGCGTGGGATCGGCGGCAATGAATGCCCTGCTCTTCAGGATTGCAACTGCCTCCGACCACTTCCTCGCAAAGCTCAGAACCTCCGGTTGCGCATGACCGATCACTTCAAACCCGCGGATCGACTGGAGGCTGTAGGGGTAATAGTTCACCTTCCAGCGTAATTCGTCCGGCCTCATTTGGTCGTTCCGTTGGAGGATCTGAAGAATCAACTTTGCCAACTCCAGCGGAGTGATCTCAGCCTGCCGTTCCTGGGAGAGAGGGAGGTTCTCCATTTCCGTCATTTTACATCACCCTTGCCAGTTCCCGATCCAGTCCGTCTCGATCCCCCGCGCCAACAGAAGCTCGGAGATCTGGCCGGTGTGGCCTTGAACGTGGCGCAGACTGAGGATCATGTGCTCGACCTTGCCGCAGTTCTCGTACCAGGGAAATCCCGATTCGGGACTGTTTCAATCGAGCAACGGCAGGCGCTCGGGCACTTCTTTCACGATCAGGTCGATGTATTCCATCATCTCCTCGCGGGTGTAGGGCTCCACTTTTTTCGGGCTGCCCCAGAGCTGACCGGCCTTCTCCCGGTGCTTCTCCCACACGGTGAAACTTTCCAGATCAGGGTAGAGATACAGGTGGACATAATAGGCGGCATGGTAGGCAATGCGCCAGGTGGAACGCGGGAACTCCCCTTCCAACCAGAGATCGTCCGGGCAGACCTCCACGGCTTGCCGGAGCATGGCCAGAGCAGCGAAATGTTGACGAGCGAATGAATCGACAAGAGACTGCATATCACACCCCCTTACAGTAGACTTAACCAAGAAAGTGCCCCGATTTTCGTCCACTCACGGATTTCCGTGGTTCGCTTCTTGCGCGGCGCGATAGGCGGACAAAGCTCGGGCCGAAGCGGCGCCTTCCCATGCCTCAAGCAGACACTCGGCAATCAGCTCCCACGGAACCTCGGGCAGATCCAGCCAGGCCCCCACCCAGCCTCGATGCCCGACGGTCGGGGGGATGAAGAGCACCCTCGGATCCTGATCCACCACCGACGCCTGCATCTCGCGCGTGGCCTTGAAATGGATCTCGAGCCGTTGATTCCCATGGTGGTTCTCCATGGCCCAGCCGACGGTTTTCCCTCGAACCGTCATTCGGACATGAGGGCCGACCTCTTCGATGGCTGCCTCCGGGAGCTCCGCAAACGGAGCCAGCAGCCGAGCGCGGATCTCGTCGGTCATTGTTCGATGAGTGCGATCAAAGCCGCGTTCCAGTCGCCTTCCGGCGGAGGCTCGTTCATCAGCTCACGGACGATGGTGAGGAATTTTAGTCTCGCCCGGCACTCCAACAGCGCGGAAACCGTCGCAAGGGCCGAGTAGTAGTCATCCAGATCCTGGATTTTGCGCATCATGCTGGTGCACCGCGCTTCAAACTCGCGAATATCGTGTTCGGCGGCATCGACGAGCTGCGTCCGCTGCTCGGGTGTGATCGCGGCAAGAAAATAGATTCTGAGGCGGATGAAATCCACCGAAAAGGCCACTTCGCCCTGCGGGAAGGGCGGGAGCAACCACTTGCGCAGCGCGACCAGGCCGGCGTCGGTGATCCTCACGAACTTCTCTTTTCCGGTCGGAGAGGGTACTTCTTCCATCAATCCGAACCCGATCAGGCGTTTCACCACGGAATAGGTGGCCCCAGCGCGCGACTTGTAGAAGGTGCTCGCCGCGCGGCTGAGACTCTTCATGATGGCGTAGGTTGTGGAGGGCCCGTTCGCCCAAGAGAGCCCGAGGATGGTGGTTTCGAGGGTCGAGAGTTCTCTTTCTTTCACGCTTGCGCTGACTCCATGGGCGGGCTGTCGATCATTTTGACCGATTTAGGGGAACTGTGGCTTGGAGAATGTGGTATTACACTTTGTAATATACATGAAACGCTTGCCTTTTCTCCTCACTGCGCTGTGTTCCGTGCTTCCGGTGGCTCTCTTCGCCAGCCCCGATTCTTCTGCATCGGGTCGTCCGGTGACGATGCTTGACGCTCTCCCGATCTTGTTCTCTCGGACCGCAAACGCGGCAGATACCCTGCCTCGGAAGGGAACACTCGGAGCCTCGTTCGGGCCAGTTTCCGAAGATGTTCGGGCGGCAAACTCTCTGCAGCCAGGCGTCGGACTTGTCGTCACAACGGTTGCCGCTGGCCTCACGGCGGACAAAGCCGGTCTCAAGGCCGGGGATGTTCTGATTTCACTGAACGGCACGGAAGCCGGCCCGGGTCGTCTCGGCGCCGTGATCCGGGATCTGAAGACTGGACAAGAAATCACCTTCGTGGTTCTGCGCAATAAGGAGTCAAAGACTCTGAAAGCCAACTACACCGAGAAGCCAAGGGATCCGGGCAATTCCAACTACGACGTGATCTATTCTCACGTGGTCAGCAACGGAGCGCGAATGCGCACGATCATCACCCTGCCGAAGAAGCCAGGCAGACACCCTGTCTTGTTCTTTATTCAAGGCTTCTCACCGATTTCTTACGACTTCACCCTCGAAACCGCGACCGGCGATGTCAACTCCCTCGACGGCCCGATTCTGTTTGAGTTTGCCAACAGCAACTATGTCACGGTTCGCGTTGAAAAGCCAGGTGTAGGTGATAGTGAAGGAGGCCCCTTCGAGACCATGGACTTCACGACTGAACTCGATATCTATCGTCAGGCGATGAAGCAGACCATGGAGCATCCGGCGGTGGATAAGGACAACGTGTTTATCTTTGGTCACAGCATGGGAGGATCGTTTGGACCAGTGGTCGCCAGCGAATTTCCCGTGAAAGGATTGGCAATCTATGGCTCAGCCATGCGGACCTGGTTCGAGTACATGCTCGACATCACCCGATATCAAGGCTTGCTCGCTGGCCGATCCGCTGCTGATACCGATGAAATGATGCGGATCAGTGCGCGACTTTTCGCGCTTGTATTCTTTGAGAAGATGTCTGTCGAAGACATCAAAGCAAAGTATCCGGAACTTGCCTCAGAGGCACAACAGACTTTCCCAAACAACACTTTTAGTGGAAAAACTCTCGCTTTTTGGCGCGAGTTGAATGACACAAACTTCCCTCGCTATCTCGCTCAGATGAAGGGACATGTGCTGGCGGTGAGAGGTCAAAGTGACTTTGTCACCTACGACCTCTGCCACCAGTTAATGGCCGACACAGTAAACGCGGCGCGACCAGGTTACGGGCGGTTTGTCAGCCTCCCCAACAGCGATCACTTGTTCCACACTTGGGCCACCGAAAAGGAAGCCCAAGTGGGGTATTCACGCGGCAAATTCAATCCTGCTTTCACAAAGCTCATGATGTCTTGGACCAAAGAGATCATGTCCCGCTAAGCAAGACAACGTAGATGCCAAACTTTGGGGGAATCGGGCGGGGCGTCCGATCTCCCCCTTTTTTATCGAACCTTGGCCACTCGGATCACGGTATTTGTGCCGTAAGGATAGGCCGTGGCATCGAGCGTGAGGGTCGATCCATCTTGGGCGAAGTTCAGTTTCTGACCATTGTCCATCCATGTCACTTCTTTGTAGGTGCCACTCACGTTTCGGAACGCACGCTTACCTGCTCCCCGGTGACCACTTGAGTGCACCATGGTATTACTCGTCGCCGTGAGATCAGTGATAAACAGATAGAGCTCTCCATCCATTGCGAGAGCGAAATCATCTCCCTCACCTTCTATGCCTACAGGGCGACCGCGATACATCACGCCAGTCGATCCCCCATGAAGTTCGATCCACTCCCCAACCCGAGCAAGAGCTGCCGCTTCGTACTCGGGCACAGCACCGTGGGTTTCTGGGCCAATGTTCATGAGCAGATTCGCCCCGGCTCGGCGCGCAAAGCAGAACTCTTCGATCACATGAGCGGGAGAGAGAAAATTGAAATCCTTGTTCGCTACACCCCAGTGAAAGTTCATGGTATGGCACATCTCGGCGGCAACATACTTGCTTGCCCCCTGACGATCTAGCGGTGATGGACGACCGCGCTCAAAGGTCACAGAATCAACTTCCGGATGCCCACCTCGTCCCATCGCATCAATTCCCGAGTTATTGATGATGATCGCCTCGGGCTGCAGCTTCCGAATCACTGAGTAGAGTTGAGTCTCTTGCCAATCGGCGTCTTTCTTACTCCAGTTTCCATCGAACCAAAAGCCTCCAATCTTGCCATAGTGAGTACATAGAAGCTCCACGCTCTTACGCAAGTAAGTCTGATAGGCATCCCAGTCTCCATTGAACGTCGGCTCATTCCAATCGAGGGTGGTGTGGTAGAACATCGGCAGGATCCCCTCTGCGCGACAAGCATCCACTAACTCCTTCATCAAATCTCGTTTGGCGGGAGTGTGCGTGACATCCAACGGGCTCAATCCGCGCGTGTCATAGAGACTAAAGCCTTCATGGTGTCGCGTAGTATGGGTCAGATACTTCATTCCCGCGCGCTTAGCCGTTT
>JAIUNY010000034.1 GCA_020161505.1 Armatimonadota bacterium | reverse complement strand
ATCGACACGCACGTGCCCAAGGTGCCTTATCGCGAGACCGTCACCAAGAACGCGGCCGAGATGTATCGCCACAAGAAGCAGACCGGCGGCGCCGGCCAGTTCGGCGAAGTGCATCTGGAGGTCAAGCCCCTGGAGCGCGGCGCTGGCTTCCTCCGCCGTTTTGCCCCCCAGCGCGACACCCGCCGAGCGAGCCAAGGTATCCGCGTTGATGTTGAGCCAGGTTGTCCCATCGTGGCCAAGACACGGCAACACGATGCACCCTTCACCCTCGGGGATCGCCACCGAGACAACATCGCCCACAAGACCAAAATCGACCGTCGATCCATCCGGTTGGGCAACGGGCGGTCGTTTGGTGGCAACCACGGGCCAGGAATCCTCCAGTTGGGCCATTCCACGGGCCGCGACCCCTCTTGCCGCAAATGCTTCGACCAACTGAGAGTTGAGGGTGGAGAGAGTCTCGACAACGACACCCAGAGTGGCTTCATCGGTGATCCGACGCCCGTTGACCTTTTGAATCGAGATCCCCTTCGCGGCGCAAGCCTCGTCCACTTGCTTCCCTGCCCCATGCACGATGACCGGGCGGATGCCGCACTGCTGCAGAATCGCAACCTGATCGGCCAGGCGTTGCCGTCGGCTCGCGCTAGTGAGGAGCTCGCCGCCGAACTTCACGATCATGGTGCTGCCGTTGAACTGGGCAATCCACGGCGCGGCTTGGCTCAAAAGTGGCCCGACGTCGTTCACGCGAGAACTCCTTGCATCTTGGCGAAGTGCTCGATCAGCGCCGCTTGCGCCCACAGGCGGTTTTCCGCCTCATCCAGCACAATCGAACGATCCGAATCGAGAATGGAGGCAGCAATCACCACATTTCGCCGAACCGGCAGGCAGTGCATCACCTTCGCGCTATCCGTTTGCTCCCAGGCTTCGTCGTTGAACTGCCAGTGCCGGAGAGGCTGCCGAGACTCCCGCTCCGCCGCCTTGTCCGACCACAAATCCTTGCGACCCCAGCTCTTCACATAGACCACCTTTGCCCCCTTTGCCCCGTCAAGCCGGTCGTGGTTCACACGGAAGTTGCCGCCATTCGCCTTTGACTCCCGGTCGATCTGCGCCATGACCTCATCATCCAACTCATATCCAGGGGGGCAAGCGAGCGTGAGATCGCATCCCGCCAGCGCAGCCTGCAGAGCAAACGAGTTCGGCACCGCCATCGGCAAGGGATTCGGGTGATACGCCCAGCTGAGCGTCACCGGGAGCCCGCGCAAGTCATCACCGAACTTCTCCGTCAGAGTCAAATGATCCGCCAACGACTGACACGGATGGTGCATCGTCCCTTCCAAACTGATGATGGGCACTCCCGTGTGGCGCGCAAATGCTTGCAGAACTGGCTCCGTGCGCTCAATCTCCCAGGGCTGCGAACCAGGGAACGACCGCACTCCCAGCAGATGGAAGTATCGACCCAGAACCCCCGCCGCCTCGACAATATTCTCGACCTTATCGCCGTCCATGATCGCATCGGGATCCATTTCGAGTTGCCACGTGTCGCTGCCCGTGTTCAAGGTTTGGCAATTCCCGCCGAGCCGCCACACCGCTTGCTCGAAGCTCACCCGGGTGCGCAGGCTAGGGTTGAAATAGAGGGCTCCAACGCGGAGCGCGCTCCGTTCCGGCGCCGACTGGTCAGCCTTCAGCACCTTCGCCCGAGCCAGGATCTGGGCTCGTTCGTCGGAGGTCAAATCAGCAGGAGAGAGGAAGTGTCGCATGGAATCGTAGAGCATCATGGCCAAGCCGCGATCATTGGCAGGCCCGCAGTTTCGGGGAATCCGAGCCAGAGATTCATGCTCTGAATCGCCTGCCCGCTTCCCCCTTTCAGCAAATTGTCGAAGGCGCATGTGATGGCGGTGGAGTCGCCTTGCTCGACCATCCCCATCGCGACCAGATTGGTTCCGACCACGCTCCCCAGGGCCACGGGGGCGTCGTAACGAATCATCATCGGCTTGCCGCCGTAGAGCGTTTCCCAGCGCGCTTTGAGCGCGGATGCTGGAGTGCGGGCAATGGTGGTCAAATGGATTCCCCGGGTCAACGGAGCACTGTGGGGGACAAATCGGAAGTCGATCCCCGCCCCGCGCCCGCTCAGAAACTGCCTGACTTCGCCCTCGTGCTGATGGTTCAGAGCTTTGTAGGCCACAAAATTGGTTGATCTCAGCGAGTGGTGAACCCCTGCGCTGGGGGTAATTCCGCTTCCAGTGGATCCGGTGATTCCAAAGAGGTCGACCGATTCCACCAGGCCATCACAGAGTGCCAAGACGAGATTCAGGCCAGTGGCAAAACATCCTGGCGAGGCGAGGAGTCTTGTCCCCTCAGGAACCGCTCCCGTCAGTTCGGGGAGCGAATAGAACGCCTCATCCAAAAGCTCCGCATGAACCGCCGGGCGGCCGTAGTACTTCTCAACATCAGCCGGATTCTTCAGCCGGAAATCGCTACCAAGATCGATCACCTTGACGCCGCGATTCAGCAACTGGGCGGCCAAGACTGCCGACTCCCCGTGCGGCAGGGCCAGAAAGACAAGATCACATTTTCCAGCAAGCAACTCAGGATCGGCCGAATCAATGACCAGATCCCTCACCCCAAGAAAGCCGGGTCGGATGCTGGCCAACGTTTTTCCCGCGCTCGATCCGCCCGCGACCGAGGTCAGCTGAACATAAGGGTGCCCGAGGAGTAGACGAACAAGCTCGCCCCCCATGAACCCCGAGGCTCCAACCACGCCGACACGAATCACGCCTGCAAGGCCTCCTCAATCGCAGCGCAGAAATCCTTCGGTTCGCGCATGATATTCGCCGCCGCCACGCCCAGCTCTTTGAACTTCGCCACGCCCGCGACGTTATCCGTCGCCGGCCCGGTGACGACCGCCACATGCAGCCCCAAAGCTCGGAGCCGTTCGACCGCCGCCCATCCTCCGACCACGTCGTTCGCGGCGACAATGCACGTCTTGAACCCAGGATTTGACTCTAGAATCGCATCCACGCCATAGGCTCCCAGAAGTCCATCGCCGAGTTCCATAACGATGGCATCCGGGTCATCCGCGCTCAGGTGCCCAATCAACGACTGATAAATCTCCGGCACGTCCGTTCGATAGGCGGTCGACGGGATACCACATTCAATAAAGCTGAGCGCGACACTCGCGCCATTGTCGCGGAAGCTCAAGGCATCTCGAATCGCCCCGACTCCCGTCGATTTCCCGGCATGAACCACCCAGCCCTTTGCCCGCAGATAGCGGATCAGCACGCTTGCCGCTGTGCTTTTGCCCGCGTTCATGCAGGTTCCGACAACCGCGATCACCGGAGGATTGAGGCTCGATTTCTCGCCGCGTGGGAGAGCAAAGTCGCCCAGGCGAGCCGGTTGGTCATCCAGCAGAGGGACGCCGAGAACCTCAAGTCGAATCGGGTCGCCGAGGCCCACCGTCGTGCCATCCGAGAGACCAAACACGCCGCCAACATTCAGCAAATGAAGCTCGCCGCCGTGGGTGAGCGAAGTCGGAACGCGACCGGCAAACCCGCGCAACGCGGCTCGATTCCCGAGAACCCCGACGATCAGATCGCCCGGCACAAGCTTGGAGAGACGACCGCTCGGGAGTTCCAGGTGCCCGTATTCTTCTCGCGTGGAGAGCACGCGGCAGACCACCGCTGTTCCTTCCCGGCACTCTGGTTCTTGACGCACCTTGAGGTAAGGGCCAAATCCGAACGGATGGCAGACACTCCCGACCTTATCGGGACGAAGCCTTAACGTGACATCTTGCACAACGCGCCTCAAGAAAACAATCAGGATCCGCGCAACATTGAGCGGCCTCAACTGGTCGCCCCACTCTACCCGAGCCTAGTTCATTTGAACCGGAACCTTTGGGGCCCGACGCTCCGAAAACGGCTACACTCTCGGCATGACCTGGGACGAGATCATCGCCGCACTGAAATCCGACATGGAGGCGAAGCACGCCGCCCGGGAGCAAGCCCTGAAATCGAGCCGCGCGCTGATCCAAACCAGTAGCAAGTGCATTAAGCACATCCACCGCAAGCAATTCGCGGAGGCGGAGATTTTGCTCGCTCAGGCGCGGGAAATCGCCCGGGAGGCGAGGGCGGCAATGGCGGGTCATCCAGAAGTCGAATACGCGGGCTACCTTCAGGATTCCGAGAAGGAGATGGTGGAAGCCGCCGGGTGCCTCGCGATCGCCCTGAATCAGCCCCTTCCCTCTCCCAGTGAGTTGGGTGTGAACGCCGCGAGCTACCTCAATGGGATGGCGGAGTGCGCCAGCGAGATGCGCCGCTCCGTCCTCGAACTCATGCGAGGTGGAGATCTCGACACCGCCGAGCGCATGCTCCATCAGATGGAGGACATCTACGACGACCTGAGCACCTTCGATTTCCCTGACGGAATCACCGGCGGCTTGCGGCGCACCAACGATGCCCTTCGCGCCGTGATCGAGCGCACGCGAAGTGATCTCACCCTCACGCGGGTTCAGCACCAGCTCCTCACCGAGCTCCAAAGAGATCGCGCATGACCCATCAGCGGGACGTGATTTGAAAGTTCACTCCAAAGTACAGTATGCTTCCTGTTGAAGCGATGTCCAACGAACCTTCAACTCGTCCTGGATGCCCGATGTCGACCGTCGGAAATTCTGTGTCCCCTGAAACGCAAGCCAACGCTGGCTTCGTCGCGATCAACTATATCGACTGCAAACCGCACTATGCGGAGCGCTTCGAATGCCTATTCTGCACCCGAGCCCGCGCCATCGACCGCATGGACGGTTTCATGGGCATGCACGTCCTCAAGTGCCACGACGAAGGCCAGCCGTACCTCGTGATCTCCTACTGGCGCGAGAAGGCCTGCTTCGATGCATGGGTCGGCTCCCCGGAGTTCCTAGAAGGTCACAAGCGTGGATTCGAAGATCTGCGCGAGTACAAGGAGCGAGGAGAAGAGCCTCCGATGAAGAGCGACTTCAAAACCTACGCGATCCTTACCGACTGATCGCCCCCAAGTGCTTTTGTCGTCCCCCTGGTTCATGGAACCGGGGGGATTTTGCGTCGGCGGGGTGGTCGTGGCGGGAAAGTCGGGGCGTGGGCTAGAATCTTCTCGTGGCAAGTTCGCACCCGACCCCAGCCGACTCCCGACCGAAGAGTTCCATCGGCGGATGGCTCGTCCTGCTCCTCTCGACCGCGTTCATCGCGTGGCTCCTGTGGGCTTGGTCGATGATGGGAGAGGGCACGAACACACTTCCCCACTCTGGTCACGAATCGCAGCACGGAGCTGCTGCAACCCATAGTGATGACCATTCGGGTCATGCTCATGCATTAGGCGAGGAGGCTCCCGCTGGGCTCCCTCCTGCGGCAGTTCCGACCGGAACTTTTGCTGTCTCCAACCCTGCGCCTGGTGCGACGGCAAGCATCCCGATGGGAGCCTTCACCTTCAGCGGAACGGGGGCGGCCGGAAGCAAGGTGATTTTGTTTGGGGACGGAGCTGAGATGGCAAGCGGATCAGTGGCAGCCGATGGCACTTGGGCACTTCCCGTAACGTTTGCTCCTCCAGCACCGGAGAAACTACAAATAAGTCTTTTCGCAGCCGATGGAACGAAATTGGGATCAGAAGACATTTCGTTTGAATTTCCGCCGGGATCACGCGAAGGGAACCCGAGCGACGCCAAGTTCGCCCTCCTGCGCCCGGTCGATCAGGGCAGTGTGGCGGTCGGCGATTGGGTGATCGCAGGAACCGGAAAACCGGGAGCCAAGGTCAAGCTCCAAATGGACAAATATGTGTTGGGACTGGCGACAGTCGCCGAAGACGGAACCTGGCGCTTCCCCCGAACCATCCAAAAAGCGGGTGAAGCTCGGGTGCTTTCCGCCCTCGTGGAGAACGGTGCCCCCGAAGAAAAGGCGACTCACACGATCAAGGTTCTCCCGTAAGTCCCAATTGACGAGACTAGGACTCACCAAGGCGGCCTGACGGAATTAACGGATTTCCGTCAGGCAGTTTGCGTTGGTTTATCGCAAAATCTGCATAAAATCGCCTGTAACGAGCAAAGCTTGAAAAAGTTCATTCATTTTCGTTATTTTTTCGCAACTTGGGTATTCAAGATTTCAGTAGTCGGCATTACAGTGAACTTTGGTTTTGGTGAGGACAAACCCCTCGGGCAGGAGGGCCTTGCGAAGCTGAGACACACGGTCGATACCATGGAGCCTGCAAGCCGCACTCTTAGCCCGAAATTGCATCGGTTGATTCAACTTGCGTCACTGGGGATGACGGACAAGGAAATCGCGACGGAAATGGAAGTCTCGCCGAACACGGTGGAGAGCCATTGGAAGCGTCTGCGTGTTCTCTACGCCACCTCGAGCCGGACCCGAATCGTCGCCGACGCCTTGCAAGGTCTTCTCCGCGACACCCAACTTGAGCTTCAGGCGGCACGCAATCGGGCAGAGGAACTGGAGCAAGAGCTCGCCCGCCTCCAGAGCGCGAGCACCCCGAAATCGCTCGACAACAAGTCCGCAGAAAACATCACGACCCTCGAGGCAGTGCTCGGCACGTTCCCGGTCCTAGCGTTTCGCTTGGAAGCCAATGGCCGAGATGCGCAGTTCATGGGAAATGGCGTCACGCGCTACGGCTTCATGCCCCACGAATTCACTTCGGGGATGATCCAGCTCTCTGACTTGATTCATCCCGAAGACTTGACCTACCTGCAGGAGTCCGGCTATTTCCCTCGGCCGAACCGTCGTGGCGAGTGCGAGGCCTTGTTCCGAGTCTCCAGCGCGAAGGGCGATGCGCGATGGATCCTGGAGCGTGTCCGTCCGATGCTCAACGAGCAAGAGGCGGTGGTGGGGTACCAGGGGATCTGGATGGATGTCAGCGGACTGATCGGCTCTCCCTTCTGGCCCAAAGAGGTCGCCCAAGTTTGGCACCAAGGTCGCACGATCATGCCGGTGCCGGCGCGCCAGTCCACTTCCGCTTGAAGGCGTGGTGGGCGAGTTCTGGAACCTGCAGATCGCCTGGACGCTCTCCAGGACACCTCAGAAGTGCGGCGAACCCTCCAGCACCGGTTTGGGAGATGCTCGCATGGTGCGGCCACGCTCGGTAACACGGGAAGGTCGCATGAGCTGATTGAAACTCCGCGTAGGTCGCAACGCTCACCGAGTTCCAATCCGGGTTGCGCTCTAGAAACCACTTAAGCAGGTTCTCATTTTCTTCGAGCGAATAAGTGCAGGTTGTGTAGAGGATCCAACCGCCGGGAGCCACGCACCGCCCAGCGTTGCTCAGAATCCGGCGTTGCCGGAGCGCGTTGCTCTGACGAATCTTCTCATGGAACGCCCCGGGATTCTCTTTCCCGCGAGCGATCAGACTCTGGCCCGAGCACGGCGCATCCACGAGCACGAGATCAAAGCACTCTTCGGCCTGTTCGGCAATCTGGGAAGAATCGGCGATGATGACCTGGGCCTCGACGGCACACCGGTCGAGGTTGTCGGCAAGAATGGCCGCGCGCTTGGGGATCACTTCGTTCGCGTAGACGTCCTGAGGCCGAAGCAGAGCCTGAGCAACCAGGAGCTTGTCCCCCGGCGCGGCGCACAGATCTAACATCCGTCGAATCGGCTGTCCCCGAAGCGCTTGCAGTAAGCTTCCCTCCCAAGCCGAGGAAGCATCGAGCGGATAGGCCGCTCCCGAAGCGTAGGCTTCGGAGTTCCCGACATGCACCGGCCCCTCCAAGAGATCAATCTCTGACGGGAGCCACTTCGGCCTCGGTGCGAGTTCCCACGGCACCTCTCGACGATCCCTCAGCCAGACAACCGCCTTCTGCCGCGCCGATCCGGAGGCCACGGCATCTAAGAAAGCCTGCGAAACTTCCGGGTCAGAAAAGAGCCGGGAGGCCACTTTTGCGGCATTCCCGCTCAGGCCTCCCGGTTTACTTTTGCTCTTCTTCCCCATGCCGACTGAGTGATCAGACCCGTTCGAGGGCCTGGGCGAGATCGTCGATGAGATCCTGCGGATCCTCGATGCCAATCGATGCACGCACGAGGCTATCGGTGATCCCGACAGCCTCGCGTTCCGCCTTCGGAACCTCGAAATGGGTCATCGCGGCTGGTTGCTGTACCAAACTCTCCACACCACCGAGTGACACTGCGAGTGTGAAGAGCTCGGTTCCGCAGAGGAATCGCTTGGTTCCCTCCAGATCACTGTCTAGTTCAAAGCTCACCATGCCCCCAAACCCGCTCATCTGACGCTTCGCCAGCTCATGATGAGGGTGCGCCGCCAGACCAGGATAAATCGCCCGACGGATCTTCGGGTGCCCGGCAAGAAACTCCGCCACAGCCTTTGCCCCGATTTCATGCTGCCGCATCCGCACCGCCAGGGTTTTCATGCCCCGAATGGTGAGGTAGCAATCCCACGGGCCAGGGGTTGGCCCGATGGCGTTTTGCATCGACTTCAGATGCGTGTACTCCACGTCGTGATTGGTCATCACCGCACCCATGACCACATCGCTGTGGCCGTTCAGATACTTCGTCACGCTGTGCATCACAAAGTCGACGCCCATGGCAAGCGGTCGCTGGAAGTAAGGCGACATAAAGGTGTTGTCGATGGCGGTGTAGCAGCCGTGATCCTTTGCAATCTGAACCACCATCGCAATATCCACGAGGTTGAGGAGCGGATTGGTTGGCGATTCAAACCAGATCAACCGGGTCTCTGGTTTCAGCGCAGCCCGAAGAGCCGCTTCATCGTCCATCGGAGCCTGGGTGAAGGTGATTCCCCGACGAGCCGCCACATCGTGCAAATAGCGATATGTTCCCCCGTAGATGTCCATGCCCGTCACCACATGATCGCCCGCCTTGAGCAGGGAGAACACGCAGTCGATCGCGGCCATCCCGCTCGCAAAGGCGAGGCCGTACTTGGCACCTTCCGCCGCTGCAAACATCTGCTGGAGCAATGTGCGCGTTGGATTATCCGTGCGGGTGTAGTCGTAGTCGCCATACTCGCCCGGGGCATCCTGGGCGAAGGTCGAGGTCTGAAAGATCGGCGGGCACACCGCGCCGTATTGAGGCTCCGGGCGACAGCCCAAGTAGACAAGTTCGGTATCAAGGGATCGGGAAGACATAAGCAGTCACGCAACAAGAATCGTTAGAAAAACTCCATGCAAACAACATCTTGGGGTGGGAAGGCACGATCAAGCTCGGCGATTTGGTCGTCGCTCGCCGTCAGCTCGCCGAGATCCGCGAGAGTGCGAGCGGAGACCGAACCAAGCCAGAGTTGTGTCGCGCCGGCAATGCTGATTTCGCCGGATCCTGAGCCAGAATCGCCGCAAATTCCATCCCGCACCACCAGGCCAAGATCGCCCAGTGTGCGATCCGCTTTCAGAATCCGGAACATCGAGCTTCGGTGCCAAGCTGCATCCACTCCATGATCGCGGAATTGGTGGAGGAAAGGCGACGTGGGCGGCTCGCACCACACGATCTTGCCTTTGTTGATCCCCAGGCTCCGCATTCCCGCGAGCAGACTTCGGTACGCCCGCCCGGTCGTCCAGACAAACTCGCCAACTTCGAGATCGTTGTAGAACCCGGCCGGGTTCGTCCAGAAATACCCCTCGACAGGATCGCCTACCGCATAGACATCCGGGGCACGCTTGCCAAATCGCCGCAACCAATGAGCCTGGCTGCGGCGACTTGAACCGCTCATCGTTTGAATAAACCGCTCATAACACTCCTCCAGCGGCGCGAAATCACCGTGGGGGATGGCGCGAAGAGGAAGTTCCGCCTTCAGATGCGGAAACCGATCCACCGTCGACGAAATCTGCCACCGCCAACCCGCCGAGGCGTAGCCGAACTTGCGGTAGTAGGAATCCCGGAATCCGTAGAGGGCGGCACAATCAAATCCATCGTGCGCGCAGACCCGGGAGAGTTCGTTGAGCGCAAACTTGGTCAGACCCGTCCCGCGAGCCTCCGGCGCGGTGGCGACGCAGGAAACCCCCGCACATCGGTGCCATCTGCCCCGCGCATGAATCTCGTAGTGGTTCACCTGGCAGGCGAATCCGGGCGCGCCATCCTCATGGCCGAGGAACCAGGTTTGCCAATCCTCCGGCACATCCGGGCGATCCTGGGCAAAGTCATGCCCATAGACCCTCCGCCAAATCTCATGAATGATCGGCGTGTGCTCGGGAGTAGCGCGGATCAGCTCGAAGTGCGACATCGAATGTTAGACGGGGAGAGCCGAGGACTCCTTGGTAGTGCGCAGAACGAAACAGCTATGGATTTTGCCCACCGCTTTGATCGAGGCGATGTGCTCGCGCATGATCCGCTCGTAGTCGTGCATATCCTTGGCCACAATGCGGAGCATGAAGTCAAAGTCGCCGCTCACGTGGTGGCACTCCAGCACTTCCGGCACTGATTCGATTTCGGTGATGAACTGATCAATCGGCTGATCTTGATGGAGAGCCAGGCTGACCATTGCGATCACAGTCAGCCCGAATCCGAGACCTTCGGCATCCAGGACGGCGGTGTATCCTTTCACCAGCTTCTTCTGTTCCAGCTTGCGGACCCGCTGAAGCATGGATGGTGGCGAGAGGCCCACTTTTCGAGCCAGATCGGCGTTGGAAATACGCCCATCTTCTTGAAGAAGGCGCAGAATATGGCGGTCGGCTTTGTCGAGTCTCTCCTTCATCATCATCTCAAAACATTCTTAGTCGGGACGCGCAGCACATCGGTTGAAGGGTGGAGTATACCTAAGATAATTTCGAGTTCACCAAACAAAGAGAACACTATGACCACAGCCACGCAGCCCATCGTTTGGGATCTCACCCCCTTCTTCCCTTCCCTCGATTCGCCCGAATTTCACGCCGCCGTTGCCGATCTCAAGGCCACGCTCCATGCGATCGAGACTCAAGCCGAGTCGCTGGATGCTCATGCCTCCGCTGACGACGTCGCCCAGGTGATCGAGGCTCAGAACGGACTCTCCAGCAAAGCGAAGTTGGTGCTGGGGTACCTGAATCTGCTCCTCGCTGCCAACACCCAAGATGAGGCCGCCCAAGCCGCCCGAAGCGGTCTCATGCCCACGGTGACCAAGATGTCGCAGGTGCAAACCAAGATCACCAACTGGATCGGCGAGCTCCCGGCGAAGACTCTCGAATCGGCAAATGAAGTCGTGGCTGCCCACGCCTTCCCTCTCAGCCGAACGAAAATCCGCGCGACCCACCTCATGCCGATGGCCGAGGAGCATCTTGCCAGCGAAATGGTCGAAACCGGATCGACAGCCTGGGAAAAGCTCTACGACGACGTCAGCAGCACGATCTCCACCACTCACAACGGACAAGCAGTCACGATGAGCGGCCTGCGCGCGATGGCATACGACAAGGATCCCGCCGTCCGGAAGGCCGCATATGAAAAGGAACTCGAAACCTGGAAGACGGTCGAGATTCCCATCGCCGCCGCTCTCAATGCCATCAAGGGCGAAGCCAACGCCCTGGCCACTCGCCGCGGCTGGGGATGTCTGCTCGACATCACCCTGTTCCACTGCAACATGGGCCACGGCGCACTGGAGGCCATGATGTCCGCCGCCCAGGAATCCTTCCCCGACTGGCGACGCTATCTCCGCGCCAAGGCGAAACTCCTCGGACATCAAGGAGGACTCCCGTTCTACGACATCTTTGCCCCGATTGGCGGAACCAAGGTTTGGTCATGGGAAGAGGGCGAGAACTTTGTCGAAGAAGGCTTTGGCAGCTACAGCGACAAGCTCGGCAAGTTCGCTCGGCGCAGTTTTGACGAAGCCTGGCACGATGTCGATCCCCGGCCCGGCAAGGTCGATGGTGCGTTCTGCGCCGGAATCCGAGGCGACGAGAGTCGCATGCTCCACAACTTCAAGGCCTCGTTCAACTCCGTCAGTACCTTGGCGCACGAATTAGGGCACGCCTACCACAACGTCTGCCTCGCCGAACGGACGCCGATGCAAAAGTCCACTCCAATGACTCTCGCCGAAACGGCCAGCATCTTCTGCGAAACCATCATCAAACGCCGCGCCCTTGCGGAAACCAGCGGAGATGAGCGGCTCGGCATTCTCGAGGCGAGTCTCCAAGGTGCCTGTCAGGTCGTGGTCGATATCACGAGTCGCTATCGGTTCGAGAGCGAAGTGGTCCATCGCCGCCGGGAGCGAGAACTGAGTGCCCGCGAGCTGTGCGACATCATGCGTGAGGCGCAGCTGAGCACGTATGGCGACGGACTGGACGAAAACGCTCTGCACCCCTACATGTGGGCCGCCAAGCCGCACTACTACAGCACCTTCAGCTTCTACAACTTCCCCTACATGTTCGGGCTGCTCTTCGCCCTCGGACTCTATCGGGTGTATCAGGAGAAGCCGGAAGGATTCCACGAAGCCTACGATGCGCTGCTCTCCCGAACCGGGATGTCCATGGCGTCCGATCTCACGGCGGAATTTGGCATTGACATCAACGACATCGACTTCTGGCGAGGATCGCTCGCGGTTCTGAAGGACGATATTGACCAGTTCGTGGCAGAAGTCGAGAACCGCTGAGTGGGTTGAATCGCCCCTGTAGTTTTTGTGCCCCGATCCCTTCAGAGTCGGGAACCACAAACCCTCAATCGACATCCTCCCCAAAATCTCCCGATTTGGGGGAGGATGGGCAAGCCCAGGAGGGGGAACCGTACTCGGCTGGGCGGTGGCCCAATCGAGCCCGCTCACCACTTGTTTTGAAACGAACCTGAAGCCCACCTTCCTCCTCTACGAGTAGTCCGGATTTCCCCCACCCGGCCTTCAGCCACCCTCCCCCGATGGGAATGTCAAGTGTCAATACATTCGTGACACTTCAGGACACGACATCCGTGACACTTTGAGGTCGTCAAGGGGTGCGAGTTTGACATCGCAGAAGTAGACTT
>JAIUNY010000033.1 GCA_020161505.1 Armatimonadota bacterium | reverse complement strand
CGTTCCGCCCCTCTGGGTCCACGAGGTCACCCCCGAGGTGCTCGAGGCGATGGCCGGCACCGACGCGCCGCAGGGCGTGCTCGCCGTCGTCGACACGGCCGCGCCGACCCTCGAGGACGTCCTCGCGAGCGGGCCGCGCCTCCTCGTCCTCCTCAGCCACGTCCGCGACCCCGGCAACGCGGGCACCGTCATCCGCGGGGCCGACGCCGCGGGGGCCGACGCGGTCCTCGTCAGCGACGCCTCGGTCGACGTCCACGCCCCCAAGGTCGTGCGCTCGACGGCCGGGTCGCTCTTCCACCTCCCGGTCGTCACCGGGCTCTACGTCGACGCGACGCTCGCCCGGCTCCGGGCCGCCGGCCTGCGCACGCTCGCGGCCGACGGCTCGGGCACGACGCTCCTCCCCGACGCCGACCTCACCGGTCCGCACTGCTGGGTCATGGGCAACGAGGCGTGGGGGCTGCCCGAGGAGACCCGGTCGCGGTGCGCGTTCTCTTCATGGATTACGGCGGCTGGGGATCGTTCTCATTGCGATGGCAGACACCTTCAAACTCGAACCTGGTGGACATCCCCGCCTCGGCCCTCCAGCCCGCCAACTACATTGGAGGACGGAAGTCAACATGGGCGATTCCCGTGAATCCCAAGGGAGTTTATGCCACGGCTCAATCGTGGGATCCGGTGCATCGACCGACCGCGATCGACCTGCAGAGCATGGGCTTTTATCCGGGCGAGCGAGTTCGTCTCCGCTCCGTGGGGGGATGGAACGCCTGGTCTTCTGGGAATGACGAATGGGCGACCCGGAGCATGTACGGCATCTTCAGCACCACGCCCGATATCGACCCTGACCAGACGAAGAACAATCGGGTGACGGGCTCTGTCCCGGTTCCCGGTGAATCCAGCCCGGTCAATCCCTACTTGGATACTGACCATGACGTGGTGATCACCTGGGAAGGCAACGGGAGCGGAACTTCCTGGACGGTGGACAACGGCAAGGTGTTTGTCATCCCGGCAGGAGCACGGTATCTCTTCGTTCAGGGCGCAGACTCAGCTTGGAGCGATAACCGGCACTCCCCCTATGCCGGCCCGTGGACACTGATTGTCGAACGCGACTAGCCGCCCCCGTGCAGATCGGCCCGGTGTTGCAGTATGCTCTAGGCTGCCCAGATTGCTGGCAACAGCAGGGAAGTGAAGCATCGTGAGCGTTCCATCTGATCTCAAATACACGGCATCCCACGAGTGGGTGCGCATCGACGGCGACATTGCAACGATTGGGATCACCGATCACGCGCAAAGTGAACTCGGTGACATCGTTTTCGTTGATCTCCCCAGCCCGGGCCGACAAGTCGCCAATGAAGAGAGCTTCGGCACTGTCGAGAGTGTCAAGACGGTCAGCGACCTCTACGCTCCGGTCGGAGGCGAGGTTCTGGAAGTGAATGAGGTTCTCGGGGCTCAGAGCGAGCTCGTGAACAGCGATCCTTACGAGAGTGGCTGGCTCGTAAAGATCAAGATGAGCGACCCTGCGGACGCCGAGAAGCTCTTGAGTGCCGAAGGCTACGCCGAATCGATCAATCATTGATCTGTTTCAACTTTCGGGTTCGGGGCACCCTCGCACTTCGCGTGCAGGGTGCCCCGAGCCCTTTCGGGTCAGGCGTTTAAGTGCCCCTCCCTTTACTCAATCGCCAGTTCGAGCAGATGCCACCGATACACCTCTCGGAATCCGAGTTGGATGTTCAGTTGGAGCATCGGGTTGTTCTCCTCGTTGTCGCATTGCACGATCGTGCCGTTCTGCGATTTGGCCCGGTCTAGGTTCAAAGCCTTGAGAGCCTTGGCCAACCCCCGGCGGCGATACTCCCGCTTGACCGCGGTAAGCCCGGTATGCATGCGTCCGGGGTCTGCTTCGCTCCGGAAAAGCATAGTGAGACCTGCGATCTCCTCACCATCCATTGCGCAGAGATGAAGATCCCAGCTTGACTTCTCTTGCCGGAATTGGGCCTCCCAGGTTTCATAGGGCGTCGGCTCCAGCTCGAAGGGTAGGGGGATGTCTTTGGACATCACGTTGTCGGCATCGTAGTAGTCGCGCAGAGCCTGGTCGCCGCGTTGGGCCACGAGTTCATCCAGGCGGACGAAGGCGATCCCGCTTGCGAGCGCCGAATCGACGGTGCTCTGGAACGGCTCGATGGAGAAGTCTTGCAGGTTCAGCTGCGATTCGGGGTTCTCTTGTTTTGTTACAAAGCCGGCACGATGGTAGGCGGAAAGAACGTCGGGACGGTTCGTGGCTCCGCCGGAGCAAATCGACTTCGCGCCGCGCTCCCGAGCTCGGTCGAGCATTTGGGCCAGCGCGCCATCGAGGAGATCCGCTTCGAGCCCGTGCCGGGCCTTCAGAATCACCTCGATGGTGCCGGGTTCCTTCACCCAATAGGCGTCTTCGACGAATCCACCGAGGATCATCGTGTCGCCGCGATAGTGACCGAATCGTTCGAGGAGGACGTGCTTGGGATTGGTGGCATCCCATTCGAGCATCTGCTTAACGGTGCAAGCTCGGTCGGGATAGCCTTCGCAGATCATGTCAACGTAGGCCTGGACATCAGGGGTTTGGAAGTCGAGCCGCTGGAGAGGCGGACAACTGTGAGTGGTTGTTTCTTGTGTCATGAGGTCGATAAATCGTGAGGAAGGGGTCGCGCGAAAAGCGGCGACCAGAGGTCGGGCAAGGGGAAAAGCCACGCGGAAGCCGGAGGCGCGCGTGAGCCGAGTTGACAGGCATCAAGCGAGTGTCAACGATGGAGTGAGTTCAGGTGAGCGGTCTTCATTTTCGGCACCTCCAAGGCAAGGAAGTCGTGACAAATGGCCCGACAAAAACACCATACCGAACGAACCCTTACAGAGGTTTCAGGCTTGACGAAAAAATCAAGAAAAGCCCCGAATCTTCCCGGAGAGCTTCGCCGTCTCGATACCTGCATCCTGTAGAACTGCCCGCGCGACTCCACAACATGTAGTGATCTGAATGCTGCGCGCGGGATTGCCAACAAGAAGCAAATTTTGTGCCGCCGGAGGTCGCACCTGGGCGCGTTTCTTGGGAATACTGGTCTTATTCGCCGTTCCCTCCCATCGCCGCGAGACCACCCAGATGGGGCCACGGCTGCAACCATTCGAGCTATCAATATGGATACCATCGCCATCAAAGTAGGAGAGCGCGAGTTCGTCCTCGACCGCGAAAAGGCCGAGGCCGCGCAGGGCGCCAAGGCCGTCATCAATGGTCGGGAGACCATGACCTTCAACCTTTTGCCGCTCAAATACACCTGGGCCTACACGCTGTATCGCACCATGAAGGCCAACCACTGGGAGCCCGAAGACATCCCGATGCAGAAGGATGTCGAACAGTGGCGCGGCGATGACCTGAGCGACGTGGATCGCTGGATCATCCGCATGGCGATTGGCTACTTCAGCGCGGCTGAAGGAATTGTCGGAGACAACATCCTCCACGTGGTTCGCGAAGTCGCCACCGCGAGCGAGCTTAAGCTCGTCCTCGGTCGTCACGCGCACGAGGAGAACATCCACGCCGACAGCCTGCTCTACATGGTCAGCTCGCTGGGAATCAACCCGCACGAGTGCGAAGCGATGTTCGAAGACGTGGAGACGATTCGTCGCAAGAATGAATTCGTGACGCGGATCAGCCATGATCTGCGCCGCGATGTCGACCTCACCATTACCGCGAACAAGCAACGACTTGCCAAGAACATCTTCATGTTCGGTCAGTGCATGGAGGGCACCCAGTTCTACGGCCTCTTCGGCATGGTGCTGAGCCTCTATCGCCAAGGCAAGTTCCCGGGCATTGGTCAGATGTTCCGTTACACGCTGCGCGACGAGAGCAACCACATTGAGCTTTTCCGCCAGCTTTTGATGGAGCTCGTGGAAGAGAATCCGGACATCTGGACAGCGGAATTCCGAAGCGAGCTCGTGGAGACGATGCGCGAAGCCGTGACTTTGGAGAAGGAGTTCATTCGCGATTGTCTCCCGGTGGCCGCCGTCGGTCTTTCCGCCGAGGAGTTCATGACCTACATCGACTACATTGCGGATCGTCGTTTGGAAGGCTGCGGCTTGCCTGTGATGAACCCGGGCATTCAGAATCCTCTTCCGTGGCTGGCCGAGCTGATGGACATCAAGAAGGAGCAAAACTTCTTCGAGGGACGCGTGACGGAATATCAGAAGTCGAGCGCGCTGACGGCGGTCGACGACGACGAACTCTGAGCCTGCTTGAGCTCGAACAAGCAATTCCCCCGGTCTCAGTTGAGCCGGGGGATTTCTTTGTTGGGCCGTCCGATCCGCCGCCCGGCCCAAGGCCAATCCCCCGAGCCCCGAGGGAGTCTGCGGCGGTGCAGGGGGTGAGCAGCGGGGCTCTCCCGCCCCGGTCGGCGGCTCGGAAGAGGCGATGGGAGTCTCATGCAAGGCGCGGATGGTTCTGGAACCCTGCGAATCAAAAATAGTGCTGGGCTGGTCCATGCGAACCAGCCCAGTTTCATTGGCGAGATCGAGAAGATTCAGCCGCCGCGGCGCATGCGGAACATGTTGCGCATGGCTTCGTCGTCTTTCGGATCGCGCTTAAATTCAGCGCCCTTCATCTTCTTGAAAGCTTCGTTCTGCTCGGCGGTGAGAATCTTGCCCAGCTCCACAGCAAGAGCCTCCCGATTCTTTTCCATGATCGGAGCGATTTCTTCTCGGGTCAGCTCGCCGCTTCGAACCCGGCCCATGGCTTCCATGTTTGCTGTGTTCATGGCCTCTTGCATATCCTCGATGTCTCGCTTTTGCGAGGCCTTGAGGCCAAGCGCCTTCTGCACGTCTTCTCGGGTCAGGGCATTGGTTCCAGCGATTTGGAGGTCGATCTCGCCGAGGCGAGCTTCCTGCTTGTCATCGAGAATCTCCGCGGCTGCCGTATCGAAGCCCTTGACAATGCCTTCCATCTTCTCCTGCATCGCGGCGAAGTCTGGTCGGGCGCCACCGCCGCCGCCTTGACCACCGCCACCCATGCCTTGGAAGACCTCGGCCATCTTGGCTTGCATGGATTCCATGGCGGTCTTCACGGACGCCTTTTGTCCATCGTTGAGCCCAAGATCTTTTTGAACATCGTTGCGCATGAGCAAGAAGTTCTTGTTGTTCATCATGCTCATCATGCCGCCGCGCTGTCCGCCGCCGCGACCGCCCTGCTGGGCAAAGCTCATGGCTGGGATGAGAAGCACTGCGGCTACCACCGCGCTGAGGAGAGTCAGTTTTCGCATCTTATTTTCCGGAGTCTTTTTTCGGTCCCGGCTTGATGGCCGGAGGGGTTGCAGGCTTGCCTGCGTTGATCGCTTGATCCAGCTTGGCTTGACCTTCTGGGCTCATCTGCTTGGCCTGATCGGATCGAAGTTTGGCTGCATCTTCTGGTGTCTTCACCACTTTCGGGGTGAGGAACACGAGCAATTCTGTCTTCACGCTCTGACGATCACGAGACTTGAAAAGCTCACCGAGAAGGGGCAAATCGCCCAGAATCGGCAACTTTTTCACTTTGCTCGTCACGGTGTCGCGCATCATGCCGCCGAGAACGATCGTCTCGCCATCCTTCACACTCACGGTGGTGAATGCTTGTCGTTGGTTGACAATCGGAGCATTGAAGTCGGTGAAACCTTGCAGATCGTTGGCGGTCTGCGTGACATCCAGAGTCACCATGCCATCGGCGGTGATTCGGGGAAGCACGTTGAGCACGATGCCGACGTCCTGGAAGGCATAGTTGAAGGTCAGGTTGCCGTTGGCATCCTCGCGAGAGCTGAGCACGTAGGGCACGCTCTGGCTGATGTTGATTTCCGCCTCCACGTTGTTGCTCGTGAAGATCCTCGGCGTGCTGAGAACCGCGAACTTGTCGTCCGAGGCTAGTGCGTTGAGGAAGGTGGTGAGGTTGCCACCGGTGAGGCTATATCGAAGCCCTTGAAGCGCCGGGTTGGCGTTGGCGAGGCCAAAGTTGGTGCCGGCGGATCCTTGGGTTCCGTTGTTGCCGAAAGCGGGATTCTGCGTGTAGTTCCATTCCACACCCATCTTCATCGACTTATCCAGGGTGGCTTCCACGATGATCGTCTCGATCATCACCTGCTCGGGGATGCGGTCGAGTTGCTGAAGAATCTGCTGGAGAAGCTCCAGATTCTGCGGGTCGGTGACCACGATCAAACTATTGGTGCTCGGGTCCGGAATCACCGTCACCTGCCCATCGAGATTGCTCGCATTGACCAGCCGCCCGTCGGCCCCTCGGACAAGTCCTTGGTTCTGCTGGGTGTTCTGACGACCTCCTCCCCCAAAGAATCCGCCCTGTTGAGTGCGGACTTGGGTCATCAGCTCATCTTCGCCATCGTTCCCGGTGATGTCCAGATACAGTTCGCCGTCGCGGATGCTCTCATCCACGCTTCGACCCGTTCCGCCGCCGCCGCCACCTTGACGGTTGTTGTTATTGTTGTTGCCCCGGTTGTTGTTGTTATTCCCGGTGCGGTTCCCGCCGAACTGGTTGCCTCCAAACTGGTTGTTGCGTCCGGTGTTGCGGCTCCCGAATGCACTATTGAGTAGCTGTGAAACGGTGTCGGCCCGAGCGTTCATCAGGGGAAGAACAAACGTGGTGGTGGCCACTTCGACCTCTACGTCGAGTTCCTTGATGAGGGTCTCGACGGTCGCGTGAGCACTCGCCGTGGCGTTCACGATCAGAGAGTTGGATCGGGCTTCCGACGTGACGCTTGCTTCACCTTGCCCAGGGCCCGCCAGTCGGGCGAGGAATCCGCCGAATCCGCCCTGAGGACGTCCGGTGTTCCCACGGCCTTGAGGGGCATTGGCGGTGAGAACCGACTGCACCGTCGCCTGGAGGTCGGTCGCATTGGCGAATTCCAGTTTGTAGACCTTGCTTTGAAGAGGCTGCTCCGTCTGCTGGTCGATTTCTTCGATCAGAGACTCTACTTCCCGCTGTTTGGAGCGTTTGGCGTTGACGATGACGCTGTTCGAGAAATCGTCAGCAGCAGCTCGAACCGTGTCGCCCGAAGCTCCTCCGCCGAAGAGCGAAGCAGGGTTGAATCCGCCGCCTCCGAATCGACCGCGTCCGCCTTGGCCGCCCCCAAATCCGCCGAAACCGCCGAAGTTGGCGAAGGGGTTTTGGGCTTGCTGTTGTTGCTGGAAGACCTCGTTGATCACCCGGGCAACCTCGCTCGCGCTGGCGAACTTGATGCGGTAGACCTGAAGCTCAACATCGCTCTGGCCCATCATCGCTTGCATCGCGGCCGGATCGAATCCGCCTTGCTGCTGCTGGCGGCGAGGACGAATCACGAGAAGATTGTTCTGCTTCTCCAGTTGGAAGTTTCGCAGACTGAGCGCCGCATCGAGAATCTCGAAGGCCTCCTTGAGCTTCACCGGCTTCGGGCTGCTCACCGTGATCGGCTGGTTGAGCGCAGGATCTTTGACAATCGTGATTCCCGAAACCTTCATGTAGAGGTCGAGCACCAGGTCGATGTTGGCGTTTCGGAAGTTGAGGCGAACCGTCTTGGTGTTGTCGAGCTTAAATTGCTCCCAAGCCGGTTGTCGCTGAACATCTCCTCCAGTGGAGAACTGGGCGCTCCCGATCACCGGCGCGCTCAGCGCCAGGGCGACAATCGCGAGTTGACTGACTTTCTTGAAGTTCTTCATGAGGTCTTATCGGGTGCGTTGGTCGGTGCCAACAATCTCTTCCAGGTCAGGGCCAATTTGGCCGGAGGTCGACGATGATTCGGTCACAACATTCGGGCCAGGGGCTCCCGGTGCGGCTTGAGCGCTCGGCATTCCGCCGGGCATGACTTGTGTTGTCCGCCCGCTTCCAGTAGGCGAAATGGATCCGCGGAGACTTGCGTTCCCTGCGGCGGGATCAAAAGGCGCGCTCCGGCTGGATGCCACGGCATTCACATCATCATTGATCGGTCGGTTTTCGATGAGGCGAAGGGTTTTCGTGGCTCCGTTGGGGCCAGCGACGGTGATGGCGCTCGGAGAAATCTGCACGACGGTGGCGTTGAGCACCGATTCGCCGACTTTCAGGTAGCTCCCTTGCCCCTTGGCTGTGTCCTCGATCAGGGCCATCGGCACGCCATCGACGATCGCGGTACCGGTGTAAAACCATCCAGACTCACCGTTCACATAGTCGGGGGGAATCTGATTGGCCAGGACGCCGAGTCGAGAGGATCGACCATCGGATTCGGTGATCAAGGGCCGAAAAGCGTTCTTGGCTCCGCCTTCGAGCCGAGCAAATCGAGCTTGCTCGTCTTCCTTGGTGAAGACGGTCTCCTTTTCCTTACGCGAACTGCTCCGGCGCGGCCCGGCGTCGTCGGAGTCCTTGCCGCTCGTTGGCTTCGGCGGTTCCGTCATCAGGAATCCTGCAAGTCCCAGGATACTGACTGCGCCGTAGATCAAACCTCGATTACTCTTCTTTGCCATTCTTACTTAGCTCTCTGTTCAAAACACTCTACGAAAAAGGTGGTCAGCGGGTCACCTTGGGTTTCTCCGCATAGGCCACGATACCAATCGTGACGTTGACCTTGTCGGTTTCACCGTCCGCCGAGGCGAACTGGATTTGGGTGACGCCGATCCGGTTGTCCGAAGCATCGAGGGCTTTTGCGAAAGCCATCGCTTGGTCGAACGTTCCGTCGGCAAGCACCACATAGGTGAGGCGCGCCATGGCACCGTTCATGTCTGGACGCTGCGGGCGGAAGCTCTTCACATTGACCTTGCTGGTTCCCGCCAAGCGGGTGACTTCAGCCAGAATCTCCGGGGTAGCTTTTTCCGGCAGAACTTCAAACGCCTTCGGAGGGTTCAGCGTGAGTTCTTCCAGCTTCTTTTCGGCCTCGTCTCGGCTGATTTCCGCCTTTCGGAGCTCGCTGGTCATACGCACTCGTTCCTTTTGCACCGAGGGCTTCGGAACAAGCAGATCGAACGCGGCAACCGCGACGAGAAGAACGAGGGCAAAAGCGATGACCAAGTTCCAGGTCTTGACGTTGTGACCAAGTTCAATGTTCATCGCCGTGAGCCTCTTTTTTGTTCAGTATCCGTCAGGGGATAGTTTCCGATAACGTGTGCCGAAACGGAGAACTGCACGATGGGCACATCTCCGATGGTGTTGTTGTTGCTGAAGACCAGCTTCACGTCCCGCAGCCGTTCGGAAGTCGAAAGCGATTGCACGTATTCCGCCACCTGATCATTGGTCTTTGCCGATCCGCGAAGCTGCAGCGGTTTGCCTCGATCCAGGCTCATTCCCGTGAGCCAGACGCCTTCCGGAACCGCGTTCGCGGCAATAGTAGCGACATCGCTTAGCGCCTGGCGCGGCTCCAGTCCGTCGCCCACGAGCCCAGACGTGCCCTCGATTTCTGAGAGTCGTTTCGTCACCAAAGCGAGTCGATCCTTGGCCCGATCCAGTTCTCGCTTTGCCCTGTCGCGCTCTTTTTCGACCTTGAGTCGGGCGTCATCGCGGTCGAGGTACGAGAGCCCAGCCACGCAAAGAGTCGCCATCAGGATCAGGATCGCAAGGCGCCGCCGTGCCGTGGCCTTTGCTGTTCGCTCGTGAGCGACGGCCTCGGGCAGCCGCAGATCCATGGCATGAGGAAGGAGTGTGAGCTTGCTGATCGCGCTCGCTGGCGCGGGGTTTGTGGAGGCGTCCACGAGAGCACCGACATTTGCGTCGGCGTAGACCATTTCAACCTTCGACTTGCTCGCCGCAATCGTACGAGAGACCTCGCTCTGTAGTTCTGAGGCGTTTTCGGGCGTCGGAACGACCCGGCTGAAGACGGTGGCACCCCCTTCGACCACATCCAGACTGAGCCCCTCTGGAGAGTGAGCGAGATAGAGCGCACCTCCGCTGGCGGCAGCCGAAATTTGCCCTGAACCCAGGGCGACAAGCGTGACGCCTGCGACCTTCGCTCCGGATTCCTTGAACACCGCAGTAGCTTGCCGAAGAGTTTCCGCTTTCGCCGCTCCGACGATCCACAGGCGACCTTCCGAGTTCACATCCTCGGTTGGCATCATGTCGTAGGCAAGTTCGCTCGCGGGGAGAGGGAAGAGGTCATCCAGTCGGAAAGCCAGGAGCTTGTGGGCATCTTCCTTGGCGGCGACGTTAGGTAAGCGTACGGACTTGAGCCACGCCACCCGTCGACCGAGGGCAAGGATCACCTTGCTCGGATTCCCCGCGCGGTTCAGTGCCTCGACCGGGGTGGAGTAGGGTGTGAGGTCGCCTCCCGCCGGGTTATAGATCCGGCAGCCATCGGGGCTCCATTCGGCAATCGGAAAGGTCATCGGGTTGGTCGCTCCATGAGAACTGTTTCTGTGGTGGTTTCCGCTGCCCATTCCCAGCGGGTGATGATATCGGCAAGAGTCGGTCGGATGGTCTTGCGGAGAGTCGGGACGCCCTCAGTCACCGTCACGACGGCCTCTAAATGAACCGTCGCGGATCCTCGGCGGCCCTCCACTCGGACGAGGAATGATGAGGCACTCACCGTGAATCGGTCGGCGAAGGTCTGGACATTTTGGGGGGTGAATCCCGAGAGCGTCGCCAGATCTCCGAGCTCGGCGAAGGTTGGCTGACGCGAAAGAATCGACTGAATCTGGTCGTCCGTGAGATCGGGAATCGTTCGGAGCACCGGCTCGGTGACCGTGTTCAGGTTCATTTTGCCGCTCACCGTGGTTTCGGCGGTGACGGTGAGTGCGTTCAGAACCGCCGTGATATCGGCGTTGCTCAATCCGGGGGTTTGGAGAACCGCGCTGAGCCCAGCAAACGTGCCCTGGGTGTTGCGGCGGTTGATGATCGCGGCGGCTCCTTGGTTGCTCAGGCCCGCCGTGACCAGTTGGCCCTGGTTCACTGTGTTCACGTTGACCCGGGTCGTTCCGTCGGCGCGATTGTTGGTCGAGGTGGAGTCCGTGGTGATCAAAGCGTCAAGCGCCGGTTGATCCTCCAGGGCTCCGTTGACCAAGACATTTCCGCCCGTGACCTGAGGTGGTTGGTACAGCAATTCCGGAGTCATCCCTTTGACGAGCAAGATCTCTTCGACCGTCTCGAAGGCTCGCAGCTTGGCGTTGTAGGGGTTGACCAGACCGTTGTAGTATTCGTCTTTCGCGCCTTGAGTCCGGGGTTGAAGCTGCTCTTCGCGCCAGTCGAGAATGGATTCGATCACGTCGTCCGTGAGGTTCATCCGTCTCATCTGCTCGGTGTCGATGCTGTTCAGGTTCGCAAATCGCCCCGCGTCGAGGATTTCGATGCGGAACTGGCTATCCCCGATGACAAAGAGTTCATCGCCCTGCTGACCCAGATCGAACCACTCATCGGTTTCTGTGACGACATTGACATTCGCTTCGGCCAGGGAGGCCATCGCCCGTGCGATTCCCGCTTGAGCGGCCGATTCTGCCTTGCGGCGATCGATTCGGATGGTCTCCGACTTCACGTGAGCGGCCATCCGTACGCTAAAGCTCGCGACAACCATCGTCATCAGCACCATGCCAAGCAGGGCGAGAACAAAGACAGATCCGCGCCTGGTATTCCTGGCTCGGCTGCTCACGGGCCTGTGCCTCCTTGACCATCGGTGGATTGCACGAGGGGATTCGTGCTCGTCACGTCGCTGTGAGGCAAGCGGAGCACAATGCTCTCCATTTCCTGCTCGTCGACCGTGATGTTCAGGCGGACGGCAGCGGGCAATCGCCTTGCACCGGTGCGGGTGTCCCAGGTGGTGATCCACTGCTGACCATCCCAGAACTCGACATCAAACTGTGTGACGCCATCCCAAAGCAAGCGTTCGGTTCCGCCTTGCGTGGGGTCTCCATCGGCGGGACGCTGGGTGCGCAGGAACAGCCCGACCCGTTCGCCCGCATCGCCCACCGGCACGATGCTCAGCGAAACTTCCGTCATGCCAGCTTGCGCGCCATATCGCTCGTTGAGAGTCTCAAAATCGGTCTCGGTGGAGCGCAAGAAGCCGCCTTCGCTGGCGTTCGCGATGCTTGTAAAAGTGACGGTGTCCGGCACCGATCCTTGCCCGGAATTGGAGAAGGCCGCAAAGTAAGTGAGAGGGTCATCGGCGACCGTGCTCAGGTACGCGCCTCGGAACAGACTCTCCAGAGTGTTCTTGCGGGAGAGTTCGGCTTGGAAATCATCGAGGCGGGCTGGGGTTCGCTGGGCGTAGTCCAGAGCGAGGGAATAGGCGGTGCCCAACGCCCCGACAATGACGGAGCTCATCGCCACCACGACCATCAATTCCACAAGGGTGAGACCGCGCTGCTTCCTCATGGCCCGGTTGCTCCTCCCTCCGCCGGCGGATCGTAAAGCAAGGTTTCCGCGCTGGCTTCGCCTTTGTTGAGCGACGTCACTTCCAGCCGGAGCCCAACCACGTTCGGGACTCCCGTATCGACTTGTTCAAGCGACCAGGTGTAGTCAGAGTGGCGCGCTTCGTCGAAGCTCCCGCCCGATTCGCTCCGCCACGCTTCGGTGGCGATGAGCTCTTCCAGTTTCCGCGTTGCAAGACGATCGACGAGGTCCTTTTCCTGAACCGCCCGCTCCGCGCGGGTGAGTCCGGAAAGGGCTCCGACAAGGGCGGTGAAGGCCACGCCGAGCATGAACACGGCCACCAACACCTCGACCAAGGTGAAACCGCGCTTACTGAATCCGGCGTTCAAGCTCACCCGCCTCCCATTCGGTTTCTTCGATCTCGTCGCGACGTCCGAGCTGGAGTTTGGCAATGCCGCTCTTCGGGTCGACGACAAGCACAAAGGCCTGCCCATCCTGCTCGAACTCGAGAATGGCCTGATCCGAAGTTCCATCCGGATAGAACCCGACCCGCCAGTTGGCTTCGTCCACCGTTTCGCGGTCAAGCTCGAACTGCGTGAAGCTCACGGATTCGGTTGGCCGGACGACCTGCTGGAGGCCGTCGGGCTGATCGATGGTGCGTTCTTCCTCGCGATCAAGCTCCTCATCGGTGGTGGCATTCTCATCGGGATCGTCCAGATACTCCCAACCCATCGTGTTCTCCGTGCCGAACCTCACCGTGGTGGCGCGACCGGATTCGAGGGCTTGGCGTCGGGCTTCCTGCATCAGCGCGCTCAGATTCACTCGATAGTCGAGAGCTTGCTGACTGCGCAACACCGCCACCGTGCTGGGAAGCACGAGCGAACTCAGCAGGATGATCAAAAAGACTACCACGCTGATTTCGAGAAAGGTGAAGCCGCGACGACGCATGAACGGAACGGGTTACTCGCCTGATTCGATGATGTCGGCGGCCTCGCCGTCGCCACCAGGTTGCTTGTCGCTGCCGTAGCTCAAGAGGACGAACGAGTCATCTCCATCGGGGCCCGGCCACTCGTAGATATAGGGCTCGTTCCAGGGATCGGTAGGAACGGGCTTGGTCAGATAGGGGCCTTTCCAGCCTTCGGCATCGCCGGGCTGCGTTCGCAAAGATTCCAAGCCTTCATCGGTCGTCGGATAGACGCCGACGTCTAAGCGGTAGGTATCCAGCATCTTGCGGAGGTTGACCAAGTCGCCTTGCGCCTTGGCGGTCTTGGCTTCCGAAGTACGGCTGACAATACGCGGCACGATCATCGCGGCGAGAACCGCGAGGATCAAGATGACAACCAGAAGCTCGATGAGCGTAAAGGCAGTCGTGCGACGAGAACGTGTGCGGAGATTCATGTTATTTCACGAGTTCTTGAGCTTGGAAGATCGGCAAAATGACCGACAAAACGACAAAAGCGACAAACGCGCCCATGGTGAGCACGATGATCGGCTCCAGAGCGGTGGTGAGGCGGCGAAGACCCTGCTCAACTTCAAAGTCGAGGCTGTTGGAGACGCGGTTGAGCATCTTGGGAAGGTCACCCGTTTCTTCACCTATCGCAACCATGTGGGTGAGAACAGGAGGGAAGGATCCTGTATCCTTCATCGCTTGGGCGATCGGGCGGCCTTCTTTCACGTCCTCCAGCACTTGATCGCTGGTCACGGCGAACACTTTGTTTCCAGTAGCGAGCCCGGCAAGGTGAAGCGCTTCGAGGATCGGAACACCTCCATAGACGAGCGTTCCGAGAACTCGGGCGTATCGGCTCACAAGCCCTTTCTTCACGAGTTGCCCAGCGAGGGGGGCATTCATCAGGAAGTTGTCGCGGGCATACGCCCCTGCCTCCGTGGAGGCCCAGGCTCGATAACCAAAGAATCCAGCGACGAGAGCCACCACGATGACCACGCCGTTTTGGGTGAGAAACCCGGTGGTTCCGAGAAGAATCTTGGTCGGTGCAGGCAGGTCGTCGCCAAGCCCTTCGAAGACCACGGAAAGGCGTGGCACGACAAAGGTGAGCAGGAAGATCACGACAAACACCGCCGTTCCCGCGAGCACCGCCGGGTAGACGAGTGCGGAAACGACCAAGCTTCTGCGGGCGACTTCGTTTTCGAGGAGGTCGGCCATTCTCTCGGCGGATTCCGGGAATTGACCACTGGCTTCGCCTGATCGCAGGGTCTGCGTGTACACCTCGGGGAAGAGCTTGGAGCCTTGAGCAGCCAGCGCTTCGCTCACCGGCATACCGCCTCGCACTTCGTTAAGCGCATTCTCGGCGGCGGTTGCGAGCGGAGCTGCTTCGGTTTGTTCAGCCAGAACTTGGAGAACCCTATCAAGGGGAAGTCCGGC
>JAIUNY010000032.1 GCA_020161505.1 Armatimonadota bacterium | reverse complement strand
AGGGCGCCGCCTTCGCCATGACCACCATGGGCGAAGGCCTCCCCCGCTTTGAGAATCGCGTCACCATCCATCCCACCCTCAAAGACGCCTGGGGCATCCCTTGCCTCCACATCGAACAGACCTACACCCAGAATGAGTTCGACATGGCCAAAGATGCCATGGAAACCGGCGCCGCCGCCTGCGAAGGAGCGGGCTTCGAAGTCCTCGCCAAACACGCCCAAATGGTCCCCCCCGGCGAAAGCATCCATGAACTCGGCACCTGCCGCATGGGTGCCGACCCCAAAAAGTCGGTTCTCAACGGCTGGAACCAGGCCCACGACGTCCGGAATCTCTTCGTCCTCGATGGCTCCGCCTTCGCCTCCGGTGGCGTCCAGAACCCGACGTTGACCATCCTCGCCCTCGGTGCCCTCGTCGCCCGGCGTCGCAAGAAGCAAAGCTAGGCCACCGTGTCACGAAGAGAAGTCACCCGGCTCTCCCTGAGGGCAGGGTGATTTTGTTGTCAGCCACAGTATTCAGTCCCACCAGACCTGCAACCTGGCCCGGAACATGCCGTAATATCAAAGTGATATCACTTCGATATCATTCTAGGATATGGCTATGAACGAAAAGTCCATCCACGTTTCCGGCGGCATGTCGATGCTGCTGATCAATATTCTGCTGATCGCTGGCACCATTGCGACGTTCATTTTGGGCGCGCGCACCGACAATGGGTTCCTCGCCTTTATCGGCGTGATCCTGCTCACGGTGTGGAGTATCCACTGCGCAGGTTTCTTTGTCGTCGAGCCGAACGGCAGCAAGGTTCTCCTCCTCTTCGGAAAGTATGTGGGCACGGTAAAGGATGATGGGTTCCACTGGACCAACCCCTTCCGAACCAAGCGCAACCTCAGCCTCCGAGTTCGAACCTTCAACGGCGAACGCCTGAAGGTCAACGACGCGAGCGGCAACCCGATCGAGATCGCGGTGGTCGTGGTCTGGAAAGTCGTCGACACCTTTGCCGCGAGCTTTGAGGTCGAAGATTACGAGAACTACGTCACTCTGCAAACCGAGACCGCTCTGCGCCACAGCGCCAGCAGCTACCCCTACGATGCCGAAGACGACGTGGTGAGCCTGCGCCAAAACGCCGACGAAGTCAGCGAGCACATCAAAACCGAGCTCCAAACCAAGCTGGGGATCGCGGGAGTCCAAGTTCTGGAAACCAAGATCGCTCACCTGGCCTATGCTCCCGAGATCGCCGGCGCCATGCTGCGACGTCAGCAAGCCGCTGCCGTCATCGCTGCTCGACAAAAGATCGTCGATGGCGCAGTGGGCATGGTGGAGATGGCCCTGACTCGTCTGGAGCGCGACAACATCATCAACCTCGACGATGAGCGCAAGGCCGCCATGGTGAGCAATCTGATGGTCGTTCTGTGCGGCGAACAGCAAGCCCAGCCGATTGTCAACACCGGCACTCTGCACAACTAGCCTGGGGAGGCAAATCGTGGCCGAGAAAAAAGCGTTTCCGCTCCGCCTTCCGCAAGACCTGCACGATCAAGTGCAACGTCTTGCCTCGGCGGAGCTGCGCTCGGTGAACGCGCAGATCGAGATTCTGCTGAGAGAAGCCTTGAAGAAGCGCGGAATCGACCCCCATTCCCCGAACCAAGATTCAGGGAAAGACTGACGAGACTTCCCGGCGGGACCGCAATCACAGCCGGGAAGCCTTGAGCCTGCACGCCGAAATCGGCATAATCGGGAGAGTCATGGCCCAAATCAACTACCTGACCGTGCAAGACATGATGTGGCTGAACTTGCAGCTCACCAAGTCCACCCAAAAGTGGGACTACGCTCGGCTGGAAGAAGGGGTCTTCTACCAATACGGCCACGGAAAGAGCACCGATGTGGTGGCTCAAGCCGGTCGATTCATCACCGGCTTCGTGAAAATGGCTCCCTTCGCGAAGGGAAATGAAGCCTGCGCCTTTGCTGGCCTCGTCGCCTTCTTGCTGATGAACGGCAAGGATCTGCACCTCACGGATGCTGAAGCTCTCGCTTGGGTTCGCGATGTCTGGGAGCATCCCAGCGATGCCAGCGCGAAGATCGAAGTGAAATTGGAAGCTCACGATCTGCACACCCACCACGGCACCCCCGATACGCGCGGGATTTTGCATGAGGTGGTGGCCCGCTTCCCCGAAACCCTCAAGACCCTGGTCGAAGAGGGTCGAGTTGCGACTTTGATCTAATGTCACTTGGGATTTCGCTGCGCGGAACCCTGCCGAAGAAGGGGATTTTTGGTCGCCTCAGCGCGTCGGAAGCATTCGATCGAATCGCCGAAGTCCTGGACGGCGAGGCCCGGACATGGGTCAGCCAAACGCGCGGGACACCCTGGATGCACGCAAATCTGCATCCCGCTGCCGAAGAAATTGCGTTCCGAATCGAGGGAACCGAAATCCTGTTCTCAGCTTCCACCTCATCCGCTGGACCAGGATATCACCAATATCTCGTGAGCCTTCTTGAGCAAATCGGCGAGCGTCTTGGTCTGACGTGGCAGAACTTGGATCAGGAAGGCCAACCAGGCGACGAAACCGGGTACTGGGATCACCGCCACCGGGTGAAACTGGAAGAAGAATTCCTCCTTTGGCAAAGCACATTGTTCCAAGTTATCTTGCAGAAAGCTACCGAAATCACCGACTTTCACTGCGCAGTCGGCATGCCGCTCAACCCTCGATTTCAGCCGCTTGACACGATTCACACTTCGCTCGGCCCCCGATCCCTGGACTGGACGAGGGAGGCTCTCCTAAATCAAGCGAAAGCCCAGGAGTTTTGGAGTTGGTGGGATGAAGACAAAACCGCCCAAAGTTGGCTCAATCGTGGCCTCGTGATCCTGTGGTGCGAACATGCCTGGCGCGATCCGCGCAATGAATGGGAGGCTTCTCTGATCAAGGATGTCCAAGATTCTTTGGACAAATCCGCCGCCTTGGGAGCCAAACATTGTCCGCTGAACGCGTGGCAGAGCCTCGGCGGTACACCACCGGAGGGTCTGGTTGAGATCCACCCCGTGCCGTTTGGCTATCGCCGCCAGCCGCTGGTGAACTCGTTTGGGCTTGGCTGGTCCGCAGAGCTTCCCGGGGATGCCCGTCTCGACGAATCCGACCCGAGCGGCGTGGCAATGCTGGTTGAGCAAGACATGTGGGAGATCAAGGTTTTCTTGCAGTTCAGTCTGGAAGTCGCCGAGGCGTCAATTCTGAAGTCGATGCCCGGTGCAACGCGCACAGAGATCGCGACAAGTTTCGGAACGGGCATTCTTCTCTCGGGCGCTTCCCGTGCCCACTTCATTGCCGAGCACGAGAAAACGGGGATTTTGATGACGATTCCGCTTCCCGAGAACGGATCAGTGGAGGAGCTCATCCCTCGTCTGGCTCAAGTGCACCACAAGTCCCCTCCTGCTCGCTAAGGCGCGCCCCGAAAAAGGGCCCTGGCAAAAAGAAAGAAGCCACTTGACCGGCAAGGGGAGAGCAAATCCGGTTTCCGTGGCTCTTGATTATCATAACGATAAACCGACCCAAAAAGGAAGCCCCCCTGGCCCGTATTTTTATCTTTTTCTTATATAATCGCCGAAATAACGCTATTTCAGGGCGATTTCAGCGGCGCGGAGCCCTGAGGCGAGCGCTCCGTGCACGGTGGAAGGATAGTCAACATCGGTGTGCTCCCCGGCAAAGATCAGTCCGGAAGACTGACGCTCGGCCAAGGCCCACCGATTCTCGGGAGTCGAGCCTACTTTGTAGTAGCTGTACCCGCCCAAAGTAAACGGATCACTCAGCCAGTCCGTGCACATCGCATCGCTGGGTTCAGGGAGATTCGGAAACATCACCCGGAGCGACTTCATAACACCCGCGACCTTCTCGACCGAGGATCTGCCGGCCAAAGACCGGGCCGCTTTCCCGGCGTTGAACGCCAGAGCGACTTGGTTCCCGGTGAGATCGGGGGCAAAAAAGAACTCGGCCCCGGGGTCATGCGCCCCGATATCCTGCGAACTATGCCACCCCGGTTCCATGGGCAACGGTGTCTCCCAGCGAAGCCAAACCTTGTCGAGCAGACCCATCCCCAGTGCCTGAATCGCCTGCTGCGCAGGTGCCCCGATGAGACCCGAATCGAACTCCACTTTCCCCGATTGCAAGACCCCGAGAGGCAGCGTGCAGATCACGTGGGGAGCACTCAGTTCCTGCCCATTGGAGATCACCAGCAATCGTCGCCCTCCCTTGCGAATGGCCGTCACCGGGCTTTCGAGGATCACTTTTGCTCCGGCTCTCTTCGCGCGATCGGCATAGAGCCGGGGGAGCAGATCATATCCTCCGCGCAGCACGAGATCGTTGCCTTTGACCTCTTCGCCGAAATCGTAAAATTCACTGTCCAGCTCATCGAGCTCCGCGCCGTATTCGTAGACTTCTTGGGAGCGATGGACCGCCGCCATCATGGGAAAGTAGCCTTCCTCGGCCTTGATCTTGGTCTCGTGCAACAGCTTTGCTACCGCGAGACTCATCCCAGGCGTCCGATCATAGGGACAGTCGCGATCCCACTCCCGATCGTTCAGCATCGGATCCGCTACGCCGTGTCGTCGCCACCAGTGACCTCCGTCCGCAGACTCGCTCGGATCACACCCGGCTTTCCGCGCGGGCTCCGCCGCGATATTCCCTTCAGGGCCATGGATCCACTGCGCTCCCAGTTCCAGCGGCATCCCCCAGGCTCGATCCGTCCGGATTCTCCCGCCCAGTCGCGACGAAGCCTCCAGCACCACCACCCGAGCCCCTTCTTCGGCGAGAGTCGCAGCGGCGGCAAGTCCAGAAATTCCCGCTCCAATCACAATCACATCGAATCCTTGTTCGCCTATCGCCCCACAACCAACCAGCGGCAAGGTCATCCCCACGAAGCCTGCTTGCAGCACTGACCGCCTTGAAATCCTCGCCATCCCCCCGATTCAACCCGAGATTCCGTACAGATCGTTCCAGTCGCCACACGCGAACCAGGCTCAAACTTGCCCGATTCGCCGAATCCTCGTGGGTACACTGAGGTCGAGTGGGCACCTTCTGGGTGGCCACTGCGAAGAATCGAGAAAGTCATGGCTGCAGAACGCACAGTCGTCGTTGTTGGAGGAGGTCTTGCTGGCCTCATGACCACCATGAAGCTCGCGGAAGCGGGGCACAAGGTCAAGCTGTTCAGCATTGTCCCGGTGAAACGAAGCCACTCCGTGTGCGCCCAGGGCGGCATCAACGGCGCGGTGAACCTTCGCGGCGAAGGCGACAGCCCGTATCTCCACTTTGAAGACACGATCACGGGTGGCGACTTCCTCAACCACCAGCCTCCGGTCATGCGCATGGCGGAGCGCGCTCCGGCGATCATCTATCTTCTCGACCGCATGGGCGTGCCGTTCAACCGGACGAATGAAGGCCTGCTCAGCTTCCGCCGATTCGGCGGCACGCTGAAGCACCGCACCGCCTATGCGGGAGCCACCACGGGTCAGCAGCTTCTTTACGCACTCGACGAGCAAGTCCGTCGATTCGAGAGCAACAAGCAAGTCGAAAAGTTTGAAGGCTGGGAGTTTGTCGGCCTCATCAAGGACGACAAGGGCATCTGCCGAGGAATCGTTGCCCAGAACCTGCGCACGATGGAGATTCAAAGCTTCACTGCCGATGCCACTGTCATCGCAACCGGCGGAAACGGGGTGATTTTCGGCAAATCCACGAACTCCATCATCAACACGGGTACCCCGGTCAGCATCTGCTACGAGCAAGGTGCGGTCTACGGCAACCCGGAGATGGTGCAGATCCACCCGACCGCCGTCCCGGGCGAAGACAAGTGCCGCCTGATGAGCGAATCGGTGCGCGGTGAAGGCGGGCGCCTGTGGGTGCCCCGCGATGCCAACGACCAGCGCGCTGGTTTTGATATCCCCGAAAAGGATCGCTGGTATTTCTGCGAAGAGCTGGATCCCGTCTACGGCAACCTTCTCAGCCGCGACTTGGTGAGCTTCATTGTCTACTGCGTCTGCCGCAAGGGCATGGGGGTCAAGGGTCGCCAGCAGGTTTATCTCGACATCACCCACCTTCACCACAAGAAGGGCATGTCGCGCGATCTCATCCGCGACAAGCTGGGCGGCGTTCTGGAGATTTACGAGAAGTTCATGCGCGAGGATCCGATCGACATTCCGATGCGGATCTACCCGGCGGTTCACTACACGATGGGCGGCCTGTGGGTGGACTACGAGACCAGCGGCAACGAAATGGCTCTTGACACCGACAGCCCGCGCAACCAGATGACAAACATTCCCGGCCTCTACGCGGCGGGCGAGTGTGAGTATCAGTACCACGGTGCGAACCGACTTGGTGCCAATGCGCTCCTCACCTGTCTCACGGGTGGCGAACTCACGGCTCAGGGCGTTCAGGCGTATCTGCGCAACCTAGATCAAGGTCATGAAGATCTTCCCACGAGCCTGGCCGAAGACGCCCGTAAGTTCCGCCAAGACGAGTACGACGGACTGACGAAGAAGAAAGGCGACGAAAACCCCTATCAACTCGCCGCCGAGCTCAGCGAGACGATGTGGAACTACTGCGGTATCTGGCGTCTCCAAAGCGAGCTCGAAGGTGCCCGCGCCAAGCTCGACGAGCTGACCGCTCGCGCCGATCAGTGCAACCTGCTCGATGCGGGATCGTGGTCGAACCAAGCTGTGCCGTTCACGCGCACTCTCAAGCACATGCTGGAGATGAGCAAGGCGATTGTCGGCGGAGCAATTGCCCGCGACGAAAGCCGAGGCGCACACTTCAAACTCGACACTCCGGAGCGCGACGACGACAAGTGGCTCTGCACCACCAAGGCGACTTGGAACGCCAGCGGCCCCAGCTTCGACTTCAGCGAGAAGATTGATGTCCGAGGCCTGGCTCCTCGTCCGCGCAAGTACAAGATCAACCAGAACTACGTCGCCCGGTTCATCCTCGGCGAAGACGTTCTGCCGAAGCCGAAGAATCCCTCTCCGGCGGATCTGGCGGCGAAGAGCGAATAGAGCTCGCCTGCCACGGAAATCCGGGGGCTTTCAACTCGAAAGCCCCCGGTATTTTTGTGGTGTTTCGAGACAATCAGCCCCAATGTTCGCCGTGTTACAAGCCCGTGTGTTAACATTTCTTTCGTTCGACCCTTCGGTCACGATGACTTCGTTGAACAGCAGAGGAACTCTAGATGAATAAGACTCTTTTCGCCGCCGCGTTGGCGGTTCTTGCCGTAGGTGCTCAGGCACAGGTTTATAGCACCAGCTTCGAAGCCCCGACTTTCTCGGTGGGCGATCTCAATGGTCAAGATGGTTGGAGCAGCACAAACAGTGGTACCCCGACCTGGACGATCTCGGGTGACCGGGCTAAGACTGGTACGCAATCCGTGAAATGGTCAGACGCTGGAGTGCCAAGCACTTCCTCGTTCGCCTGGCGCGACGTGAGCAGTTTTGCCACGAACCCGGTTCCGGGCCTCACCGCCTCGTTCAGCGTTTTCATCGAGCAAAACTCTGCTGCTTCGCGACGATTCGGATTCGACGTGTTCTACGATTCGAGCGACTGGACCCGCTTGGTGATCGACAAGAACACGGGCATCTTCGCCAACACGAACATTGGCAGCGGCACTCTGAGTCAGGTCGGCACGCTCGGCACCGCTGCGGCTGGCCGCTGGGTCGACATCTCGGTCAGCATCAACTTCGTGACCCGAGCGGTCTCGGCGAAGGTTGACGGTATCAACATTGCCATGCCCAGCCTCAGCGCGGCAACGACGCAAGCCTCGGACATTGACCTTTTCCGTGGCCTGAACAACCCACTCTCGGGTGAAACCGGTCTCGCCTACTTCGACGACGTGACCTACGAAGCCGTCCCCGAACCGACCACGATGGCCCTGCTCGCTCTGGGCGCAGTGGTGGCGAATCGTCGACGCAACAAGCGATAAGAATCTCTTCGAGCTCGCCTACCCGAACCCCCTCGCGGCAATGCCACGAGGGGGTTTTCTTCGTTCGGGTTGCCCAGGACAGGTCGAGCCTGTATGCCGGAATTCAGGGAAATACCTAACCCAAAGGCAGATCACGCCTGCTTCGGAAGTCCTGATCGGCGTCGCTCGGGCGTTGGCAGGACGTTTGCGAATTGGCGGCTTCGCGGTGAACCCTTTTGCACGAGCCACCAAGGAAATTCATGAAGAGGACACTTCTTTTGACCGCCTGCTTGGCGGCTTCCCTAGCATCGTACGCCCAGGTGTATTCCACCAGCTTCGAGGCCCCGGAGTTTGTGCCCGGCGCGCTCGAAGGGCAGGCGGGCTGGCAGACCACAGGCTCGGTGAATCCAGCTTGGGTTGTCTCGGGCGACCGGAGCAGCACCGGCACTCGATCACTGCGTTGGAGCGATGGGAACGGCGGTGCCGCGCTCACCGCGTGGACATCGGCGCATCCGGTGTTCAACAACCCAACCCAAGAAATTCAGGCTGGATTCAAACTGTTCATCAGCAACTCCACCTCGGATTCGCGGCGGTTCGGGTTTGATGTGAGTTACAACACCAATTCGCGCAGCCGACTGGTGATTGCCACCGATGGTCGCGTTCATGCGAACACGAGCACCGCGAGCGGGATCCTGTCTCAGGTCGCGCTTCTGCCCACTCCGGCGATGCAACGCTGGATTTCGGTGGATCTGAACATCAACTTCCTCACCCGGGCTGTGATCGCGACGGTCGATGGAGTGCAGGTGGCTCTGCCGAATCTGGGGGTCGGCACCGATCGCATCGAAGACTTGGGGCTCCACGTGGCGTATCTCGCCCCGATCACTGGCGATTCCGGATTGGCTTACTTTGATGACTACCGCGTCGCCGCAGTGCCCGAGCCAGCGTCTATGGCCCTTCTTGCTCTTGGCGCCGTGGTGGCCAATCGACGCCGAAAAAAGCGATAAGAATCGCCCCTTCGACACGAAAAGCCCCGCTCGGAGACTCCGGAGCGGGGCTTTTCTTTTGGTGCCGGGGCCGATCAACGGTAGAGCAGGTACTTTTCTCGAACTCGCCGGAACGCGGCGACCTCACTCTCCCAACCCGCGATGATCTTTTCCGGCGAAACACCCCGCGAGAGTTGCTGGCGGAGTCGCTCGGTGCCCGCGAGACGAGACATTCCACCAATGCGATAGAAGGAGAGCCTCGAGAATCCCCCGGATTGCCGATAAAATGCATCGAGAGCATAGACCCCCAAGGCTACCGGTCGCACCTTTCGTGCGTCAGTCACAGTGATCTTGACCCCTTGCAACTCGACATCTTTCAGTTTAGGGTTCGCAGCGGCGTTCGGGATGCTCCGGGGAGTGAACCGCGCTGACTCGAACGCAACCCCTTCCAGCCGCGATTCCTGGAGAGAACTTGCCAGAGCTTTGCCATCGGCCCAAGGGGCTCCGAGCATCTGGAAGGGGGTCTCCGTCCCCCGACCCTCGCTCACGGATGTGGCCTCGAATAGACATGTGCCGGGATAAACCACCGCCGAATCAAAGATCGGTAGATTGGGGCTCGGCTTGATCCAAGGAAGCCCGGTGTCCGGCCAGAGCATCGACCGCTTCCAGCCGTTCATCGCGACCACTTTGAGATCAAGCTTCTCAAGCCCGGGGAGATAGCCCTCGCCCTGAACCATCCGCGCGAGCTCTCCCATCGTCAATCCGTGCTGGATCGGGATCGGATACTGGCCAACAAACGATGTATACGAAGGCGAGAGCACGTACCCATCGACCCTCTCGCCCCCCAGAGGATTGGGGCGATCGAGCACCACGAAGGGAATCCCCTTTCTCGCCGCCGCTTGCATGGAAAGGCCAAGGGTGGAGATGTAGGTGTAGAACCGCGCTCCGACATCCTGGATATCGAAGACAAGGAGATCCACGTTCTCCAGCATCTGCGGCGAAGGCTCTCGGGTGGCTCCGTAGAGGCTAAACACCGGCACACCCGTCGCAGGATCAACCGAATCCGCGACCTTTTCGCCCGCATCGGCCAATCCCCTCAGACCATGCTCCGGGCCAAAGAGAGCCGTCAACTTCACCCCGTCTGTAGCATGGAGAACATCAATCAGATGACGATCTCCCACTGTGGCGGTGTGATTGGTGATCAGCCCAACTCGGCGGCCTTTCAGTAGATCCAGTTGGCGAGAAATCAGCACTTCGGCTCCAGATTCAACGCGAACCTCAGCGCGAGCCCCGAGAACGGCAGTGGCAAGCAAGAGATTGATCACCAGCCTTCCGCCCTTGAGCCCCGAGAGATTTCGCGCATTGCTCCCAGAATACCGTGCTGAACCTCGTTCAGCCGATGCCGAGGCAACCGTCGAAGTGCTAACCTAGACGGTGGAGATGAAGAACGCATCGGCATGGTTCGCCGCCCTCGGTGGAGCCTTGGTTCTGGGAACCATGGTTTGGAGCGAGGTTATTGTCCAACAACCGGACAAAAAAGAAGGCAAGGTCATCGTCACCTACTGGGAAAAGTGGACGAACTTTGAAGCCGACGCCATGCGCGTTGTGGTCGAGGAGTTCAACCGAAGCCAGGACAAGATTTATGTCGAATATCTCTCCGTGAGCAACGTTTCCAACAAGACGATGCTCTCCACAGCGGGTGGGATTCCCCCCGATGTCGCGGGACTCTTCGGGGGAAACATCGCGCAGTATGCCTCCAACGGCGCCGTGATGCCGCTCGACGAACTGGCCAAAGAAGCCGGGATCGAGCGACAGCAATACATCCCCGTGTACTGGAACATGTGCACCTATCGAGGCAAGCTCTGGGCCCTGCCGACAACCCCCGCCTCCACCGCCTTGCATTACAACAAGGGCATCCTCGAAGAAGCGGGTCTTGACCCCAACAAGCCCCCGACCACCATCGAAGAACTCGATGAGATGGACGCCAAGATCTTAAAGCGAGACGCCTCTGGCAAGATCGTGAAGATGGGCTTCCTTCCTACCGAGCCAGGGTGGTGGCCTTGGAGCTGGCCCTCCTTCTTCGGCGGATCGCTCTGGAATGGCTACGACAAGATCACGATGGCGACGCCCGAGAACGTCCGGGCCTACGAGTGGGTGCGCAGCTACACCAAGCGATACGGTCTCGGCACCGTTCAGGCCTTCCAGCAAGGGTTTGGCGGCTTCGATTCCCCGCAAAACGGATTCCTCGACAACAAGCTCGCCAGCGTCATCCAAGGCGTGTGGATGTACAACTTCATCACCAAGCACAATCCGGAAATGAAGTGGGCCGCCGTGCCCTTCCCGCATCCCGCGGATCGCCCCGATAAAGCAAACACCACTGTCATCGACCTTGATGTCTTGGTGATCCCGCGCGGCGCGAAGCACCCGAAGGAAGCCTTCGAGTTCATCAAGTTTGTCCAGAGCCAAAAGGGCATGGAGCTTCTGTGCTTGGGTCAGAAAAAGCACTCCCCCCTCATCAAGGTGAGCGATGAGTTCATCCAGGCTCACCCGAACCCCTACGTGATGCTCTTTGCCCAGCAGGCTCTCTCGGTGAATGCCGCATCGCCGCCCAAGACCCCGATCTGGCCGCAATGGGGCGACGAAATCAAAACTGCTTTGGAGAAGATCAACACCGATCCAAATCTCTCTGTGAAGGATGCGCTCCTGGCCGTGGAGCAGAAGATGCAGATTCAGCTCGACCGCGTGCTGGAGTCTGAACGCAAGCTCGGCATCCTGCCCGAGGACGGTTCCCGACCAAGCGAGGACCAACTCTGATGGCAAAAATGGGGCAAAGCGAGCGCCGTCAGGCGCTGGCCGGTGTGCTGTTCGCGATGCCGTACCTGATCGGGTTCAGCGTCTTCCTCGCGATCCCGTTGCTCACGTCGCTGTACAACAGCTTCACCGAGTACTCAGTTCTGCGCGAACCGGTGTGGATTGGCGTGCGCAACTACGCCGATGTCTTCAAGGACGAGCTCTTTTACAAGAGCCTCGGGAACACTCTGTTCTTCGCCGCGTTCTCGATCCCTCTCAGCACGATCATGGCGATTGCTTTGGCGATGCTGCTGAACACGAAAGTCCGGGGTCAAGCGTTCTACCGAACGTTCTTCTTCTTGCCCTCCCTGGTGCCTGCGGTTCCGATGGCGATCCTGTGGCTCTACCTCTTCAACGGAGACTTCGGAATCGTCAACGCGGTCCTCAAGATTCCCTACGGCGCCCTCGGACTTGAGCCTCCCAACTGGCTCTCCAGCGTGGATCACGCCAAAAACGTGCTCATCACGATGAGCGTGTGGACAGTCGGGAACGCGATGATTATCTACCTGGCTGGGTTGCAGGAGATCCCGCAGCAGCTCTATGAAGCCAGCGACCTGGATGGAGCCTCGCCGTGGCAGAAGACCAAGAATGTCACGATCCCGCTCCTCAGCCCCGTCATCATGTTCAACGTACTGATGGGGATCATCGGGAGCCTGCAGTACTTCACGCAAGCCTACGTCTTGTTCCCTGGTGGAGCCCCGGCGCGATCGACCTACATGTACTCGATGTACATCTACGACACGGCCTTCCGCGATCTGCGGATGGGCTACGCAAGTGCCTTAGGCTGGGTGATGTTCGTGATCATCCTCACCCTCACCTTTACCGCGTTCCGGTTCTTCGACAAAAAGGTCCACTACGAAGGCTGATCTGACGACCATGGCAAAAAGCGACAAAACCCTGACTCAACAGAACCTCCGCGCCGTGGTGGTGATCCATGCAGCTCTGGTGATCCTCTCGCTGGCGTTCCTTGTGCCGCTGATTTGGATGATCTCCACCTCCCTGAAAGAAGCGAGCGAAGCCCGCGCCTTTCCTCCCACGTGGATTCCGAAAGAATTCCTCTGGGGCAACTACAGCGAGGCGTTCAACTACAACAAAGAGAACCTGGGCTATGCCCCGTTTGCGGTGTACGGCCGCAACAGCCTGATTCTCTGTCTGCTCACGGTCGTGGGAACCGTGGTGAGCAATGCCGTGGTCGCCTATTCCTTTGCCCGGCTGAAGTGGCCTGGGCGAGACGTCGCGTTTGCTCTCACTTTGGCGACGATGATGGTGCCGTTCCCCGTGCTGATGGTGCCCCTCTTTGGACTCTTCAAGGAGCTCGGCTGGGTTGGAACTCTGCGACCCTTGTGGGTTCCGGCATGGTTTGGCGCCGCGTTCAATATCTTCCTGCTCCGGCAGTTCTATCGCACGATTCCGAATGAGCTGAGCGAGGCGGCGCGCATCGATGGTTGCAGCGAATGGGGGATCTTCTCTCGGGTGATTCTGCCGCTCGCCAAGCCTGCTCTCGCGGTGGTTGCGCTGTTCAGCTTTATGGGGACGTGGAACGACTTCCTTGGCCCCTTGCTGTATCTCCAACGTCAAGAGTCGTTCACTCTCGCCGTGGGTCTGCAGAGTTACAGCAGCCAGGCCGGAGGCACGCCTCTGCACCTGCTGATGGCAGCCTCGACCATGGTGGTGGCTCCCGTGATCATCCTGTTCTTCTTCACCCAGAAGCAGTTCATCCAGGGCATCGCGGCCACGGGATTGAAGGGTTAACTTGATGGCTCTGGGAAACAAGAAGCTCGGTCAGGTAGCGGTCGTGGTGCGCGATATGGACGCCGCGCTCGACCGCTACTCCAGGCTCCTCGGAGTCGAACGCCCGGACGTGATTGTCACTCAACCTGGGGATGAGGTGAACATGTCGGCATACGGCGGCCCCAGCAACGCACGGGCCAAGCTGGCTTTCTTCGATCTCGGCGGGGTTCAGCTGGAGCTGATCGAGCCAATGGGGGGCGAGTCAACCTGGCAGAAGGTGCTCGACGAGAAAGGCGAGGGCCTGCACCACATTGCCTTCTGGCAAGAAGACTACGCGGCGACCACCGAGGCCCTTGGTGATGCGGGCTTCTCCGAGGTTCAGCGTGGCGACATGGGAGAAGGGCAATATGGGTACTTCCTGGGCGAGGACGGCGTGATGGTCGAGATCTTGCAAGCGAAACGCTGACGTAAGCCCTGCATTGAGCCAGCATTTTTACCAGTTTACGGCCTGTTTCCTGGACCAACTCCTAAATCCTCGCGCTAGTTGTTATGCTAGTGATTCACGTGCATTTGCAGAGGAAAAATATGAAAAAGTTTGTTTTCGCCGCTTTTGTCGGCGTTTTGGTGATGCCCAGCGCATTCGCTCAGGTCGTCAACCCTTCTTTCGAGGAACCGTTCTTGGCCAGCGGATTTAGTGCGGTTGCCACGTTGCCTGGCTGGTCTCGATCGGGAGGAGACGCAGGAGTGTGGGTCTTGCCCGCCACTGGGTTCTTTAATGCAAGCGCGCCACACGGAAGGCAGATCTTCTACTCGAATGGCCCGTCCGTTGCTCAGCAAATCTCGGATACGCTCACCGAAGGTACCCACACCTTCTTCGCCCAGGCCGGGCGCCGGGGCGATGCCTTTGCGGGTTCGTTCTCAATGAGGATGTACGCGGGCGGTACGGTCGCAGCCGGTCTCGTGACCGGCGGAACGCTCCTTGGCACCACCATTTTCAATCACACGACAGTATCCGCGAACACCTTCACGCCGATCAGCGTGAGCTACACCGCCGCCGCTGGCGATCCGCTGCTCGGACAGCTCCTGAGTGTGGAGTTTGTCCGAACCTCCGGCCAGATGAACTTCGACTCCGTGACATTCAACAACCAAGTCGTCCCCGAGCCGGCGACCCTGACCCTTCTCGCTCTGGGGGCACTAGCTCTCCGGCGAAATCGACGTTAAGCGCCTTCGCGCCTCGACTTTCCCGCCCGGGGTTTGAGCCACGGGCGGGTTCACCCTATCCGAGAGGAATGTAAGCATGAAAACCTACACCCTTGTTGTTGCTGCCCTTTGCGCGACTCTCGCGCACGCTCAAGTCATCCGAAACGGATCATTTGAAGACCCTGGTTTCGACCTCGGTTCTGGTGCTGTTACTCTGAACGACATTCCGCAGTGGTCTCTCAGTGATTCGAGTGGTGTCGAGCAAACCGCAGGCGTCCAGATCTTTCCCTACAATCCGTTCTTCCCAGCGCCAGCAGCGAATGGACGCCAAGCACTCTTTCTGAGCGGTCGAACGGTCGCTCAAAGACTCACCGCCACGGTGATCGGAAGGCTCCCAGGCGGTTCGAGCGCAAGGAGCGCTCTACAGCAGCATTTCCGCAGGAAGTTGGCGCATGAAGATGTTCGCCGGCGGTTCCATTGAGAACGGCGCGGTTGTGGGCGGCACCTTGATCGCGCAAGCCCTCTATGACGAGACAGGTCGGCCCGAACACACTTGGGAAACCGTGACGATGGAATATGTGGCGGGAGCCAACGACCCCCACCTGGGTAAGTTCCTGTTCATCTCCTTGGAACAGACAGGAACGGAGACCGCTCTCATCGACAACCTGCAGTTCGATGCCAACCCAGTGCCCGAACCCGCCACCCTCGGCCTGCTCGCCCTGGGCGGGCTTCTCGTCAAGCGCCGACGAAAGTAGCTCCGGGAGCGCACAAATGCAAAAGCGAGGCTGGTCTGTCACCTGCCTCGCTTTTCTGTTTTTGGCGACCCCGGCGCGATTCGAACGCGCGACCATCGGCTTAGAAGGCCGGTGCTCTATCCACTGAGCTACGGGGCCGCAGGAGATCGGAAGTTTACCGGAGCGGGAATGAGGGCAACGGGCGACCGATGAACGCGACTCAGTGCCAGCACGTACCCGTGCGCTGAGCCCCCCGGATCCAACTGAGCCCCGGACACGCGATTCCCACCACCCCCGGTACACTCCCAGACTCATGCTGGAGCGGTTGCTGGAAATCGAGAAGCGCTACGAGGCGATTGATGCCAAGATGCAGGATCCTGCCGTCGCGGCGGATCCCAGGGAAGCCCGCACCCTCGGCAAAACCCGAGCCAGCCTCGAGCCGATTGTCTCGACCATCCGCCAGTACAAAACCGCCCTCAAGGAACAATCGGAAGCCGAGGAACTCCTCAGCGATCCCGAAACCAAGGAGCTCGCCCAGGAGGAAGTGGATCGACTCAAGATCCTGATCCCTCAGCTCGAAGAAGACCTCAAGCTGCTCCTTCTTCCCAAAGACCCCAACGACGAGCGGAGCGTCATCATCGAAATCCGCCCCGCTGCTGGGGGCGATGAAGCGGCGATTTTTGCCAACGAGCTGTTCCGCATGTACACCCGCTACGCCGAGCGCATGAGGTGGAAGGTGGAAGTGATCGAATTTGAAGAAACCGGCATCGGCGGAGCCAGCCGCATTGTGTTCAGCATTGATGCCGATGGGGCCTACAGCCAACTGAAGCACGAGAGCGGCGTTCACCGAGTCCAGCGCGTCCCGGTTACCGAAAGCGGCGGGCGCATCCACACGAGCACCGTCACCGTTGCCGTGATGCCCGAGGCCGAAGAAACCGAGATCGAAGTCGATGAGAAAGACCTCGAAATCAGCACGTTCCGAAGCTCAAGTGCAGGAGGTCAGCACGTTCAAAAGAACGAAACCGCGATCCGGATCATCCACAAACCAACCGGCACCGTGGTGACCTGCCAGGACGAGCGAAGCCAGCAGCAGAACAAGCTCCGCGCGCTCAGCGTCCTTCGCGCCAAGCTTTACGAGGCCGAACAAGATCGAATCGCGAAAGAGCGCGGCGAACTCCGGCGCGGTCAGATCGGAAGCGGAGATCGGAGCGAAAAGATCCGAACCTACAACTTCCCGCAGGATCGCATCACCGACCACCGTGTCGGCCTGAGCGTGCACAGCATCCCGATCTTCCTCGATGGCGACATCCAAAAGATGATCGACACCCTGGTTCAGGCCGAGCAAGCGAAGCTTCTTGCCGAGGCAGACACAGGCTCCGCATCCGGGCTCTAGGGCAGGTCATGCCCCGCCAGCATCATCCAGAGTGACGGTGAGTTCCTTGGACTGACCCGCTGACCAAACTTTCAACTTCAGTTGGTCTCCAGGCTTCTTGTTCGCCATGATGACCTGATAGTCACGCGTCTCCTTGGTGGCCTTGCCGTCGATGGAGAGGATGATATCGAGCGCCTTGAGGCCAGCGCGAGCCGCCGGCCCGTCTTCGAACACTTGCTGAACGAGCACGCCCTCCTCGGGTGGTTCGCTGGTCGTGCCCACGATCTCCATGAGCTGCTGACGCGCGCGCGGAATCGTGAGGATCGACGAGTCGCGTCGCACCGAGACGCCGACGCGCCCGTATCGCGCTCGACCGAACTTGATGATGTCATCCACCACGGCCCGAACCCGGTTGGCCGGAATGGCGAAACCAATGCCGATGCTCCCCTGGTCGGTGGTCGCGATCATCGTGTTCATCCTGGTACGCAACCTGCCGGAGACCTCGCGGAGCAACCTGCTGCACTCCGATGATCGGGCACCCGTCTCGTCCGGTACCGCCGGTGCAACGGAATAGCCATTTGCCCCGCCGCAGGCGGCAGCTGGTGCGAAGGGCAACGAATCCGTACGGATTCGATCGGCAGAATCGGCAGAATCGGCCACAACCCAGCGCAGACGTAGTATTCTTTCGACCGCAGGTGAATCACCTGTATGCCCTCGGGGGGCCCAGGCACTTTGGCATCCCCACCAACGGAGCATCGTTGAGCAAGTTGAGCAATCCGCATCGTCCTCGGCATCTGCGCGAGGTCTCGGAACACTTTCAAGGATCCGACCTTCCCCGCAACCGGTATGGCTATTCGGCCGACCAGGTCTGGGCCATCAAATGGGCGATGCTCGCTGCCTTCCTCGGCGGAGCGATGATCGGTGCCGTGATCATGGCTCTCGTGCTGCTGCTGACGTTTTGACACCAGCCACCGGCAGCCTGCCAACAGCTACCTGACTGAGTAGGGTCAGGGGTTAGCGTCGACAAACGTCAACGCCACGAATCCGATCGTGGTGCAGTCGGGCGCGGTAGGGAGCGGGACGGTTGACCCAGACTCAGAGAAGCCGGACACTCAGCCATTTGGCGGCACTGGAGTCGGAGAGCATCCACATCATCCGTGAAGTGGCGGCGGAGATGCAGCGCCCGTGCCTGCTCTTCTCGGGCGGCAAGGACTCCGCGGTGCTGCTCCACCTGGCGGCGAGCGCATTCACTCCTGCGCGGCTGCCGTTCCCGGTGATGCACGTTGACACCGGCCTCAACTTCCCCGAGGTGCTGGAGTTCCGGGACAAGTGGGTCGCCGAGATCGACGCGGAGCTGATCGTGGCCAGCGTGCCGGAGGCGATCGAGCAAGGCCTGGTACGCGAGGAGCCGAACGGATCCCGCAACCGGATCCAGACTCCGGTGCTGCTGGAGGCGGCCGAGCGCCACGGCTTCGACGCGCTGTTCGGCGGAGCGCGCCGGGATGAGGAGAAGGCTCGGGCGAAGGAGCGGATCTTCTCCTTCCGGGACGACTTCGGCCAGTGGGATCCGAAGAACCAGCGTCCGGAGCTTTGGGATCTGTACAACGCCCGCGTGCACAAGGGCGAGAACATCCGCGTGTTTCCGATCTCCAACTGGACCGAGCTCGACGTCTGGCAATACATCGAACGCGAGAAACTCGCTCTGCCGTCGATCTATTTCGCGCACCAGCGGGCGATCGTACGCAAGGGCAGCTTGCTGCAACCGGTGACGGAGCTCACCCCGGCCAGGGAGGGCGAGTTTGTCGAACAC
>JAIUNY010000006.1 GCA_020161505.1 Armatimonadota bacterium | reverse complement strand
ATGGCCTCGCTGATGCCCCGACTCTCGCTCTCGACGCCCGGATCAGCAGCCGGAGTGTCGACAAAGGTGATGACGGGCATGCGGAATCGCTCCGCCATTTCGAACATCCGAATCGCCTTGCGATAACCCTCGGGCTTCGCCATGGCGAAATTGCGATAAGCGCGTTCCTGGATGTTGCGACCCTTCTGGTGACCCACCACCATAACGGGACGACCGTCTAACTGCGCCGGGCCCGCCACAATCGCGTGATCCGTGCCAAACCGTCGATCCCCATCGAGCTCAACAAACTCCGTGAAAATCGAATTGATGTAATCCAGGGTGTAAGGGCGGGGCTCCGCGCGGGCAAGCAAGACTTCCTCCCACGGCCCAAGTCGGGAGTAGCGCACCTTGATGAAGTTCTCGATCCGCGCCTCAAATTCCTCGATGCGCGTTTCGAGAGCCGCCTTCTTCTCTGGGTCGAGCTCCACTTCGGCCAGAGCCTTGAGCTTGTTGACGCCGTCCTCGAGCTCGAGAACCGGCTTTTCCCATTCCTTCCAGCTATTAGCCATTGAGTGCCCCCAGTTTCAGATGCCCGCCAAGCATCCGGCAGAGTTGTCCCAGAATCCCGCGCATGTCTCGGCGTTCGACGATGCGATCCAGCATCCCACTTCGAAAGACGAACTCGGCGGTTTGGAAATCGTCGGGAACCTTGCTGACTCCCGCCTGCTTGCTCACCCGAGCCCCGGCAAACCCGACCAGAGACTTGGGTTCGGCAAGAATGACATCGGCGATGCTTGCGTAACTCGCCAAGACGCCCGCCATCGTGGGATCAGTAAACACCGCGATGTACGGCACACCATTTTGCCGACACTTATCAACGGCTGCCGTGGTTTTGGCCATTTGCATCAGACTGAGCAAGCCTTCCTGCATCCGCGCCCCACCGCTCGCGCAAAAGACAATCGCCGGAGCCTGCATTTCGACGCCGCGTTCCAGAGCCCGCGCGATCTTCTCACCCGCGACCGAGCCCATGCTGCCCCCCATAAAGTGGAAATCCGCCACCGCAATGCTGACCGGCATGTCGAAGAGCTTGGCCGTGCCGGACACAACTGAGTCCTGCTGACCGGTCTTCTTCACTGCTGCCGCATGCTTTTCGGCATATTCGGGAAAGCCCAGGGGGTCGAGCGACTGGAGCTCTGTGTCCATTTCCACCCAGGTTCCCTCATCGAAGGTGGCCTCAACCCGCTGACGCCAGGTCATGCGGTGGTGATGGCTACAGTAGGTGCAGACACGCAGATTGGATTCAAAGTCGGCGAGAAAGAGAGTCTTCTTGCAGTTCACGCACTGCACGAAATGTGAGTGCGGAGTCTGGGATGCCGACTTCCGAGCAAGCATGGTTCTATTATGACCAGATCAAGAAGCCCCGTACGGGCGAGGTTATCCCCAGGAGGGGTTACTTCAGACCTTTCTTCAGGCGAACCGACTTCATCGCTTTGTCGAGATCGGTGACCGATCCTTCAAGTTCCGGGAAGGCCACCCCAACGATCATGATCAAGTTTGTGCCTTCAACTGTAGCGAAAACGTGATAGTACGTCTGCTCCCCTGCGGGATTCTTTCGGGTGAACTTTGCTTGAAGCGCCCACTTCTCATCCACCTTGATCTCCTGCACAGGAATCGCGGTTTCGTCGTTGGGGCTCAGGGTGGATTGGAGCGTCGGCACAAGCTCCTTCTTCACAAAAGCTCCATCCAGCTTTTGCGTCGTTTTGGCCTTGCTGATGCTGACGAACATCCCGAAGTTCTCGGCGTCGACGGTGTAGTCCGCTACTTCGGTGACCCAGTCATCATCGTCGGTGACTTTGGTGATCTCCGGCTCCGAGACCGTGCCCGGAATGAGCGCGCTGAGGCTACTGGTCCCGAAGTACGTGCGCTTCCAAGCGGTCGTCGCTTGGGCGACTGCTCCCGTGAGAAGAGCCACGGCGAGCAAGCTGGTCGCCAGAGTCAGAGTCTTCATGCGCAAGGTCATCGGTCGTGTTCCTTGAGGTTAAGACGCGCAGCCCGCCCCATCCGTTCCAGGGCCTGCTCATCACATCAGGAGTTTACGAAGAGCCCATTTTGCTCCCCGCCAGAGTTCCGGGGCGATTGCATTGCCCTTACTGGCCGACTCGAAAATCAGGTTCAATGATTTGCGAGCAATTGAGTGGCTTACCACGGGGACAGGTCATGGCCAAGCAACCTAAAGATCTCAACCGAGCAATTTGGCAAGCGGTTTGGCTGTCCGTGCTGGGCGCAGTCTCTTTCGTACCAGCTCTCCAAGCCGACGCTCTGTCCAGCCTCGTCCGGGATAGCGCGGCAGCAAAGTCGGATGAAGTCCCCGTTCTATTTGTCGTGAGCGTTTGGGTGCCGCTGCTCATCTTCGCGACCCTGTTGATCATCAATTTGTCGGCAATCATCCTGAAACCTATCTGGCGGCTCCTCCATTGTCTGGTTCTCATTGCAATATGGGGACTCTTGCTCTACCGGACTTTCAAACCCATCCCAATCGAAGGTGTGCCTCTTTTTCCGGATGAAAGGGCGCTCCAAAGCATGGCCACGCCGATTGGTCAGATACCGATCGCTCTGGGGCTAGGCTTGGTTTTTTGGAACTGGCGAATTGAGAGAGAAGACCGTGTTCCGGGTGCCTGAGGGAGATTTCCTATTCGAGAGCAGAATAGGTACACCGATCAGTCTGGAATTTCAAGCCCGAGAGGCCGCAGAAGCCGATTCGCCCGCGACGAATCGTATTCCCCGACCGAGACTCCATCAAAACCTGGGACGCCCAACTGTCGCGCGACTCCGATGTAGGCCGCATCCCCCTCAGAATCCCGAACGGCTTGCTTGATGAACGCCCGCGCTTCTTCCTCGCGACCACAACCCCAGGAAGCGGCCCCCGCGATCGCGAGGTAGTACGGGTCATCCTGACTCAGCTCCAGGGCGGCATGGATAGCGCCCAGAGACTCCTCGAACCGCTTCAACTCCAGAGCCAATTCCGCTGCCCAGAAGTGATAGAACGCATCGTCCGCCTGGTTCGCAATCGCCCCTTGCACCGCCGCGAGAGCGGCTTTGGGATACCGTGCCTCCCGCAACGTCTCCGCGAGACGGAAGTGTAGGAACGCATTGTAGGGTTCCTTTTCGATCGCCGCTTGAAGCTCGGCAATCGAATCCTTCCATCGGCCTTCCCGCTTCATCAAAGCAGCCACCCCAATCGCTACGTCTCCGTTTGCCTGAGATTGCAGGGCCTTGCGGTACTGCACGTATGCCTGGGGGATGAAATCCCCCGCTTCATACGCCGCACCGAGTTCGGCCACCGATTCTGCCGAGCCCTGCTGGATGGCCTTTTGGAAGTGCTCCACCGCCGCTTGGTAGTCCCCCGCCGCCATCCGCTCCTGACCAAAGGTGCGACTTTCCTCTGCCGTGCGACCTTCCTTCCCTTGCGTTTCCGCCGGGATCAGTTCGCCTTCGGAGCCAGGCAGCTCAAACAAATCAATGATGTTCTTAAAATGGTCACTCACAGTGAGTTCTACTCCTTGGGACGCAGGGTGATGGTCACGGGATAGTGCGCCCCCGAAAGAGGGATCGTCTCGATGCGCAGGTCAGCAGCTTCCCCCGGGTTCAGCGTGGCTTCAAAGATGCGCAACGTCCGCTTCGTCGGGAGCACATCCCCTTTCAGATACTTACCATTGACGAGGAAGACTGCTCCCGCATACCCCGCCGATGCCTCGAAAACCGCCTCGACGGTCGTTCGCCGATTGCTCGGATTCTCTAGTCGGCCTTCCAGCAGATAGTGCACGCCAAAGTTTCCGTCGAGTTCGCGATCCTCGTTCACCGAATTGATGCTCTCTTCCCCAATCCGCAAGAATTGGAGCGGCCCGCCAACTTTGTACACAAAGCTGATCGTGCGCGAGGGCTTTTGGTAAACATGCTTGGGCTGACCAACGAGCGGGAGATCGAACTCGGTCAGGGGCACCGTTCGCACAGCACTCCACGGCGAGGATGACTTCAGATTCCCCCGCCAGGCTTCCGGGAGATCATTCGGGAACGAAGCATGCCCCACGAGCACGACATCATCCGACCCGCCGGTCAGGAGTTGCAGACTCGCCAGCCCGCTCACGGTGAATCCCGGTTGAAAATCACGCAGAACAAACGGCACGACACCACGCGGAGGGATCGAGATCACCACGCCACGGTGCGCCAGCCAGTCAGAGAAGAACTTGTCACCGGCCAGATACCCAGCCCTCGTGGGATCGCGAAGGGGTTCTGCATCGCCGCTCATCACGGAAACCCGGGCGGTTTTGTCCGATCGATTCGCGAGCACATACGAGACCGCCATGGGTTGCTGCCCCTTGTTGAAGTGGTGCCACAAAAGCCTCACCGGAGACCCGCTCTGCAGACGTCCCCAGTAGAGTTGTCCGCTCCAGCGCACGTTTTCCGGCTCGTTGCTGTACCAGAGCACGTCCTCGAAAGTGCGACCTCCTCCGATATTCTTAACCAGGACGTTCACAAATCCGCTTGCGGGAAAATGGTCGCTGGCCTCGACATTGGTTGCGGTTTGATAGACCCGTCGCTCGCCCGGTGCCAGCGGATCGGCCTTGATTTCGCTGAACGAAACTCGCGATTGTCCCGGTGCCCGAAGCATCGTATTCAGGGCGGTGCGGATCGCTTCCTGAACAACTTCGGCGGTAGCTGGCTGACCAGTGACCTCGACCTCAAGGTTCTGGGGAAAGCTTGTGGCATAGGGCAGAACCTGGAGCATCATCACCTGGGCATTGGCTCCGTTTCCGAATGTTGCAGTGCCCTGGCCTTGTTTCTTCGCCCGCAATGTCCACTCCGCATCCACCCGGGAGAGAGTGATGAGATCCTTCGGCTCGATGTTGAGCTCAGCCCGCCGAGCCAGTCGCCCGGTGACGCTCACCTTGAGGGGCTTGTCGATTGGCAACCTCAGCTTGTCAGGATTCACGACGAGGGGCGGCAGGTAAAGAGCCTTGTTGATCACCCGCGCCCAGGTTTGGGCCATCGGTTCCGGTTGAAGTTTTTGCGCTTGAGCCTCTGCGGCGGTGATGGTCAGAACCGGCTTGCTCCCCATCAGGAGACGTAAACCAGGATCGGCCACAACCTTGACTGTCTCGTTCGTGGCAAAGCTGTTGAGCGCCTGAGCAACGGTGCTGGCTCTTTCCGCCGCCGACTTCCCGCCCGCGGCGGTTTTGAGTTCGAGCACGGGAACGCCGTTCACAAAAACGGCCCCACCTTTGCTCCAGGCATCAACAAGCGGATCTGCTTTGGCCTGAGCCACAAGCGTTTCGGACGCAGTTTCGTTGAGGGTTTGGAGGCTGTATCCCGCCGAGACGGAGAGGCACCCCAAGAGGGTGAGGATGAGGGCGCGATGCCCCATGCGGCCTCGTGGGCTCTTTCGATCCGTCAACGAACTCACAGGGGGAAAAGATACCAGGAACGCCCGATTTCTCTCCGGCGGACGGCTCTCAGCCTTTGGCTTCTTCGGCGCATGCCATGCAAAGCGTCTTGCCGCCTGCCGTCACGGCGTCTTCTTTGGGCAGAGTTCCCTTGCATGCTTCGCAGGTCACTCGTCCTTCCTGCGAGAGCGACGGCATTCCGGAATCGGTTCCGAGACCAGAGTTCTGCCCGCCCGGAGCCGGAGATCCGGGCGTGGATCCGCCCCGGGTTGGCGGCACGGTCGGATCGTTCGTCGTGGTGCCACCGGAATTGGTCGCCAGATCGGTCGCATCGGGTGCGCCCTCCGTTGCCGGAGCAGAACTTGCAGCCCCGCTGCTCTCGCCATTGACCTTGACGAGCTCTGTGTCTCCCTTCTGGCACCCGACCAGAGCGAAACCGAGACAGGCAGCAAGGATGAAGACTGACAATTTCATGGCGATGACCTGCGCAAGAGCGCACTTGATGTGATACCAGAACGAGAATCCTGGGAGGAGTCGTTCCCTACTGGTGCCTTCGGCGGACTAGCTCAGAGCGCGTGAAACGACCATTCCCGTGACCGTGCGGCTCGCTTGCCCCCATCCAACCAAATCCTGCACCACCACCTGCTCCTTTGTCTGGCTCGCGTGGAGGAGCGTGCCGGCGTCCCCGCCCAGAATCCCGACATGGGAGAAGTCGAGCCCCTCTCGGCGTGTGATAAACGCAACGAAGTCCCCTGGCTTCGTCCTCGAGATGACCTTCGACCAAGCCTCTTTCGGCACAATCTTAAACGCCATTCGGTTGATCGCCTCTTCCTGAGAGCGCATCTTGGCGACCAACGAGGGATCTGCTGCCAGCGCGGGATAGCGGTCGGGATTTCGACTCATGAACCCCACTTCAGGCGACCAGTCCACCGACTCAGGCCATTCCTCACAAATGAGTTTGATCCGGCGATCTTCGCGGTTCTCGTGCAGCCAATCGCTCGTGTAGTGAAGCCGGCTCGTGTAGCCGTTCACCTTGCCGTGCCGATATCGCGTCTGGGTGATCCGCTGCGTGAGCTTCGCGAGATCAACGCTCTTCGTAGAAGCAACCGCCCAGCAGAGTTCCAAAAACGTCACGCAATCGAGTCCGCTCCAAATCACCCGGCAAGACTCTGGAGACTGCTCCAGGGTCGCGGCGACGTAGGAAGTGCCCTGCAAGGCATTTCCTACGGCCCAGATCCGATCAGTGAGGTCAAGTTTTTGCCAGGCCCCAGACGCCACAAGATCCGCGACGGCCTTTTGCTGTTTCGTGGCCCCGAGCGCTTTCTGACCGCCCAGAACCAGATTCTTCAGGCTGGGCACGGCGGATGCGGTGCTCGCTGCACTCGCGGAAGCCCAGGCAATAAACGAACGTCGATCCACCGTGTACTCCTCTACCGTGGCGTTCCGATCCCGGCCCCGAGGAAGTCGTCTTCTTGCTCGAAGGTCGTGTAGTAGTACGGCGTCATCGACTCAAACTCGCCCGCACAGGTATCCACCATTTTGAACACCGGCATGTGCTTGATCTCATCGATGATGCTGGCGATCAAGACAACCCAATCCGCGTCCGCCAGCGCTTCTTCGCTTGACTCTGGTTCGTCGGCTCCGACGGCTCGCAGCTCTTGAGAAAAGTGCTGAAGCGCGAGTTCTTCGAGATCGCCATGCGGCTGCTGCGTGCTGGCCAGGATCAGGTTCTGAGCCGTTTTCTGCAAATTCGGCGTCAACCCAACGAGTGACCGAATCGAGTCGGAGGGGTAACCGATCAGAAAGGCCTCGTTCACGACGGTGCGGGCCGCATCGGCTTCCAGTTTCTGCCCCTGTGGACGGAGCGACACCAGGCTCTTCTCCGCCGCGAGCAGATTCATCATCTTGTTGAGAAACCACTCGTCCACATTGCTGATGTCATGGACTCTGGCGACGCCCCAGCCTCGCCGAAGTCCCTCGGCGAGAGCCCAAAGACGCTCGTCCGTTGGATAGCGAATTGCCTGTTCCAGTTCCTCGGTGCTCATTCGCACCATCTTGGGATGGCGCAAGTCCTTCGACTTCACCTCCAAACCACGCACCGCCTTCATCAGGGCGGTTTCAAAGGTGCGGTCGATCGCCATGACCTCTCCCGTTGCTTTCATTTGCGTGGAGAGCCGGCGATCCCCGCTGGCAAATTTGTCGAACGGCCAACGAGGAATCTTCACCACACAATAGTCCAACGCTGGCTCAAAGCAGGCTTTGGTCGTCTTGGTGACCGCGTTGTCGATTTCGTCGAGCGTCTTGCCTATTGCGATTTTCGCGGCAACGCGAGCGATGGGATACCCTGTCGCCTTACTCGCGAGAGCGGATGAGCGCGACACCCTTGGGTTGACCTCAATCACATAGTAATCGAAGCTCTCGGGGTTCACCGCGAGTTGAACATTGCATCCCCCCTGAATTCCCAGCGCTCCGATGATCTTGAGGGACGCCGTACGGAGCATGTGGTATTCGATATCGCTCAGAGTCTGGCTCGGCGCGACGACGATCGAGTCCCCGGTATGCACTCCCATCGGGTCGAGGTTCTCCATGTTACAGACCGTGATGCAGTTGCCCGCTCCATCGCGCATCACCTCGTACTCAACCTCTTTCCAGCCGAGCAGACTGCGTTCCACCATCAGCTGACTGCGCATGGAGAGCTTCAGCCCCTTGCGACCGATCTCCCAAAGATCCTCGCGGGTGTTGGCGATTCCACCGCCTGTGCCACCTAGCGTGTACGCCGGTCGAACGATGCAGGGATACGGAACCACATCCAAAATCGCCTGGAGATCCTCGTCGCTTTCGACAATCCAACTCTCAGGCACAGGCTCCTTGATCTCGCGCATCAGGGCCCGGAACTCCTCACGATCCTCCGCTTTCCGAATCGCCTCGAGCTGAGTGCCCAGGAGCTTGACGTTGTACTTCTCCAGGATTCCCAGCTGGGCGAGCTGGCTCGCGAGATTCAAACCGGTCTGACCACCCAAAGTCGGCAAGAGCCCGTCGGGACGCTCGCGCGCGATCACGCGTTCACAGAATTCCGGGGTAAGCGGTTCGATGTAAACGGCATCGGCGGTCTCCTCATCCGTCATGATCGTGGCCGGATTGGAGTTGATGAGAACGACCTTGTAGCCCTCTTCACGAAGACTCTTGCAGGCCTGAGTTCCTGCGTAGTCGAACTCTGCGGCTTGGCCGATAATGATCGGGCCGCTCCCAATGACGAGGATTTTCTGCACTGGGAAATCATCTTACCAGCGGATTCCCTGACACGCCGAAAAGACCGGACTGATGGAAAAAGAGAGCGCGATCTCAGTAACTTTGCTAGCCTCGCGGGCCGCAGATGGGGATACACTCTCGATACGGTCTTCTGGAGGATTGCTCCAGAGTCGGAGAGTGAATGAGAACGATGGTCACAACGATGTCCCTTCGCGCCTTGCGCTGGCTGTTGCTCGTGATGGTGCTTGTGCCCAACATGGTGCTCGCCCAAGCAACCTTCCAGACATTTCCCACCGTCGATTCTGCCCCCGGGGCGATCACTTCCCACACGGGTCTGATTCGATTCGGCCAAGCGATTGGGGCATTTGAGTTCGGCACCCGGGTCTCTCCCCCTGAAGCGCTCCTTTTTCATCGATTGACTCCGAACCATGGAACGCTCAAGAGCGCGACGATTGGTGAATACACCTTCAACGGCGGGCCACTGACCGCTCTAAGCAGAGTCGGAATGCGATTGAGCCTCCGCACGAAGGCTGAATTTCGGGGTGCGGTGACGATCACCTGGTTCGTACGCAATCCTGGGGCGACCACCGATCTCTACTCCAAGACCGAGTACATGAGCGTCGGCGAGCTTCCTGCTCCGGCGGTCTCGATCCCACTCGACAACGAGTTTCTCTCCGCAGCTCCCGTGTTCCGAGCAGGCGTCACGCCCCAGATTGCCGTACCAGTTCAGTACCAAATCGAAGTCACCGGCCCGACGAACAAGGTCACCACGATCCCCGTGATGGCTTCTGGATCGAACTTCACTCACTACACGCCGCTCACGGACGGATATCAGCCAGGTGCCTACACCTACCGCATTCGGGCCCTGGATCAGCGCAACAAACCAGGGGAATGGAGCCCTGTCCGCCGGTTCACCGCTTATGGCGGAATCGACATGGCTGGGGCCGGATCCGTCTCGTTCTTCACCACGTTACGAGCCGCCGGGTGGGCGAGTTTCTACCAAGCGCTTTGGGGTGGTCGCAACACTTGGCCCGATGCCCGAACCAACCTCCAACGCGCCCACAATGCGGGGTTCAAAGTCGCAGGCTATGTGTTCCTCAACTTCGACAACGGATCAACCCTTTCCGGAGCCCCCGCAAATCAGACGGGACAGTGGCAGGTTGATCGCGCCCTGTCGGGAATCGGATTCACCGGCAACAAATCCTCCCTCCCGTACGACCTCAAGTACGTGATGATCGACCTTGAAAATCGCTACTGGGGCACGATGACACCGGCAGACCGGGTTCAACGGATCGCCGAGGCTTGCCAGCACATCCGCAACCTCGGATTCTGGCCCATGATCTACACGCGAAACGAGGGCTTCAATCCTTGGTGGAACGACGCCACCGACGAAAGCGATGACTTCCGTGAAATGTGGCTGTGGGATTCCAAACCCGAGACCCAAACTGCCGCCTATCAAGATCACCTTTCGCTGAACGTCGGCGTGCCTTGGATTCGTTATGGCGGCTGGGAAGATCGCGGTGGCAAGCAATACCTGCTTGACCTCAACGTGGCGGGAGGCCGCGTCGATTTCAATGTCTGGCACCCCGATGTCTGGAATGTGAATAGCCCGAATCCCGGAGCGATCAGCCTTCAAACAGCGAGCCTTTCGATCATTCGCAACGCCGATTCAACCTACAAGGTCTCGATCACGGTTCGCAACGGAGGCACGGCCGAAGCCTACGCGATCCGCCTCGGAGATGCCACTTTGGGCGGTTCGTCGGTGACGGGTCGTCAGACCCTGGGATTCATCGGGATCAATGGTTCACGCGCTGGGGTCTACGACTTTGCCGCGACCGCAGGCCTCCCCGGAGCGACCGTGCCCTTCACCTACACGATCTGGTCGGGCAACGGCCCACAAACGATCAGCACTTCTCTGACCTTGCCCTAAGGCTGGTCAGAGAAGTGCCCGATTTTCGCAAGATGCTCAGCCGCCTGCGCTTAGGCGCCCGGGGCATCTGCAGAGGATTTGTTTTGCCGGACTTTCATCATGTGTCCGGCGCCCAGAATTCCAATCATCACCAGGCTGGCGGCAATGACGGTCAGATTCGGGTAGAGCACCCAGTTCCCTTTCGTGATTCCGACCATGAGGAAGCGAGACATCGCGAAAACGCTCAGAAAGATCATCGTGATGTAGACGCCCCGCGGATTCGGCAGGATGGTCGCCAGGTAGGTCAGCACCAGAGCGACGATCCCCATCCCCGCAGCAGCCGCGAGCGACATCATCGAAGGCTCGTGCCCTTCACGCGGGAAGAAATAGCTCTGAACCCCCATCGTGATGAGAAAGGCACCGTAAACCAACATCGACCAGCGAACCCAAGTCATGCCCCGAAAGGTACCGAACCCGCCTTCCGAAGGTACGGGACTCAGAGCGTCGTGCTTGCGGCTTCCGGGGTCTCGGCCTCATCTTGAGGAGCCCTGCGGCGCTGAATTTCCCGAGCAATGAATCCGATGGCGATCGCCACAATCGCCCCGACCGCCCAGCCATAGAGCACCTGGTAGGGGTAGTGCACCCCAATATAGATCCGAGAAATCCCGGTCAGGATCGCAATGACGAGCCAGGCATACGCCCACGGGCCTCGTGCCAGGAAGAGGAACGCCGCCGCGACCGACATCATGTTTGCCGAATGCGCGCTGGCAGTTCCGAAGCTCGTGAGCTTGTTCACCCGAATCACCGCATCGGCGAGTTCAGCCGAGGGGCGCATCATCTGAAAAGTGTTCTTGAAGATGTCGCAAACCTCGTTCGCCAAGGGCCAACTGATGACCGCGACAATCGCGGCGAGCCGAGTGTCCTTGCGATAGACCAAGTAGCCGAAGATCGCCAGGAGGAGCAAGCGAACAGGCATCCACTTGTTCCCCTCGCTCAGGGTGATGAAGAGGGGTTCCAGCCCATCCGGCCAGGTGTTGATCCACCGGAAAATCGCCAGATCGAGCTGCTGCACTTCCCAAGTTTACACCCCGGGACTCTTGACCAAACGGCCTTAGAACTTCAGCGCGCCGAGGACATCCTTCGGGTGATCGGTGATGATGAAGTTCACCTTCAGGCCGTTCAGACGCTCGATATGCTCTCCCGGCGGAACCGTCCACACGAACAACGGCAGCTTCTCCGCGCGCAGCTTCTCGGCAAGGAATAGTTGAACCTGGCGGAACTGGAATCCGAGGCCATCTGCTCTGATCTCAGCTCTCTTCGCGAGGACGTCACTCAGGTTCCCCTCATTCGTGGCGGCACCGACCAGCCAGATCGCCACGACATCCGGGGCCAAGGTCTTCGATTCCTTGATGAAGTCAGCGTTGAAGCTGAAGATGATGGTTTCGCGCTCCGTTTTGTGCTTGCGCACCAGCCGCAGAACCTCCGGCACCACACCGACACCCGCCTTGATTTCGATCACCTGGACAATCTTGCCCTTGAGATCGACAATGTAGTCCTCGAGGGTTGGAATTCCCGCGTGGATCATCGTGGTCGCGTCGGTCTCGGCCACCTTGCCGGTGAGCCGGGTGGTGCGCTCAAGCGTGCTGTCGTGCATCACCATGGCCACGCCATCCTTGCTCATATGGACATCACACTCCGTGGCATGGGCCCCCACTTCGACCGCCTTGGCAAAGCTCACCAAGGTGTTCTCTGGCTCGTAAGCCGCCGCGCCACGGTGCCCAACCACATGAGTACGATCCCAGCTCTTTTGAATCAGGGCCAGGGCGTCGGGCTGAGCGGGAGCAGATGAGAAAGCCATCGCAGCAATCACCGTAGAAATCATGGCCTTATTTCACCCAAGAATTGTTAAGGCCTGGTTCAGACTAGGCTCTTCCGGAACCCGGGAAGACTCCCGAGCCTCGGCCATAATCTCCCTCATACGATGACCGAACTCCAACTACGCGCGGCCCTTTGCGAAGTCGGCCGACGGCTCTGGCAGAAGGGGCTTGTCGGGGGCAATGAAGGCAACATGAGTTGCCGACTTTCTCCCCGGCAGCTTCTCGTGACGCCGAGCGGAGTCAGCAAGGGTCATCTCAACCCAGATGATCTAGTCATCACGGATCTCAAGGGACAACCGGTGCGAGAAGGCCAATCAGTGAGCAGCGAGGTCCGGCTCCACGTTGCGTGCTACGCCGCGCGACCGGATTGCCAGGCCGTCGTTCATGCCCATCCTCCCGTCGCAACCGCCTTCAGCCTTGCCGCCGAAACCATCCCCGACAACCTCCTTCCGGAGAGCGCGGTGATCCTGGGAAGCGTCGCAACCGTACCCTTCGTGATGCCAGGCACGGACGAGATCACGGGCGAAATCACCCCGTTACTGCCCGATCACAAGACGTTCATCCTCTCTCATCACGGCGCGGCGACTTTGGGCAAAGACATCTACGACGCCTACGCCCGCATGGAAACCTTGGAGCGCGTGGCCACCGTCATCATGCATGCGGGCAACATCGGCAAAATCCGCCCGATGCCGGATCGCGCATTCGATCATCTTCTCGAAGTAGCTCTCAATGGGAGGCTCGACTAAACATGCCTTATCAACGACCCCGAGGAACCAACGACATCACTCCGGCCCCCAGGCCGAACGAGCCAGCGTTTGAGGTTCACAAGTGGCAGCATGCCGAGCGCACCTTCCAGGGATTGGTCGAAAGGTACGGCTACCAAGAAATCCGCACCCCAATGTTCGAGGACATCGAGCTCTTTATCCGATCAAGCGGCGAGACCAGCGACATCGTGACGAAGGAGATGTACGACTTCTACGATAAGGGCGAACGGCACGTCGCTCTGAAGCCGGAAGGCACAGCCCCAGTGATGCGCTCCTACTTGGAAAACAAGTTCGCGGCTCCTGGCCTGCCGACCCGTCTGTGGTACTTCTCCCACAGTTTCCGGTACGGACGCCCCGGCAAGGGACGCTATCGCCAGCTCCACCAGTTGGGACTGGAGCTTATCGGTTCCAGCAGCCCTCGGGCGGATGCCGAGATCATCACCCTGGCCTACCGATACTTTTCGGCGATGGGGATGACCGGGCAAAAGGTGCTTCTGAACAGCATCGGAAAGCCTGCGGATCGCATCCTGTTTGGTGCGGTGATTCTGAAGCACACAGAGAGCTACTTCGCCGACCGAGACCCTGCCGAGCGGGCGAAGGCGGAAGCCAACCCTCTTCGCCTTCTCGACACGAAGGATCCCGGACTGCGCGAAGCTCTGGCTGGACTCCCGAGCATCCTCAAGCACCTCTCGCCAGAGAGCCTCGCTCATTTTGAGTCGGTGAAAGCAGCCCTCGACGAAGAAGAAATCCCATACCAAATTTCCGACGATGTCGTGCGTGGACTCGACTATTACACCGACACGGTGTTCGAGGTTGTCAATGAGAGTCTGGGGGAGAATCTTTCCCTCGCGGGCGGCGGTCGATACGATCACCTGATCGGCCAAATCGGTGGGCCAGCCACCCCGAGCGTCGGCGTCGGAATCGGGGTGGAGAGACTCCTTCTCACCCTCGAATCCCTGGGGATCGCGCAGCCCGTGCCTCCCCTCGATGCGTTTCTTGTCGCAGCCACCGAAGAGGCAAAGCCTCCGGTACGCAAACTCGCGAACCACCTCCGGGAGCAGGGCTTCAAGGTTCTGCTCGATCTGGATGACAAGAAGCTCGGAGCGCAGTTCAAATCGGCGGATCGGAGCGGAGCGAAGGTTGCCCTGGTTCTGGGTGATGATGAGCTCGCCGCTGGGACGATCACTGTCAAAACTCTCGCCACGGGAGAGCAAATCTCGATTCCGCAAGCCGATCTCGCGGCATACTTAGCGCGATGATCAGGCGAGTTTTTCTCTGCGGACTGCTTGCCGCTCTCTCGCTCGCCGCGATGGGACAATCTCGGGCTCCGGATGTTTCGGTCTTCGCTGATCTTCGACCGACGCTTTCCTGGCGAGAAGGTGAGGGGGGAGAGGCTCATTGGTACGACCGGGCAGGGCGTCCGAGCGTGGTCGGTCTGCGACTAGCCTTCCCCGATGGCAAACGCATCATGGTCTCGCAGAGGCTGGAGCGGCTGCCGAGCACGGCGGATCGTGATTCGCTCGACGAGTACTTCATCGAGGAGCCCGGCGTGTGGCGATTTGGCAAGCAAGTCCTTCCCATCGGTTCCCGCGCAAGCTTCCGCGAGCTTGCGCCCGCCGTCCGGTTCGACACGCGCCTGGCGGTGGCAAACCTTCCCCTCTCGATTGCCTACGCGGACATGGGAGCAGGCGAAGCGCGGGGAGTTGCCGGTCGGATCGGGCGAGACCTCGGCGTGAGTTTTGCGTTCGGTGAACACTGGGGCACCCAAAGCGGCACCCTTTCGATGATCCAAAAGCCAGGGCATGCCCTCGGAAAAGGCAGCGGATTTGAGAGTTTCTGGGGCGCAGACGCCACCTGGATCAGCGGAATCTTCCGTCTGGAGGCCGAGTGGATGAGCTTCCGATCTCCGGAAGTTTCCACTCTCCGAGAGCTTGATATCTCCGACTTCCGCACCACCTGGCTCAATCCGACGGGTGAGGAGAAAATGACCTTTGGTTGGGCCCGATCCTGGCGAACCGGCGAGAACTTCTTCCGGCTGGAAGGCGAATTTCGGGCTGCCGACAACGCAACCTGGCTTCCCTACACCAGACTCAATAAAGGCCGTCTCGACGAATTCGGATTCGGCGTCAGGGTGAGGTTCTGATGCTGCTCTCTTTGCTGATTCCTGGGCTCTTGATCGTCGGCATCGGCGTAATCTTTGTTCTCTTCGCCCAAAAGGCGAAGGACAATGCGCAGCTCCCCCATCCGAGCGAACTCTCCTCCACCAGCCGAGCTCTCACCCGACCCTTGCGCCAAGCGGTTGAGAACCTGGAAGCCACCCTGCGCGCCCAATCAAAATCGGAATCAGCCAAACTCCTCGGCCCTCAGGTTTTGCCCGCAGCGCGAAAAATCCTGGAAGAAGCTCTGCGCATGGCTCTGGCGAGAGACCAAATGACCGACGTGATCCGCCGTCTGGAGTCCCAAGGTCTCGACCCCAGCAACCCCCTCGACGTGGTGGATCGTATAGACCGTAGCATCAGCGAAGCCACCCAAACCGTGGATCAGATGACGCTCCGGGTCGCCCAGTCGGTCGCTCAACAATCAGTGGGCGATCTCGTACTCCCTGGGACGGAGAATCTGGATGAACTCATTCAGCGTCTGGAACACGTTGGGCAAGCTTTCGACGAAGTGCACCAAACTGTAGAGGAAACCACGAGGAATGAGTAACTCGCGCCGCGCATATAACCTACTTCGGGGCTACGTGAACCGGGAAGTTGACCGGCTCCATTCACTGGACCTCAAATCGGCGTGGAGTGAGCTGGAGCAAGCCATGGGCCGCTCCGGAGACGCCCCGACCGCCTCCAGCACGGGAGCCGCTGCTACGGGCACGAACCCCGAATCCGGCGCGGTTCAGATCGAAGTCGAATCCACATCCCCCGAGAGCCTCGCCGCCTCCGCCCGCAAGATCCTGGGCGTAGAACCGGACGCAGGTTTCGATGCCATCCGCAAGGCATTTGAGAAAATGAGCCGTCGCAGTGCGCCGGAGAACTTTGAAGCCGGGACGCCAGAAGCCACCCAAGCGGAAGAAATTCTCCGCAAAGCTACTTGGGCATACACCTATCTCACCAAAGAGATGACTCCTGCTGAGAAGCGCTTCCGCAGCTTGGAGATCGAATGAAAGCCGCCAAGTGGATGCTCCTGATGCTCGCGGGGTCGTTCGCAGCCCTGCTTGTCGAACTGCGATACTTCCACGCCGGAGTCTGGGGGCAGAACCCCGTCGCCTATATCCCGGTCGCGACCTGTGGTGTGGCACTCGTCTGCTGCCTTGCCGCTCTTGCCGCAGAGCGCAAGCTGGCGGTGTTCCTTGGCTGGATGCTGATTCTGTGTTCGCTTTCGGGAGTCGCTGGCGTGCATTTCCACTCCAAAAGCAGCTACACGTCGTTCGAAGGACTCCTCCAGAGCAATGTGCGGGTCGACCGCTTGGAAAAGGGCATGAAGGATCAGCAGGCTCTGTATCAGAGCAAACCGCTCGTCGCGCCGCTGAGTATCACGGGCCTGGCCCTGATGGCGGCGATCCTCATCTTCAGCCAGAAGAAGAGCTGAGTTCAGTGCCATAATGCGCCATGCCTTTTCGGGTCGCGGTATTGCCGGGCGATGGAATTGGCCCTGAAGTCATTGACGAAGCGGTCAAGGTTCTGAAAGCCACAGGAATCGAGTTTGAGTTTGAGTTTGCGGCGTTTGGCGGCGCGGGGATCGACGAGTGTGGTGAACCTCTTCCCCCCAAGACGCTAGAGCTCTGCAAAGCAGCCGACGCCGTGCTGATGGGCGCGGTAGGAGGCCCGAAGTGGGACAAGATCGAGCCCGTGAGCAAACGGCCCGAAATCGGCGGTCTCCTCAGCATCCGAAGTGAGCTGAATCTCTACGCCAACCTCCGACCCGCCAAAACAATGGAGGCCCTGATTCACGCCTCTCCCCTAAAAGAGGGTCGAAGCAAAATCGACCTCATGGTCGTGCGCGAGCTGACCGGCGGGATCTATTTCGGGGAACCTCGCGGTCGCAGAGACAACGGAAACACTGCCTACGACACCCGCCTCTACTCACGGCACGAAGTCGAGCGCATCGCGCGCCAAGCCTTCGAGATTGCGACCAAGCGACGCCATCAACTCGTGAGTGTTGACAAGAACAACGTCCTCGAAACCAGCCGACTTTGGCGTGAGGTTGTGGATGAAGTGGCCAAAGACTATCCCCAAGTCTCGACAAGCCACATGCTGGTGGACAACTGCGCCATGCAGCTCGTCCGCGATCCGGGTCAGTTCGACGTGATTCTCACGGAGAACATGTTCGGCGACATCCTTTCCGACGAAGCCTCGATGATCACGGGATCGCTTGGCCTGCTCCCCAGCGCGTCACTCAGCGATGCCAAAGGCGACGCGGTCTTCGGTCTCTATGAGCCGGTCCACGGATCCGCGCCTGATATCGCCGGGCAAGGCAAAGCGAATCCCATCGCTGCGATTCTCAGCGCGGCCATGATGATGCGCTACTCCTTTGGAGATCGAGAAACCGGGGAGCGGATCGAAAACGCCGTGGAAGCTGCCCTCCGAGACGGCCTCCGCACCGCCGATATCCACGAGAAACACACCCAAGTTCTCAGCACGTCGGAGATGGGCGACGCCATCGCGAGTCGGCTCTAGGCTCACGTCCAACGAAGTCCACCGGGCACCCAGAGTCATCAAACTCGGGTGCCCGGTTTCTTTGTCGAATCCTACTTTCCGATGCAGAATTGGCTGAAGATGAGGTCCACCATATCCGGTGTCGTCGATTCGCCGCTGATCTCGCCCAAGTGTCGAAGCGCGCCACGCAGATGCACAGCGCTGAGGTCATCCGGAACGCGAGGATCTTGAATCGTCGCGATCGCGTCCTGCAGGGAATCCTCGACCTCCGCGAGGCTGGCATAGTGCCGAGGCACCAAGAAGGACGCTTCCTCGGTGATCGATTCGACCTGGTTACCCAGCCACTCCAAGATGAGATCCAGCCCCTCTCCTTCGGAAGCAGAAATCGCAAGCCCCGTCTCGGCGTTGGCTAAGTCCGACTTATTCGCGAGCAGCAAATGAGGCTTCCCGAGCGATGCGACAAGACTCTCATCCTCCTCGCTCCAACCGAGTGCGGCATCGAACAAATACAGCACAAGATCTGCGTCGTCCAGGGCGGCTCGCGACCGCTCGATCCCAAAACGCTCCACCAAGTCCTCGCTCTCCCGAATCCCCGCCGTGTCCGTCAGATGGACCGCGACGCCACCAATCTCGATGGTTTCGGAGATCGTGTCACGAGTTGTCCCAGGAATGGGAGTAACGATCGCGCGATCCTGCCGAAGCAACGCATTGAGCAGGCTGCTCTTCCCCGCATTTGGTCGCCCCGCCAAAGCGACCCTGACCCCGTGCTGCAGAGCGCGTGTAGCGGATTCGGTCTGGCGGAGTTTGTGAACCGCCTCCAGAGCCCGTTGAATCGGAGCGATCCTGTCCGCCAGAGGGATCTCGCCGATCTCCTCGCTGAAGTCAGTCAGGGCCTCAACCGTGGTAAGAGCCCGGGTGGTTTCTTCAGTGATTGGCGCAAGCACCTCCCGAAAACCTCCAGAAAGCAATCGTCCCCCTTCACGAAGATGTCGCTCCGATCCCGATTCGATGACTTCCCTGACACCCTCAGCCTGGGCCAGATCCATTTCGCCGTTCATCCAGGCTCGCATCGTGAACTCGCCCGGCTCCGCCTGACGCGCACCTTGCGCGAGGCACGCCTCAATCAACCCCCGAACCGAGACCATCGAGCCGTGGGTGGAGAGCTCCGCCACGGGCTCCCCGGTGTAGCTCCGACCATCCGCGAAAAGAGTCACCAGCCCGTCATCGCCGTGAACAAAAGAGCCGTAGTAGGCATGCCTCCACTCCGGCTCCACCGGGATTCCATCGAAAACCGACGCTGCGATGCGATGCGCGTTCGGGCCGCTGAGCCGGATGAGAGCCACCGCCGACTTCCCGGGCGGGGTCATCAGGGCGACAATCGTGTCGGTGTGGCGGCTCAAGGGGTCTGGCACACGAAGATTCTACTGGGAGATCAGCAACCTCTCGGCTCGGAAGTAGGTAGCCTATCACCATGAAGCCGGTTCTTGCGCAAACGCTCCTCGCCTGTATCCTGGTGGCTGTTGTCGGATGCTCGGGATCGGGAGAACCCAAGACGGCCGCGGAAGAATCCCTTTCGACCGATGTCACCGCGAACAAAATGGTGGGCACCTACCGCATGGAAGCGACACCCGAAGAAATCGCCCAAACCGGGGGAGTCGATCGCTTGCCCAAGCTGATTCTGAAGCCGACCGGCGAGTTCACCCTCACGGTGGAGAGCCATGTCAGCAAGGGCAAATTCATCGTGAAAGAAGGCAAAGTGACGCTGCAAGAAAAGGATGCCGAGCCGCAGGTCTTCCGAATCACCGAGGATGGATATAAGCTCACTTCGGAGGCCGACGAAGATATCGCGTTCGTCCGTCACGGAGTAGAAGGAGCTCTCCCGGCGGGGGGCAAGAAGAAGGAATCTTAACCTCTGCTTAGCCCAAGTTGAACCAGGCCTTAACACGACCGCCGCATCATCGGACTGCATTTGGAGTCCTTCATGCGGAATCGCGCCTTTACTCTCATCGAACTTCTCGTGGTGATTGCGATCATCGCGATCCTCGCTGCCATCCTGTTCCCGGTCTTTGCCCAAGCGAAGGCATCAGCCAAGCAGATCCAGGCCCTCAGCAACCTGCGTCAGCTGGGCACCGCAACCTTCCTTTACATGGGCGACTACGATGACGTCATCGGCCGCAAGTGGTGGGACATGCACATCGACCTGCTGCCCTACACCAAGAGCATCGACATCTTTACCGATCCCGCCAGCGGATCACCGAAGCCGGTCAAGCGCCTCTTTCCGACGGTTGTCTTCTCCGACCACGTCGGGGGCAGTGCAGCGAACCCCAGCGTCACCAATCAAGAGTTCTACACCAACGTCCCGGTTGGTCAGACCGGGGTCAGTGGAAGCTGCGCCACTCTTCGCCCCTGCCTGTTTGGGCACTTCACCCGGAACGACGAATATCTCCAAAACTACGGCGAGGGCGGACAAATCGGCGGAGTCACCAACAGCGCCTCCAACGCCTCCACCTGGAACCGGGTCAGCGAGCGCATCATGTACAGCTTTGCCCGGGGTATCGGCGATGACATCGACACGAACCCCTGGAACGACAACAACGCCGTTTACTTCGAGCCAGGCGGAACCAACTGGAACGAGATCTTCAACCAGCTCTCGGTTCGCCACAAGGGGGGCGCACCCTTTGTGATGCTGGATGGTCACGCCAAGTGGCGCAAGCGCGAATGGCTGATGAGCATGGAAGGCAAGAAGTATCTCAACCCGGCCTGCTCGCAGCTTCCGAATACCCAAAACTGGTCGGCAGCGCTCTGCACGTTCACCGAGAACTAAGTTTCAACGCCTACCTCAAAAAAACAACTGCTGATCTACAGTTAGGCCGGAACCTGCGAGAGGATTCCGGCCTTCTTTTTGCCCAAGCCCAACCTCGGGCTACTTCTTCTTATCTTTCCGATCTTCCCTGCTGGATCGCGCGAAGACTCGGATCGGAGTGCCTTCGAGAGGGAAGGCCTTGCGGATGCGGTTTTCGATGTATCTCTGATAAGAAAAGTGCATCAGTTCCGGATCGTTGCAGAAGAGGATAAACGTAGGCGGGCGGGTCTCTGGCTGGGTGGCAAATTTGATCTTGAACGGCAGACCCTTCCGCGTCAGAGGCTTCTCAAACTGAGCATCCTGAATCAACCGGTTCAGGACACCCGTTGAGACTCGGAAGGAACCATTCTCAACCGCGATCTGAACCGCTTTCATCACGCCTTCCAGACCTTTCTCCTCCAAAGCCGATGTGAATCGCACGAGTGCGTAGCTCATCGCCGGGAGATCGCTGAAGATCTCTCGCTGAAAATCCTTTTTGATTGGATTGAGCTTGCCGAGATTGCCATCGGGCGGCTCCACCAAATCCCATTTGTTAACGACAATCACGAGGGGCTTGCCCATCTCTTGGGAAAGCTGCGCTACCCGCTTGTCCCCATCGGTGAGCCCCTCGTTGCCATCAAGAACGAGGACGGCGCAATCCGCTCGCTCTAAAGCTCGCTGAGCGCGGAGCACCATGTAGTACTCGATGCTGCCCTGAATCTTGCCCCGACGGCGAATTCCCGCCGTGTCGATGAGGCGAATCCGCTGCCCCTTCCACGTCACTACGGAGTCGATCGCGTCGCGCGTCGTGCCCGGAATATCGCTGACAATCGCGCGTTGCTCCCCGGCGAAGGCGTTGAGCATCGAGGATTTGCCGACATTGGGACGCCCGATGATCGCCAGGCGAAGCTCTTCTTCGGGTTCATTCCCTTCTGCCGCATTTTTGGCGATTCCCTCAAAGGCCAGCCCGAGCAGTTTGTCGATGCCTTTGTCTTGGATCGCGCTGATTGCGACGACGTCTTCCCCCACACCCAGCGCATAAAACTCGCTTGCATCGAGGGCACGCTCCGGGTTGTCGGCTTTGTTGGCGACAATGATGACGGGTCGCGGGAATCCGCGCAGAAGATTCGCGAGATCCCAATCGCCGGCATGGGGGCCGTCGATGGCATCAACGAGGAAAAGGATAACGTCAGCCTCGGCCATCGCGGTCTCCGCCTGGATGCGGATCTGCTCGACCATCGGGTCATCGTCGCCGAAGAGGATGCCGCCGGTATCCACCAAGCGATACTGCCAATCGCGCCATTTCACCTCGGTGTAGAGGCGATCTCTCGTGACGCCAGGAGTATCCTCGACCACGGCCAAACGCTTACCCGCCAGCCGGTTGAAGAGCGTGCTCTTGCCAACATTCGGCCGGCCAACAATCACCAAAGTAGGAACGCGTTGGGCCATGGGGGAAGGTCAAGATACCCGAGGCGAACTTGGGTCACTGCGTCCCCCCTCAACTCGCCGGTATTCTTGCCGAATCAACAGATGATGCGTTTTTGGATCCCTTTCTGTCTGGCAACACTTCCCTGCATCCTTCTCGCCTCGGAGCACGAGCCCGCTCCGAGACCTCTCTCGCAGACCGAGATCATCCAAAGAGAGGCGCAAAAGAGCTATCGAACGTTGACCGTTCACGCCGAGCAAGGAACCAAGTGGTTTGGCTCGGAAGACGCCCGGTACGGCTACACCATCGCTTTTTCCGTCGTGCGACCGGAGCCGCGCTTTGCCTTCGTGGGACGCCCGGCCCAAGCTGTTTGGTCCGTGTACTACATGAACACCCGCGGCTCAGGATTTGCCAACCAGCCGGAGCGAAGCATGGACACCGTCGGCGCGACCATTGGAGCCCGTTACCCCTTGGGTCTGGTTCTCCGCAACGAGATGTTCCTCGAAGCCGGTTGGGGACTCAGCTACTCCAGCCAGAACACCATTGATCTCGACAGCAAGGTTAACTCGACTCCCTACCTGGGAGCGGGATTCTTCTTCACCACCGCGGGTCAGCAGTGGATTGTCGGGGTGCGGTGGTGGCACATGAGCAATGCTGGATTTCGCGGTCAAAACCTTGGCATGAATAACATGCAATACACTCTCGGAATCCGTTTCTAACCTGGGCCAACCAAAGGTAAAACGGGGGCATGTCGAAACCGAAGCTCACCGTTGGACTCATCGGCTACCAGTTCATGGGCAAGGCCCACAGCAACGCCTATCGGCAGGTCGGCAGATTCTTCGATCTCCCGATGGATGTTCGGATGAAGACCCTGTGCGGTCGGAATCAGGCAGGAGTTGAGGCGGCGGCAAACGTTTTTGGCTGGGAAACCACCGCGAACGATTGGCGCAAAGTGATCGAGGATCCCGAGATCGACGTCATCGACATCGCCACGCCCGGCAATACCCACTGCGAGATCGCGGTCGCAGCGGCTGAAGCGGGCAAGATTGTCTTCTGCGAGAAACCGATCGGCAACAGCCTGGTCGAGGCGGAAAAGATTGCCGCCGCCGTCGCCAAGAGCGGACGCCCGAGCTTGGTCTATCACAACTACCGAGCAACCCCGGCGATTGCCCTCGCCAAAAAGATGATCGCTTCCGGACAACTCGGTGAGATCTTCCATATCCGCGCCCACTACCTGCAAGATTGGATCATCGACCCGGAATTCCCGCTCGTTTGGCGGCTGAACCGCGACATCGCGGGCTCTGGCACCCTCGGCGATCTCGCGGCTCACAGCATCGACACCGCGCGCTACCTGGTTGGCGAGTTCCAGGAGGTCTGCGGGATGCTCCACACCTTCATCAAGGATCGCCCCCTGGTCGGGGAGATCGACGACAAAATGGGGGCCACTCCGAGTACGGAGCGCGGCGAGGTCACGGTCGACGATGCGAGCATTTTCATGGCTCGACTCGGGAACGGAACACTTGGCACATTCGAGGCTAGCCGATTCTCCACCGGACGCAAAAACTACAACAGGTTTGAGATCAATGGCAGTAAGGGAGCCGTCGTGTTCAACTTTGAGCGAATGAATGAGCTTGAGTATTACAACAACGAGGATCCCGAGGGCACGCAGGGATTCCGCTTCATCCAAGCGACCGAAGGGCATCACCCCTATGCTGGGCACTACTGGCCAGTCGGGCACATCATTGGCTACGAACACACCTTCATTAATCTCATCGCAGATGCCGTGACGGCTCTCGCCGAGGGCCGGGAACCCTCCCCCAATATGCAAGAAGGCCTTGCCAACCAGCGCGTGCTCGATGCGGTCGAACGCAGCCACACGTCGCGGGGTTGGGTGAGCCTGTAGTGGCGTTTGAGGAAGCAATCGCCTTTCTGAGGGAGGATACTGTCCTGGGGCACTATGTCGAGCGGCTTCCCGAACCGGACTTTGAGCGCACGGAGAACCCTCTGCGATCGCTGGTTCGGGCGATTGTGTATCAGCAACTCAGCGGGAAGGCGGCGGGGACAATTTACGGGCGCATGGCGACTCTAATTGGAGCCGACGAGCAGATGGAACCAAGCCACCTTCTCGCCGTTTCGGCGGAGGACTTGCGCGGCGCCGGGTTGAGTCAATCGAAAGCGGCTTACCTGCACAACATTGCCCGGCACTTCGAGGAGCACCAGCTCACTTTGGAGCACATGGATGCCCTACCGGACGAGGTTCTGCGGGCAGAACTTGTGGGGATCAAAGGGGTGGGTCAGTGGACGGTGGATATGTTCATGATGTTCGCCCTGGTCCGTCCCGACATCTGGCCCGCCGGAGACCTCGGCGTGCAGAAAGGCGCGCAAATCGCGCATGGCCTGACGTCACTCCCCAAACCCAAAGAAATGCCCGCCCTCGCCGAAACTTGGCGTCCCTATCGAAGTGCCGCCGCGTGGTACATGTGGCGGATCGTCGAAGAGCCAGGTACCTAAGCCCGGCACCCGGAAGCCGCAGGCTCCGATCCGTTGAAGCCGAATAACTCCCCGGATAGAAAATCGCGCGACCCTGGCATTTCCCTGACCTGACAGGGTCAAAATGGCGCATGCCTTTTGCTGTTGCTGTGCTGACTGGGCTCCTGATGGGGCAAGACGGGGCTCTCAAACCCCGCGACTTCCCTCCCAAGACCGACGAACGATCTCAGTTCCACCTCCCGGATGTCACCGCGATGCCGACCCGCATCCGGCTGGACGCGCATGCCAAGCGGATGAAAATGCGCGCGGAATCCCCTTTCGCTCAGATTCCCTGGCGTAACGTTGGGCCGGAGGTGCAAGGCGGACGCGTCGTCGATATCGCCGTTCCGCGAAGCAATCTCAGCTCCATTTACGTCGGATTCGCGACCGGAGGGCTTTGGCGAACCAACAACGAAGGCCAAACCTGGACGCCTCTGTTCGATGATCAGAGCACCTACGGCATCGGCGATTTCGACATCACCGCCGATGGCAAAACCATCTGGCTCGGCAGCGGCGAAGCGAATTCCCAACGCACCAGCTATGCGGGAACTGGAGTCTTTGTCAGCCGAGATTCCGGAGCTACCTGGACAAACATGGGGCTCCACGAGAGCCACCACATCGGGCGCGTCGTCATTGATCCCAAGAACGCGGAGACGGTCTATGTCGCCGCGCTTGGCCCCCTCTATTCCCAAGGCGGCGACCGGGGCCTCTTCAAAACGACGGACGGAGGCAAAACCTGGCGCAATATCCTCCCTGGAAGCAAGCGATCTGGCTGCATGGATGTCGCCATCGACCCGCGAAACAGCAATGTGCTCTACGCGAGTATGTGGGAGCGCGATCGGCGCGCTTGGAATCTCCTCGAATCCGGCCCCGATAGCGCGGTTTATAAATCCACCGATGCGGGCAAGACTTGGACGAAACTCGGCGGTCTTCCGAACGGAATGAACATGGGCCGCGCGGCACTCGCCATTGCCCCCTCTCGCCCGGACACCGTCTACGCTTTTATCGACAACCAGGGCCCCGACGATGCCACCGGAACCTATGACGAATTCCGGCGCGACGGCGTTCTGACTCTCCACCGATTCCGACGCATGAGCGAGGCAGGAATCAAAAAGATCCCGCTGGACACCCTGACCACTTTCCTGCGACCGCTCCTGCCTCAAGGCACAAGCGACAAAGACACCGCCCAGCAACTGATCGACGGCAAGCTCAGCTTGCAGCAACTTGCTGATCTCATGCTCAAGCGCGACCCGACGGTCTTCGACAAAGATATCGAGGACGCGCAGGTTTGGCGGAGCGACGACGCGGGAAAAACCTGGGTCAAAACCCGCGCGGACATGGGCAACCATGGCGGCTACTACTGGAACGAGATCAAGGTCAATCCGCGCAATCACCTTGAGGTCTACACCCTGGGTGTCCTGCTCTACAAATCCGTCGATGGCGGCGCAAGCTGGAACCCGATCGCCCGACGCAATCACGTGGATCACCATGCCATGTGGTTCGACCCGGAGAATCCAAACCGGATGCTCAACGGTAACGATGGCGGCATCTATGTCAGCTACGATGCCGGCGAATCTTGGAACCACTGGAACAACCTGGCGGTCGGCCAGTTCACCACCATCGCGGTCGATGACAAGCTGGTCTACAACATCATCGGTGGCCTCCAGGACAACGGCACCATGATCGGACCGAGCAACTACCGATTCGGCTTCTCAAACCCCGAATCGTGGAAAGCGATTGGCGGCGGCGACGGCAGTGCGATTCAGGTCGATCCGCGCAACGGGGGTGACGTTGTCTATATTGCCTCCCAGTTCGGAGCCCACTCCGGATTTGATCAGGTGAACAATCGGCGCTGGCAAATCGCCCCGCGCACCCGCACCGGGGAACCGCCGCTTCGATTCAACTGGATCTCCCCGATCCTGATCTCGGCCCACCACCCTGATGTGATCTACCTCGGCAGCCAGAAGCTCCACCGATCCTTCGACATGGGCCGGACGTTCGAGGATCTCAGCGGCGACCTCACCAAGAACATCCCCAACGGAGATGTCCCGCATAGCAGCCTCACGGTTCTCAGCGAGAGTCCTTTCAAGTTCGGACGCATTTATGCCGGTGCGGATGATGGCAGCCTCAAGTACACGCCCGACAGCGGCGAAACCTGGCGCGACATCAGTACTCCCGCGAAGGATCGTTGGGTCACGCGCGTTGTTGCGAGTAAGTACGCAGCAGGGCGGGTCTACGTATCGCAAAACGGCTATCGGCAAGACGAATGGACGCCTTACGTTTGGGTAAGCGAAGACTTCGGCTCAACGTGGAAGTCCATCGCGGCGAATCTCCCGTTCGAGCCCGTGAACACGGTGCGCGAAGACCCCATAAACGAGAACATACTCTATGTCGGAACCGACATGGGAGTCTACGTCTCGCTCGACCGTGGAGCAAGCTGGATCGCGTACGGTCAAGGACTCATGAACACTCCGGTGCATGACCTGGTGATCCAACCCAAAGCCAAGGAGATGGTCATTGCGAGTCACGCCCGATCCGTGTGGGTGACGAGTGTCGACTTTCTCTACAAAGTCACGCCGGAGATTCGGGGCAAGGAGTTCCACTCGTTCAAACTCGATGTCCCTTCGGGTCGAGATGACTGGGGATATGAACGCACCAATCCGGCTCAGGATGGCGTAGCCCGAGATCGGAACATCACTACCGAAGTCTGGACAACTCAGAGCGGAGACGGCAAACTGGAGCTTCTCGATGCCAATCAGAAGGCGGTTGTCACCTCCGAATACACCTTCACGGCCGGGTACCAGTTCCTGAGTCTGCCGCTGCTTCTCAAGGCGGGCGATCCTCGGGCACCAGGTGCTTTCGGCAATCCTGACGATCCAGCGGAAGCCCTGAAGGATCCGTTCAAGGCGCGTCGAGCTGACTATGTGGCGAAGGGCGACTACACCCTCCGACTCACAATTGGAGGCAAGGTGTTCGACCAGAAGGTGACGATTCGTTAAGGAATTCCCCGTCTAACGATGGCTTAACCGTCAGCCAGGTAGAAATCCGGGGCATGGATAAGTTGACTCGACGAGGACTTCTCGGAACCGCCGCCGCTGCGGGGATCTCGGCTATCCTGCCGGGGTCCCCTGAGGCTGAGCAAGAGAACACCCGGGGGGCTCGCCCGCGGAGGGTTCTGCGGATTGCGCACCTGACGGATATCCACGTTCAGCCCAATGGACCAGCCCGTGTGGGGATGGAGAAAGCAATCGCCGCGATCAACTCCATGGCGGACAAGCCCCAACTCCTGATGACCGGCGGCGACCAGATCATGGATGCCTTCGGCGCGGATGAAGCGCGTACCAAGGCTCAATGGGATGTCTGGCAGGCCGTGATGGCGGGCAACAAAATCCCGGCCCGGCACACCATCGGCAACCACGATGTCTGGGGCTGGACCGGCCCGGAGCCGAGGCGCGGCAAGGTCTGGGCGATGGAAGTGCTCGGGCTCACGAAACCCTACTACAGCTTCGATCAAGGCGGCTGGCACATCGTGGTGCTCGACTGCACCCAGCCAAAAGGCACCGGCTACGTTGCTCGGCTCGATGATCCGCAGTTCGAGTGGTTAACGGGTGACCTCGCCGCAAACAAGACCAAGCCCACCCTCATCGTCAGCCATCAGCCGCTTTTTGCCGCCTGCGCTTGCCTGGATGGCAACAATGAACAAAGCGGCAACTGGGTGGTTCCTGGTGCCTGGATGAACATCGACTTCCGCCGAATCAAAGATCTGTTCAAGCTGAATCCGCAGGTCAAACTCGCGATTTCGGGCCACATCCATCTTGTCGATGAGGTGAAGTATCTCGGCGTGGCGTACTCCTGCAACGGAGCCGTGAGCGGAGGTTGGTGGGGCGGAAACTACCAAGAGTTTGCGCCGGGCTTTGCCATCGTCGATCTCTTCCATGACGGCACTTTCACCAACACCTTCCAGACATACACCTGGAAGTGATCTGCGGTAGCAGAGTCGTTTAGATGAGCGACGAGCCGCAAACTATGTTCAAACAGATCCTGGCAGCCCCTCCCAAACCGTTGGGGGGCTTAGCTCGCCACGGACTCGATCCGAAGGCCCTGGCGGACTGCGTCGAGTGTCCAATAGCGCGCCTTGATCCCGGACTGGGCGAAGCCGTGAACCATCGCCATCCCTATTCCCAGATGATCGTCGTCGGCAAAGGCGATGAGGCCTGGCCCAGCTCCGCTGAGGGCAACCGCGTGGGCTCCTTCAGCAAGTGCGCCCCTTTTGGCCTCGTGTGCTCCCGGGATCAGAGCCATCCGGGTGGGTTCATGGATCCGGTCGCTGATCGCTTGAGCGAGCAGCTTCTTGTCCCCTGTTCGCAGAGCCTCAACGACGAGCATCGAGTGACCGATGTTGTGAATCGCATCCGTCCGCGTCACTTCGCCCGGGAGCATCGCCCGGGCCTCACTGGTGAGAAAGTTGTAGTCGGGCACGCAGACCACCGCTTTCAAGTCGGCAAAGTCGATATTTCGGACCACCGGGTCATACTCCCGATTCACCACGAGGACGAGTCCGCCTTTCAGCGCCGGGCCAACATTGTCGCCATGACCTTCGAGCTTGATCGCCCGACTGAGAACGCGGTCGAGATTCGCCGGGCTCTGGACTTCGGCGAGAACCTTTTCCGGCTCGCCCAAGTGCAGGGCTCTTGCCGCGAGCGCACTGGCGAAGACCAAACCGGCGAGAACCGCCGTGGAACTTGATCCCATGCCACTCGCCACAGGTATTCGGTTGTGGCAGTGAATCTGGATCCCTGCGTCACTCGGCATGATCCCGGGCCAAGTCTCATCAATCAGAGTGCGCGCGACCAGATTCTGACGCCCTTGCGGAAGCCCTTTGGATCCCTCTCCCTCGCTCGTCACAGAGATCTCACCCGGCTCCCCAGCGAGACGAAGATCGAAGGTGTTCCAGAGATCAAGCGCCAGACCGAGGCAGTCGAATCCCGGGCCGAGATTCGCAGAGGTCGCAGGAATGTGAAGCCGAATCATGAGAGCACCCTTTGAAGATCGGTCAAAGTCGCGTCGACCACCAGGGGAGCGGAGGCTCCCGCTACCGCAGAGTCGGGATCCTTGAGCCCATGCCCGGTGAGCACCGAAACAATCGTTTGATCCGCCACAGAGAGCTTTCCAAACTTGACCGACTTGATCAACGCTGCGACGCCCGCTGCCGAACTCGGCTCACAGAACACGCCTTCCAACTCGGCAAGAGCGTGGTAGGTGGTGAATATCTCGCCATCCGCCACCCGCCAAATCTGCCCGCCGCTCTCACAAACCGTCTCCATCGCCTGATGCCACCGAGCGGGATTCCCGATCCGAATCGCAGTTGCTGCCGTCTCGGGATGAGCAACGGCCGCACCCAGAACCAAGGGCGATGCCCCCCACGCCTGACCTCCGATATACCGTGGTCGCGCGTCGCAGTCTCCTCGCTCGAACGCCTCGGTAAACCCGATTCCGTAGGCTGAGATGTTCCCCGCGTTTCCGACGGGCAACGCAAAAAGATCGGGAGCCCGACCGAGCGTCTCAACGACCTCGAACGCCCCTGTTTTCTGACCTTCGAGCCGAGCCGGATTGACTGAATTCACAAGCGCAAGCGGCATCGTCTGACTGATCTCTTGCACCAGGCGCAATCCGTCATCGAACGAGCCCCGAATCTGGATCACTTGTGCCCCGTAGGCGATCGCGCCAGCCAACTTGCCGAGAGCCACCTTCCCTTCCGGAATCAAGACTACGCATTTGATGCCTGCTCTCGCGGCGTAGGCAGCTGCCGAAGCCGCCGTATTTCCCGTGCTTGCGCAGATCAGGGCCGTCGCGCCATCGTGAACCGCCTGGGTGACCGCCGCCGTCATCCCACGATCTTTGAATGATCCGGTGGGATTCAGGCCTTCAAACTTTGCGTAGAGTGTGGCCCCGGGCAAGAACCGGTCAGCCAAGCGCGGCAGAGGAATCAGCGGCGTATTCCCCTCCAGCAAGGTCACGGCTTCGCCCTGGATCGCTAAGCGATCTCGGTACCGATTAACCACTCCAGGCCAGCTCATTTGTGTCTCTCTCCGACGATGATCGGCCCCGTTGCTGATCTTCTGGAGCCAGTATACGGGAAACCGTCTTGCCGCCAAACCGAACGATCCGGGCCATGCGACCAGCGCAGATTTGCCCACCCAGGTACCCTGCCTGGCGTGAAACTCTGCCAATTTGATGTCGCGAGTCGACCCGGATCGATGCGAAGCGGCATCTATCACGAAGGCAAAATCTACGAGACTGACGGCGTCAATGCCATCGACACCCACGACCCGGCGAACGTCGTCTTCCTTTCTCCCATCGGACGACCTGCCGCCGTGAGGTGCTTCGAGTCGTTTTCTCCCCTCCCGGGCGAGTGGGATCTCAGCTATTTCTATATCAACCCTGCCGGAATCAAAGGCCCCGATTCCACCATCGAGCTCGCGCCAGGCGTCGAGGAACTCGGACTGGAAATTCGGATCGGCGCGGTGCTCCAAGATTCCGGAATCTCCCTTGACCCCAAAGAGAGCGACGGGTTCATCCTTGGCTACACATTCTTCCTCGTCTTCACCGACCGATCGGGCAGCGACACCATGGATGGCAGCCTTCTGGAAGCCATGCCTGCCCGATGGACGGAAATGCGCGACACCGGCGCTCTGATCTCTCCCTTTGTCGTCACTCCGGAAGAGCTCGCCGAGCTTCGCGAATCGCAGAGCCGAGCCAACTTTGCATGGAAGTATCAGCTCTACATCAATGACAAACAGATCGAAATGCCGGGCAATATGACCTTTGATCAGGGCATGGACGAATTACTCGCCCTCGCCAGTCGTCGTTCTCCGGTAGGGGCGGGCGAAGTCATCACCTGGCCCGCATTGCCGGCGGCAGATCTTGCCACGTCATCACTCGAACGCAACCTGATCCCCGGCGACAAAATCCGGGTGGTCATCGAAGGCCTCGGCGCCCTCACCGGACGAATCGGCTAACCCCAAACAATCACATGGAAGGATTTCAATTCACTCAACTGGCCAACGGCGTACGCGTCCTCACCGAAACAATCCCGACCTTCAGTTCGGCATCGCTCGGAATCTGGGCCCTGACGGGAAGCTCCCATGAGCGGCCGTCGGAAGCAGGCATCACGCACTTCATTGAGCACATGCTCTTCAAGGGCACACCGAAGCGAACCGCTCACCAGATCGCCGAGGAAATCGAGGGACGTGGCGGGGTCTTGAACGCCTTCACCGACAAGGAACGCACCTGCTACTACTGCCGCGTGCTTGCGGATGATGTCGCGGTGGGCTTTGATGTGCTCAGCGACATGGTCGCCCATGCTTCGCTCGATCCGGATGAGCTGGAGCGCGAAAAAGGCGTTGTCCTGGAAGAGATCAAGCGTAGCGAGGATGAGCCGGGGGATTATGTCCACGACCTCCATCTCCAAGGCCTCTGGGGAGACCATGAATTGGGGCTTCCCGTCATTGGCACGCGCGAATCGGTGAGTTCCTTTGGCCAGAGCGACCTTCGCCAGTACATTGACCGCCGCTACAGCGCGAACAATGTCATGGTCTCCGCCACCGGCAAGGTCGACCATGCCGAACTGGTTCGTTTGAGTGAAGCGGCTTTCGGTCACCTCAATTCTGCCGAACCCGATCCGAAGCTCTCGCGACCCGCGATGACCCCTGGCACGAATCTCATCCATAAGGAAGTCGAACAGGTTCACTTCTGCATCGGCACCGCCGGGTCGAGCTACTACGACGAAGACTTCTATCCTCTCATCGTCCTCGATGCGATCCTGGGCGGCGGCATGAGCAGCCGACTCTTCCAGGAAGTCCGAGAGAAGCGCGGCCTTGCCTACGCGGTCGGGAGCTACATGCTCACCTACACAGTCGGAGGTGCCTTCACGATCTACGGCGGAACCGGACGCCAAACCTGGGATCAGGTTCAAGAAGTCGTCCGAACCGAACTCGATAAGCTCATGGCCGATGGCCCGACGGATCAAGAAACGGCGAAGGTCAAACGGCAAATCGCCGGGAACATGGTGCTCGGTCTGGAGAGCGCCAGTAGTCGCATGATGCGCATGGCCAAGAACGAAATGGTGCATGGTCGGCAGATCAGCGTCGAAGAAACTGTCGGCAAGATCAACGACGTCACCCGGGAGCAAGTGCGAAACCTCGCCCAAAGGCTTTTCGCCGCCGAGAACATGCGGACGACCGCCATTCTGCCGGGAGCGTAAGGAACGTGCGCGCGGTTTCGGAGTTGGGCGCGGTCATCGGGAGATCCTCTTCCGAAGAGCAACTGCTTGTCGATGCCGCTCGCTGGCTCAAGGACTCGACCCACGCGAATAGCTGTGAGATCCTCATCCCGACCGCTTCGGGAGGGCTCAACATAATGGCGAGCACCGAGCACCCGGAGATCGCCGGCCGCGCGCGTCTCGCCCGAGGAGTCGGGCTGGTGGGACGGGTCTTCCAGACCGTCAAGTCTATCTTTGTGGCTGACGAGTTGCTTGAGCATCCGATCCGCCGCGAACTGCCCGGTCTTGACGAAACCGGAGCGCGTTCGGCTGCCGTCATCCCGATCCCAGGCGCCGATGAGTGCGCGGGCGTTGTCTATCTCACCAGACGAGAGCCTTGGGCCTTCACCTCGCGCGAGCAGGCCAAGATCGAAGCCAGAGTGCGCGACCTGAGCATCGCCCTCGCTGCGTTCCGAGTTGGACGAGACGTGGGGAGCAAGGTCAACCAGATGGGCGTGATCAACGAGGTCACCGATACCATTGCCGGAAGCCCGTATTTGGAGGAAGTTCTCCAGCTTCTCGTTGGCATCACGGCGCGCAGATTCAACTATCGCGTTGTCACGGTACGCCTTCTCGACGAGAGTCGGCAAGAACTCATCTTGCGCGCAACCCAGGCGACCAACAAGGCCTATCAAAAGAAGCGCGCGATCAAGCTCGGTGAAAGCATTGCTGGACGAGCGATCTCGAGCGGTCAGCCGATCATCGTCGAGGATGTCCAGCGCAGCGAGGAGTACATCGGTCACGATCTTGCCGAAGAGCAAGGGCTCCACAGCATGGTCTGCGTGCCTCTGGTCGTCCAAAACCGACCGGTGGGCGTCATGAGTTGCTACACCAGCGAGGTCCGCAGCTTCACCGAAGACGAAATCGCCGTCCTCGAAACCCTCGCGAAGCAAGCGGCGCTCAGCATCGAGCACGCCAAGCTCCAGGTGCGCAACACCTTGATGCAAGAGATGCACCACCGGGTGAAGAACAACCTTCAGCAGATCGCTTCTCTCCTCCGGCTCCAGATCCGGCATCCCCACCACAAATCAATGGAAGATGCGCTGGAAGATTCGCTCAACCGGATCCAGGCCATCGCCGCCGTCCACGATCTCCTCAGCCGGGATGACCTGGATCACGTCAGCATCCGCCACATCGCGGAGATGCTCGGTCAGCACCAACAGCAGTCGTTTATGCTGCCGGGCAAGAACATTCGATTCAGTTTCCGAGGGCACGAGGTTCACCTGAACACGAACCAGGCCACGCAGGTCGCGCTTATCCTCAACGAGATGATCTCAAACGCGGTGGAGCACGGATTCAAACACACCCACGTGGGCGAAATTCACGTCACGGTCGAGGACAAGAAAGGCGAAATTGGCCTCTGGGTTGCCAACGACGGCGACCCTCTGCCCGAGGGATTCGATGGCGAAACCGACGGTCAGCTTGGCCTTCAGATCATCCGGTCGCTGAGCGGTGCTCTGGCGGGCAAGTTTAAGATCGAAAACCGCCTCGGCTGGACGGTCTGCGAAGTCCGTTTCACTCGCCAAGCGGCGGAGTGACCCGCGTCCAGGACATCGAAACCCCGAGCGATCCCACGGTGAAATCTACTTTCACATCTGGCTTGCGAATCGTCACATCCAGGGAGACGAGGGTCGGAAACGCCCGGCTTGCCTCCTCAATGATCCGTGCGGCGAAGGCTTCAAGTGTCTGAAAAGCCTCGCCCTGATTGATCTCCAAGACAATCCGGCTGAGGGTCGCGTAGTCGACACAGGTCGCGATATCATCACCCTCTGGATCGGGAATCACGACTTCCCCGCGCAGGTCGACTAGGAATCGCTGACCTTTTGTCCGCTCCTCCTCATAGACCCCGTGGTGCCCCCAAAAGGCGAGCCCCTCGACGAGTACATGGGTGCGGGTCATCAGCTAATCCACCGGGAGCTTCATCTGGCCGACGCTGACCGTCGCGATCTCTCCGATGTGCGGATCCTCAAACGCCATCTTCGAAAGAGCTTGAGGAACGGGGATCGGATATTTACCGGTGAAGCACGCGTTGCAGAATCGACGCTCGCCATCGGCAACCGCGTTCATCGCTCCCTCCACGCTCAGATAGCCGAGACTCGTCGCCCCCAGGTGCTTGCAGATTTCCTCCTCGGTCTGAATCGCGGCGATGAGCTCACCCTTGCTCGCCATATCAATTCCATAGAAGCACGGAAACTTGATCGGCGGCGCCGTGATGCGGACGTGAACCTCTTTGGCTCCGTTGTCGAACATCATCTTGACGATTTGGTTCGTCGTCGTGCCGCGAACGATGCTGTCGTCCACCAGAATCAGCCGCTTGCCCTCAATGTTTTCCCGTAGAGGCGAGAGTTTCATCCGAACGCCAAGCTCGCGCATTCGCTGGTCGGGTTGGATGAACGTGCGGTGGATGTACCGACTCTTCATCATCGCCTCCTCAAAGGGAATTCCGCTTTCTTTGCTGTAGCCAATCGCTGCAGGGATTCCGCTATCCGGAACCGGAACCACGAGATCAGCATCGACCGGATGCTCAATAGCGAGCTGGGCCCCCATTCGCTCCCGAGCTTTGTAAAGCGAGGTGCCGTACATCACGCTATCTGGTCGCGCGAAATAGATGAACTCGAACAAGCACATCGAGGTGCTGATGGTGGGAACCGCCTGTTCCGCCCGCATCTGCGTTTTCTCGATGATCACCATCTCTCCCGGGATGATTTCCCGCTCCAGATGGGCAGCGACAGGCTCAAAGGCACACGTTTCGCTCGCGATCATCCAACCTTCGCCAAGCCGACCGAGGAACAACGGACGAATTCCGTAAGGATCTCGGAACCCGATGAGGAGAGTTGGGGTCAAAACCGTCACGCTGTAAGCCCCTTTCAGAACCTCCATTGTCGCGCGGACGCCCTCGCTGACGCCGAGATGCAGGTTTCGCACAAGCAAGCGGGCGATGACTTCGCTGTCCGCGCTCGTCTCAAAGATTTCGCCCTGCTCTTCCAACTCTCGCCTCAGCTCGAAAGAGTTGATCAGGTTGCCGTTGTGGGCGACCGCGATTTCGCCGACGACACTCGTGCAAAAAATCGGGCCAGCGTTTCGTTGCACGCTCGCCCCGGTGGTGGAGTACCTCGTGTGGCCGACCGCTTTCGAGCCGGGCATCGTATCCAGAATCTCCTGAGTGAAGACTTTGCTCACCAGGCCCATGTCTTTGTGCATCCGCACACGGGAGCCATCGCTAACGGCAATCCCCGCCGATTCTTGGCCTCGGTGCTGCAGAGCAAAGAGCCCGAAGAAGGCCAAGCGAGCGACTTCTTCCCCGGGAACCGAGATGCCGACGACGCCGCACTCTTCCTTGATCCGGTCGTCGTGCCACAGGTCGTGATGCGCCATAGAGATAACGGAGGATACACCCAGAAGATGAAGAATCGGGACACTTTGCGCCCCGATTTATCCCTGCTCGTTGGGGTTGATCAAACCGAGGCAAATTCGCGTCGGTCGTGGACGAGATCGGTGACAATCTTCCAGACCTCCGGCTCCACCCGATTCTCCGGCACGATCTTGCTCGCGTGGACAATCGCGCTCGTCAGCCCAGCCTCTCGGGCGAAGTGCAGAAACGCAGAGTTCAGGATCACCCGAGCGGCTGGCTTGAGACCAAAGCTGACGTTACTCACGCCGAGGATCGTGTTGACCAAGGGGTGCCGACGACGAATCTCTCGAATCGCCTCGATGGTCTCCACCGCACTGAGCCGGAACTCCTCATCCCCCGACCCAAGCGTGAAGGTGAGCGTGTCGATGAACACGTCGTAGTCCGGCAGACCGTACTCGCGGGTGAAGCTGAGGATTCTCTCGGCTACCGCGACCTTGTCTTCGCGAGATTTCGCCATTCCCGCCTCGTTGATCGTCAGGCCAACCACGGCGGCTCCGTATCTCTGGCAGAGTTCGAGAACCCGCCGCGTGCGCGCCTCGCCGTCTTCAAAGTTGATCGAGTTGATGATCGGCTTGCCCGCCAGGCACTTCAGCGAAGCTTCGATCACCGGGGCCTCGGTCGAGTCGATCATCACGGGAGCCTGGATGTGCTGGTTGTAGAGGCTCAGAAGCGTCCGCATATCCCGCACCTCGTCACGACCGACATACGCCGTACAGACGTCGATGACATGGCTGCCCTCTTGCTCCAGTTCGCGGGCGAGTTCCGTGAGTCCATCCCAGTTCTCAACCCCGAGCATGTCGCGGAAAGCCTTGCTGCCGTTGGCGTTCGTCCGCTCGCCCACGATCAGGAAGCTGTTGTCCTGTTCGTAAGGCACAAATTGGTAGAGCGAGCTGCATCCACGGAGCTTGACGGCTTCGGCTTGCTCGTCTGACTGAATGCGGAAATCGAATCCGGGGAACAGATTCCGAACTTGCTGCCAATGAGCGTTTGTCCCATGCGGGCGCCCGCCAACCCTCTCGGCGACGGCCTGAATGTGCTCCGGTGTCGTGCCACAGCATCCCCCGACAATCGCCACCCCAAATTCGTTCACGAATTCCTCGTGATGATCCGCGAGTTCCTTCGGGCCGAGTTTGTAGACCGCCTGCCCCTTCTCCATGACCGGCAGCCCGGCGTTCGGTTGAATCGAGAGCGGTCGCGTGGAATGCTGGCTCAGAGTCCGTACGAACGGAGCCATTTCGACGGGCCCCGTGGCGCAATTCATGCCGACAGCGACCACTTCCGGGCTGCACTCGATCATGTTGAGCGCGGCCAAGATGTCTGTGCCAACCAGCATCGTCCCGGTTTGCTCCATCGTAACTTGAACGAACAGAGGCACCCGCCGCCCCGTGGCCGACATCGCATCCTTCGCGGCGAGAATCCCTGCCTTCACCATCAGGAGATCTTGCAGAGTCTCCAGCAAGAGAGCATCAACGTCCCCATCCAGCAACCCCCGGAAACTCTCGGTATAGGTGGCATGGAGGTCATCGAAGGAGGTCTGGCCGAGGCTCACCAGCTTGGTGCCAGGGCCGAGTGCGCCGACGGCAAACTTCGGACGATCCGGGGTGCTCGCCTTCAGGGCTGCACCTTTTGCGATGCGAGCCGCTGCGAGACTGACATCGTAAACCAGTTCAGGGATCTCATATTCCGCCAGGACGATACTCGTGGAGCCAAACGTGTTGGTCTCGACGAGATCACTTCCTGCGGCGAAGTAATCGAGGTGAACTTGCTCGACCACGTCAGGCCGCGTGAACACGAGGATTTCGTTGCACCCATCCAGGAGCTTGCCATCCATCCTTTGCGCCGCCGCCCGAACCGCGTCGGGAAGATCGGCCCGATCCGGCAGAATGAACTCGTTGTCGCTGAGATCGCGTGCCTGATACTGGGTGCCTGTCGCCCCATCAAACACCATCACGCCTTGCGCCAGTCGATCGAGAAGTCGGTTACCCGTGCTCACGGCAACAAGGATACTTGGCGGGGGAGAAATCGCCCGGGAATCGCAGAAAATCAAGCCGTTGCATTGTTTCGCAACAATGAATCCTGTGCCAGACTCTCCGTGGGGAGTTACGGAAATGAGCGAATCGGAACAAGTGGCAACGACGCCGCAAGAACCCTCTGAGAGCCCCAAGGAGGCCAAGTCTCGCATCCAGAGTGTCGATATCCTGCGCGGCCTCGCGATTCTCGGCATGGCCCTGAGCGGGATGCTTCCCTGGGGGACTCTGCCCGCGTGGATGTACCACGCCCAGGTTCCTCCGCCAGAGATGAAGTTCAACCCGGACATTCCGGGCATCACCTGGGTGGATCTTGTTTTTCCGTTCTTCCTGTTTGCTCTCGGTGCGGCGATTCCTCTCAGTCTTGGTCGCAAGGTTGAGCAGTTACCCCCGCTCAACGAAAACGGCTGGATCGAGCGATTCAAGCTCATCGGAGGACTGCTCTGGCGCGGCGCTCTTTTGCTCCTCTTCGCCTATATCAGCCAGCATTTCCGCCCCTTCAGCCTCAACGCAAGCCCCACCGAGACCACTTGGTGGCTCTCGCTCCTCTTTTTCGGGGCGACGATTTTGGTTTGGGGCCGCTTCCCTTCTTCCTGGCCTGTGGCGTTGAGATATGCCCTGCCGCTGGCGGGACTGATCGCGTTTACCACCGCTCCCAGCTGGCTCCCGCCGGCCGGGGACAAACCCTTCGCTTTCGATCCTGGACGGGTCGATATCATTCTTTTCGTACTGGCGAACGTGGCGGTGAGTGGTTCTCTTCTCTGGTGGGCGACCAAAGAGAGACCGTACGCCAGGCTCGCGATCATTGGAGTCGTCACCGCGATCTTCCTGACGAATACGGTCGACGGCCCGGGCAAGATGATTTGGGACTGGACGCCTCTCAAAGAGGTCTATCAGTTCGGATTCCACAAGTATCTGCTCATCGTGCTCCCAGGAACCTTCTGCGGAGAGCTGGTTCGGCTTCACGCCAAGCATCGCGAGCCGGACGGTCACACACCCGCCGCTGGGTGGTTCGTGGCCCTGGTTGGTCTGAGCGCATCGGTGATCGCCTGCATTGGCCTCCTGAGCCGCGATGTCACTCTCACCCTCGTCGCTCTGATGGTGCTCTGCGGAGGTGCTTACGCCGTGATCTACCGCGCCTGCCACATGTCGGATGCCATGCGGCAGATGGCGGCGTGGGGCACCGTGCTCATTCTCATCGGCATCCTACTGGATCCTCAAGCGGGGGGAATCAAGAAAGATTCTGCGAATCTCAGCTACTTCTTCACCACGAGCGGACTTGCGTTCTGGATGGTGATCGCCTGGAGCGAGATCACGAAGAATGCGCTGGGAGCCAGAATTTGGCAGCCACTCGCCCAAGTTGGCCAAAACCCGATCCTCGGCTACGTCGCGATCACCAACTTTGTCCCCGCGTTTATCCGGCTCACGGGCATCCATCCGTGGGTCGGCGGACAAGGCTGGGATCCGTGGATGCTCGTTGGTTACGGGCTCTTCCAGACCCTCCTCGTGGCGATCATCTGCGCCATCGCCGCGCGATTCAAATTCTATCTCCGTGCATGACCGGACTAACGGAACTAACCTGACACGATTACCAGGCTTCATCCGTCCAGAACAGGAGAGATGAAACTGCGCGCCGTGATCCTGATGATCCTGCTATTAGCGGGGCTGAGTGCTTCCTGGGCCGGGAGTCCGGTGCAGAACACCAAGATCAAGGCGGGCGACACCGTCACGCTGGTTTGCACCGAGGAGCCGAGCCTCAATCGCGACTACAAGGTCACGGCCGATGGGCTGATCCTCGTTGATTTCCTCGGCGCGGTGCAGATTGCGGGCCTCACCGAAGACGAAGCGGCGGCCAAGATCAAAAAGCAGCTCGAAGACGAGAAAATCCTGCGGAAGGCCACGATCATGGTACGCCTGGCTCGGCCTGAAGTGAAGATGGTCAAGTTCTCGGGTGCCGTCGGGCTCCAAGCCGAGACCCCGTGGCGCGATGGGATGCGGCTTTCCGATCTTCTCGCCCTCTGCGAGCCATTGCCCGATACCGATCTCTCTCGCATCACGATCAAGTCGACGGGAGGCGCCAGTGTCACCGTCGATCACACGAACAAGGCCACGCCCGCCGACGCCCACAATCCTTTGCTGAAACCGGGCGATGAAGTCGTGTTTGTCAAGCGCGCGAGCACCAATCCAGGCACGAACCCTGGTACCAATCCTGGAACGACTCCGACACAGCCCAGCAATGATGTGAGCAAGATTGTTGTCACCGGCGAGGTTCTGCTCCCTGGTAACTACGATTTCGTCGCGGGAATGACGGTTCGAGAAATTCTCGTCCGCTCCGGAGGCTTCACTGCCGCCGCTGATCCAGGCCGACTCACCCTGGAACGCGATGGAACGAAGCGAGAACTCCGGCTGCCCGCTGATTCGAGTTTCATGCTTCGAGGCGGGGACATCCTGAGCATCTCCACTCGCCAGGCTCCGAAAGTCACCGTTGCCATCGAAGGAGCGGTTCGCCGACCAGGTCGACTGGAAATCACCGAAGGGATGCGCCTCAGCGACGCCATCCAGATGGCAGGAGGCTTTGTGAAAGGTGCCCGAGTTGATCGAATTCGCATCCTGACCCCCGGCAACGAGAAGCCTCGTGAAGTCAATTTCAACGACATCGAACTCGGCTACACCGGCGATATCATCCTTCGCCCCGGACAAACGGTCGAGGTTCCTGGGCCGCGCGGCGGCAGTCAAGTTCAGGCGAGCATCGAAGACCCCCGCGTGCGCACGGCGGCAGGAGCCTTGGTACTCCTCTTCCTCTTCGGCTCATAATGAGCCAAGCATGACGTGGGATCGTTCCAAGGGGCGCCCGGAGCCAATCCGGGCGTTGAATCGTATTCGGGAACTCGAGAGCGGCGAGCCCCTCGTGGCTCTTTCGGAAGTCGCCCCCAGCGTGAAGATCGTCCGCGACGCTGTGATTCCGTTTTTGCGGAAGACCGTTGCCGAAATGCTCGAATCCGCTGCGCAGTCGCTGCCGGATGGCTATCAGATCGGAGTGATTGACGCCTGGCGACCGTTCGACCGCCAAGTCAGAATTTGGACGTTCATGTCGGAGTGCCTGGACGAGGCTCGTCCCGATCTCACCTATGCGGCCAAGCGACGAATCCTTTGTCGGTTTGTGGCTCCGGTCGATCAAAAAGCTCCTCCCGGTCACACAACCGGAGCCGCGGTCGATGTGTGGCTCCTGGATGGCTCCGGCGAGCAGATTGACGTCACCGCCCCTTTCGCCCGGCTACGCGGTGCCCCGACCTACGTGTTTGGCCTGGATCCGGAAGCCCACAGGCATCGCATGATCCTGGTGGAGGCCATGCTCGCCGCTGGGTTCAGCAATTGCCGCGATGAATGGTGGCACTACAGCTACGGTGATGCCGGATGGGCCGTGCGCATGGACAAGCCGGAGTGCCCATACGGTCGAATCAATCTCGACCCCAGTCTTTACACCCGCCAGGAGGAAGAATGGATGGCCCTCCTCAAAGACCGACCTAACCTCTTCCTGGAGGAGGGGTCACCTGGTTCAAAGCCTGCCAAACCCAGTTGAGCGGAGGCTCCGGCCCTTGGGGAGTGAACGGCCCCGGCGACACCATCAAGACATCCAGGGCAACGCGATCTTTGGCATTGCCTGGCACAAGGATCGTCGCTGCCGACTCACCCACCGGAAGATTCACCGTTCCGACTTTGTACCATCCGAGCCCCCGACCGTATCGCGCCACTGGCTCCGCTGGAACCACGAGCGACTGCCCGGCCACCAACACTCGAACCTGACCCTTGAGGCTCTCCGGAATCTCTGCCGCAATCCAGACTTCTTGTTCTCCGCCAACCCGGGTCGGAATGGCATAGCGCGCCGAATGAGGGCGGCCCGATTCAATCCGGCTGGTCAGTACGAGGGCTTGCTCCGAACTTCCCGGCACCGGTGAACGCTGTCCAAAGGTCGTGGATTCATACTCTTCCGCTTCCACCCAGGCATAGGGGGCGACCTTTTTGGCAAGAGTGTTCAACTGCCGACGCACCCCAGCAAACGATCCTGCCGGAGTCCGACCGAATCCGTCCACCCACTTCTTGAGGTTGATCATCTCGGCGTTGGCAAGATCTGTCCCTCCTGTGAAGTTATCAATCAAGAAAGTGACCGCAGCCGCACTCACCACAAAGGTATCTCCGGAAACCGGAACGGCATCAATGTCCCGCGTGACGACCGGGGTCGTCGGAATCACCATCTCCAGCTCCCGCTTGCGAGGATTGAATTTCATCTGGAGATCCGAACCATCGAGCGCGGCGTAGCTGGGAGCCTCAGATCGGGCCATCGCAATCCGCACGGCCCGAGGTTCGCCTACGGCCCAAAAGGCAAGGATTCTTTGCCCATCATCGACATAGCGGTACCCCTGCAATCCTTCCCCGAGGTCAAGACGTTCTCCCGCGCCTGCACCCGGCAGCCAGACATAGCCTCCCGGCAAGAGTCCAGGGCTCGCCAGCCCCTTGGCGGCATCGGGATAGAAAATGACGTTCGGACGCACTCTCGCCAGGAGCGAGTCATCGCGGTAAGTGCTGGCCAGAGCAGCGATCTCCGCCAGTTGCTCCGGTTTCGCGGTTCGGAAGAACCAGCCTCGAACACCAAGGGTGGAGGTCGAAACCACGAGATCACGGAGATCGGGCCCTCCTTCGGCGGACAGAGCAAAGTCCGTGACGACGCTCGTGAGGTTCTTTTTCGCCCGGCTGGCGCTACTGGTCGGGCGCGAAGCATCGTCGCTCGCGGTCTCGAGCGAGTATCCCGAAACCTTGATCCCCACTCCATCGAGCTGGTTGTCGACGCGCTGATAGGGTCCTCCCCAGCCAACCCAGTCTTGGATCACCGGACGCCCGGTGGCCTGGCGAATCGCCGACACCAGGTTGTTGTATCGACGCGCCGCGCCGCTTGCCATTACTTCACGGATATCCGCCCACATCTGAGATTCTCGCGAGGCGTAGGTCAGGAACTTCGACTTGAGGTTATAGACCTTCTCGATTCCCCGTTCCTTACCAAAGAGCGGCACAGCACGAGAGAAATCCGCCATGGTTTCCATGTCGCTGACCGAGAGTTTCCAGGCGCTTGCGACATTGCTCTCGACGCCGTACTTTTGCTCCAAGAACGACTGGAATTCCATCTGGAAGTAGGAGCTCGTGGGCACAAACGTGTCCTCGTTGGTAAAGGCTCGCATGGTTCGCCCCATCGGATTCACGACGCCCCGGAAGCCCGGGCCAAACTCTTGCCCGCGAATCGTTCCGAGCAGACGGTCGCGGTAGGAGTCGAAATCGCTCCAGTAGTCGGCGGTGGTCAGGTCGGTTTGGATGGGATAGACAATGAGCACGTGAGGCTCAGTCAGGGGTCTCGGGTACTTAAAGACGAGCTCGCCACCGGTGACGGGCAAGGTCTCTTCCAGCAGCAGGGCCCCTGTTTTCTCGGATGCAAGAAGGACGAAGGCTTCTCGCGCTCCGGGGAGTTTGATGCGGGCATCCACCTCGCCGGTGAGACTGCCCAGACGATAGCTTTCCGGCTCAACCGCCATCACTTCGGCACTTGGGGCGGCGTGGATCAGAGTGATCATGTACCGAAGTCCACGATTCTCCAAGTCTTTGATCGTGGATTGCCACACGCCCGCGCTCAGCGGGAGCTCGACGAGAACATCCTTAATCCCCGCCTCCGCCACCCGGGCGATCTCTGCAGGATCGGCGGAAATGCGCACGCCAAAGGGCACGTAAGGACTCCCTTCCCACTCGAATGAGTTGTAAGGGTTCACTGTCCACGGAACCGGCGGGGCGACTTGCTGAGGAGTCAGGGCAAGGGTCGCAGCGAGGAGCGCAGAGATCACAGTCATGGAGCCTACCTAACAGACGAATCAAGCCCGCTTCTGTGATCGTTCAGAAACGGGCTTGATGAGAAATCGCGAAGAATTATCGCTTCTTGCGCTTGCCGCCAGGGCCGAGTTCGACCCCGATGTGCGGTTCCACGTAGTCGGCGCGGAACTTGATGTGACGCTTCATTTCGCCGTCGCTGAGAGTCGCCCAGTTCACGCGCTCCAGAGTCCATTGCCAACCGATGTCGGTGGTCGCGAAAAGATACTCAACGCCCTCGTTCAGGATGTCTCCGAGAAGAGTCTTGAGATCTTCGCGATCACCCAGCATCTTTTCACCCGCCGCTTGGCTGGGCTTGAGGAGAACGCTGAGCGTCACGGCTTCTTCGTCCAGCAACTTTTGCGCGGCTTTGGTCAGCTTCTTTTCTTCAACGACTTCCTGAACCTGGTGGACTTCGCGAGCGATCGCCTTGGTGAGCGGATCATATTGCTCGCCCGTCCAAGGGTAGATGCGCTCATCATAGACGGCGTCAGCAAATCGCCCGGCTTCAACAAGAGCCGTTGCGATCATCGCGGCGTCAGTGGGCTTCAGTTCCTTGTACGACTTCCGAATCGTGTCGAATGTGCTTTCCGGCTTATTCAGGTTACAACTGATCAAAGGGACTCATCCTTAGAGCGGGGCGCGAACCCCGTCTATAATCCAGCTATTCTACCTTTCGCTAGGATCACACCATGAGACGCTTGGGATGGCCACTGACGGCCCTGGTTCTTTCTTCCCTTCTCCTCGGGCTGGTTGGATGCTCGTCATCCACCCCCGCAGGCTCGACTTCGGGTAGCGGCACCGCTTCCGGCACGCCCGATACGGCCAAGAAGCTCAAGGTGGGCGTGGTCTTTGACCGCGGCGGCCTGGGCGACAAGTCGTTCAACGACAGCGCCTGGCGCGGTATCCAGCGAGCCGAAAAGGAACTCGGCATCGAGGTCGCCAAGGTTGAAAGCAAAGAGGAAAAGGACTACGAGACCAACTTGATGGCGATGGCCGATCAGGGCATGGATCTCGTGATTGCGGTTGGACTGAACCAAGGCAAGGCCCTCCAAAAGGTTGCCCCGGATTATCCCGACACCAAGTTTGCGATCGTCGATGGACAAGTCGAGGCTCCGAATGTTCGGATGCTCAAGTTTAAGGAAGAGGAAGGCAGCTTCCTCGTGGGCTACCTCGCTGGCCTGATGACCAAGACCGGCAAGGTCGGATTCGTCGGCGGCATGGAACTCGATCTCATCAAGAAGTTCCAATATGGTTTCGCGGCTGGTGTCAAAACCGCCCGAGCTGACGGCGAACTCCTCCCGGCAAAGTACACCGGCAACTGGGACAACATCGACTCCGCCAAGGTCGCAGCGAACCTGCTGTTCGATAGCGGAGCTGACATCGTCTACCACGCAGCCGGTCGCGCCGGTCTGGGCGTGATCCGCGCCGCCGAAGAGAAGAAACTCTGGGCGATCGGTGTGGACAGCGATCAAGATGCCGAGGCTCCGGGGTTTGTCCTCACCTCCATGGTCAAGAAGGTCGACGAGGCCGTCTTCGCGACAATCACCGAGCTCAGCAAGGGTGAGTTCACGGCGGGTGAGAAGATGTACACCCTCGCCGACAACGGCGTGGGCACAAGCGAGTTCACCCAGACCAAGGACAAGATCGGCGAAGCCAACATTGCCAAACTGGAAGAGATCAAGGCGAAAATCGTCTCGGGCGAAATCAAGGTTCCCGCAACCGAAGCCGAGTACACCGCGTTTCTTGAAACTCTGAGGAAGTAACGGGCTCGCGGCCCCGCCACGACATCGCCTCGGGTGGTTCTCCATCGGAGGCGATTTTCTGTTTGGGCCCGGGCAATGAATCCTTTGGATCGTACGTAGGCTCTACTACATCATGAGCCTACGCAGCGAACAAGTCCACGTCGCTCCCTTCACCGCCGCCGATCTGGAAGGAGCCATTGCCGCAGGAAAGCCGATTCTCATCGACTTTTGGGCGGAGTGGTGCGGCCCCTGCCGAATGCTGAAGCCGGAGCTTGCCAAGGCGGCGGCGATTCTCAAGGACGAAGTTGATGTCCGCGCCTGCAATGTCGATGAAGAGCAGCAGCTCGCTGGGATGTTCCAGGTTCAGGGCATTCCCAACATGAGCCTACTCGTTGGCAACAATGTCATTGCCGCGATTGTCGGGTTCCGCCCGGCCGATCAAATCGTCTCCGACGTCCGCACCGCCCTGGCCGCCTACAAGGCCAAGCAAGCCGAAGAAACAAACTAGATTCGGCTTCGGCGCATTCTCCCGCCTACTTGAGAAACGTTTCTCAGGTAGGCTTTTTTCATGCTCACCCAGGTTGCGCTTCTGGCGGTTCTGGGAGGATGGAACTCCCGCATGGCTCCCGATTCCTACGATGCGCCCTTTGTCGGCGACGATTCCCGAATCAGCCTCGGACGTGAGGGCGATCAGCTCGATCCTGCGATTCAACCGCGCTTTGCCCCCTACGAATGGGCCAACGATCCGCCTCTCAATCACCCAGGGGAGAAGTCGAAGAGCATCACGGGGATTCGTTTCACCGGACGGTACGCCAACTACACCGGCGCCGACACGTTCTATCCGACCTGGGCGCCCGATGGTCACCTCTACTCCGCCTGGACAGACGGCTACATCTGGACGAAGGGCGACTTCCCTGCCACCGACTGCCCTTTCTGCAACCCTCCTGGGGTGCGCCTGAGCGCTGACAAGACCATCGGAGCGCACCGGCTCTATCACTGCCACTCGAACGTGCCCCCCTTCGCCACCGGTCAAGCCCGAATCGAGGGCGATCATCCCCTTAATCTTGAAGTCATCAATCTTGGCAAGATGGCGAGCGGGCGCGATCTCTACCCATGCGTGATGACGGTTGCCGACGGAGTCTTCTACATCGGAACCTACGAGGCGTTCGCCAAGCAGGGCCGCTTCAACGGCTACCGCTATTCGGGCCAGTGGAATCACTGGGCGGAGGAACTCAACGAAGGCTGGAAGGAATCGCAAGGCTGGGTGAACACGACGACTCCCGCGACTGATTTCTGGGCCCACGATACGGCTCCTCGCCGATTCAACGTCCCCCACGCCGTGGTCTTCGGGCAAGACAACCAGCTGAGTCCGGACGGGAAGATCTATCTCTCAGCCCACGGATCAGTCGCGGGAGGATCGAGCGACTGGGACAAAGGCGATGCGATCTACCTTTGCCGCGTTGACTCCAATCCCGAGTCGGTCACAAATCCTGGGGCCTACGAGTTCTTCACCGGGCGAGATGCGGCGGGAAGTCCGATCTGGCGGCAAGATGTCACCCAAGCCGCGCCGATTCTCGAATGGCCCGGACATCTGGGCAGCGAGAGCATCACCTACATCCCCCAAATCAAGAAGTATCTCCTCATGAGCGCGAGGCTCAAGGAGAACGAGCAGAACCTCCCCTACAACGTCCTCAGTTTCTGGGAAGCCGATGAGATCACCGGGCCGTACCGCCTGGTGCACTATCTGCGCGATTGGGGCCCCCAAACTTACTTCCCCAACATCCCCGCCAAGTTCATTTCTCTCGATGGAAAGTCGATGTGGCTGGTGGTGAGCAGCAACTACTCCACGAGTGACAAGGCCAACCCGTTTGGAGCGCGATACGCCATGTCGATGCACGAGATTGCGTTGGACATCGCGGGCGAACCACGTTGGGAGGAACCAGACCTAGATCGTCTCCCGGTCGCAGTGTCGGGTTCGGTCACGGTGCCCACCGAAACCAAACGAACTCCTCGCGTGGACTTGGGAGGCCAAAGGGTCTCGCGGATCTGGCTGTGGGATGATGCCGATCCGAAGAACTGGGTTCGGCGCGCTGAGATCAAGTTCTCCACTGGCGAGACTGTTGCCTCGCGAGCGTGGCTGTCTCCTGGCGGGAGGGCGGCGGGAGAAGTTCAACTGGCCAAGCCGATTCGCGCGGACTGGGCCGAGATTACAATCACCGAGGGTTCCGGCACCCCGACCCTCAGCAAAATCGAGTTCTTTGCCCGTTGAGGAGGCAAAAGAAGGGCCCCGGTACCATGCGGAACCGGGGCCTTTTTTTCGTATGCAGACCAGATTAGCCCATCGCGCGGACCGCAGCGACAACGTCGTCCACGTCCGGGATGCACTCAAGCTCGAGGTTTCGAGCGTACGGCGTCGGAACGTTCAGGCCACCCACTCGTGTGATCGGGGCGTCCAGATCATCGAAGCACGACTCGGAGAGTCGAGCCGCGAGCTCGGCGCCAAATCCACCGAACTTCCAGTCTTCGTAGACCACCATGCCTCGGTGGGTCTTGCGGAGGGAGGCTTCGAGGGTCTCACTGTCGAGCGGAGCCAGGGAGCGAACGTCCACCACTTCCACGTCGATGCCATCCTTCGCGAGAGCTTCCGCCGCCGCCAGGTTGACTTGAGTCATGCGGCTGTAGCCGATGAGCGAGAGATCCTTTCCTTCCTTCAGGATTTGGGCTTTGCCAAACGGAACCGTGAAGTCCAGATCGTCCGGCACCAGACCCTTGACCGTGTAGAGGCCGGGGTTTTCGGTGAAGATGACCGGGTTGTTGTCCCGAACCGCCGTCTTGAGCATGCCGTAGGCATCAGCCGCCGTCGCCGGCGCAACCACCTTGAGGCCAGGAACGTGGGCGTACCATCCTTCCAAGCAGTGGGTGTGTTGTGCCGAAAGCTGCTTCGCCGCACCACCGGGGCCGCGAATCACGAGCGGAACGCTTGCCTGGCCACCCGTCATGTAGTGAACCTTGGCGGCGTGGTTGATGATTTGGTCGAGCGCGAGGATCGAGAACGACATCGTCATCATTTCGACAATCGGTCGCAGACCGACCATCGCCGCACCGATTGCGATGCCGGTGAAGCCAGCTTCGGTGATCGGAGTATCGACGATTCGGCGCGGGCCGTACTTGTCGAACATGCCCTGGGTGACGCGGAAGGTGCCCTGATAGCGCCCGATATCCTCACCCATGATGAGGACGTTTTCGTCGCGATCAAGCTCCTCGGCCATCGCCTTGGAGAGGGCATCTCGGTAACTGAGTTCAACTGTTGCAGACATCTTAGTGGCCCTTCTCCGGTTCCAGGTCGGTGTAGACGTTGTCGTAGACTTCGTGAGCTTCGGGGAACGGTGAGGCATCGGCCTTTTCGTAGATCGCCTCAACCTGATCGGTCAGTTCCTCGTCGATCGCTTCCATCTTCTCGCGGGTCATGATGTTGCGCTCGAGCATCAGGGTTTCGAGTCGGATGATCGGGTCGCGCTTGGCGTGGATCTCTTCCTCTTCCTTGGTGCGATAAAGCTGGCGATCGTTGTCCGCCGCGCCGTGGCCGTTGAACCGATAGTTCATGATCTCGACGACGTAAGGCTTCTGCTCTTTGCGGACGTAGTCCACGATTCGGCTCGCGTCCTTCAGAACTTCGAGAACATCCATGCCGTCGATGCGCTCGGACTTGATGCCGAACGGTTCGCCTCGCTTGTAGAGCTGGGTGTCTGCGGCGTGATACTCAAGCCGGGTACCCATCGCGAATTCGTTGTTCTCAATTGCGAAGATGATGGGCAGATCCCACAGCGCAGCCATGTTCAAGGTTTCGAACACGACTCCTTGGTTTGCCGCGCCATCACCGAGATAGCACACGGTCACGCGATCTTCGCCCTTGTACTTGGCGCCGAAGGCCAGACCACCGCCAAGCGGAATGTGTCCGCCGACGATGCCCCATCCACCGAAGAATCCGCGTTCGATGTCGTAGACGTGCATCGAACCGCCCTTTCCTCGGCTCAGACCACCGCTGCGACCCATGATTTCTGCCATGACCGCGACAGGATCGCTACCCATGAGCAAGGGTTGTGGGTGGTCACGATAGGCCGTGATCACGTAGTCCCAACCGCGACGCAATGCCGCATTGAAACCAACCGCCGTCGCCTCCATGCCGACATACGTGTGCATGTAGCCACCGATCTTTCCGAGACGGTAGGCGACGTTACATTTCTCTTCAAACCGGCGGATGAAGAGCATCTGACGATAAAACTCTTCCAGCTGGGCCGGCGTTTCCATGTGTTCAAGCTTGGCTTCTTTGGCCACGTGTGGTTTAACCTCGTTTGGGAGTGAGAATGCCTAGTGCGCCATTGCGCTAAGCCCGGTGGATATTACCAAAGCCGTCGAGTCACACTCTAGGGAGTCTCACCCTACACTACGATGACCTTTTGCCAATCAGCGGCCTTGTGGGAACTCTGACCAAGTGATTCGTGGTAAGAAAGAAACAGTGAAGTGGCTTCTTCGGAACGGATGGTGGTGCGCTGCTCTTGCAATCGCAAGTGCTGCGGCGGCTGTTCAGTACCAAACCTGGACAGAAGCCAAGCACGGTCAGGCTCTCGTTCTGGAGTCCAGATCTCTGGCTCAAGTGTCCGATCAGCAGTGGGTGGACGCCGAACGAAGCGCACGGGAAAGCCTGAGAAAAGAGCCGACGAGTGGCCGGGCCTGGTTCCTCCTCGGACTTTCGTTGCACTACCAAAAGAGGTTCCCAGAGGCTCGCTCCGCGTTTGAGTCTTCGATCAAATTCGGACATGAATCGTATCTGGGGTACTACAACATTGCCTGCGGTCACGCTCTGCTCGGCAACGAACAAGAGGCCCTGCATAACCTCACCACCGCCGTTGAAGAAGGTTTCTGCGATGTCGATTGGATGCAGGAAGATCCTGACCTTGCAAGCATTCGGTCGAACGAACAGTTCGGTGCGCTCGTCAATTCTTTAACTGGGACGCGCAACCCGGACGCCATGAAGTAACGTTTTCTTGAGAGGGCCTCGCATTTTCGGGGTATTGGAGACCGCCGTTGTTACCTCTTCTGATCGCTGCCAATATTCAGCTCACTTTGAGCATCTGTGATGTCCCATCGCCCGCAGGGTTGCCTCAAGTCGATGGCATGCTCGTTGGGTCGGCAGCGGGGCATGGCCTGTCGGGCAGTCTCAGCGACTCCCAGGGGGCCAATTCAACAGCCCAGAGCGCAGAGCAGGCTTACCGGGGAAACAACTTCCGTCAGGCCGCCCAGCAGTATTCGGTTCTCGTCGGACAGACCCCTTCTAACGGTGAGTTTCAGTTCCGGCTTGGTCACAGCTACGTGGAGATCGGTAATTATCTGGAGTCACTCCCTCCGCTGAATGAAGCCATTCGACGGAAGGTCGAAGTTTCTCGCTCGCATTTCTTCCTTGCCCGTGCCTATGCCGGGCTGACAATGCCAGAAGCCTCGCTTGACTCCTTGCGGGACGCCGCGAAGGCAGGATTCACGGATGTTGAGTCGCTGCGCCGGGCCCGCGAGCTGAGAACGGTGCGTGACCACCCCCGATTTAAAGAGCTGGCCGAGTGGATCGAATTCCCTGCCGTGAAGTCAAAGGGCGGGCGACTCCTCGATTTCCTCGTCGGAAGATGGCACTTCATGACGAGCGGCGGCACCCTTGCGGGTGTCTCCGTGATTCGCAAGATGAATAAGGGGTTTGCGGTTGTCGATGAATGGTCGAGCCTGGATGGGTCCCGCGCCTCAAGTACCTACTCACTGGATGGCAAAAGTGGTCGTTGGGCTCAGGATTGGTCTAACACATCAGGTTGGTCGAGCCGCCGCGATGTCAAGCCGATCAGCAAAGGCGTCGAGCTTCTCGGAACGACTCGCTATCCGGACGGCACGAGTCTGATCGAGCGAGAAAGAATCACGCAAGTCGATCCCGACACGCTGCGGCAGCTGATTCATCAGTCTCTGGACGGCGAAAAGTCCTGGATTGAGGTCTCGGATGGCCTGCTTGTTCGGGTTCAGCCGGGATCTGACCTTTAACGCCCGTTACTAGGTTCTCGAAAAAGTCTTTTGTTCCAAAGCCAAGATTGCGCACAATAGCGTTACGAACTCTTGAATACGTATTCTCGTCTGTATAACCAGAATCGAGCCACGTATCGGGCGATTTCTTGAGGATAGGAATGAATAAGCGGTGGAATGGCGCGCTCCTGGCAATGGGGCTGACGGCGGTGCTTGCGAGCTCGGGCCTTGCCCAAACCTTGCTCTCTGGTCCAGGGCCGTTTCGGATCGACGGAACGGTGCGGGGACGCAACTGGCAGGTCTACCGAGTCGATGTCAGCGACTGGCATGGTCGGCTCCGACTCAACATGAACGATCCCAAGGGTCGGGGAACGATGTACCTTCGCAAAGGCGCCATCCCGACACAAAGCACCTACGATTTCGCGCAGCCAATCGGACTGAATGCGGCCATCCCGCCGGTCGAGCTCAACAACTCCACGAGCCTCCTCCTCAGCAGCGGACAGTGGTTCATCGGATTCTATACACCCACCGGCCTGACCTTCTCCGGCCAAGTGGTGCGCGATTCGGTGGCTTCCCATGTCAGCGGAATGGGATCGCTCGTACGCCCCAACGGGACCAGCTTCCGGGTTTGGGCTCCCAATGCCACGAGTGTCACCGTCGCCGGTGACTTCAACGGCTGGAACGACTCCAATGCCCGCATGGTGCCAGAAGGCAACGGGTACTTCTCGGTGTTCCATCGAAGTGCTTTGCCGAACCAGCAGTACAAGTACGTCATTCGCAACGGAACCAACACCTTGTGGCGGCAGGATCCTTATTCGCGCAGAGTGACGAACTCAGTCGGCAACAGCCAAATCTTCGATCCCCAGGCCTTTGCATGGACGTCGACAAACTTCTCCACGCCGAATTGGAACGACATGGTCGTTTACCAAATGCACATCGGCACCTTCAATGATGTCCCAGGGGGAAGCCCCGGCAACTTTGCGAGTGCGATCAACCGACTCGACTATCTCCAAGATCTCGGCGTCAACGCCATCAAATTGATGCCGATCAATGAGTTCCCTGGCGACTTCAGTTGGGGATACAACCCTTCGCAGCCATTCTCGGTCGAAACAGCCTACGGAGGCCCGGCAATGCTGCAAAAGTTTGTCGACGAAGCTCACAAGCGCGGGATCGCGGTTCTCCTCGATATGGTCCATAACCACTACGGCCCCAGCGACCTCGATCTTTGGCGGTTCGATGGCTGGAGCCAAGGCGTGTTCGGCGGCATCTACTTCTATCAAGACGCACGATCCAACACCCCTTGGGGCGCGACGAGACCGGACTACGGTCGCGGCCCGGTGCGGCAATACATCCGCGACAACGCCCTGTATTGGCTGCAAGATTTCCGCATTGATGGCTTCCGTTGGGATGCCACGGCTTACATCCGACAAACCGATCAGGGCGACAATCCCGACGGCTGGAGCTTGATGCAATGGATCAACGACGAGATTAATAGCTCTCAGCCGTGGAAGATCAATATCGCGGAAGACCTGCGAGGAAACGAGTGGATCACCAAAACCACCGGCGCCGGCGGAGCAGGATTTGATGCCCAGTGGACTCCCGATTTTGTCCACCCCATGCGCACCGCCATGACCACCCCGTGGGATGCCGACCGAAACATGTTCAGCGTCCGCGATGCGATCCTGAACAACTACAACGGTCAGTGGCTCCAGCGAGTGATCTACACCGAGTCGCACGACGAAGTTGCGAACGGCCGCTCGCGGGTGCCGCAGGAAATCGACCCGAGCAATCCGGGGAGCTACTGGGCGCGCAAGCGATCCAGCCTCGGCGGCATTCTCGCCCTCACCGCCCCCGGGCTCCCGATGATTTTCCAAGGCCAGGAGATCCTGGAAGACGAGTGGTTCCGAGATACGGATCCCATTGACTGGAATAAGGCAACCACGTTTGCGGGTATCCGTCAGCTCTACAAGGATGCGATTGGCCTGCGGCGGAACCGATCTGGCCTCTCTGCCGGCCTCTCTGGCCCGAATGTGAACGTTCACCACGTCAACAACAGCGGAAAGGTCGTCGCGTTCCACCGTTGGAAGAACGGGGGCGTTGGCGATGATGTCGTCGTGCTGATGAACTGGAGTAACTCCACCTTCAACAACTACCAAATTGGCCTTCCGCGAGGCGGCACCTGGAACGTCGTCTTCAATAGCGACTGGAACGGCTACGGCGCCGACTACAACAACACGTTCACCGCAGACGCGAGTGCCAGCAATGTCCCGCGCGATGGGCTCGGATTCAGTGCTGGATTCAACCTAGGCCCCTATTCGGCCGTGGTTCTGGTGCAACGCCCGGCTAGCAATCGACCGAATGTCGCTACGGAGCCAGGATCGTCGAACGCCTTCGGCGGACGCATCGGCGCACGGGAGCGCTGAGTTCGCCAGTCGCCTAAAAGGAGCCGTTTCCCTTAGGGAGGCGGCTCCTTTGCTTGGACCTGGGCCGATCGAGCCAGCATCAAGTAAATCACTCTTCCCTTCACCACTTCTCCCACCAGCAGACGATTCGCCGCGTCGCGGAGCTCCCATTCCTTGCCGACAGGCGCGCCTTTGTGGTTCCAGTCAACCAAAACCTGTCCGACCTCACTGCGAGTCTCCGCCCGAATGGCCTTGTCCTTCGGCTTCCTCGCTTCTCGGATAAACACCGGCCAGAGAATATTCTCCCCAACCGCCCCGGTTCGACGCAGTGCTTCCGCGTTTTCCAAAGCATCTTGTTCGGTGTCCGGCTGCATCAGCCACAAGCTGTAGATCGCCCGATTGATCCGAAAAAGCACAAAGGGCATCAGCGTGATCACAGCAAGAAACGTCCAGCGGTTTTCCAAGACAAACCAATGGGGCTGCAAGAAAAACGCGACGCCTGCCACAACCGTCCCGAAGATCGACCGGAGCCAAGACGATTGGCGCACGAGTTCTCCTCGAGTTCGGCCCACCGTGCTCAAACTCCGGAGCGTGCTCGGCTCTGACGCAGTCCAGAGGACGACAATCGCCACAAAGATAGCCGTTGCGATGTTGTCCGAAGTCATAGCCCCAGAATCGTCGCCGCGACCGCTTGCTCATCCCGCGAACCAAAGGTGATCTTCTCCACATCTCGCCAGCGAAGGAGCATTTCTCCATCAAACTCCCGTTGAGAAAACTTGAATTGCCGCGCGCAGACCCATTCGGAATCCGCACGAACCATCTGTCCGATCAGCCAGGAATCGCCAAAGTCGATGGTGACAATCTCTTTGGCCCCGATTAGAGCTTGGGCGAGAGACTCCCAACTTCCGAGTGCTTTGGCAAAGATCGGCGAGGTTACGGCGCGATCCACCGAGCGTTCGACCCGATCCGCAATGTGGCGCGTTCCGCGACCAACCGCGAGCACATCATCCAGAAGATGCACCACGAACCCATCCGCGACGCCGGCGGTTGTGTGATCGTGCGACAGCAACAGCTCCGTGCCCATCGCAACGGGGGCCACGAGCTCAAACTTGTCGAAGTCCTCGCGGCTGACATAGAGCTCAACGAGCTCCCTCCGATCGATCGAGTCCTGCAGCAACTTGTTCAGCATCCCTTCCTCCGCGCCAGAGTTGCGCAGAGAAAGGGATACCACTTTTCAGATCACAGAATCCGCACGCCTTTGGTCGCCAGGTAGGTTTGACCGAACATATCTGTCGTTCGAACTTCGATCATGAGCAGGCCTGGCTTGGCATCCGTCGGCAGAGGAACCTTCCAGAGGTGGGGCGAATTGATGATCCCGGGCAGCTTTCGGAACGGGGCGATGATGGTTTCGTCCGCCTTCTTCATCTCCACATAGCTCGGATCGGGTTCGTTCGTTTTCGTCATCGGCATCCACTTGCCGTTCTTTCCGAACCGAATCTCGACCTTGCTTCTCTCGTTGCCCCCGAAAACGTTGACGTAGCACTGCGTCGTCGCGAGTTGCATCGTGGCCAACTGGTCGGGCACTTGGATCAGCATTTGGTAGCTTTCGGGTCGTCTTGCCGCTCGGAACTGAATCGAATACTGGTTGCCGTCAAAGCTAAAAATCGAGTACCCGTTGGGGGCACCATCGCGCATGGTGGTGTGAGGGATTCCGAGTTCATCCGGCAATCCGCTCCACCAGGACCCGCTCGTTGTCACATTCACGACGTGATGGTGCTTTTCCTTGCCATTCCACCCTTGCTCCTTCCCTAAGAAGTGGTGCTCTTGATAGTGCGTATGCGCCGCGACACTCAGCGTGTAGGGGCGGTTTTCGATCAGTCGGTAGAGCTCCGCTCGATCTTGCGTGCTGATGAGCGGGATGTGCATGCAGAACACGATGAGCTTGTCCTGAGGAATGTGCGCCAGTTCATTTTTGAGCCAGGTCAGTTGTTGAACCCCAAACCGAGCCGTGTATCCCCCTCGCTCCGACGGATTCGGGCGATTCCAGTGAACGTTGTCGAGGGCGATGAAATGCACCGGCCCGTGCTCGAACGAATAGTAGTTCGGACCGTACACAGCCTCCCACGTCTCATCCGAATGATGATCGTGCTCGACATCCATGTTGATATCGTGGTTGCCGAGCACGTTGTACCAAGGCATCCCCAGCAGAGCCACGGCCTGATTCAGCGGCTTGAAAACGTTCAGATCATCGAACACGACATCGCCGAGCGTGACGCCGAATCGGGCGTTGGTCTTCCCCACAATCGGCTCAATGATGTCTCGGCGGATGTAGTCCACCTCGGTGACGTTTCGGGGCTGGGTGTCGCCGAAGAACAGGGCCTCAAACTTCTTGGGCTCTCGACTCCGGTGGAGCGGAAAGTCAATGCTCGCCGGAAGTGGGCCGGTCGGGGCGACACCTGGGAATCGGGTCTGCGGCGATCCCGCTGGTTTATGGATGTAGCTGAACTGAGGCAGCATGTCCTCATCCACCGGGGTCATCCAGTCGCGGGGTTTGACCACGAAGAATGCGATATCTTCGGATCGGAGCGGCATCGACCACTCGCCATTGGCGTTGGTCTTCACCACATAAAGTTGATCGCTCACCCGAATGTTGGGGATTCCTTTTTCGCCGGAATCTCGTTTTCCGTTGCGATTCTTGTCCTCAAACACCACACCCCGGGCCGTTCGAACCTGCCCACCCAGAACCGTCCCCGTCCACGCGACGGGAGTCAAAACGCTACTCAGCACGACCGCCGAAATCATCCCCTCCACGCTACCCCAGCGATTCTCCTGGGGTGTTAAGAGGGGATGAAGAATATTCCTCCCGATGAGGACGGATCATCGCGGGAAGACGCGGGGTATGAGCAGTCCAATCGTCGCGAGCATCAGTAAGAGCTGGACGCCAAGCATCCAAATGTAGAGCAACTGCTCGGTGGTTCTCATGCCTGCTTGATCGCGATAGTGCCCAATCGACCGCTTCATGTGAATCGCCGCAACGGGAACCAGCGCGATGGTCAGAATCCAGCACATCAAGAATTGGCTTTGCGTCATGCCCGCCTCATCCGATCAACTGTATCCCCCGGACAGCAAGGCAGAACAATTGGCTCAAGTTCCGACCGCACGCACCAGCCCCTCAACTGCGCAGACTTTCATTGCCAGCACGACCGGATGGGAGAACGGGAGGAGGATCACAATGGCGAGCCCCATCGCCAGCAAAATGCGGAGGAGTGTCTTGCCCACACTCGTTTTCTTGATGGCGAGCGGGAGTAAGTTGATCCCAATCACCCCTGCGATCAGGGCCCCGTTCACCAAATCCCTCTCTGCAAAGGACGCGATGCCCACCAGGACGGCAAACACAATCGCGACAACTATTCCCAATGCTGACTGCCTCCACTTTCCCATGCTTCCCTCTCAGCCGATGACAAAGTTACCACCGCAATCGCGCACGTAACCAGCGTGGCCAGTCCGGCCCAAAGCGGCTGCCCCATCAAGACAAACAATCCCCACGATGCTACAGAGCCGAAACCGACGACTCTCCAAATCGAAGGCGGCGCCCCGCGAAGCCCGAGCAACGCAAGGATATTCAAAAGCAAGCTCACCGCAAGCCAAAGACTGTCACCCAAGGCCTTCTACCTCCCGGATGACCAGAGCAAATCGCACAAAGATGAGGAAGTAAAACGCCGCACCCTGCCCGATCCGACTTGCCCAGATCGCCGCCCTTTCCTCCCAGGGCCAGTAGAGCGTGACCCTGGCGAAAAGCAAAACGACCAGTCCGAAAGCGACGCCCACCCAGTTCACTGGTCGAAGGATGGCCAGGATCAAGAACGGCACAGCGTCCAGAGGCACGAAGACGACCCCAGCCCAAATCAACGCCGTCCGCCCCGGCGAGTCGCTGGCGAAAATCAACCGTCCAACGGCGTGATTCAGCGCCAGCATGACCCCGAGGTAGCCCGAGAGAACCAGGATTGCCACCCAGATCACGACCACCCCTTGGGCACTTCGTAATGGCTCTTGATGGCCACGACGATCCAAGCCACGAACAGAATCACCCAGATGATGAGAAGAATGACCGCAAGCCACAGCGGAGGCTTCACGGGGAAAAGCCCCCACAGCATCGGGAGCATGAGGCCGCCTGTCAGCCACCTCTCCGCCCGCTCCAGCTTCGTCCCGAACCTCAGAGACCCGATCCTCCGCCTACCCTTTCGCCAATGCTTCACCGAAGACTGTCCTCAGCGTGGCCGACAAACGCTCGTGGATTCATCTGACTTCATCACCAGAGACCCCGTAAGTTGCTTCCTGCCAGGTGCCTAAGTCTCTTTGCAATCTTTGTCCGTTGTAGTACAAGACGAACAGCACCCCTGAAATCAGCAAGATGCTCACCGCGACTTGTCGAACCAGCACTCTTCCCTGGCCCGAGCCATCGACGTAGATCACCGGATCCCCACGCCTCACCTGAGCCAGCTTGTCCGCCGAGATTCCCATCACCTTTGCTCCCGGGCAAGAGACCTCAAACACCGTGCCCCGCGCGGAAACCGCGCATTCCGCCAACGGCACTCTGCGGTTCGTGAAGAAAAATCCCGCGTACGAAAAGCCGAGGAGAAAGAAGGCAACACCAAGCCCCAAAAACACGAATCTGGCCCGGCGGAACCGATCGCGCCTCGCATCCTCCGAAAACCATGCTCCCAAACTTGCCACAGTCACCGTCGCCCCCACTCAAGCTTCCTCCGGGGAAGCTCACCCCGGAGGAAACCATGCCACCAAAAACGTACCCTATTTCTGGTTTCGATACGCCCGCTCGAAGGCCGGGAGATGTCGCTCCTGGCTTGCCCAGCGGAGATGCTCGAACGTGTCTTCCAACTCCGGCGTGAGGTCGATCTTGAAGATCGCGTCGTAGAGCTTCACGTTATCCTTTTCCGCCTGAAGACCCGCCGCCAGGGCCTCCTTGAAGGTCTTCGGCACTCCCAGACGAGCTTGCCAGGAGTCCTCCGATTCCTTTTCTTTACGGGCATAACGATTCTCGGGGACAGTGAGCTTGTAAGTCTTGAAGTGCGGAATCAGGCTTTGCTGGTGCCGAATTTCCGCTTGGCGGATGTTCTTGAACGGGTTCCGTTCGCCGAACTCCGCCATGATCGCCAGGTAAGTCTGCTCCGCCCGGCATTCGTCATCATAAGCCGCCAAAATCGCCTGCTCCACCGTCTTCGGAAATTCCGGAGGCGTGAGCAGAACCATCGCCAAACTAAGGGTTCCGATCATGTTCGTACGCTCTCATCATCGAGAGCCTCCTACTCATGCAGAGACGCCGCGCCCAGAAAAGGGTGCGGCGTCCTCGTAGCGATTCCCTAAATTGATCAACCCAGCAGCTCGTACCGAGTATTCCGACGCCGGGCCTGATATCCCGCATCCTCGATCAACCGCTCGAACTCCGTGCTGCTCAGGATGAACTTGTTGCCCGCCGCGCTCACGACGTTCTCCTCGATCATCGTGGAACCGAAATCGTTCGCCCCATACCGCAGAGCGAGCTGGGCGATCTTCGGCCCTTGGGTCAAGATCGAAAGCTGCAAGTTATCAAAGTTATCGAGAAAGATACGACTCACCGCGACCGTCCGAAGATAATCAAACGCACTCGCCTTCTTGTCGATGGGCAGGTTCGTTTCTTCCGGCTGGAAGTTCCACGTTACGAACGCGCGGAAGGGCTGGCATTCATCCTGCAAATCCCGGATCCGGCCCAAGTGCTCCACCCGATCCTCCAGCGTCTCCACGTGGCCAAACATCATGCTCGCCGTGCTCCGAATCCCCAGACTCGCCGCTGTGCGCATGCACTCCAGCCATTCATCGGTGGTGTCCTTGTACGGAGCAATGATCTTGCGCACCCGGTCGACCAAAATCTCGCCGCCCGCACCAGGAATCGAGTGCAGACCAACCGCCTTGAGCCGCGCCAGACAATCGCGCAGTGTCAGCTTGCTGATGTGGGCAATGTAGATGATCTCCGCCGGGCTCAGCGCATGCAGAATGACCTCCGGATACTTGTCCTTGATCAGGCCGAAAACGCGCTCGTAGTAATCAATCTTGAGCTTTGGATTCAGTCCGCCCTGGAACAGAATCTCAACCCCGCCCTTCTCCACCGTGTCGCGAACCTTATCGAGAATCTCCTCATCCGTCAGCGTGTACCCTTCGGTGTGGTTCGGCACTCGATAAAACGCGCAGAACTTACACCGAACCCAGCAAACGTTGGTGTAATTCAGAATCCGCCCGATGATGTACGTCACCGTGTTCGGATCGGTCGCCTGCTCCCGGCGATAGTTCGCCAGAGTCGCCAGATCGATCAGATTCGGGTGGTGGTAGAGGAACATCGCGTCCTCGGGCGTGATCCGCTCGCCGGAATAGACCTTGTCGGCAATCGTCTCAATCGTGATATCGGGGGTGAGCGTGGAAGCCATCGCTACTGCCATTCTACTCGCTCGCCCGAATCGAGTTTTCACTTTTCATTGAAAATTGGGCCTCCCCAACTTCTCCCCCAAGATTCACCGGGCCCCTGCAACGCGCCGCGAAACTTCCCCGTAAACTAGATCCTATGCCGAAGGGGATTCCCAAGCACTTTGATCTCAGCCAAACCAGCACCGGATCCGATATCGGAAACGGGCTCTATTTCACGTCACTCGAGCGCTTCGACGTCATCGTCGAGCGTGAAGACTACATGACCGGAGAGTTCCAACGCCTCGACGCCCTCGCCTGGCTTGCGGAGCAAAACTTTGAGGTCGTTTACACGCACCATTACCGCAAGGACATTCTCTTCTTTGCCGAGCGAGACGACGCCAGCCTGATCCTGAACGGGAGCCGCTACACCGTCGCCACCCAAGACCCCGAGCTCACTCAAGAACTCGGAATCGCGTTTGAGAAGTTCTTTGTCAGCAAAGAGGCCAAGCAGGACCATATCAAGGTCACCTTTGCCCACGAAGAGCGCGGCTACCCGAGCACCCGAACCCGAGATATTGAAGCGGGCGAATGGAGCGATCTTGCCGCCAATTATCCCGAGCCGACCCGGGCCGAACTCGCGCGGCTGATGAGCCTCCGACCCGGAGCCTCGGGGCGACTCGTCGTCTTCAACGGCCCTCCAGGAACCGGCAAAACCCACGCCTTGCGATCTCTCATCCGAAGCTGGAACGAGTGGAGCCACGCGATCTACGTCATCGACCCCCACGAGTTTTTCCGCACCCCCAAATACATGATGGGCCTGCTTCCCGAAGAGCCGGATATGGTTCCGCCCGATAAAGAACCGAACGACAAGCGCTACACCGTCTTCCTGTTCGATGATGCTGACGAATTCCTCGCCGCTGACGCCAAGAGCAAGATCGGCCAGGAAACCGGACGCCTCCTCAACCTTCTCGATGGGATGATCGGCCAAGGTCTGAACATCATGTTTGTGTTCACCGCCAACATGGGCATTGAGAAGCTAAACGAAGCCGCGGTGCGTCCGGGACGATGCCTGGCGAATATTGAGTTCGCCAAGTTCACCGCCGAAGAAGCCAAGGCCTGGCTCGCGTCAAAGGGATCGACGGCTGAACTCCCGACCAAGACTTCGCGCCTCGGCATTCGGCAATCCGAACGCCACGGGGGCGACTACACTCTCGCCGAACTCTACGCCTTGCTTCAAAGCTAAGGAGTTAGCTCGGCGAGGTCATTCCTGCTTTGTCGGACTTCCCGGCTGTCTCCTTCCCGGCGGAATGGCCTTGCTCCATTTCCTCCACCGTTTTCGTGTGGATTCTCACCGCACCGCGGTTCTCCCGGTTCGTCGGAACAAGAGGCCCCCGATCGAGCCGAGCCTTCGCATTCGGGATCTCGGCGGCATACTGAGGCAGCCATTCGGCCTGAGCGACAAGCAACTCGTCGGCCATCTGCCAAATCTGGCGGGGATCGCACACCGCCCCAGTGAGAGGATCGAGCATCATCGCCTGCTTCAGCAGATCCACATCGCCGTGCATCGCCGCCTCGACTGCGAGTCGCTGCACTGAAACAGAGGCGGAGCACACCGCCGCGCAACCGAGAGGCAAGTCTCCCACGACCGTCATCTGAATGCCATTCCCATCCACATAGCCAGGTGCCTCGATGATGCAGTCGCTCGGCAGATTGCTAATCGTGCCGCAGTTCACTCGGTTGAAGTGGCCCCGGTAGACCCGGCCCGTCTCGCGCCCTTCGATGATGAAGGAGCCATGCTCCTCGCTTCGCTTTTCTGGCGCAAAGTCGTAGGGAACTTCTGCAAGCCAGTTCGGGAAGTCATGTTCAAACCAGTTCCGCCCCTCGGTGCACACCCGCAAATACCCCCCCGTTTCGCCATTGATCCAGGAACTGGTGTCGATCCATTGCGGGATGTCCTCGGGTCTCTTGCGGTACCACGGCACATATTCACTCAAGTGGCCATTGCTCTCGGTGCTGAAGTAGCCGAACCGCCGGAGCATGTCGATCCGCACCTTTTCGGTCTGGGAGATCGTCGGATGAGCCTCCATCGCCGCCAGAAGCTCGCCGGTCAAATCCTTGCCTTGGTGCCGAATCTGCACGTACCACGTCTGGTGATTGATCCCTGCACAGATGACATCGACCTCCTGTTTCTTGAGCCCGAAGGCGGAAGCGATGAGATGGTGCCCGCCCTGAACCCCATGGCAGAGCCCGACGACATCCACCCCGCCATGTTTTGCCGCCGCCCAGGTCAGCATCGCCATCGGATTGCTGTAGTTGAGGAACAAGCAGCCGGGTTCGGCAACCTCGCGGATGTCCTTGCAGATGCTGAGGATCACAGGAATGTGCCGCTGACCGTACATGATTCCCCCAGGGCCGAGCGTATCGCCGACGCATTGATCCACCCCATACGCGAGCGGGATCTCCACGTCGGTGGCGAAGGCTTCGAGGCCTCCATGACGGATGCAGCAGATCACGTAGTTCGCGCCGGAAATCGCCTCCCGTTGATCTGTGGTTAGATGAAGCTCGGCGGGGAAACCTGCCGCGCTAATGTCCTTGTCCAGCAGCTGCGCGACCATCTCCGCATTGCGCAAGTTGATGTCCATCAATGCAAACTGGGTCTCCCGGAGCTCCGGGACGGTCAAGATATCGCGCACCAAAGTCCGCGTAAACCCCACACTCCCGGCACCAATAATCGCGATTTTCATTCAGTCACCCGAGACCTATCTCACCAGAATTCATCGATGGGAGCTTCCCTGTACCGTAGAAACTCACTCATGCGCGGGGCCGGAGTGGGTGGCGGCGACCATCTCCAGAACCTTCTCGCCATCGCGATCAACGAACTGGCCACACGACCCGCCGCCTTCCGCGATGTCCCGCTCGACTTCCGTGCCATCCATCCGCAAGCACGGATGGTAGAATTCGGAAACCTTGCTCGCCTCCGCCGTGATGTAGTGTCCGATCATCGCTCGACGGAATCGCGTTTCGCTCACATTCGGATACGACCCGTGGATCAGTGATCCGTTGAAGAAAAGAACATCCCCGGCTTTCATCCGAACCGGGACGGCTTCCATGCCCGGCGGAATCGGCACCGTGACGTCCGTGAAGCTCTGAGTCGTGTCCGCCTGGATCGTGCAGAGCATCGGCAAATCCTGAGACCCCGGCACCACCATCATGCAGCCGTTCTCTTCGTCGCAGTCATCCAGGGCCATCCACGCCGCGATGCAGGTTCCCGGCTGAGCCTTCAGATAGTAGTTATCCTGATGGAGCGCTTGCCCGCGAGCCCCCGGCGGCTTGAAGTAGAGCATCGTCTGTACGGCAATCGGCGACCCGCCCGTGAGCTCCGTCATCCATTGATTCAGACGCCCGTCAATCATCCACCGCAGACTTGCCTCATCCCAGCGATGCATGTGGATCATCCGTGGATACTTTTTCAGCGGATCATTGCTCGTCAGATCCACCCCGGAGAAATCCCCCGGACGCTCGTCCTTGCGGACCTCCATCATGTGATCCCGCAGGGCCGACGTTTCTTGTTCGGAAAACAGCCCCCGAGCAATGATAAACCCCGTCGAATCGAACTCCTCGCGCCGTGACATCTCACTTCAATCTTACGACAATCGCGCAGGTATCGTACAGAGATTGTCATGAGCTTTATGCCGGATTCGACCCGCCTCCGATCCACCGTTGAGGCCCTGAGCGCTCTTTCGACGCGCAACACCCTCAGCGACGGATGCGCCCAAGCCGCCGAGTGGATCGCCGCTCACCTCGCCCAAATCCCTGGGATCGAAGTCGAAACCATGCGCTACGTGATGCCCAAAGGCCGCCGCGTGCCCGAGCCCCGATTCGCTCCCAACGTGATCGGGACCCTCCCCGGACGCACCGACCGCCGCATCGTTCTGTCCGCCCACTTCGATAGCCTCAACCTCAGCGTCCGACCCCACGAGCCCGGAGCCCCTGGCGCGAACGATGACGCCAGCGGGGTCGCGGCCGTCCTCGAAGTCGCCCGACTCCTCGCCGCAATCCAGCCTGAGTGCACCATCCACTTCGCCCTGCTCAGCGGCGAAGAGCAAGGTCTTCTGGGTGCTCACGCCCTTGCCCAACGCGCCCAGCGAGAGCACTGGAATCTCGAAGCAGTCCTCAACAACGACACGATCGGCTCCAGCGGTAACCTCCTCGGTCTTTCTGACCCCACCGCGATCCGAGTCTTCAGCGAAGAATCCCCCCGCCACAACGCCCGAGAACTCGCCCGATGGATGGAGTGGCAAACGCGCCAACACCTGTCGGATTTCAGGGTCAAGCTTGTCCTCCGCCGCGACCGATTCGGACGAGGCGGCGACCACACGCCCTTCACGATGCGCGGATTCTCTGCCGTCCGCCTGACCGAAGTCCACGAGGAATACTCCCGCCAACACACCCCCGATGACCTCATCGAACATATGGATTTCGACTACCTCGCCCATGTCACCCAGATCAATGCCCTCTGCGCCGCATCGCTCGCCCAGTCCGAACCCGCCCCGAGTTTCGTGAGAATCGTCCGCGACCAAAGCCACTCCACCACTCTCCGGTGGCAAGGCAACTCCGGCCAGAAGTACGCCATCTATTGGCGCGACACGGCCTCCGCCACCTGGCGAGGCTGCCGCGAAATCACCCCCGAGGGCGACGCGTTCACCCTCCAAACCACCATCGACCGGGTCAATAAGGACGACCACTTCTTTGCCGTCGCCAGCCTGGGCGGCATCCCTCAGCCCGCCCAATGATCGACCAGCTTCGAGCCTTCCGCGCCCACAAACAGGGACTCCTCTCCCCTCTCACCGGAACCCCCGAGGAGATCCTCACTCAGATCGGCTGGTGCCGAACCGTAGGGGCAACTTCGCCGTATCTCGCCCTGATGGCCCGCGCCGGGCTGACCCGCCCGACCATCGACCAAGCCCTCGCCGACTGCACGATCCACGAACTGCCGAGTGCGCGAGGCTGCGCCTACCTCCTCCCCAAATCGGACTTCGCGCTCGGACTCGCCTGTGCCGAAGACCCCTCCGCACCGATTACCCCGTCATCTCCGGAACGGAAGCTGGGCATCACCGGCGTGGAGATCGAAGCACTCATGGAGGCCGTCCTGATCGCCCTCGAACCCGGCCCACGCGATCCTCAGCAACTCCGCGACGAACTGGGCGATAAGGTCCGACGATTCGGCGACGAAGGCAAAAAGCGCGGTATCACCACCGATCTCCCTGGCGCATTGGGACGGCTCCAAAACAAAGGAAAGATCCGCCGCATCCCCGTCAACGGTCGCATCGACGTCGAGCGCTACGCTTACACTCTCTGGCCCGACAACCCTCTCCAAAGCTTCACGCTCTCCCGGGAGGAAACTTTTGCCCAACTCGCCCGCCGCTATGAATCCTGGCTCGGGCCGATCACCCTTGCCGAGTTCCAATGGTTCAGCGGCCTCAGCGCACGGGCCGCAAAAGCCGCTTTCGCCCTCACTGGGATCATCGATCAAGGCTCCGATCTCTGGGCTCATCCTGAAACTTGGGCAGAGCTCCAAGCCTTCCAAGCCCCCGCCGAGAAGCCAATCCATCTCCTCGGCTCCATCGACCCCTACTTCCTTTACACCAAAAACCTCCGTGTCTCCATTCGCCCGGAGCACCAAGACCGCTGGCAGAAACTCCCCTCCGCCCTCACCGCCCAAGATTCTCTCGCTGACCTCGCCACCCACGCGATCATCGAAGGCGGAGATCTCGTCGGTCTCTGGCACTACGACCCAGAGTCAAAAGAAGTTCTATTCACCCATTGGGCGTCTGAACCAACTGGCGTGCGGAAGGCCGTCGATGCCATGCAGGCCGCCATCGAAATGGATCTCGGTGACGTCCGTATCTACAGTCTCGATTCCACCAAGAGTCGACAGGCCGTGCTCCAAGCACTCCGCGAGCAGATGAAGTCACAATAGGAAACACCGATGGGCATCAAAGTCAATTCCCCTTACGCGCAACCTCGCAAGAACCTGACCCTGATTGTCGTGTGGTTCATCATCCTCGGCGCCATTCTGGGCGTCGCCAAGGCCACCGTCATCCCCACTCTGAGCAAAGATGGCGGACTGCCCCTCATCGGAATCCTCTCCGTGATCTCCCTGGCGTGCCTGGCCGCCATGGTGCCGCTCGGCGTCAAGCCCCTCACCAAAATGCTGGATGAGCGTGAGCCGCAGGAGACGCAACTCGTTCAGGGCAAGATCCTCACCGTGGGTGCCCTTGCCGAAACACCGATGCTCCTCGGCTTTGTCGGCTGGCTCCTCAGTGACCTCTGGTACCTCTATGCCTTTGGCATGGCTGCGATCTCAGTCGTCGTCTTCCTGATTCTGATTCCAAACATCAACAAGCACTTCGACAAGCTCGAAATGACGCTGCAAAGGAAGAAAGACGGCGGAGTCCCTGCCACCTCGAAGAAGACCACTTACGATCTGTAAGCTTTCAGGTTCCCAAAACTCAGCGATCCTGGTCGGCCTCAGCCGATCAGGATTTTTTCTTCGGGATACTTCACCCGGGTCGAATCCTTCGGGCGGGTGAGCGCAAACAAGATACTGAGCGCCCCGAGCCGACCCCAGAACATCATCGTCATGATGACAAAGAGCCCGAAATCGTTGAGCTCCGAGGTAAAGGCCAGGGTCAGACCACACGTTGCAAAGGCGGAAATCACCTCGAAGGCGGCTTTATCGAGCGTCGTGTCGTGGGTCACCAAAATCGCAAACGTCGCGGAGGAGACGGCGAACAACGAGATCGCGAGAATCGCCGCCGCTTTCCGCACCATCTCGCCGGGGATGGCCTTGCCCGCGACAATCGGCGTGCTCTGACGTTTGATGTAGGCAATCAGGGCCAGAGCCATGACGATCAACGTGCCTGTGGTCATCCCGCCGCCCATCGAGGCCGGGGCACAACCCACGAACATCAAACTCATGATGACCAGGCGCGCACCGCCCCCCATCTGGTCAAAATCAGGGAGCCCGACAAACCCCGCCGTACGACTTGAGACACTTTGGAACCAGGAGTACTTGATCTGCTCCGCGACACTCAGGCCATGCAAAACGTTCCCCGGACGCGTCTCGCTGACAAAGAGCAGCACCGCCCCGCCAATCATCAAGGAGATCGTCGCGATCAGGGTCAATCGAGTGTGGAGTGAGAGTTTCCTCTGCCTACGCAGAGTGAACAGATCACTCAAGACCGGGATGCCAAGCCCTCCGAAAAAGATCATGGTTCCGAGGATGAAGAACGTCACCGGATCGGTTGGAAAGTCCTTGTAGCCCGCGAAGAGATCAAATCCCGCGTTACAGAAACTCGATGTAGCATGGAAAATCGCGTAGCCCAGCTGCACCCCAAACGGACGATCCGACATCACGCCGCTAAGATTCCAATGAACTAACAGCGCAGTTGCCCCAAGTCCTTCGAGCGCAAAGACGGTCGCCAAAACCTTGAAGGTCAGCTTCACGATCCCCGCAGAGTTGATGAGGCCAAGGGCATCCTGCAAAGCCATCCGATCGGTGAAGTTGATGTCTCGGCCAAGCAACCGGAACACCAGAATCGCGAGAACCATGTAGCCGACGCCCCCAAACTGGATCAGGGCCAGCAAGGTGAACTTCCCTGCCCAAGTGAGATCAGCCGCCGGGGTGATGATGCTCAGACCGGTAACCGTCAATGCCGAAACCGCCGTGAAAATGGCCTCTCGGAAGCTGAGCGGGTCGCCTTTGCTCATCATGGGGAGCATCAACGCAGATGTCCCGAGCCACACCATCAGCAGCAATCCCCCGATCAATCGCACCGCCGTCGGGAGCTGATTGATCTTCTCTCGCAGGGAGAATGGGGTGCGCGTGGGCTTGGCCTTCATAGACTAAGGCTCACACGTGCGAACTGAGGCGATGAACCGCATCGGTCGGGCCGATCACCACCAACATGTCGCCCTGACGGAACACAATTCCGCGTTTGAGGTTGGTCTGCACATTGGTCCCGCGCTGAATCGCCACCACCGAGAGCCCGTATCGAGCCTGAAGATCCGCTTCCTCCAGACTCCGACCCACCAAAGAATCGGGGACTACGAGTTCACTGATTCCCACGTTCGGACAAAGGGTCATCTGAGAAACAACGCTCGGAGCGATGATCATGGTCGCGAGTCGCTCGCCTGCCTCGAACTCCGGCAAAACGACCTTATCCGCCCCAACCTTGAGGAGAATATCCCGCTGACGTTCGTTGGTCGCCTTGCACAGAACGTGCTTCACGCCGAGAGACTTCAGAGCCACCGTCGTCAGCAAACTCGCCTCGAAATGCGTCCCAATCGCGACAACCACGGTGTCAAAGCTGGTGATGTCGATTTCCTTAAGCGCTTGCTCGTCGGTCGAATCCAGCTGGATCGTTTGAGTGATCTCGTGGGAGTGGCGCTGGACGAGGTTCATGTCCGAGTCCACCCCCAAAACCGTGTGACCGTTCTGAACCAAGGTGCGAGCCAGGCTGGTTCCGAATCGTCCGAGTCCGATCACCACGAACTCGGCTCGCTTGCGCGAGGATTTGTTTGCGTTTTGTCCGATCATAAAAGCGCGAAGGCGCAGGTGATTATGCCCCGCCTCACAACTCTTCTTGACGTTCAGATAGGCCGGAACGGTGTGATCCCAGGCCGATCAGCATCCAAACTCACCTTCCTCGTAAGGGTTGAGGCAACGGCACCGGCGCGCATCGAAAAAAGAGTCGGGCTCTCTAGAGAGGAGAGCCCGACTTCCCTTGTACAATCTCAAGCAGGGATCAGTACTTGATCAGCTTGAGAGCTTTCTCGGTGATTTGCTCGACGCTTGGCAGAACAAAGAGTTCCAGCGGCTTGACCCAGGGCACCGGGGTGTCGAGGCGGGTGATCCGGGCCGGCGGAGCATCGAGATACTCGAACGCTTTCTCGCTCATTCGGCTGAGAACCTCGCCCGCGAAACCGCAGGTCATCGGCGCTTCGTTCACGACGAGCAATCGATTCGTCTTCTTCAGCGACTCGATAATCGTGGCTTCGTCCAAAGGCACCAGGCTTCGCAGGTCAATAACCTCGACGTGATAGCCTTCTTTCTCCAAGTTCTTCGCGGCTTCAAGGCAGTGATAGACGTTCTGACCGTAGGTGACAATGGTGAGATCGTCGCCTTCTCGTCGAACGCTGGCCTTTCCAAGCGGGACAATGTAGTCCTCTTCAGGAAGAACCTCTTCCAGATCGCGTCGGCGGTAGAGATCCTTGATTTCGTACACGAGCACGGGATCCGGATTTCGCAACGCGGCTTTCATCATGCCTTTGGCATCATAAGGGGTGCTCGGCACAATGATCTTGATGCCCGGAGAGTTGGCGAACCAAGCCTCGTTCATCTGACTGTGGTAGAGCGCGCCTCCGCCATAGGCTCCCGCCGGGCCACGGATGACCATCGGCATGTTGACTTCGCCGGCGGTGCGATAGTGGTAGGTCGCGGTCATGTTGACAATCTGGTCAAAACCGCACGAGATGAAGTCGATGAACTGCATCTCCACCATCACGCTTTTGCCGTTGAGACAAAGACCGGCGGCCACACCGACAATCGCGGCCTCGGAGATCGGCATGTCGATGACACGCTCACGACCCCATCGTGCGATCAATCCATCGGTGACACCAAACGCGCCGCCAAGGGCTCCGATATCCTCACCCATGCAGATGAGGTTCGGATTCGACTCCATTTCTTCCGCAATGGCCTCCTTGAGACCAGTGAGGAAATTCTTCTTCACTCCCGTTTCAGTTGCGGTTGCCATGATTAGTTCTCCTCCCGGAAGACCCACATTCCGCCTTCGTGCGCCTCAGGAACCGGGGCGTTAACCGCACTCTCGACTCCTCGGTTGAGGTAGGCGACGACTTCGGGCGGGAAGTCTTCATCGGTGACTTCGGAAGCGCCCTTGCCTTCAGCCGGGAACTTGGCCGCTTCTGCCGGGCTCAAGAAGCCCTTTTCAACCATGATCTTCTTCATGATCGCGATCGGGTCGCGCTTGCGGCCCTCTTCGACTTCCTCTTCGGGACGATACTTCTCGGCTCGGTCGTCGTCGTGGTCGCCGTGCCCGTAGGATCGGAACGTCTTGCACTCCACGATGCTCGGGCCGTTTCCGGCTCGCGAAAACTCGACGGCTTGGCAGACCTTGTTATAGACATCCAGGACGTCCTGGCCATCGGCGACGAGACCCGGGATGCCAAATCCATCAGCGCGGCGCGCAAAGTCTTCGAGCGAATATTCGTAGTGAGTCGGCGTGCCGTACGCCCATTGGTTGTTCTCGATGATCGTGATCACCGGGAGCTTTTCGACGGCAGCGAAGTTAATCGCTTCGTGGAAGACGCCTTGAGCCGTCGAACCTTCTCCGTTGAAGGTGACCGCGACGGAATCAAGTCCGTTCAGTCGATCCGCCAACGTGACACCGACCGCTGCGGGGATCGTTCCCGCCAGCATCGAGGTGGAGTGGATAATCTTTTTGGCGCGGCTGCCGATGTGGCTCCAGTTGTCTCGGGCTCGTCCCGGGGACGTGACCTTGCCCCACACCTGACCACAAACTTCTTCGATCGTCATGCCCACGCGCTCGGGGTTGTCCCATCCGCTGCGGAAATCCTTCATAAAGAAGGCGGGCATGTCTCGGTGAATCGGGCTGATCCAGTCGGTTGGACGCAGGCCGTAGAGGGCGCCCACGATGATTCCTTCTTGGTTGTGAGAGGAATACAAGGTGCCGCGCAGGCGGCCGCGCTTCTTCTCTTTGATGAGACGCACGTCGAAATAGCGCGCCATATAAAGCTGTTTCAGAAGCTCATGGTAGTCATCGGCGGTGAGCAAGTCACTCGCGAGCTTCGCAGGTTCACGGCCCTCGTTGTGCCGCTGATCAGGATCGGTCTTGGTAGTTGCCACGTCTGCTCAGTTTCCTCCTCAGTGAGGCTGTGGAAAAGTCCTCAAATCGTACCCCTTTCGGCCTGAAAAGACCGGGACGAAACTGCCCTCATCCGGCGGGGTAAAGGTTCGGACGCAACGAACCCCGGCGAGGTGCCTCGCCGGGGTCCTTTTCCGACAGATTTCGTCCGAACTGTCTGCTTACGGCTTCTTGGACTTGGCCTTTCGGACCTCGCCCATGACTTGCTGGAATCCGCCGTAGCCCACGAACTCGTGAATCACCGCACCGCTCTTGTCGAGGAACTTCACCGTCGGCATGGCTTCGATGCCATATCGGGCCGCGAGAGCTTGCTGAATGTCGACGTCCACTTTCACCAGGACGATGTCCTTGGTCAGTTCCTTGAACTCAGAAGTTTGGAAGACTTCCGCATCCATCATCTTGCAAGGTCCGCACCAGGTTGCCATGAAGTCCACCATGACGATGGAGTTTGTGGCTTGCGCCGCCTTCATGGCCTCGTCGAAGTCGTAAAGCCACTTGCCTGTCTTGAGGCTCGCGATATCTACAAACTGAGCACCTTCCGGAGCCTTGAATGCAAAGGTGTCAGCGGCCGATCGGGTCAGGCTCACCTTCTCCGCGTTCATCACCATTTGGCGCATGCCGGTGAGGGTTTTGATGTCAAAAGTGGCTTGCTTGGTCAGGTTGTCCGACTCGTCAATGTGGAAGGTCATCACGGTATCGCCCTTGGCGTCCGCGCTGATTTGAACCATGTTCATGGTCTTTCCACCGCGCTTGCGGCTGCCCTTGTCCTCGATCTTGGCGACCTTGGCAAAGGCCTTGCTGTCGAAGAACGGAGTCCAAGCTTGGAACTCGACCGGAGAGAAGAGCTCGCCCAGTGAGGCAGCGGTTTGAGGAACCTTGTAGTACTGGTTCTTCGACTTCTCGAACGTGGTGATGTCGGTGCCGTCGGCCACGATCACCCGCTTGGCGGTTTCGATCCGCGCCAAGTTGGGCTTCGCCAGGCTAACAGAGAATTCTTCGGTGCCTCCATCAAGCGTGGTCACCGTATAGGTGGCAACCAAGCCGTCGGCCTTGCCGAGGGTGGAGACGTAGTTGTCGAGGGCGTTTGCCTTGAAGACGGCGGTCGACATCAGAGCTGCCGTCGCCGCAAGGGTCAGCGTGAGGATGGCTTTGGCTTTCATGGATTTCCAGAATCTCCTAACCGGATCCCGCTGGGGAATCACTAACCATATTATAGACGGCTTGGTGCTTGATATGCGAAACAGATTAAAATGATCCCTATGCGACTGCCGACCCCTCTCTGGGTGATCCTTGGACTCTTTGTTGTGGTCTGTACAGTCTTTAACGTCAATACTCCCTATCGGGAGCCGGGCATCCTGATCTTCCAGAAGGACCCCACGACGGGCCAGCCGCTCACCATCCCCGATATCGGCGCGCCGGATGAGCGGCAACATGCCAACTATATCCAGCATCTGAAGGAGGGCAAGGGCTTCCCGGTCTTCGAGAAAGGATCGCCCGACTTGGGTGAAACCTATCAGAGTCACCAACCGCCCCTCTACTACCTAATGGCAACCGCCTGGAGCGTCGTAACGGGTAGCGATCCGACATCGCCCGATTCCGGCGTCAAATTGCGATTTCTGAACACCCTCATCGGTTGCCTCACCCTTGTGGGAGTCTTTTTTGCTGCCAAATGGGGGCTCGGTCGAGAGGATGTTGGGCTCGCCGCCGCCGCTTTTGCGGGATTCCTTCCGATGTCCGTCGCGCTGCATGCGGCGGTCAGCAACGACCCCTTGCTCTTCTGTCTCTGCACCTGGGTGCTGGCCCTTTTGGTGAGAGGTGTTCAACTCGGGTGGAGCACGAAGCTGGCGCTCGGCGTCGGCGCCCTGATCGGATTGGGGATGCTCACCAAGACCTCCGCTCTGATCCTGCTGCCCTTGGCGTTCGTCGCCTTCTTCATGAGCAATCGGGAGCACGGCGACGCGGCTCGACCGGGAATCAAAGAGTGGGTGGCTGGACTCGCCCTCCCTCTGGCGATGGCGGCTCCGTGGATCGCTCGCAATATGTCGCTCTATGGCGAGCCGTTTGTTCTCAAGACATTCAAGGAAGGCTTTACGGGATCGCCTCAGGCCGCAATGTTCATCGAGGGCCTCGGTCCGGTGACCTACTGGGGCAACTTTGTGATGTGGTGGACCGTGCGCAGCTTTGTTGGCGTGTTCGGCTACATGGACATCTTCCTGTTCGAGCGCATGGGCATGGAGCGAAGTGGCCTGATCTACCTCGCGATTCTCGTGGTGCTGGGTGCCGTTGCCTTGCTCGGAATGATGGGACTCCGCGAGTTTCGCGAATATGCGGAGAAGAACGCCCTGCCACGCGTCAGTTGGTTCCAGATTCTCCATCTGCTCCTGCTTTTTCTCGCGGTAGCGAGCCTTGTGCGATTCAACATGGACTTCTTCCAGGGCCAAGCGCGGTACATCTTCCCCGCTCTCGCCTCATTTGGATTCCTTTTTGCGATGGGAATGGTCAGGATCATGGGGGAGCGACGCGAATACGCTTGGCTCGCGACGCTAGTTCTCATGCTGGTGCTCGATGCTGTCTCGCTGATGACCATCACCGATGGATTTGCGGTGCGCACGAGTGGATAGGCCTCATGCTCCGCGAGGCGCACGATTCGGGGCGACTCTTTCGTCTAGTGTGAGCAGATGGGACACGGTAACGTGTTTTCCCTTCTGGTGCGTCCAAGTGAGGTGACGTGGTGTCAAAGCTGTACCAACACGTAAAAACCGATAGCTTCGATGAGGATCTTCTTCTCGTCGATCGGATTTTGCGTGAAGACCACCACGCTTTCCAAACCCTCTACGCCAAGTATTACGACCGCGTCTACGCGATCGCCCGAGGCATCCTGCTCGATGGCGACGAAGCGATGGACGCCGTCCAGGAGATTTTCACCCTGGTCTACCGGAACCTTGGCCGGTTTGACCGGCGCAGCAGGTTCAGCACCTGGCTCTTCCGGATTGCCGTGAATCGAAGCATTCAGCAGGCGCGGAGGCTCAAGTGGAAACGGCTGCAAGCCCCGATGGGCGAATCGGTCGAGGCGATCCCCGAATCTGAGCCGGTCATCGAACACGAAGATCCCCGCATCGAAGCCGCGATGGCCAAAATGCACCCCAACGATCGGGCGATTCTCACTCTGTTCTACTGGGACGAGCTCTCGCTTCTCGAAATCGCGGAGAGCCTTGGCTGCAGTAGCAATGCGGCCAAAACCCGATTGTTCCGCGCCCGCGAACGATTCCGCCAACTCTTCGAAGAGCTGGGAGGAGGAGCATGAAGCCGCCGCCAGATGTCGATGAGTTGATGTGGCAGCTGGCCGAATCAGGCCCCGACGAGGCCTTCGAGGAGTTCTTTGGTCGCTATCCCGAGCATCGTGCGGAGTTGATGAAGCGACGCGAGATGGTGGTCGGGCTCAAGGTCGCCAAGCCGATCAAGGCCAAAACTCCGCGTGAGAACTTCATGCCGAGTCCGGGCGGAGAATCCAGCCCTCCCCGACTACAGGTGCTTGGCGTGACGGTGTTGCTGATGGCGGGGGTCGTGATGGCGACTTTGGGAACTCTCCGGTTCCTCGAATCTCGTCAACCGGTTCCTGTTGCGGCTCCGACCACGATCAACCCGCAAGCGATCCAAGAAGTACCCTCGGGCGACCAAGGGGTTGCGGGGCTCTCTCAAGACAACTCCACGCCTCCGACGACTCCCGGGACGGCCCAACCGGGTGACCAGACCGCCCTGATTCTGCCGTTTGAAAAGCCCGTGACCGTCGTCTCTCGCCGCACAACTTTGATGAGTGCCCTGAACGATGTGGCGGTTCAGGCAGGCATCACCCTCGAATCGGCCCCGGGGATGCGCGATGTCGAAATTGAGTTGGACTACCGTGACGTCCCCGCCATCAAGGTCATCCAAGATCTCGGTCGGGTGTATGGCTTCACCTGCTTGCAACAAACGACGAATACCGGTTTGTTGGTTCCGGCAACAGATCCGCGAAGCAATGTCGGCGGGATTCCCGGAAATGGCACGTCCCCTGCACCAACTGGTGGCACCGAGAATGGTGGATTGAGTCCCGTGCTCCCCACTCCTGGCGGTTCCGGTACCTAAACCCGGGACGCCAGAACAATCCTGCGGTAAGGTCACGTCTTCATGCTTATGGTGCGACGCGCATTTACGCTCATTGAACTCCTGGTGGTAATTGCCATCATCGCGATTCTGGCGGCGATTCTCTTCCCCGTCTTTGCCTCTGCCAAAGAAGCCGCGAAAGCTTCCGCGGGTCTCTCGCAGATGCGCCAACTGAGTCTGAGTGTGATGATGTACACGTCGGATTACGACGAAACCCTTGTCCCCAGCACGAACTACGACACTCCCACGACCGACCCAAATCGTATTTGGACCGCCGCCGTGTTTCCGTACGTGAAGAATGAGCAGATCTTCGTGGCTCCCGGCGCGAACGGAAGCACCTATGCTCGAAACTGGAGCACGCGCCAAAACCAGAGCGTGGGCTACAACGATGTCACGGCCGTCTCCGGTGTCGGCCCCACCGTCATCATCACCATTCCAACATGCCAGCCAGGCGCGCTGATCCTTGGTTGTTCGGCATTCAATGCAGTCGCCACAACCAGCCAAATGGAGGAGGTCGCGAGCACCGGACTTTTCGCGAATACCCCTCATGGCCCGGGTGGCAAGTATCGGGGATTCGTGTTCGGCGCTGACAATGGAACGGCTCTCGTGCCAGGATTCACCACCTTTACAGACCTGAAGCAAGCTGTTCCCCTAGCAAGTGGCGAGGATCTCATCGCTTCCGCCGATGCGAGCGTCGATCCGGGGTTGCTCAAGCCGATTCAGGGGCGCTATCTGCGTCAAGGGAAAGACGGCCGGACTCCGGTGGTGTTTGCCGACGGTCACACAAAATCAGTCAAGGCTTCCGCGATCCAATCCGGCGCGAGCGGGATCATTTGGCGATTCCGGTAGTGCTCCCAGAATCGCAATCGTGGCAGGAAACTAAGAAAAAGAGTCACCAATCCATACAGTTTTGAACTAAGTTAGGCTATTCTCTTATCTTATCCTTATGCGCCGCGCTTTCACACTCATCGAACTGCTTGTCGTGATCGCGATCATTGCGATCCTTGCCGCGATCCTCTTCCCCGTCTTCGCGGCAGCAAAAGAGTCGGCTAAAGCCACAGCCGGCCTCGCCCAGATGCGTCAACTCAGCATGGGCGTGATGATCTATACGTCCGACAACGACGAGACTTTCGTGCCAAGCACGAACTACGACACTCCAACGGCGGATCCCACACGCATCTGGACGACCAACGTGTACCCCTATGTAAAGGATCGTCAGATCTTCATTGCTCCTGGTGCGCAAGGCAGCGAGTTTGCGACGGATTGGAGCACCAGGCACCGACAAAGCATCGGCTACAACGACACCACCGCGTTCGCGTTCTCTCAAGCAACCACCGCTGACTTGGTGTGCACCAACGGTCAACTTGTCTTAGGATGCTCCGCCTACACGAGTGCGGCAAACACAAGTCAGATGGAGGAGCCGGCGGGCACAGGGATGTTTGCCAACACTCCTCACGGCGCGGGAGGCAAGTACCGAGGCTTTGTTTTTGGGGCAGATAACGGAACCACGTTCAAGCCAGGCTTCACCACCCTCACCGATCTGAAGCAAGCCGTTCCCCTTGCGAGCGGCGAAGACCTGGTAGCAAAGCTCGGCGGTGCCCCCTCTAACCTCAGCCCTGGCGCCCTCAAGCCGATCATCGGTCGATATCTGCGTCAAGGATCCGACGGTCGAACCCCGGTCGTGTTTGCTGATGGTCACACGAAATCCTACAAGGCTTCCGCCATCCAATCCGGCGCGAGTGGGATCATTTGGCGATTCCGGTAATTCGGCCTGAGTTCCCGAACTCCTGAGCGGATCGAGCGTCATGGGCTTCCATGGCGCTCGTTTCTCTTCTCGCTGCTGCTGCCTTCCTCGCCCCGATCTCCGAGGCTCCGACGAAAGCGCAAATCGCCTCGGCGGCGGAATACCACAGAGCCTACGGCGGTTTTGCCTTGATCGTGCTCCACGAGGGAAAGGTGATCCATCAAGAGTACGCGGAGGGGCGCGATACCGACCAAGCCAGCCAACTCGCCAGCGGAACCAAGAGCTTCGCCGGGGTAGTCGCGGTTGCCGCGCAGGAAGACGGACTTCTGCGCCTGGACGAGAAAGTCTGCGAAACCATCACCGAATGGAAAGAGGATCCACGCAAAAGCCAGATCACGATTCGACAGTTGCTGAGTCTCAGCTCCGGGCTCGTGGGAGGTCCAACTGGCTCGCCTCAGAGCTACGCCGCGTCGATTGCCGACGAAACATTCGCAGATCCGGGCGAGGAGTTCCAATATGGCCCGAATCCATTCCAGGTCTTCGGCGAGTTGATGCGCCGGAAACTGAAGTCAGAAGGATATCTCGACTATCTCAAACGCCGAATCCTCGCGCCGATTGACTGCTCGTGGGGACGCTGGACGATCCGTCGCGGGAACGAGCCCTCGGTGCCGTCGGGGGCCTTTTTCACGGTTCGCGAGTGGGTGAAGTTCGGCGAAATGCTTCGCTTGGAGGGCAAGGTCGGAGACAAGGTGATCTTGAAGCCAGAAAGCGTTGCCGAGCTGTTCAAGCCGATGGCGAGCAGAGCTTACGGGCTCAGCTGGTGGCTGGGGGGCGAAGCTGGTTCAAAGAGCATTCCTGGCATGGTGATGGCCGCCGGAGCGGGCAAGCAGAGGCTCTATGTGATGCGCGAGAAAGGGCTCACGGTAGCGCGCTTGGCACCCGTGGCGGGGAGCGGTCGCTACTCAGATGCGGAGTTCCTCACCCGATTGACTGGCGGCGAGTAGTTCAGGGCGCGCGCCACTCGGCCTTGACGACTTCCCCATTCTCAATCCAAAAATGAGCGCGTCGGTGCCCGGTCACGGCCAGGGTGTAGACATCGACTTCCGTGACGCGAGTGACCACGGCGCAGAATTGACCTCGCCCTGTTTCGCTCTCCTCCAGCGTTGGTTCGCGGGATTCGAGTTCGGCGGGGAGGCCGCTGGTTTCGACGTCGCTGGCAGATCCCGGCGCGATTGTCGCCATGTAGCATCGCCGGGAGAAGGGGACGGTGTTGACCCAGGCCTCATCGGCGATGGCCCCGGATGTATGGATCTCTGCCCGCCCGAGAAGCCGGATCTGAACTTTCTCACTCGGATCATAGAAGACCCAAGCGACGCGGGGATCACACTGAAGTTCTGCGAACTTGGGGCTCCGGATATCGGTGTGGAAGCGCAGGAAAGCGGCATCTCGATTGGCTTCCCGCAGGACGACAAGGCGAGCTTGCGGCCCGGATTCGCTCTCGGTTGCGAGGAGGCCCAGGTGCATGGGGGTTTTTCGGTGGCCCACAGCGTGCTCCAGCAGACCCCACGCCCGATCCAAAATCGCCGCCAGCTTTTCGTCCATCGGGTTCAGTTTGGCACTTTCGCGAGGGCGAGTTTGATTTTGAACGACGTGTGTCTTATACTGAATCCGGAGGAAGACCAAGGGAGATGCGCACCACGATCAGCTCCCCGGAGCCTGGCGCCACCCGGATCCGGAGACTCAGCGGGCCTGGGAAGCGTGGCGAGCCATGATGCAGCTCTCCGACATCGCGACCAAGCAACCCGTGACCTTTGAAATGCTCTTCGACGCCCTTTGGACGAAGAACGCCCGGCCCACTGCCCGCAGGAAGACATATCGATTTCTGAGTGGCAAAGTGCGAAGCCTGGAGAAACAGGGAGTAAAGACCACTCCGGAGCTCATCACCTTAGGAAGATGGGTCAACGAGACAGAGGATCAACTCCTCTCCGTGTTGCTCGATGATCCGGAGGGTCTGTGAGAACCGCGATTGCGAGTCCCGAACCTCATCCCGATCCTTGGGATCCGGAGACTCTCGGAGCCTACGAAGCGTGGAAGACGCTTTCCGAATTCGCTTGTCCCGCGATGCCAACTTCGCACTGCCAAGAGGTGTTCTGGGGGCTTTGGGAGCAGACAACGCGAGTGGATTCCCGCCGAGCATTGTTCCGGTACATGGGGCTCTGGTTCTACAATTTGAACCTCTCGCGTGATCAGTATCCCAAGTGGCACATCGTGAATGAATGGATGCGCGAAACGCGGGACATTCTGGACATCGAGGAGGCGCGGAATCGATGAGGACTCAGATTGGGTGCCCGGAACCTGGCGACCGCGAGATCCCGCGGGCATGGGACGTGTGGATGACCGCTTGGGATCTGGCGGGTTTTGAGAACGGGAAATCGACCCACGAGGAGACCTTTTGGCGAGTCTGGAGCACAAACAGCCGATTCGATGCGAAGGCGTTCACCTATCAGTTCGTCAAGCTCTCGCTGAGCGAAGGCGACCCCCGTTGCCAAGATGAGGAGAAGTTGAGGCTCGTGAGAGAGTGGTTGAGCGAGACCAAGGATTGGAATGACCGCCAGCGTGTGAGTTCCAATTGAGAATCGCCATCGCGAGCCCCGAGCCCGATCCGGAGGGACGCTTCCCAGAGGCGGTCAAGTACCCCGCCTCCACGATCCTTTCGATGCTCGCTTCCGACCGGGCGAAAATCAAGGGCTCCTCTGAGAAGGAGATTCTGTTCGTTCTGACTCGTCTGACCCGACCCGACCACGGCATGTCTCCGGCTCAGTGCCGGTGCTGCCTGCTTTCCTGCCTCGCCTTTATCGACTTCCACGAAGCATCCGTGCGGAATCTCCGGATGAAAGCAGAGTTCGTGCTGGCCGCCACGACGGCCCCGACGCCGGAGGTTGAACTTGCCCTCGAAAAGTTCCGCCCAAGCGACATGGACGCATTCTGTTGGCGTGGTGTCGATTTTGCGATGAGCCTCTGGCACTCGCTTGATAAAGATCAACAGGAATCGGTGCGACGGCTCAAAGAGTTCGACATCGTGCTCTATTTTGTCGTGACATCTTGGGAGTCGAATCAAGCCGGATTCCTGAAGCAAATCCAAGCAACGATCACGGATCTGAAAGCCGCCGGAGCCAGCCTCACGGAGGATCGGGAAGAGGAGTTGCGCACCTGGTTGTTCAAGGCCGAACTCATGATCCCGATGCTGTTCAGTTAACCCTTAAGAGAAACATTCGCCGCGACCGCCGGATCAACCGATTTCGTCGGGGCCTTGAACGGCACGAGCGTCGAGACTCCTGGCTCCTGCATCGTGACCCCGAACCAGATGTCTGCTGATTCGATCGTCACCGGGTTGTGGGTGATGAGGATGAACTGGCTCTGATCGTTGAACGCGCGCATCATGCTGATGAACCGCTCGACATTGCGGCCATCGAGCGGGGCATCGACTTCATCGAGAATCACGAGCGGCGAGGGCTTGACTTGCAAGAGGCTAAACAAGAACGCCAACGCGCTCATCGCCCGCTCGCCTCCGCTGAGGAGCTCCAGCCTTTGCCGACGCTTGCCAGGGATCGTGACCGAGATTTCCACGCCCGAATCCAGCACGTTTTCTGCTTCCGTGAGTTCCAGGCTCGCTTCCCCGCCACCGAGGAGTCGCACGAACACCTCGGCAAACGCAACCTGGAGCTGACTGAAGGTCGCCATGAAGCGCTCTCTCGTGAGTTGGTCGAGCGACCTCACCGTGCTACGCAATTCGCGAATTCCCGCCTCAATATCCTCGGTTTGCCCATGGAGCTCGTCGTAACGCTCGGTGAGTCGCTCATAGGCTTCGATCGCGCCCAGATTCACATCGCCCATCTGCTTGAGATCGCGACGGAGTTTGGCGACAAGAGCCGCCGCATCTTCGGGGATCTCGAGGTCATCCACGCCGTCCAGCGCGGCTTCCAAGTCGATCCCGTACTCTTCCAGCAGGCGCTCCAGCGCGACGCTGCGCTTGCTGTCCGCCCGCGCCCGCTTGATCTCGGCCTGGTGGAGAATCTCAGCGTTGCCGCTCGCGGCCTTCTGGGCGGCCCGGGCTTCTTCGGCGAGTTTTTGCGCTTCCTCCGTCAGGTTCTTGCGCGTCACAATCTCCGCCATGATCTTCTCGCGGAGGCTCTGCACTTCGGCGGCCGTTTGCTCCAGAAGGGCGGTGGCCTCGGTAATCTGAGCGCGGTACTTCTCGCGCTCCGGCTCCAGATTCTCGACCCGACGAGATCGATTGTTCTCGGCTTCCTGCAGGTTGCTGAGTCTGCGCGCGGCCTCCTTTGCACGGTGAACCGCTTGTTGGAGCCGCTCGCTCGCCTCTTGAAGGCGGGCCTGGGCTCCGTTGGCATCCGTCGATTTCTCGGCGAGACGCCGCAGCGCTTGATCGCGCGCCGCCTCCAGTGCAGGAAGATCCACCTCATCGGCTTGGACGGTCGGAGCCGTGCTCAGCTTCGCCAGTTCATCCTCCAGACGCTTCTGTGAGTTGACCGTGGTGACCTGCTCGTGCCGGAGACCCATCAGCCAGGTGTGGTGATCGTCACGCTCGGTGCGGGCCTCAACCAGGGCGGCCCGAAGCTGTTCTCGCTTCGCTTGCCGATTCAAAACGCGCGATTCATCGCCCGAGCTTGCCTTCTGGAGCTTTTCCAGTTCCTTCTGCAGATCAAGAAGCTCTTCCTCGATCTCCGCGAGCTCTGCTTTGCGCTGAACCAAACCGGTTCCCTGCTTTGTGGTCGCGCCCCCCGTGACCGCACCGGAGGAGTGCAGAAGCTCACCATCCATCGTGACCATGCGGCTCCAGCCTCGGGTTTTCGCGAGAGCCAGAGCTGAATCGAGGTCTTCGGTGATGACCACACGCCCAAGCAGCGAATCGATCACCGGGCGATTCTGGGGATCGCAATCCACGAGTTCGCTCGCCAGACCAACAACTCCTGGCTTGCGAAGCAGATCCCGCAAATCCTGCGTGACGACGTTCGGCCGCATGAAGTTGAGCGGTTGGAAAGTCGCGCGGCCGAGGCGATTTTGCTTGAGAAAATCAATCGCCTTCTTGGCAAATCGATCATCAGGGACGATGAGGTCGTTGGCCGCCCCCCCCAAGGCGGTATCGAAGGCCAACGCAAGGTCAGAATCGACGACAATGCTCTCGCCGACGGGGGTGTAAACCGGCTCAAGTCGCCCCTGATTCGCCGCGAGCATGACGGCCCGCGCTCCCTGCGCCAGCCCTTCGTGGGCGTCGATCGTGGCCTCAATTCCCCGACGTTTACCATCGAGCGCCGCGATCTGCGCCAAGAGCTTGCGGTTGCTTTGATCAAAGGTCTCGCGGGCTTTGCGCTCGTCTTGCTCCTCGCGTTCGAGGGCTTCCATCGCCGACTTTGCCTCGTTGACCTTGGCGTCGGCTTCGCCGTGAAGTTTTTCTGCTTCAGCGATTCCTTCTGCCAGATCCGGCAGGGTGTTGACGATTCCTGCGATCTCTTTGCGCAGTTGCTTGATGCGGGATTCACGGTGGGCAAGCTCGACTTCCCACTTCTGCCGCTCCGCCACGATTTTTCGTGCCGCTTCGACCTGGCGTTCGAGGTCTTTGAGAGCGGCGGCGAGTTGCTTCGCTTCCCCATCCGCGCCGCTCAGCTCGGTTTCGAGTCGTTGCAGATTTTCTCGCTCCCGCGCTTCCTCCGCCGATGTCTCTGCGACCGCCTTTTCGGCCTCCGCGAGCTGCTCGCCCGAGTGCTTGACCTCCTCGCTCAGAGTGCTTTGCAGGTTGTCCAGGCTTTCCAGCTTGTGCTGGGCGATCTGAGCCGCCGCGCTCGCTTGCTCCCACCGAGATTGCGCAGCTTGCTGTTGCTCGCGAAGACCTTCGATCTTGATGTCGAGATCGTTGGCTTTGGTGAAAGTTTCAGCAGCGAGTCGCTCAAGGCGATCGGCTTTGAGCGCGTCATCCTCGCTCAGCTTCATCACCGAGTCGATCCGGGTTTCCAGTTCTTCAACTTCTTTGATGGAGTCCGCAAGTTCGCGGCGCAGAAGGCTACTCTCGACCTCGCGCAATCCCCCGAGAGCGGCCTTGTACCGCTTGGCGATTTCAGCCTCTTCCGCGAGCGGTGCCCGCTGGGTTTCAATCTCGGTGATGATGTCGTGGACGCGCTGGAGGTGCTCCTCGGTCGATTCCAGTCGGCGCAAGGCCTCGGTTCGGCGGACGCGATATCGCTGCACTCCCGCCGCTTCGTCGATCCATGCCCGGCGCTGCACCGCAGATGCGCTGAGAGCTTGGTCGATATCACTTTGGCTGACAATAGCGTAGCCCGCTCGCCCGAGGCCAGAGTCGGCGAGAAGGTCGCTGACATCACGCAATCGGCAGGGACGCTTGTTGATGAAATAGTCACTCTCGCCACTTCGCGTGAGACGACGGGTGACGCTGACCTCGGCTCCTTCAATCGGGAGGGTTCCGTCTTCATTGTCGAAGACCAGGGTGACCTCCGCGTAGCCCACGGCCTTACGGGTGCCGCTGCCGTTGAAGATTACATCTTTCGCGGTTTGGGCGCGAAGATTCCGTGCGTTGGTCTCTCCGAGACCCCAGAGGATCGCATCGACGATGTTCGACTTGCCGCAACCATTCGGCCCGATGATCGAGATGATGTTGCCATCGATCTCGAACTCGGTTTTGTCGGCAAAAGTTTTGAAGCCGTATATTTTGACTCGCTTCAGGTTCATCGTCGGGTGCTGGAGGGCATCGCCACGCAGGCGATGCCTTGGATTCCAGACGAGAAGTATCGCCCGCGCGCCGGGGGAATCCCGGATTCTTTTCCACAGGTTGTTCCCGTGGCAAGTCGCTTTGGGTTACTTCATCAGCTTGAAGAGCTCGTCGACAACCGGCCGGAAGTCCACTCCTTCCGCGTTGCAGAGCACAATCAGCACAGAGTTGTCCCGAAAGTCGCTCATCAGGAAGGTGCTTGTGCCGATCCACCCGCCCGAGTGACTCACTTGAGGCTCGGGCCACGGACGACCGATCGCGAGGCCTCCACCGTACGGAGCGTCCTTGATATCAGGATTCGGAGTCGTCATAAACTCCCAGCTGGACTTTGAGAGCACCTTGCCCGCGCGCATCGCATCGTGCCAAGCGAGCAGATCGGGGGCGGATGCCATCACGAAACCATCGCCCAGCGCGCTGAAGCCAGGTGACACCCTGATTTCTGGAACCCACTTGCCAGAGTCACGGGAATAGCCAACTGCCCGATTCGCAATCTTGGTGTCGGGGTGCGCCCCGGCTGCGGTCTTCATTCCCGCGGGTCGAAAGATCTCTCGGGCGACAAAATCCGTAAGAGACCGCTTGCTCACCTTTTCAATGATGTAGCCAAGCGCCATGTAGCCGCTGTTGCTGTAGGCGAACTCCTTGCCCGGTTCCGCGTCCATTTTGAGCCCCCGCAGGCCGAAAACAAGCTCCTCGACCGTCGTGTCCTTCTTGATATCCACCGTCGGGGCAAGGTAGTCGGGAAGGCCCGAGGTGTGATGGATGAGGTGCCGAATCGTCACCTTCTTCCAAGCCTCCGGGGCATCTGGAACAAAGCTGGCGAGGGTCGAATCCAGGCTCAGCTTCTTCTGATCGACCAGCTTCATGATGGCGGCGGCCGTGAACTGCTTGCTCACGCTCGCAAGCTCGTGCACGCTGTTCATCGCCATCTTGCGCCCGGCTTCGCGGTCGGCATCACCCAGGGCGATTGACACAGTTTCCTTCCCCTTGATCTTCGCGTACACCACGATCCCAGGGGTTTTGTTGTCGGCGATCAGTCTCGCGGCGGCGGATTCGACGGGGCTTTGAGTGAGGAGGATCGTCGCAAGGATCGAGGGGATCATGCAAAGGGTAACGGAAATCCGACCTCTTGGGGTTGCACCCTTCTTATGCGCGGAGTACTCGTTTCGTCCCGCCGCAATTCCGTGCGAACCGATGCTTACGGAACCGCTCTAGTCGGCTTTCCTCGATTCGGATCCGTGGATTTTTGCCAGAAGTTCCTCCCGGAACGGGTTCAGAACATCCGGGTGACCCCGGTAAAAATGAACCATCACCCCTGCCTTCTTCATCGGTGGACTGGCTTGCACTTCTCCAAGCCCTCCATCTGGAACTAAGACGTGAACGGCGGAATTCCCTTCCCAAAAAACCTGGGTTTGCCCGGGATGCCTCCCGGAGACGATCTTGATTTTGGGGATGATCACGAGGTCAGAGCTTCGTTTCTCGCTCCAGATGGCATAGTAAGCCTTCTCATCATAGAGGGTCGAGGAGGCCTCGGGATAAACCCGAAAGGCGAGCTTTCCGTTGGGTGAGAAAACCTCTTGCCGGAAATCCACGCGGTAGGGCGGTGGCGGCAGCATGGCTATTTCCCCTGCATGCGAAGAGCGGCCCAAGAAGTATGCCAGCACCATCCCCAAGATGATCCCCCCGCTCAATCCGACGAGCTTCGCGCCCAGCGCCAGGCTCCGATCAGGTGCCGTTTCCAACATTCTTCCCACTGCTGTTTTCAACTCCTCTGACGACACGGAGGTTCCCAGGGATCATCTTAGCTAGAACGTGCCCAACTACAAAGCCAAGGCGGCAAGCGGCGGGGACCTTCCCCACCGAAAATCTGAGACGGGGCGGCGATCATCGTTCGTCTTTCGGGCTTCGGGGGGTGTTCAAGCGAAATGGCAAGCTGGAGTACGTCCTCGCGCTGTACCTTTGGAATGTGATTCGTCCTTCCCGGCGCATCATCAGCCTGCCCTGCGCGGAACTCGCCCGATACCAATTCTCCTTAGTGCCCGCAAACACGATATCGGGCCCAACTTGGAAGCCGATCCTGTCCACGTTCTCCGGGTCGTCCTCATTCTCGACGGCGTAACGCTTTCCTCTCCACCTCAAGCCGCTGCTGTTAGCGAGAACTAGGGGATCATCATCGATCCAACCCATCACATGGCCCGACATCATGCCGTACTGGCTACGGTCGGGCGTGAACCAAGCGCTCCTCCAGCCTCGCTCGAATTCCACCCATCGCACCACCCAACGACCGTAGGGTTCGTTGTAAGAAATCTCAGGCTCGTATTTCAAACCATCGATAATGATTCGTGGATCGCCCGCGCGCCTCAACTTTTGGATACTAAATTCTCGCCATCGCGCGTCTTTATCCCGGACAATCACCTGGAGGTCTTCACCTAAATGCAGCAACGCCAGCCGTGTGGCTGGTGCCTCGGCGTACCACATCATGCTCGGGTCCACCCCGGCAACAGAGTCCACTTTTTGGGCAGCAAGTTCGCCGACGATCTCCTCAGCCAATTCGTCGTCTGAGAGCAGCCGTTGACCGCGGAGAGCCACGAAAGATGCTTCGTGTTCAACTCGGGTGGGCTCAATCTCGCCCGGTCGCCAAAAGGAGACCTGATGACCTGTGTTACTCGCCCATGCGAAGACAGGTGTAGTTTTCGAGTGCAAAACCTCGGGAGCAATGATAGATGCGAGCAGCGATAGGATCACAGTTATCCTTCATTCGGGCGGCTGGAACAAGAATGTCGCTTCGCCCACACTATGAGTTGCAACAAGCGTCCTGCTGGGCAGGTTCCCTAAAAAGTAACTGGGGTGGGCTCGGTTGAGCCCACCCCGGCGAATCACCTTCCCCGAAGAGATCAGTCTTCGAAGGCCGGTTCGTCTTCTTGCGCGGCAAGATCGGCCAGCGAGAGACCGCCGAAGATGTCGCTGTCGGTGACCGCGCTCTCCTGATCCTCCGCCACCAGAGCGGTGAGCGATTGCTGTGCCCAGCTCGGCTGCGTGCGATCCACGTCCACCGCGAGTTCGCGGTGAGCCTTCACACCCGTACCAGCCGGGATGAGGCGACCGATGATGACGTTCTCCTTCAGGCCGACCAGAGGATCGGTCTTGCCCCGCACGGCGGCCTCGGTGAGAACGCGAGTCGTCTTCTGGAACGACGCGGCGGAGAGGAACGACTCGGTGGCAAGCGACGCCTCGGTGATACCAAGGAGGATCCAAGAAGCGGTGGCTTCCTTCGGCTCGCGCTCCTTGCTCTCGCCCGTAATCGGGTCGGTGTACTTGATCTTCTTGCCTTCGGCGATCCGCTGCGCCACGCGCTCGTTCTCTCGATTGAACCGGTTGCGGTCAACGATTTGACCAGGCAGGAACGGCGTGTCGCCCGGTTCGCGAACTTGTCGCTTGCGGAGCATCTGCCGCACGATCACTTCAAGGTGCTTGTCGTTGATATCAACGCCTTGATCCTTATAGACCGATTGCAGGTTTTCGATGAAGTATTCGTGAACGGCCTTCGCACCGGCAAGGTCAAGAACCTCGTGCGGGTCGAGCGGGCCTTCGGTGAGCGGGTCGCCCTTGATGATCTTCTGGCCCTTTTCGACCGGAAGGTTACCGAGGGGTGGCACGAGTACCGGATAGAAAATCCTGATTCGGCTGATTTCGTGCTTGCGTAGGGTCGCGACTGCTTGGGTCGAAACCTTCTGGCCGATCAAACGCTCAACCGGAGCAGGAACCTTGTCGCCCCACGTTTGCTCATCACTGATGTAGGCATCCTTGACGGGGCCAGTGACATCAATTTCGGCGCCGATGACGATCCATCGCCCGAAGCTGGATCGCTGAATATCTTCGACCAGGCCCGTGACCGGGCAGATGATCGCCTTACCCCGAGGCTGCTTTCGAGCCTCAAAGATTTCCTCGACGCGGACGATACCGCTGGATTCACCTGTCCAGGAGTAGAAGAAGGTTTTTCGGCTTCGTTCCCAGAGTTTCTTGGAATCGCCTTCCATTTTCTCTTGGGCTTTCTTCACCGTCTTTTCTGTCTTCTTTGTCGCGGCGGGGGTCACCAGGTTCTTGCCATCGCGGAAGAGACTTCGGACGACATCTTCTTGGTTTTCAAGGAGCTTGGTCGCGTCGAACTCGTTCGCGGTGGTTTGGGTCGCCGATTGGAAGTCCTCTTGGAACTGTCGGATGAACTTACCAGTCTTGTACTGGTTCGTTCGGGCGATCGTCTTGGATCCGGCAACACCACCTGTGTGGAACGTACGCATCGTGAGCTGCGTTCCAGGTTCACCGATCGACTGGGCGGCAATGATTCCGACCGCGACACCGTTCTCGACCACCTTTTTGGTCGAGAGGTCGATTCCGTAGCACTTGGCGCAGATTCCAACGTCCATTTGGCAGGTGATCGGGCTTCGAACCTTGGCACCGAGGCGTCCGTGGTCGTCAAACTCGAATCCAGCCGCGCTGTATTTCACGGTGAGTTTTTCGCGGGCGTCGAAATCGCCAGCTTCATACTCTTGGAAGTAGGTCTCTTCCACGCGGTCGAGGTGATCGCTAATCGACTTCGTCACGATCTCATCGCCGGCTACCACTAGGTCGCCGCCGTTGGGATCATAGAGATTCACCAGGTTCACGCGACCAATGGCACGCTCGCCCATGGTTTCGATCACCTTGCCTTCGCTGATGAGGCGGAAGGCGAGGATTCCGTCGGTTGTGCCGCAGTCTGGGGATCGAATGATGACATCCTGAGCAACATCCACGAGACGCCGGGTGAGGTAACCCGCGTCAGCCGTTCGGAGAGCGGTGTCGGCCAGACCCTTTCGAGCACCGTGGGTGGTGACGAAGAACTCAAGCATCGAGAGACCCTTTTGGAACGAGTTCTTGACCGGAAGCTCATAGATAACTTCGTTGAACTGGTTGAACATGAGTCCGCGCATTCCGGAGAGCTGCGCGAGCTGCTTGATCGATCCACGGGCACCGGAGACGGTGATGATCGAAAGCGGGTTCTCCTGCTCCATGCTGTCAACGATGGCCTGACCGATCTCGTCGTAGGTGCTCGTCCACAACCGGGTGAGGTTGTCCTGCATTTCACGGAACGAGATCAGGCCTCGGCGGTAGTTCTCAAGAACCTTGTTCGCCTTGGTGTCCGCTTCGTCGAGCATTTCGGTTCGGCGTCGCGGCGGGTCCATGTCGGTGAGAGCAATGGAGATGCCGTACTTGGTCGCCCATTTGAAGCCGATCGCCTTAATGTCATCAAGGAACTTGATTGTCGCCTCGGTACCAGCCGAGAGGTTGACCAAGTTGATGACCTCCGGAATCGCCTTCTTGCCCATTTCCAGGTCAAGGTGCTTTTGGCTGTATCGCAGAGGATAAGGCAGAACTTCGTTGAAGATCAGGCGACCTGGGGTCGTCTTGACGATCTTGCTTTCGTACCCCATCTCCAGCGGCTCAAGAACCTTCACTTCCTCACCGAGATCGTTCTCGGTGATCGAATACTTGTATTCTTGACCCGTTTGCGGATCGCGGTAGTCGATCTCTTCGCTCGGCCGGAGCATCGGCACGCGCAGGCGAACCTTGATCATCTCGTTGAGTTGGAGGCGATCACCTTGGTTCTCCAGCAGGTAGAAGACTTCTTCCGGGCCACCGAAGATCGGAGGCGCAGGAACATTCTTCGGATCCGCCGCGTGAGCCGCTTCCGCTTCCTCGAGTCGCTTCGCTGCTGCCTTGTTGGTGAAGGTCAGAGCGTACATCCCAAGAACCGGGTCTTGAACCGGCGCCATGACGGGCTTTCCGTCAGCCGGGCTGAAGAGGTTCTGGGTCGAGAGCATGAGAACACGCGCTTCGGCTTGCGCTTGCAGGCTGAGCGGCACGTGAACGGCCATCTGGTCACCGTCAAAGTCAGCGTTATAGGCGTGACAAACGAGCGGGTGAAGCTGGATCGCCTTCCCTTCGACAAGGATCGGCTCGAACGCTTGGATACCGAGGCGGTGCAGCGTCGGAGCGCGGTTGAGAAGAACCGGGTGCTCCTTAATCACGTCCTCCAGACCATCCCACACCAGCGGGTGCATCCGTTCGATCATCCGCTTGGCCGTCTTGATGTTCTGCGTGATCTTGCGCTCAACAAGCACCTTCATGACGAACGGCTTGAAGAGTTCCAGGGCCATCTCCTTCGGCAGACCGCATTGGTGAAGCTTGAGGTGAGGCCCGACAACGATAACCGAACGACCGGAGTAGTCAACCCGCTTACCGAGAAGGTTCTTTCGGAAGCGACCTTCTTTACCCTTGAGCATGTCGCTGAGCGACTTGAGCGGGCGTTGGTTGCTGCCGACGACCGGTCGCGAGCGGCGACCGTTGTCGATCAGGGCGTCCACGGATTCTTGCAGCAATCGCTTTTCGTGGTTGATGATCGATTCCGGAGCTTGGATTTCGATAATCTTCTTGAGGCGATTGTTGCGGTTGATGATCCGGCGATAAAGATCGTTGAGATCGCTGGTTGCGAATCGTCCACCATCGAGCTGAACCATCGGTCGCAGTTCCGGGCTGATGACAGGCACGACTTCGAGCACCATCCACTCCGGCTTGGCCTTGGAGGAGATGAGGGCTTCGCAGAGTTCGAGTCGCTTGATCGCGCGGGCTCGGCGTTGGCTGGTCGTCACGACGATTTCGTGGCGAAGCTCGCGGGCCATGCGCTCCAGGTCGACGCGCTTCAGGAGTTCCTTGCAGGCGTCCGCGCCGATGTTGGCGTGAACTAAGCCGCTCAGATCCTTCTTCATGCGGCGACCCACGCTATCGAGCATCTTGCTGATCGCGCGCCACTTGTCTTCGTCGATCAGCTGGTTTCGCTCCAGTTGACCCAGGAGGTTCGCGGCGATATCGAGATCCTTCAGTCGCTCATCGGCGTCGCGGTACTCGGCTCGGATCCGGTCGTAGTTGGCCTTCATCCGATCCTTCACGTAGGATTCGTCGAAGTACTCGTCCGGGTTGTTTTGCATTTCGGTGGCGAGCCGTTGCAGGCTCTCCACTTCCAGATCGCGCATTTGCGTCTGGATGGCAATCTTCTCTTGCTCGACGAGGGCAAGGATTTCCGGCAGAAACTCGTCGATCTGCTCCTTCTCGATGTCGATCAGGATAAAGCTGGCGAAATAGATGACCTTCTCAAGCTGTCGCGGGCTGATGTCGAGGATCAGCGCGAGCGGGGACGGAACACCCTTGAGGTACCAAATGTGGCAGACCGGAGCGGCGAGTTCCACGTGGCCCATGCGCTCGCGTCGGACTTTGCTTCGGGTGACTTCGACGCCGCAGCGTTCGCAGATGATCCCCTTGTACTTGATCTTCTTGTATCGTCCGCAGGCGCACTCGTAATCCTTCACGGGGCCAAAGATCTTCTCGCAGAAAAGACCATCTCGCTCGGGCTTGAAGGTACGGTAGTTAATGGTTTCCGGCTTTTTGACTTCACCGTGCGACCAGCCTCGAATGTCTTCGGGGGAGGCCACACCAATACGGATCTTGTCGAAGAGGTTGCTATCAGCCATGGCTATTAAAGTTGCCCCTGGCACACCCGATGAAGCGCAGCAACATTCCTGACGGTGTCTAGAACAAACAGGAAGGCCCGCGAAAGGGGGCGTGGAGCAGTCCGTCAGTATAGCTTCTTCCCTTCGCGCCCCCGGATTGATCCCGGGATGTCTCGGGCCGTACGTACCCAAAAGTCCTACCAGGGGTCGCGGGATGTGACCAGGAACTGGGCCTTCGGGCCGGGTACAACCAGGGACGATGAAGACTCCTGTCTGGGTGATATGCATTCTCCTAGGCCTTGCGTCCTACCTGGGATGCATCCTCGCCCAGGGCTACCCCCTCTGGAGTGCCGGGAAACCCTTCCTCTGGTTCCCGCAAGACACTGGCTCAATCATCGAACTTATTGGATTCGTCTCCGGAGTCGTTGCCGTCTTTCTCTACACGATTCCTCTCCGGGTTGGCTATCTGGTCGGAGTAGTAAACGTCGCGACATACGCCTACCTGTTCTTTGCCGAACTCCAACATTATGGAAACGGCCTCCTCCAACTCGTCTGGCTCTACTACATGTTTGACGGGTGGTGGAATTGGAAAAAGCAATCTGAATCAGCTGAATTCATCGTCTCGAGAATCACCAAGCGGCAGGGTCTCATCTCGGCGGGCACGTTTATTCTTCTCACTCCCGTCGCGTATGCCGCCCTGGTGCAGGCAGGAGGAAAGCTGCCGTTTCTGGATGCCGCGACCACCGGCATCTCGCTCGCTGCCCAATTCCTCCAAAACCGTCGAGTTCTGGAATGCTGGCCGATATGGATGTTTGTAAATATCCTGTACGTGGGTATGTATGCCACCCGGGGTTGGTACGCGACCATGCTCCTCTCGGTGATTTTCTTCTTCCTGGCGCTACGCGGGCTCATCCTCTGGCGGCGTTTGGAAAAGTCTTCCGCAGCTGCCTAGGTTGAGTGCGACGCGTACGGGGTGGCGTTAACTTCTTCCGGATACCCGCGTAACGTCAGAGCAACATGCCCCAGCATGAGGGCCAGGTACACCATCACCACGTACGCCGATGACATCAGCGTGGAGACCGGGATCATCGCGAGGCCAATTACGGTAAACACATTGTGAGGCATCGTGAATTTCCAATGCTTCCGGCGCATGTCCCGTGGAACCGACGTGTTGTAGATCACGTGCATGAACAGCATCGCCACGGTGAATCCGAGCGGGAACACCCACGCCTCGTGGTTCTCGAAACGGTCAAGCGGATGCAAAACCGCCCTCTCCACCGCGAGCGCCCCCAGAATCATCGCCCCATGAAGCGGCAAGTGACCATACAGCCACACGCGGTACTTTCCGACATCGTCCACCGAACTCGGCGCCCGCTCATTCGCTCCGCCGACCCCTTCAAAGTAGATCCACCACGTGCCGCAAGCAAGGAGCAATCCGCATATTCCTGCAGCAATTCCAAGCGGCGTGAACTTCGCCTGACCGAGGGAAATCACCCCCGCGATGATCGATTCGCCTAGAACGATGATCGTGAACAGACCAAATCTCTCGGGAATGTGAGCGGCGTGGGGCGGGATCTTGACGTTCTCCTCGTTCGCGGTAAAGGGGGTGGCGAAGTCGATGAGGATCCCGAGCATCCACAGCCATGGCGCCAGATGCGAAGGCAGCGCCAGCGAAATCAACCAGCACGCGATCGCGAACGAAAAACCCGCCGCGTATCGGTTGGTCAGTCGTCGAGCTTCGGGGAGGAACCTGCCCGCATAGATGTATTGCCCCACCAAAACGCACCGGAGGGTCACGTAACCCAAGATGAATCCTGTGGGATTGCCAGCAAAGGCATCGTCAATCGTCGTGCCCATGATCGCGAGCACCACGATCTGGAAGAAAGTGGTCACCCGATGCGAGAGGTCGTCGGCATCAAACCGAGACAGATAGAACGCCTGTCCGACCCATGCCCACCACAGAGGGATGAACAAGAGAAAGAACCAAGTGAACTCTCCCCACGCATGGCTCTTCACGAGCTGAGCGGAAACTTGCCCAATCACCGCAACGAAGGCAAGATCAAAAAAGAGCTCCAGCCACGTGGCGTGTCGCTCCGAACCGTCTTGCTGGAATCTCAGCAGGGGTGGGCGAATCAGACCAGGGCGAAGAGGCACGCGCCCATTCTATCGCGCAAAGCGTAGAAAAGGCGCGTGCCGGTGATTGCCAGATTCGCAAGAGCCTAGTCGGGAACCTTCCACTCGTAGATGTATTTCACCCCCGAGCTTCGTCCGTTGTAGACATCGGCGAGGAGGGCGATTTGGGCGCCATCCATGCCATTCGGCAGAGTGGAGCCGTCGATAAAGACGGTGACCGGCCCCTCTGGAGCAACCCCCATGCGATGGGTGACATTCAGCACCGACTTCTCACCCTTGGCCCCCCGCAGAAGGCTGCCGTCGATCGTCACTCCCGGCTCAACCTCCGGTCGATCCCAGACGAGCACAAACGCGCCGTTTGCGCTGTACGACTCTCCGACATTCTTGTCGACTTTGATCGACATCGTGATCGGAATCTTGTCCGTCTTGCGGATCACTCGCGGAGGTTTATCCCAGGTGCAGGTGAAGTGCCAGGTGTCCGTCCCCATGCTCCAGCGCATCTGGGCATTTCCATCTGCCACCGTGTAAGAATAGTTGCCCCCTGAGGGCTGATCGTTGTACTCCTTTACCGAGACCCGAACCCATGCCTTCTCGCCCGGCTTCAGCGGAGGTGTGGAGGTCGTCGTCGTGGTTGCGGGCGGAGCTGTGGCGGTCATTCCTGCCTTCGCCTTCTTCTCCAGGTCCCGGAGGTTCGCCAGCGACTTGAGATAGGTCCACTTTTGCCCAGGCGAGAGGATGCCGTTCTTGACACCATTGAGGACGTCGTTGTCGAACGTTCCGAGTTCCGATTTCAGGGCGACGATTGCGTCCAGAATCTGCTGAACTTCCTCCTTTCGAGTAGCAGAAATCGGCTTGGCAAGGGCGGCCGCGAGTTCGGTATCGAGAATCTTCGTCCACCGCTCGATGGCCTTGTCCGTGGCTTGCCAGGCGGGATCCTCGAACTTAGGGATCGTCTCGGGCTCGATCTGATCCATGTGGATGTACTCGTGGAAAACCGTGAGGGTCCACGTGAGAAGCGACGAACCGCTGTGATACGGGCGTTTCGCGATCAGCTTCTCGGATCGGGCAATCTCCAGAGCGTTGTCGGTGATGACCATCACGTTTTGACCGCTGTCATCTTGAGTCACGTAGGCATTTTCCTCGTTGGAATCCAGGGGCTGAAGCGAGACCCGGTTTTCCAAGAAGTAGTCTTTGAGAAGTCGTTGCGCGACAGCTTTTTCGCCAAAGCGATCGAGGGATCGCGCGATGTATCGGATCGTGGTATCCGAGCTAGGTGTTTGCGGAAAACTCGCCGTGATGCCCATCAGGGAGATGAGCAGGATGACGAGCGTAATGATGCGCGCCATAACCTTATGATAGGCCAGCTTTCTGGAGAAACATCCAGTGATGGGACTGATGCTTCCGTCAATTTTTGGGATCCTCTCGGCGGAAAATGCAGCCTAATCCGGCAGTGATCCGTCCTCTCCCATTGGTCGTATGGATTTCAGCTGGATAAACACGCCTGAGACTTGGGTAGCGCTCATTACCCTGATCATCCTCGAGATCGTTCTCGGGGTCGATAACATCATTTTCATCTCGATTTTGAGTTCAAAGCTCCCACCGGAGCAGCGATCAAAGGCGCGACGGATCGGCTTGATGCTCGCCGTGGTCAGCCGGATTCTGTTCCTTCTCTCCATCGGCTGGGTGATGACGCTCAAGAACCCTCTTTTCACGATCGGATCGACGGTTGTGACAGGGAAAAGTCTCATCCTCCTGCTCGGCGGCCTTTTCCTGATCTGGAAGGCGACGAAAGAGATCCACCACAAACTCGAAGGTGCCGAGGAGGCTTCTCATGGCAAGGCGATCGCCAATGTCACGTTCGGCCAGGTGATCGCGCAGGTTCTCCTTCTCGACGTTGTGTTCTCCATTGACTCGGTGATCACGGCAGTCGGCATGGTCAAGCACATCGAGATCATGGTGGCAGCGGTTCTGATCGCGGTCATGGTGATGGTCTTCTCCGCCGACGCGATTGGCGAATTCGTGGAAAAGCACCCGACGGTCAAGATGTTGGCTCTTGCCTTCCTCGTGCTGATCGGCGTGAACCTCATCGCCGAAGGAATGGGCCACAAGATTCCGAAGGAATACACCTACTTCGCAATGGCTTTCTCGACGCTGGTCGAAGTGCTGAACATCCGAACCTCCAAGGGCAAACCGGTTCATCTCAAAAAATCTGGCCCTGCGGCAGAAGCAGAAGCGACCGCCGCCTCAGGGGATGCGCCTTCGCATGGTTGAAACCGAGAACGTCGTCAAGATCTTCCGCGATCCCAAACGCGGGGACATTCGGGCCGTCGATGGCGTCACCTTTCGCGCCCACCCCGGGAAGATCCATGGTCTTCTTGGGGTGAACGGGGCGGGCAAAACCACCCTGATGCGAATCCTCTCGACCGTGATTCGGCCGACGGAAGGGACAGCCAAGGTCTGCGGATTCGACGTGGTCAACCAAGGGCCCGAAGTGCGCAACAGCATCGGATTCCTCAGCACCACGACCGCGCTCTACGGGCGACTAACCGGGCGTGAGATGCTCGAATACTTCGCCGGACTCTATGGGTTTTCCGGGGTTGAGCTCAAGCAACGGGTGGACGCCGCCATCGCACGCACGAACGCGGAAGCCTTTGCCGATCAACTCTGCGACAAACTCAGCACCGGGCAAAAGCAACGAATCAGTATCGGACGAGCCACCATCCACGATCCCCAAGTTCTTTTCTTTGATGAGCCCACCGCTGGTCTCGATATCCTGGCCGCCCAAACCATCATTGGCTTTATTGAGCAAATGCGCGATTTGGGCAAAACCGTCCTGTTGAGCACCCACATCATGAGCGAAGTGGAACGGCTCTGTGAGGAAATCACGATCATCCACCACGGTCGAATCATGGGGGAAGGAACCATTGACCAGTTAAAGAGCCAAACCGGTCAGGAAACGCTGGAGAAAGCATTCCTCAGCATCGTTGCTCCAGAAGGGGTCGCGCTGTGAAACTCGGCGTCCAACAGGTTTTCTTGAAAGAGCTCCGCGAAATGGCGCGCGATAAGCGCGTTCTTCAGGGCGCTTTGGTGATGCCAGTGTTCATCATCGCGCTGTTTGTTCTCCTCATGGGCGTGATCTCCTCGAGTATCACAGAGAGCCGTCCGGTCAGCCTGGCGCTCGTGGAGACAGATAACCAAGAACTTCGAGAGCAACTCAGCGCCGCAAAGGAGTTTGAAATCACCTGGGTCGAGAGCATGAGTCAAGCCGAAGCCTTGGTTCGCGAAAAGGCCGTGAACGTCGGGCTCAAGCTTCCCCCCGCATCGGCTCCCGGGAGTATGGAACCCCTCACCGCCGAGCTCGCCCTCCGCAAGGATGAACCGCTTTCGGCCATCGACGCCGCCCGGGTGCGGGCGATCATCGACGCCAACAACAAGGTTGCCGTGGGGATGATGCTGGAATCCCAAGGGATCAACAAGGAATTGGCGGAGCCGATTCGCATCAAGGAGACCGACCTCTCGGTGAAAGAGGGCCTCGGAGGATCCCAAATTGTCGATCTTCTGCCCTATTTGATCGTGCTGTGGGCGTTTTATGGCGGCATGAGCATTGTCGCCGACCTGGTGGCGGGCGAAAAGGAACGAGGGACGATGGAAACCCTCCTGATCTCACCGGTTCGCCGGGCCGCGGTAGCTCTTGGCAAGATCCTCGCTTTGATGGTCGTCTGCTTTGTCAGCGCGATGACCACTCTCATCGGGGTGTTCAGCCTGGGGCTCTTGAAGCTGGAGATCACGAAAAACCTCTTCCCTAGCGGACTCTCGATCTCTTTCGCCAACGTCGTCATCGCCCTCGGCATGCTGATTGCGTTGGTCGCGTTCTTCAGTGCTCTGATGGTTGCGGTGAGTGCCTACGCACGCAATATCCGGGAAGCACAAACCTACTTGGGGGCGCTGAGTTTCTTGGTGCTACTCCCGGCCGTGTTCAGCCAAGTCATCGGATTCACCGGGGCGGAGAATGCGAAGTGGGTGGCCTGGACACCCATCTTGAACACCGCCGTCGGACTGCGAGGGGTCATCAAAGGCGAACCCGATCTGATGCTGGTCACGGGATCAGTGGTTTCGAGCCTCGTCCTGGCGTTTCTCTTCCTCAGGATCGCCATGCAGCTCTTCCGTCGAGAAGAGATCGTGCTCCGAGTCTAGCGATTAGCGGCCGCCACCAAAAACCGCACCGAACTGACTGCTCTGGGCGTTCAGCCGGCCGATGGCTTCTTCCATCGCCGTGAATCGCTTGCGCAAGGTCTCTTCGCGGATCACCAGTCGCTCTTGGGTCGAGGTGATTCGGTCGTTGAGGTCTTCGATCTGGTCGGTAAGGGCCTTGTCAACTGTGGTCAGCAGACCATTCACCGAGTCGGTAAACGACTCCATTCGGTAGTTCAGCAGCGACGCGATGCCCCGGCTGAACGAAACGGTGCCAATCGCGCCGGTGGTCGTTCCCGTGTATTGAATCTGGAGGCCTTCGGTGGAGGAGTTCCCGGTGTTGCCCATCAAGAACTGTCCGCTCCCGGTCGCCGCTTCGCCGTTGATCGTCCCCGCGACATCCACGCCATTCACCGCGACGCCCGCCGATCCAATGCCGGAGTTATCCGCGCCCGCCGTCAAGTTACTGGCGACGCTAAAGCGACCCGCGGTGCCAAATCTCTTGGACTCCAGCTTCAACGTGCCGCCGTCGTTGCTCGCGGTCACCAAATCTTTCAAACGACTGTCCGAGTTGATCGAGCTGATCAGATCGGTGAGCGATGCACCGGCCCCGACGCTGAGATCAATCGTCGTGCCGCCAAAAAGCGATCCCGTAAAGCTCAGGACTTCCCCGCCGACGTTCGGAAGAGTTTGCGCGACCGTCCCGCTGAACGTGGTTTTGGTCGCGACTTGGGTGATGTCAACGCTGTATCCCGTTCCACCACTCGCAACCGTCTTGTTGTTGCTGCTGACATAGCGCAAGCTTGAACTCGCGCTTGATCCGGTGGCCAGCATCATGTTCTTCACGGCATCGAGATCCGTGGCAAGCCTGGAATCCAGCTTCGCTTCGTCGAGCGTGAGCTTGCTCTGGTCATCAAAACTGAACCCAAGATCGGCAAGATTCTTCACCGCGCCTGTGCCAACGGATTGGAAGATCAAGCTCGAAAGGGTGTTCTCGACTTGCGCGACCGTTTGGTCGCCGAACAGCGGACCGCTCCGGAAGGTTTCGCTATCGAGCGAGGAATTGGTGCGGATGTAATCCACCACGCCGTTGTAGGCGGTCATCAGGTTCTTGATCGAGTCTTTGACCTTGCTCGTGTCTCGAGTGACCGTGATTTCCGTGGCACCCTCTTTGAGGAGGTTGACCGTGAGGCCCTGAACCACCGAACCGAGGGAGTTCGTCTCACTCGTCACCGTGACGGAATCGATGGTGGCCTGAGCATCTTGCGCGCCCACGAGCTGATTCCCGAAGCCGTTCTGCATCACGCCGAGAGCCTTCAGGATGCCATCCGAGTCTGTCACGCTTGCGGGAATCGAGGCTGAGTCGATCTCCAATCGTGAGGTCGTGACCGAATCTTTGGTTTCCGTGACAATGCGTGCCGCATTGCCGCCTCCCGCCAAGTTGATCTTGTCTGCAATTGTCTGCAAGGAGTCCGCAGCGAAGTCCACGGCGATGTTCGTGCCGCCGAGGCTGAAGGTTCCGGACATCGCGGATCCCGTGAGGCTCTGCAATGTTGAGGTTCCGGAAGAAAACTTTCGCGATCGAGCCGTGTCGGCATCGACCAAGTTCGAGAAGCTCGTGGATCCGTTGAGCAGCCCAAGAGAACCCATTACGCCGCCGCTGATATCGGAGATCGCGACCGAGTTGGCGGCTCCGGTCTTGTTGGCGTTAACAACGAGAAATGCTTGGCCTGCTCCTCCGTTGAGAAGAGTGGCCGTGACACCGCTGTTTGTCGAGTTGATCTTGCTCGCCAAGGTGGTCAGGGTGTCGGTCGATTCCACGGTGACCGCTTTCCCGTTGATCATGAAGGATCCGGTCTGCCCGAGAGCGTCGGTGGTCGATGCTTGTGCCGTGGTCGCGACTTTGTGCGCTTTGGCAAGCCGCGTCACGTTGACCGAATAGGTTCCTGCCGCGGCTGAATCGGAAGCCGAGACCCCGAGGATCGTCGAATCGGCGGCCGTTGCCTTAGATGGATTGAAAGTGTTGGCAAACGAGAGGCTACTCGCCGCGCTGTTCAGGGCATTGAGTTTGCTCTTGAATTCGCCGAAGACGGTCTGGCGCGCTTGAAGCTGAGCTTGCTGAGCTTGGAACCTCTGGATCGGAATCTGTTCAAGTCGAATCAGCTGGGTGACGATACTTTCGACATCCAGTCCTGATCCCAATCCGGTAAACCGAATTCCCGAGAGTGGTCCACTGACGCTCATTGTTGTGCTCCGCTAAGGCATGCCTTCTATGATTCTTGGCCCAGGGAATCAGCGATCCCCTGGGCGAAATACGAGTTCTTGCTCCGCCAAACCTCTACATCACGCCGAGCATGTCTTTGGCCAGGGCGACCTGCTCTTCGGTCTTGGTTTGGAGATCCTTCCACTGATCCGGGCTGAACGCCAGCCATTCCAGCGCTCGCGGATCAGCCGGTGCCGAGGTTCCCACGACTTCCTTCGGGGCAAGTTCGTTGGCGATGGCGTCCGCGATGTGAGCGCAGAATACGCCCTCCGCCACGGGCCCAGCCGGAAGATTGTCGTGGTACCGGATCATGTCGATCAGGGGTTCAGGGAAGTTCCACTTCTCACCGAGGATTCCTCCGAGCTCACCGTGGGTTGTTCCGAGAATTCGGGCTTCGACGCTGCCGAGCGGCTCGTTTCGAGCAACCGATTCCTTCAGAACTTCTTGATACGGCAAGTTGAATAGTGTGAACAGGAACAGTCGACCGACATCATGGAGCAGTCCGCCGACGAAGATCATCTCCATGTCTTTCTTGGGCAGACCCTTTGCCTTGGCAATTTGCTCCGCGCAACTGGCGGATGCGAAGCTGTGCTGCCAAAACGCCTTCTGCACTTCCACAACTCGCGGACTGGGTGAATTCAGCGCGTTGAGGACGCCGATCGACATCACCAAGTTCCGCACCTGATGCATTCCGAGAATCGCAATGGTCTGATTGACGTTGACGATCTGTCGGGGTAGGCCAAAGTAGGCACTGTTCACCACTTTGAGCAGCTTGGTCGTGATCGCGGCGTCCGCGCTTAGCAGACCTTCAATCTCTGTCGTGGTGGCGGTGTCCTTTTCGGTCGCCTGCACGACCTGCATCACAACGGTCGGCAGGGCCGGAAGGTCGACCATTGCCTTTTCGACGTATCGTCTCAGCAAGAAATTTTCTGATCTCAGAGCCATGTGTTCTGCCTATCCCCGTTCGTTGGTTGCAACGATTCCGTTCACGTCCATAATCAGAGCGACATTGCCATCCCCAAGGATGGTTGCGCCGCTGACTCCTGGCACATCACCGCAGAATCGGCTAAGCGACTTGATGACGACCTCTTGTTCCCCAATCAAGCGGTCGACGATGAGCCCAAGTCTTTGCTCCGCCAATCCAACGATGACTCCATACATGTCATCGGTTGTATTTGCCTCCGGGTTTAGGTTTGATCCATACACGGTTTCCAGGCGCACCAGCGGAGTGGTCATTCCGCGAATCACGATGACCTCGCGCTGGTTGATTCGCTGGATATCCTTCGGCGAAATCAGCAAGGTTTCGATGACGCTTCCGAGCGGTACGACAAAGATTTCGCCCTGAACCTCCACCAAGAGTCCGCGAATGATCGCCAGGGTCAGAGGGAGCCGAAGGCTGGTTTTGGTGCCTACACCGACCGTTGTCTCCAGATCAATCAAGCCGCCGAGCTTTTGGATGTTGGATCGAACAATGTCCATCCCAACGCCGCGTCCGCTGACTTCGCTGACCTCTTTCGCCGTGCTCAGTCCACTTTGGAAGATGAGCTGGAGGGCTTCCTTGTCGCTCAGTCGATCCACGGCATCTTGGGTCATGAACCCGGTTTCGACGGCCTTACGCTTCACGCGCTCGACATCAATGCCCTTCCCATCATCCACGATCTCGATGACGATGTGGTTTTCCTGGTGGCGCGCACTAACGACCACCGTGCCTTGTGCCGGCTTGCCTGCCTTCACGCGATCCGCAGGATCTTCCAGGCCGTGGTCAATGCTGTTCCGAAGAATGTGCAGCAACGGATCGCCGATGACTTCGATCACGCTGCGGTCCAATTCGGTTTCGCCGCCGAGCAACTCGAGTTTCACATCCTTGCCGAGCTTCTGCGCAAGGTCACGAACGACGCGCGGGAAGCGGTTGAAGACCGTTTCAATCGGCATCATCCGCGCCTTCATGATCTGATCCTGGAGGTCGCTGGTGATACGGGCGATGTGGCTCACCGTCTCAGCGAGCGCGTCAATATTCGGATCCTGGAACCGGTTGGAGAGATCGTTCCCGATCTGACTGATGCGGGTTCGGTCGATGACCAACTCTCCAACGAGATTCATTAAGTTGTCGAGCCGGGCCACATCCACGCGAACGGTTTGACCGGTATCGCCTTTTCGCGCGGCACCTTGAGTCGCGGGCGTGCTCGGAGCGCTCGGCGCGGCCGGAGTGACGACAGCGGACTCGGGCACCTCTTGTTGAGCTACCGAACCCACCGGTTCTGCCACGACCTCGGGAGCCTCATCGGTGGGGGTTTGCCATCCGCCGAGCCAGTAGTTCTCTACTTCGCTGATGCCCTTGAACTTGGTGTCGATCTCCTCCTGAGTCAGGCTCGAGGTGAAGATCAGCTCAAAGTCGGTGTCGAATTCTTCTTCTTCCAGCTTCTCCTGATCGGGATGGCACGCCAGCAGCTCGCCTGCTTCTTGGGCGATGCTCACCGCCATAAAAGCGCGTACAAACTTCATCACGCAGTCCGAGGCCAAGCGAACCTTGGCGTGGAACACCGGGCCTGCGGCGGCAGCTTCCTCCAGCGCGGAGAAGAGATCTGAGGAGACATGCGTGCGGAACGGCCAGCCTGATGCGCTCGGAAGCTCAATGACTTGCGTCGGTCCTGCTGCCGGTCTCGGAGCCTCGTTTCCACCCTCTTGAACTTTCCTCAGGCGGGCGACGAGAGCCGCGCACTCAATTTGATCGCCGTTCCCCTGCCCAATCGAATCCACCATCTGAGCCAGGGTGTCGATGCAAGCCAGGATTGAATCTGCGATTTCTGTGGTGACGGAAAGCGTGTGGTTGCGAAGTCGGTCGAGAATGTTTTCCATCTCGTGGGTGACTTCTGCGAATTGGCTGAATCCCATCGCCCGGGAACTTCCCTTCAACGTATGGGCGGCGCGGAAAATCACCTGCAAGCGATCGTCGGTCGGGTCTTGTTCCAGACCCAAAGTCTCTTGTTCCAACACCTCGATCTGCTCCTCCGCCTCCTGGAGGAACAGATCGATGTATTGCGACATATCAAGTTCGGCACTCATGGGATTTGCTCAGTTTTGGTAATCAAATTAGGGGGTCGATGTTAGGCGGCAAGCGCCTTGTCAAGGTCGAGGAGAGTGATGAGGTGGTCGTGATGCTTGGCCACGCCCTTCACGAAGTCGGTTGAGACATCCGTGACCAGGGGCGGAGTGTCCTCGATCTGATCTGAACCCAGGGTCATCACCTCGGTCACAGCATCCACAATGACTCCCACCTGACCATGCTCGGCATCGACGACGATGATCCGGCACGAGTCGGTTTCTTCCTCAACGGGAAGCGAGAATCGAGCCCGGAGATCCACGACGGGGATCGTCTTGCCGCGAAGATTGACTAGACCTCGAATATGGTTCTCCGTCCGAGGAACCGGCGTGATTTCGCGCAGACGAATGATTTCGTTCACGCGGAAGATGTCAATTCCGTACGACTCGTCGGCGAGTCGGAAGACGACGGTTTGCTGGTCATCGATGACTGCATGGGTGGTGTCAAGTTCCAAAGCGTCTTGATTCATGGTGCCTGAATAAAGAATCGGCCCTCCGCGCCCGCAACTTTACGGTGGTCGGAGGGTCGGGCAAAAAAATGCGTCAGAGTGGAGGGCAAGATGGAGATTCGACTGGTCGCAGCGGACATGGATGGGACATTTTTGACCTCCGACCGCCAGCCTCATCCCGAGAACATGCGCGCGGCCCGAGAGCTGATTCAGGCTGGATTCACGTTCTGCCTCGCCAGCGGACGATCCATCAAGACGATGCGGCCCTTGATGGCAGAACTCGGCCTGACCGGCCCGGTCGTCTCGACAAATGGAGCCTATGTCCTGGGGCCAGAGGGCGAGCTGGTGCAACACCGCCGTCTCCAGCCGGAGATTCTCGAGTTCCTCATCGATCACGCCGAGAACCACGATCTTCACACGAACCACTATGATCTCGATGAGATCTGGTTCTCGAAAGAAGGCGAGTTCGCGGATCTCTACGCCGGACGACTGGGCTTCTATCCGGTGATGAAGCCATTGAGCGAGATGCGTGGCGCGCCGGCGACCAAGCTCCTCTACATTGCTCATCCCGAAGTGATTCTGGAGCAGGACGCGATCCTGCGACCCATCATGGAGGCGCAAGGGGTCAGCGTGGTGATTTCCGAGCCTGATTACATTGAGTTTCTTCCCGCGGGCATCACCAAGGGAGCCGGTTTGCAAGCACTTGCGGAATCGATGGGGCTCCAGAGCTCCCATGTCGCGGCGATCGGGGATTGGCTCAACGACCTGGAAATGATCCAATGGGCAGGCCTGGGCGCTGCGATGGAAAACGCTCACCCCGATGTCAAAGCAGCGGCTGACCTTGTCGTGGGTTCGAACGATGAGGCAGGAGTCGCAACCTTCCTGTCCCGTATCCTCGCAGAGAGCGAGGCAGGTATAGTTCTCCCGTGAGAGTTTGGATACGTCTTATCACGGCTGCCGCATGCGCGGCGGTCGCCAGCTTGGTATCTGCCGGCACGATCAGCGTCACGTCCCCGACTTCCGGCGAGTTCCTCGGAAAGTCGAACACCGTGAGCTTCAATATCCGCAACGCTGTAGCTAAGGTCACGGTCACTGTGACCGCAACCCAGGTGGCCGACCCAACCGTCCGTGTTTCCACTCAGCGCGAATTCACGCCTAATATCGATGGCGAGATCAGTGGATCGATTCCCCTGAACCTCTCGTCTGGCCTCGCCAATGGCGACTACACTCTCACGGTCGCCGCTACCGAGCCGAATGCTTCCTACAACGTCGTCCCAGCTATCCCGGTCGAAGTCGACGTCAAGGATCCCCGTTTCATCCAGTTCAACCCCATTCCGGGCAACTTCGTCCGCGGTCTGGTGCCGATCTCCGCTCTGTTCAATGAAGAGAACATGAAGGAGTGGCGGGTTCAGGTCAACAGCGCAGACATCCCCAACAACACGGGCAGCACCACTTTGCTGAATGTGCTCTGGGATAGCGCCCTGGAGACCAACGATGGAGCCAAAACGATCACGATCACGGCGGAAGATCAGGCTGGCAACACCGCTTCTCAATCCATTTCGGTAACCATCGACCGAATCGCCCCAACCTCGACGATTCTCGCGCCGACGGGTGCCGAGGTCATTCTTCCCGGCAGCCGACTCGCGGTGGTTGCGGTGATCGACGATCAATTCTCGAACTCGGTGGACGAGCGCACGGTGGACGTGACCATCGAAGACATCAATGGCAATTTTGTGATGCGCGTCGCGCGTCGGACCATCCGCAACAATGGCAACAGCCTCACCTGGGCGGGTCGAATTCGGGATGCAAGCAAGCTCCCGAGCGAATTTGATCTCGTCATCACGGCGGGTGATAAGGCAGGCAACCGGGCGACCACCCAGCGCTTACGCCTAAAAGTGGGAGGATCTCGAAGTAAGAGCGACATCTTGCGGGCCTTAAACGTCCGTGAGGAAGAAGGTTCCAGCGAGACGCTCGGCGAAGTGGTGAGCGGAGCCCAAAGCAAGGCCTCGAACATCCGTAAGCGCGCCTCCGGAGCAGGCGGCAAAAAGAGCTAAGAGTCCCCTGAAGGAACATGAACACGTTTGGAGTGAAGAAGACAATGACTGCACGGATGCTGAAAGGAACCGCCCTGCTGAGCGGCATGTTCGTGGTGCAACTCGCGACCGCGCAAGTGCCCGACCTGCTCAACGCCCTGGACACGGGCGGGCGAGCAATGGGCGTGGGTGGAGCAACGAGTACGACCGATGCATCCCCGCAATCGGCGCTCGACAACCCAGCCGGACTTGCCTATGTGAAGAGCCCCACCACCACCTTGGTGCTGCGCAATCTTCCGAAGTCGACGACCACCATCGGAGGAACATTCACCGACCGGTCACTCAGCACCCGAGCAGGATCGGGCCGAACCGCCCTCAGCCACTTTGGATACGCGATGCCTTACCGAAAGGGCACGCTTGGTTTCAGCTACACGATCGGTGGATTCATTGACGATCTTTCCGGCGCAGCGAACCTCCCCAACGGCGCTACTTCCATCCGAAACCTGCGCGAAGAGCGAAAGGCGCAAACCGACTTCTTTACCTTCTCGTACGGCGAATCGCGCGGATCGGTCAACTACGGTTTTGGAATCGTTGTCGCCAATCAATACACCAAGTTCAGCCAGCAGTATCAAGTTTTTGATGCGGGCAACCAGCAAGTCGGTTCCACCAACACAACGGCAAGCGACAACGGAATCGGAGTTGGACTCGTCGTCGGGGCGCAAGGCTCGGTCGGCAATGGAGGCTCTCAGACCTGGGGGGCCAGCGTCCGAACGCCGATCAACATCCAAAACAACACCGACACCGCAGGAATCTACGACCAGATTCCAGGCAAGCTAAGCGTCGGAACGGCAGGACGCCTCGACCAATTTGCCCGAGGAAGCGACTTCCTGGTCTGGGGCGCCGAAGTGGACTACTACTTTGGCGGTCAAGGCAACAAGGTCTTTGCCCGGGACAACTACTTCGGATTCGGTCTCGGTGTGGAATACAGCTACCATCGCGGGGATGATCGCTTCCCCATCCGACTCGGATACCAGTATTCCCCGTCCGGCGGCGATGGGTTCAGTGACCGAAATGCATTGACTTTCGGTCTTGGATACCGCCCGGCGAACCGACCATACTCGGTAGACCTGAGCTTTGCTCGGCCCAGCATGGGCAGCCGGTTCGATTTCGCGCTTGGCGTAACTTACCGACCAACGAAATAAGGACACAAGGAAAGGATTCTGATGATGAAGGGAAAACGGACGCTCACGGTGCTTGCGGTTATCTTGGCCGCAACGGTTAGCTGGGCGGATTGGCAAGGCTCTTATGCCACAGCCCTCGCTGCCGCGAAGGATGGCAAGTGGGCAGAAGCTCGCGAGGCTTTCCAGAAGGCAGCCGTCGCACGGGCGGCTGATTCGAATCAAGCCACTCGACTGCCTGGGCCTGTCACGGAACCCGTGATGTGGGCAGGTGGATCGCTTTACTCGGCAAACTTCGGGGCTGCCTATTCCGGTTTCCGCGTGGCAACCGGCTTGTCGGGCGATGAAAAGACGGCTCTCCTCGCCACCGTTGCGATGGAGCTGAAGACCCTCATCGACAAGGGTCAAGCCGCTCCTGAGACAGTATTCGTGCTTGGAAAGGTCTACGACCACCTGGGCGACGCCGCCTCCAAAGAGTCTCTCGGAAGCGTCGAGGCCAAATGGAAAGTTGACTCCTCGTTCCTTCTTGCTGAGGATCGTCCCGCTGGATCAGCAGCCCCTCAACAAGGCAATGGTCGTCCGCAGCAAGGTGGTCAGCAACCGACCAAAACCAACGACGGTGCCAATCTCTTCAAGGTCAATGCGGGTGAAGAAGAGCGTTACGAATCGATCATCGGAGCCACTGTTTCTCCTCGCGAGGACAAATTTGCCCTGATCGTTGGCAACAGCGAGAGCAAGATCGCGGGCGAGAATATCCCCTTCGCCACCGATGACGCCTCGGTCGTCGCCGAAGCCCTTAAAACTCACGCGGGCTACAAGGAAGAGAACATCGTCGTGCTTGCCAATGCATCGGCGGCCCAATTCCTGGCGGCCTCCCAGCTCATGGCGGAAAAGCTCCCGAACGGAGCCGTGGTCACGATTTTCTACACCGGCGTGGGTGCCCACCTCGGCGGTCGCGACTACTATGTGGGGAGCGACGCTGAGTTCAACACCGACACGACCAAGATGGTCGAGAAGCTTGCGATCCTTCGCCCGTTCTTCGACAAGGGAGCGCGGGTCTATCTTTTCAACCAGATGAACCGAAAGATCGTGGCGGGTGACTTCTTCGGCAAGGAGCGGATCCTCATCGGACGTCTTGCAGAAAGCCACGCGACGATCGCTGGGCAATCCATCGGAAGCCTGGTCGAAGATGGCAAGAACGTCGGGATCTATACCCTGGCTTACCGAAACGTGCTCAAGCGATTCTTCACCAACGATGTCCCCATTGGCGAATTCAGCTGGAGCGTCTTCTACGCGGTGCGCCAAGGCACCTCGTTCGGAGGCAGCGGAGGAGGCGGTACGACTCAAACCCCGACTCTCCCCACCCTCTTGAACATCGACGAAAAGAGCGGTTTCTAACTCGAAAAAATCCTTTCTCTCACCGGGCTCCTGCACGAGCCCGGTGAGTTTTTGATCCAAGATGGAATCAGGCAACCCCAAACCCAGAACCCCCGTCCAACCCCTCGACCCTCGAGTTGTCGCCATGTACCGCAAGTTCGCGGGCGACTTTGCGGATCGGTACATCGAAGACTATATGGTGGCTCACCTTCGCAAAGCGATGAAGGTGGAGAGCGAGGAACTCGACGATCTGCGCGATGCTCTGGAGGATCCCCGGCTCTGCCTCAAGGCATTCTTCGGCCACTATGCCTTCGCCCGAAGAGGCAAAGACCGAGACGATCTCGCCGCAGCCGCGCTGAGTTCCCTCGACAAAGTTCAGGGCGACCACGAATTCTCCGATGTCCTGCAAATGGAAGATGGCGTCGCGGTGTGGGAGAGTTTCCTCAAGGAATGCGAGAGTCGCAAGCGGAAGCCCAACGAAAACCAAAATCGGGGGATGCTTCAAGGAATGCTAGAGCTCGCGCAAGAGATTTACTCCATCGACAAGGTGGGGTCGATTGCAAGCTGGGTGTGCAACGGCATCGAGCAAACAGGCCACCTCGAGCCCCAGTTTTTACGGATTGTCGACATCCGAGGGGTCGGTCCGAAGAGCACCTCGACCTTCATTCGAGACGTGGTGTTTCTGTTTGACGTCGAGGACAGCGTGGAGCCTGCGGACAAAATCTATGTCCAACCGGTGGATCGATGGCTCCGTGCGATCGTGAAGTACGCGGTACCTGAGCCCAACATGGAAGATGCCGCCGACTGGATTGTCGCGGGCAAGATCAGCAAGTACGCCCGCCGCGCCAGGGTCAGCAGCATCCGATTCAACATGGGCGTCACCTACTTTGGTCAAAAAATAGTGAAGGAACCGGATCGATTCCAAGATGAGATGAAGAACCTCATGATCGAGCTCATGCAAAAGCCGAACGCCTAAGCGTTCGGCTTTTTGCCTTCATCAGGGGATGCCCCGTTCAGGCGAAGGCGGCCAGGATCTCTTCGGTCTCCGTGACCGCCTCATCCAGAATGCCGAGTGCCCGATCAATTTGGGCTTCCGTCACGATCAAAGGCGGCTCAAGCCGGATCACGCGAGGATTGTTGAGCGTGTACGCTGCAATCATTCCTCGCTTCACCATCTGAGCAATCGCGAGCTCACCCACCTCATCCATCGCGAATTCCACACCGATCATCAGCCCTTGCCCACGAACCTCCGAGAGCAGATCGTGCCTGGCCTGGATTTCCCGCAAGCCGAGCATCATCTTCTCTCCCATCTCGGCCGAGCGCTCCACCAGGCCTTCGTCCTGGACTACCCGAATCGTGGCCAGACCTGCGGCGCAGGCGAGCGGATTCCCGCCAAAGGTGGAGGTGTGCATCAGCGGGTTCTGCTTGTAGATCTTCTCACCGATTTCTGCCGTAAAGCTCGTCGCCCCAATCGGCATAACGCCGCCACCAAGAGCCTTTGCCATGGTGAGGATATCCGGCGACACGCCCTCGTGGTCGCAGCCAAACATCTTGCCCGTTCGCCCGAGGCCCGTCTGAACCTCGTCTGCAATGAGAAGGGCTCCCACTTCGCGCGTGCGCTCGCGCAGGCCGCTGAGATAGCCGTGGGGTGGCACATGAATGCCCCCCTCGCCCTGCAGAGTCTCGACGATAAACGCGGCTGTGTGCTCGTCAATCGCGGCCCTGGCTGCGTCCAGGTCTCCGTACTCCACGAACTCGACACCCGGCATCAGGGGCTCAAACTGCTTGCGGTACTTCTCCCTTCCCGTGGTGGCCAAGGCGCCGAGGGTCTTGCCGTGATATCCCCCATGAGTGCTGACAATTTTGCTCCGCCCCGTACTTCCCTTCACGAACTTCAGAGCCGCTTCAACCGCTTCTGCACCGCTGTTGCTGAAGAACGTGAACTGCAGTCCCTCCGGGGTGACCTGTGCGAGAGCCTCCGCCAAATCCGCTTGATTCTTGTTGAAGAAAGTCTTGCCACTCAGGGGCATCCTCTCAAGCTGATCCTTTACCGCCTGGATCACGACCGGATGCCGGTGCCCGAGGCTGAACACTCCGTACCCTCCCAGGAAGTCGAGGTACTCCGTCCCATCCTGATCGCGGATGATGCAGCCGCTGGCCTCCATCTCGACGCCAAACCCGGCGAAGTTCATGAGCTTGGCAAGGTACGGGTTGACGAACTCGGTGTACTTGCGAACGACTTCGGTCTGCAGTTGATCTGGCGTCATAGCTTATCGGGATTATACGGCGACGAAGCCCTCTCCGCTTCGCCGCCGCCCGAAAGGTTGCTTAGCCCTTGCTGTAGTAGAACTTCTCTTGAACGACCTTGCCGTCGTTGACCCGATAGACACCGACTTCCTTCATTTGGAATCGGAAACCACCGGCCTTGTCCGTGACATCCATCTCAATCGTCACCGCGAACTCGTCCTCGCCGTGCGGGAACGGGCCCTCCATGGTGGAAGAATGGACTTCCATTGCCGATTCCCACCATTCGTTCTTGGCGTTGATGGCCTCCATGCCCTTGGCGACCCGGTCATCACCGCTTGCTTCGATGCTCTCGATCTCGGGTGAATAAAGCTCTCCATAAATCGTGGCGAAATCGCCCTTGTTAAACAGCTCAACGAGCTTGGTGCCAACTTCTTGTGCATTCATTCTGTTTTGTCTCCGTGCTCTCCGGTGAATTGAGTATATGCCTGTCTACTTTCTTTGTCAAGGGCCATGCCTAACGAAAATCCGTGGTTTCCTCGGCAAAGGCCAACAAAGTCCGGGTGACCGAACCAAAAGGACCGTTCTTTCGTCGGAGAATCGTTCGAGTGATGTCGTCGGGGCAAGGCTTGTGGTAGCATCTGACCCACGACTCGCGAGCGAGACTGGTGACACATCTATGCCCCCGCTGAAGATTCTTGTATGTGATGACGAGCGCCATATCGTCCGACTGATCCAGGTGAACCTGGAGCGCCAGGGCTACACAGTGGTGACGGCTTTTGATGGCAAAGAAGGACTGGAGAAGGTCAAGGCCGAAAAGCCGGACATGATGGTTCTGGACGTGATGATGCCGTACATGGACGGATTTGAAGTCCTGAAGGCTCTGCGCCGCGATCCGGCAACCGAAGCTCTGCCGGTCATCATGCTCACCGCCAAGGCCCAAGATAAGGACGTTTTCGAGGGCTATCACTATGGTGCCGACATGTACCTGACCAAGCCCTTTAACCCGATGGAGCTCATCAGCTTTGTCAAGCGGATTGCCCAGGGCGGCAGCGATGATGGCGGCCCGAAGCGATTCGAGCTGTAATTTCGGTCTCCGTACCCATGGATCAGGTGTCGGCCAGGCGGTCGGCACCTGATTTCGTTCAGCAGGCGCACTTTGGCACGCCGCTTGTTTTCATCCAACCAACACAGAAACCGTGCACAATGGAGACACGGTATTTTTAACAGCAATGGAACTGCTCGCAATCTTCCCCAACTTCATCGGCCTCTTCCAGATGTTTGGTCGGGCGACCCCCGCGATTTTTGCTCTGGGGCCGTCGGTGATCGCCCTCATTCTCTACTTTGGCCTTCGACTCCTGCCCGATTCGCGAGCTCGCTGGGCAAGCTTTGCCCCGCTGATCGTCGGGCTGCTGCTCGGGCTTCAGGGTCAGCGCCTGCTTCGTGATGTTCTCTACACCTCGATGAACGACTTCGGCACCATGACCACCGCGCTTTACTGGGGAATGCTGATCGTCCCGATTCTCACGGGGATTGGCCTTGTGGTCTTCGATCGGATCAGCGGCGGATTCCGCGATCAATCTCTGTAAAGGGGCCAAGGAGGCCTTGGAATAGGTCGTCCTCGGGTGGAGTTATCCCCCGGGGACGACTTTTTTCGTCTTGTTTTGAATCTAACTCCGGGCTGTGAATCTTTATTTTTTCGTGAATTGCTCCATTCTGGCCTGAGTTGTGTTAGACTATTCACAGCGTGAATACGTAATCACGCGCAATTCACTGAGGAACTGCGACCAATGAGGGTCACTCAACAAGACATCGCCCGAATAGCGAACGTATCGCAAGCCACGGTCAGCCGTGTGCTCGCGGGTGATTCTCGAGTCGAGAACGACAAGCGCGACCGAGTCCTCTCCGCCATGGAGCAGGCCAACTATCGGCCCGATGTTCGAGCGCAATCCCTCCGCAAGCGCCGCACCGATCTGATCGGCATTGTCCTGCGCGCCAACGAAGACGGAGCCAAGGACGATCCATTCATCGCGGCCCTTGTCAGTGAGATCACCACGGCCCTCACCGATACCGATTTCCACCTCTGCATCGACATCGCCAAGGACGCGAAGCATCAAAGCAGCGTCTACGACGAACTCCTTCGCACGCGCCGGATCGACGGACTCTTGCTTGTGGAGCCAGAAATGCACGACGTGCGCCTGCAGCGACTCCAACGCGACAGGTTCCCGTTCGTCGTCATTGGCAATCCCCGAGGCACTCTGCTTCACAGCGTGGACAACGACAACGTGATGGCCGGGCGCATGGCAACCGTGCACCTCCTCGATCAAGGATTCCACGATATCGGCTTCCTCGCCGGCCCGAAGAATGTGGCAGTGAGCGACGACCGCATCACGGGGTACGAAATGGCGATTCGAGAACGCGGACTCACGCCGCGCATCTGGCACAGCGCTTTCGGTCACGAAGACGCCGCGAATGTCGCGCTCCAAATTCTCTCGGAGCGTAAGCGCCCCCGCGCTCTCGTCGTGATGGATGACTTCATGGCGACGGGAGTGATCAAGTCGGCTCACCGGGCGAATCTTCAGGTTCCTGAGGATCTCGCAATCGTCAGTTTCAATGATTCGGTGCTCTGCCACCTGGTTCCCGGCGGACTGACGTCGGTGAATATGAATCTGTCGGTACTTGTCAAACAAGCCATCGAAAAGCTCGTGGCTCTGATTGACCGCCCCGGCGAGGTGGAGCCGAGCCGACAAGTCGTTCCTTGCGAACTCAAGGTGCGGGGATCCGCACTTCCCCACGGGGCCACACTTCAATGATGTCCCTCGCCCTCCTCCCTGCATACGCCATTCACGTCGCTGACCAAGCTCGTGAGTTCGTATTCACGGCTCCTGAGGGCACGAAATCGGTTTCTGTGGCTGGCACTTTCAATGGCTGGAGTGCCAGCGCAGATCCGATGGTGAAGCAAGCCGACGGTCGCACCTGGAAGCTGCGCCGAGACCTAAGCTGGGGCAAGCACCTTTACAAGTTCGTCATCAATGGCGAAACATGGATCGTCGATCCCCTCGTCAAGACCACCGAAACCGATGGCGGCGGACACACCAATACGGTGCTGATCCACCTCCCCGCAGACTATGCCAAGCCCGCGAAGCTGGGCGATGGCACCCTGGCGACCAGCACGATTTCTCACAAAGCTGGGATCCCGGATCTCAACTACGACCGAGGCCAGCTCACCTTCCGCCTCCGGCTCCGACCGAACGACGCCGAAACCGTTCGGATTCAAATCGGCAACCAAGATTTCCCCCTCACTCGCATCAGCGGCGATGAGATCACCTCGCTCTACGAATACAAGCGTCCGTGGAATCGCACCGAATCCCTGGCCTATCGATTCCTGATCCGCGATGGCGGCAAAACCTGGAGCTACGGGGCCAACGGGCTCGACGCCAACAGCAGCGCCGATCTCCTGAAGGTCGATGCCCAAACCTTCCAACCCTTCGAAGTACCGAAGTGGGTCGAACAGACCGTTTTCTATCAAATCTTCCCCGATCGATTCGCCAACGGCGATGCCACCAACGATCCGATGGACGTTCGCCCGTGGGATGCTCGCCCGGATTACTGGAGCTTCCACGGGGGTGATCTCGCCGGGATGAGCCAGAACCTCAACTACCTGAGCAAGCTGGGAATCACCGGCATCTACTTCAATCCCGTGTTCTACGGGCCGAGCAACCACCGCTACGAAACCACGTCGTACACAACCATCGACTGGCGATTGGGATCGAACGAGGAGTTCAAATCCCTGGTGGGTGACCTCAAAAAGCGAGGCATCCGCACGGTGCTCGATGGCGTTTTCAACCACACCAGCATCGACTTCCCCGCCTTCCAAGGCGTGCGCCGCGATGGCGAGACCAGCGGATTCAAGAATTGGTACTTCGTGAATCAATTCCCGGTGCGTGTGAATCTCCCGGCGAACGAGAAGCCGAGCTACGAAGCCTGGTTCGGATTCCAGTCGATGCCCAAGCTGAACGTGATGAACCCGGATGTCACGCGGTTCCTCCTCGGTGTCACGGACTTCTGGGACAACGAAGCTCAAATCGATGGGTGGCGACTCGATGTCGCCAACGAAGTGCCCAAGCCGTTTTGGCGAACATTTCGCTCGCATCTTAAGTCCAAGAATACGAATACATGGATCATCGGCGAGAACTGGACCAACAGCTCCGAATGGCTCCAAGGTGACCAGTGGGATAGTGCGATGAACTACCCGTTCCGAACCGCAACCCTCGAATACATCGCCAAAGGCACTGCCTCGGGCGATCAGTTCTTGGATCAACTGTTCACGGTCTACGCCTGGTATCCGCCTCAGGTCAGCCGCAATATGCTGAACCTGATTAGCTCCCACGATGTCCCTCGGTTCATGCACGAGTGCGGCGATGATTCTGCGCTCGCCGCGATGGGCGCGGTGGCTCTGATGAGCTGGGTCGGAACGCCCTGCATCTATTACGGCGATGAACTCGGCATGACCGGCGGCGCCGATCCGATGAATCGTCGCGGCATGGAATGGGAGCGCGCCACCGACTCCAACAAGCTGCTCGGGCTCTACCAGCGGCTGATTTCCGCGCGGAATGCCAGCCAGGCTCTCCAATCCGGCGACCCGGTTCGGCTGAGCATCCAAGGAACCACCCAAACTTCTGGTTTCGGTCGTGTCCTTGGCAACGATCTTGCTTTGGTTCTTTTTAATCGAGCCGATGCACCCGCCACCCTCTCTGTGAACCTGAAAGGGCTCCCGAAGGTCAACGCTTTTCACGATGTCGTTAACGGAACAATCACTGCTCCTCAGGGCGACACTCTTCGCATCACTCTTCCGCCAAAGTCGGCCGCGCTTTTGCGACCGCACGCGGACCCGACTTTACTCACACGCAATTCTCAAAAGTCATTGGTGACTCTACAATGAAAAACAAGGCATTCACGCTTATCGAACTGCTCGTCGTGATCGCGATCATCGCGATCCTCGCCGCGATCCTCTTCCCTGTCTTCGCTCAAGCGAAGCAAGCTGCCAAGAAGACCCAAGCTCTCGCGCAAATGAAGCAAGTGGGTACCTCAGTCCTGATCTACATGACGGACTACGATGACATGACCCCGCCGAAGGTTCGATTTGGCTTCGGCCCTGCTCAAGGTGGCGGAGATCCTTACTTTGCCATGACCTGGGATGACATCGTTCAGCCGTACACGAAGAACTGGACGATCATGACCTCCGGTGCCGATACCCGTGCCAAGGCTGATGTTCCGGGCGTTGGTCAATATCGCCGCGGCTTCGCTCCTGCGGGCAACTACTTCCGAGGCGTGCAGCACAGCAGCAACAACGGTTGGGCTCCCCTCTCGGGTACTTCTGCACCGGAAGTTAGCCGCACGGTGATGTTTGGTGAAAAGCGACAACCGAACTACATCGGAACGAACGGTGTGACGGCGGCAAACTTCCGCTCGCGAGACGAGTGGTTCTGGGGCGTGTCAATCAACAACACTCGACGAGACAATATGCCGGCAAACGACCCGCGCGCACAGTACGGCGAAATTGCGAACAGCTACGGGGACGGTTCTGTCTGGATCTTCGCCGACAGCTCGGCTAAGTTCCTGAAAACCAACGGCTATGCCAGCGACGGAATGCTCCACGGAACGGTTCTCCCAGGCTACTATCCAAGCCCGGGCAACTGGGTGCCGAGCAATACCTACTGGGACAACGGCGTCGTCTGCATGGACTGGGCCTGGTTCACTGGCCCAGGCGTCATCAACCGCTGCACCATCCCAGGCGAGTAAACTCTCTCCCCGAAGACTACCAACATGAAAAAAGAACTTCCGCCAGCCGTCACTTGGGCCGCAATCGGCCTTGGAGTCCTTGCGCTCATTGTCTTTGGCTTCATGTTCTGGTCGGGCCCCGGCGGGAACAATGAGCCGAGCCAGGAGCTCCAGCGCAAACAAGCCGAAGCTCAAGCAGGCATGACTCAGTCGAATACCGGGGCTGCGCAACAGCAGCCAGCCGTACCGGGTATGCCCCCGCCATCTGGTGAACAGGCGGCACGGGAAGCTATGCCCCAAGGCAATTAGGTACTCAGCCGCTCGGACGCTCCGGCCCTGGTCAACCGACCAGGGCCGGAGGTCTTTTTGGGACAGCTTCCCTTTCACCCCCTCCCCCGTCTACACTGACAGGACAACCAAACATGGCCAGTTCAGTCAACGCCGACTTCCCCCCTGGCATCGGGATGACCACCACCGAAGCCCCTTTCATCGAAAAAGCCCAAGCCGATGGCAAGCTCTACATTGAGCAGCCCTACGAGCTCTACTCCGACGAAAACCATGAGGCCTGGCGGCGGCTCTACGCCCGCATGATCCCGCAATGGGAGAAATACGCCAACAAGCACTTCCTCCAGGGCATCGAAAACCTGTGCCTCAACCCCAAGCGAGTTCCCTTGCTGGATGATGTCAACCAGTTCCTGAACCCCCTCACTGGGTTCCGCGCCAAGCCAGTCAGCGGCTATGTGCCCGCGTTTCTCTTCTTCGATTGCCTGCGCCAGCGCGATTTCCCGACCACCATCACGGTGCGCAAACTCGCCAATCTGGACTACCTGCCGGAACCAGATATCTTCCATGACATCGCCGGACACGTGCCGATGCACACCGATCGCGCCTTTGCCGATACCCTGGTGCGATTCGGCGAATGCGCCCGTACCGCTGCGATCATTGCCCAAGAGATGCCCCTCGGCGAAGACCGCGTCCACCGCCTCAGCAGCATCATCAAGGCGATGGCCCGATTCTTCTGGTTCACCATCGAGTTCGGCCTGATGAAGCACCCCGATGGCGGCCTGCGCGCTTACGGATCCGGCCTTCTGAGCAGCTACGGCGAACTCGAATACTCCCTGACCTCCCCCGATGTCCAGCGCTATCCGGTTCAACTGGAATGGGTGGTCAACCAGTATTTCGAAATCGACCACTACCAACCGCTGCTGTTCGTGGTGGATTCGTTCGACCACCTCTTCTCGCTGGTCGATGAGCTGGAGGTCTGGATGAAAGACGGCCGCCTCAGCAATGTCTCTCCCGGCGAGCCTGCGGTGAACGAAGCCGACATCGCAAGCTTCCTAGAAGCGAAGATCGAGTAGCAACACGTGGCTCCCGTGCCCCGATCCCTTTAGGGTCGGGACGTTGAGAGCGAGGCCACAGCCAACGGGTCGGGAGTACACACGCACTCCCGACCCAGAAACCACGCCCGCAGTCTCGCAAACCTCGGAACGGCCCTACCGCAACTTGATATCCGCCACCACGGGGACGTGGTCGCTGGCTCGAGTGCCCTTTTCCAGGTACTTGACCGTGCGCGCCCCAGTCCGCTCGTCTTCGGAGACCTGCACGCGACCGGGGAGACCCTTCACGGCCTCGTTCCCAACATACACATAGGACTTCACCTGCCGTGCCCACAGCTTCGGCGAAACCAAGATCTGATCCATCATGGTCTGGGTGACTTTCACATCTTGCGGGAAGCGATAGTCTCGCCCGCGCAGACGGTCGTTGTCTTCCTTGGCACCCTTCACAATCGGGGAGATCGGATCACCGTAGAACAGATCATGGAGCCCGATGGTGACGTAATCCTGCTCCCACAGTGATTCCACCGTATTCGCGAGCAGGGTGTAATCATTCGCCTCACCACCCTTGGCAAGGATGTTCCCACTCTCCAAGATATTCGCCATCGCATCATTCGGCGAGTCATTGAAGTCGCCCATCAAAACCACGTTCTCGTCCTTCTTGTAGGCAATGTAGCTCGCGAGCATGCCGGCAGCCATCTGCCGCTGCAGGTCGGTGCTGAGTCGTCCGCCGCTTCGGCTCTTGAAGTGATTCACGTATACCACCAGGGTGTTCCCCTGGGGAGTCTTCACAACCGCGCGCAGAACATCTCGCTTACCAGGAAAAGCGTAGTCCAGCTCCGGCCCTGTGAAGAGCATCTCATACGACTCCAGCTGGTACGGCTTCCGCACCGCAATTCCGAGCTCTTGAAACTCTTGCGGATCGTCCAGCATCCCAATCGTCCACTGAGTGTCAAAAACCTGCCGCAAAGCCGCGCGACCTTCCACTTCCTGCACTCCGACGATATCCGGGGCCACATTGGTAAGAACCGTTTTGAGGTTCGTGATGCGTTCTGGGTTGTCTCCGTTGTGGAACCACTGGATGTTGTAAGTCATCATCCGGGTGGTGTCAGCTTCCTTCGCAGGAATCCGGTTCTGCGCGGTCGCAGATCCGACAAGCAGAGAAGCGCAAAGAGCGAAAAGGGCAGCGCGAAAAGCGGTGCGAGGCATGATTCGCATGATACTGCGACGCCTGGGTGACCCCCCGGGTTCGCGGGGACCCGTTGCCTGCGTCAGGCTCGGAAATCGAGCTTGCGACGGAAGATTTGAGCTAAGAATCGCTGCATCCGTCCGACGAAGCCAGGGCGGACTTCCCGTCGAATCATGATCTCTCGCTCAAGAAGCAGATCTTGGAGTTCGGGGCAAGCTTCAATCAGCTCGCGAATGCGTAAGTGCACCAAGGTCGGAGTAAGGTCAAACTCGCCCGACCATCGGCAGACAAAGCACTCCTCGTTTTCGCAGACATTGAGCGCGCCGCATAGCGGGCAGACCATGAACTGTTCAATCTCGGCGCGACAGAGCAACAGATCGGGGGTCGTCGGGGTCACTCTCGTTTGCGCCATGTTCCTGTTAAATTTCGGTGGCTGGATCTGGATTCCTCAATACATTTTCAGCGGCGAGCCCTATCCTTCCGCGACTTGTGATGGTTTGGGCAAGAAACATGGAACAAGGGCAGGAGAAGGGTAACTCTATGAGCGCACTGGGCATGATCGCGTACCTGTTTGGATGCTTCGTCATCGGGGCGATCCTGACGCTTATCGTCAGCATCTTTCGGTCGGTGAAGAACCACGACAACTTTCGCTCGTGGCGATACATGGTTGTCTTTGGTCTTCTTGTGTCGTTTGCCCCGTACGTTTACGCCGAATCTCTCACCAAGATGAATGGCGCAGGCATGGAGAAAGCGGTCGAACGCACCGTGAAGCAAGCCAAGATCAAAGGCGAAGCGAAATTCTTCCGGGTGACCAAGGTGGATGAGAGTCGCGCCGAGATCATCATCGTGGCGAAGGAAAAAACCACGACGAACGATTCAGAAAGCTGTGTTCTTCGCGCTGAACTCGTGAAGAAGAAGGGAAAGTGGGTTCCCAAATCCTACGAGTTCATCGACTCGTTTGATCGCGGCAAGGACGGCATGACCTTCCCGCCCTACTGGTGAGGGCATTCCCCCGGCGCGACTCTGCCCCCCGGTGTCACAATGATCGGCATGACCTTGCGTGAGGTCTTGCACGCCCATATCCCGACCCTGAGCCAGGAGGCCACTGTCCGCGATGCCGTCGATAAGATGGACATCTACCAGTTCCCTGCCCTCGTGATGGTCACCCCTGAACTGGCGCCGACCCATGTGGTGACGGAAGGCGACATCGTGCGCGCGGTGCAGCAACAGGGCAATCTTTCCGACCTTGCCACGCAAACGGTTCGGCCATTTGCTAGTCAAGACCCCACGTGCGCCCACCCGGATACCGAAATCGGTGACGCCCTTCACATCATGCTGGATAGCGGCCTGACAATCTTGCCCGTCGTGGAGGAGAATCGCCTGATTGGTGTTGTGCTGCGCGTTGATCTGATGCAGGCGATGATCGCGGATCGCCTCACACCGTCCGTTTAGGCTCCGATTCCGTTGGTTTGCCCCGACAGCTTCTCGGTTGGGAGCTTGGGCTTCACGCGCCTGCTCCAACTACAACGCCAAATCCCTCACACGCGCTGGGTGGGACGGATGATGAAACCTTCCGCGACAACAAGCTCGCAGGGCATGGTCACGACATCGTCCACGCGCCCCCGACCACCCGCGAGCCGTTCCACCAGAGCATCGAGGACTGAGTCCTTCTCGTGATGAAAAATCGCTTCGACTTTGCCATCCGTCCGATTCCAGCACTCACCATGCACCGATGCCCTCCCTGCCTGCTGCGCCACATAGGCGCGGAATCCGACGCCCTGCACGTGACCGGAAAAGAGAACGCGGCGTGTCGGCATCAGTAGTCAACCGGGCGCAAATAGAATTCGTTGATCGCCGTGTCGCTGATCATCGCGACAGTCGAGAGTTTTCGCTTCCAATGAGTTCCCGCCACGCGTTTCTTGACGATGGCGATTTCGGATTCCGTGAACCCAAATGAGGCGATCTTGGCATCGGGATAACCCGAGGTGTGCATCACCAAAATCTGATCCGCTTTGTGATAGCTGATCCCAAAGTCGCCTTCATCGGTTTGTCCCGCGACGAGATCAGCGGTCGGAGCTTTGTCGACGATTTCTGCCGGAACGCCGAGGTGCCGGGCGAGTTCCCAGACCTGAGTCTTGAACAAATCTCCCAGAGGATTGATCGGAGGAGCGTCATCGCCATGCCAGGTGTAGTAGCCAAAGTACCGCTCCGTCTTGTTGCCTGTGCCGAGAGGAATCGCGCCTAGTTTCGCCCCCTGATCGTAGAGAATCGTCATCCGGCACCGAGCGCAGATATTGCCAATCCGGTGGCCCGACATCTCAGGATCAGCCTGCTGCACGTAGCCATCGACCATCCCCGTGATCTCGATGGTCTGCGCGGGAAGCCCGAGATCATCGATCGCGAGTTGGGCATGATCCAGGCTCGCCGACGAGCTGATCTTGTACGGCATCCGGATCACATGCACATTCTCCGGCCCGAATGCTTTGGCGGCCAGATAAGTGGTAACTGCCGAATCAACCCCACCGCTGAGTCCAACCACTGCTTTGCTCATCTTGCGACGGCGGACGACCTCGTCCCGCAGAAACTCGACCAAATACCGCTCCAGCAGCACCGGATCGGTATCGAGCATTTTCAGCGGCCAAGACAGATCAAGATCCGCACGCTTCACGGGAATCGGCATAGATTCATGGTACCGCGAGCCTGGGAATAAGACAAAAATAGGCCCCGGCAACCCCGACTGCGGCCTGGCGTATCAATCGGTGAGACTTCGGCCCGTTGCCCTCGTCTCAACAAACAAGGATCACAACAAGATGTCCACGGGAAAAACCATCCTCACCATTCTCGGCGCGATTGTCGCGGTCTGGCTGGGCTTCCAGCTTCTCGGATTTGTCTTCGCTGGCTTGGTTGGCTTGCTCGGCCTCGTCATCAAGCTCGCGATCCCGGTCGCCCTCGTTCTCGGCGTGCTCTATGTGGCCTACCGGGTCACCGGCGGCGACAAAGCTCTCCCCGGCGAACGCAAGCGCCTTCCGTGAGCCGCACCTCGCTGAGCCGGAGAATCGGGTAAACCCCGACCATGCTCTCCTTGGCTCTCGGCGCGATTCTGGCGACTCAAACCAGCGACATCACGATACAGCGCGACGCCTACGGCGTGCCGATGATCAACGCAAGCTCGTTCACTGCCTCGATGCGAGGCCTCGGGCGAGCGGTTGCCGAAGATCGGCTGTGGCAAATGGAAATGAGCCGTCGATCGGCCCGGGGCCGGCTCAGCGAAGTCCTTGGCCCAAACTTCCTCGCCAGCGACCGGGACGCCCTCCGTGATGCCTACACCGAGGAAGAAATGGCGGCGATGTTCCGCCAACTCCCGACGGAGATCCGAGCGGCCTTTGAAGCCTACGCCGAGGGAGTCAACGAAACCATCGCCAAGCGCAAAGCTGCGGGAACGCTCCCCGAGGGCTACGCGAAGAACGGCTTCGAGCCTCAGCCCTGGACGATCATCGACACCTGTGCGATCAGTGTCGAACTCGCCCGCCAATTCGGCCGAGGCGGCGCGGGCGAACTGCGTAATTTTGCTCTCTACCAGTATCTCAAAACTCGACCAGCCCTCAAAGGTAAGGAACTCGACGCCCTCGACGATTTAGCGTGGCAGAACGAGCCGCTTTCCCCGACAACCGTCGGCAAGCGGGATGACCTCGTTTTCAATCCTCCGAAAATCTGGGATTTCACGCGTGCCGAGAGTGAGAAACACGTGGCCGCCCTTCCCCCGACCACGATTTTCGAGATCATGCCGGCTATCCGGGCGGCAAATCTGGAGGATCAGGAACTGGTCGCAGAATCCCTCGGCGTCCCCCACAAGGTCGGAAGTTACGCGATCGCGGTCAGCCCTCGACGAAGCGCCAGCGGCACCCCTCTGCTCCTCAGCGCCCCGCAGATGGGTCACACCCTGCCGAATGTGGTCTACGAAGCCGCCATCCAATCACCCGAGGTCAAGGTCGCAGGAATGGCGGTTCCGGGGATCCCCGGCATTCTCATCGGCAATTCCCCGGACGCCGCCTGGGGATTCACGAGCGGCGTCGCGGATATCGAAGACGTCTTCGTGAGCGCGCTGCAACCGGATGGAAACATCCTCTCCAACGGTGCTTCGGTGCCGCTGACCAAAATCACATTCGCGATCCCAGTCAAGGGCCAGGATACGGTGGAGTTCGTCCAAGAACGCACTCCCCACGGGCCAGTCCTGCTAAAAAGTCCCTCCTCGAAAGCGGTTTACAGCCTCAAATCCTCGTTTTGGATGCGCGAAATCGCGGGGATTGCGAGCCTTTACCGGCTTTACTCCGCCCAAACTCCGCGCGATTTCACGGCGGTCAGCCAGGCTTTCCCGATGACCTTCAACCTCTTCTTCGCGACGAAAAGCGGAGATATTGGCTATCGATTCTGCGGGTTCATGCCCTTACGCGCGAAAGGCGTCGATCCCCGATTCCCCACTCCGGACACCGCCGAGAACCAGTGGCGGGGCATTGTCCCGAGCGTGCAGATGCCCAAAACCGACAACCCTGAATCCGGAATCATCACGAACTGGAACAACAAGCCGGTCTCCTGGTGGCCGAACGGAGATACTCCGGTTTGGGGCAGGATTTTCCGAAACGCGGTGCTCAATGATTCGATCCCTGCGGGAAAATTGAGCAGCATGGACTTGGAGAAAGCCGCCTGGACGATCGCCCGCCGAGAAGCCGATGACAACGCCAGCTTTGTGGATTTCCTGCGTCAATCCACTGAATCGACCGGAGATGCAGGGGCCCTCGCCCGTCTGGTCGCAGGGTTTGATGGCTGGGATGTCGAGGGGTCGGGTTCGGCGGCCGCGTACCGCGAAGCCGTTCGCGGACTCCGCCGCGCGCTCTTCATGGAGGTGTACGGCAACTTCACCAACGAATCCCTGTTTGACCAGGTGCTCCAGCCCTCAGTGATGCTGCGAGCGATTGAGGGAGACACCAAGATCGACGTTCGGAAGGGCCGGAGCAACGCGCAAATCGCGAACGAGGCTCTGGCGAGTGCCCTCCCTGTGCTCAAGTCGCGCATGGGCAACGCTCCCGCGCAGTGGAAGTATCGCGCCGGCACGATGCCCGTCGTGCAAGGCGACCCGATCCCCTACAACAATCGGGGCACGTATATCCACATCACCGAGTTCAACTTGTGGACCTCGGCCAGGTCGGTCGCTTCGCCGGGAGTCGCAGAGAGCGGCCCCTTTGCCAACAATCAGGCTGATCTCGCGCGGCAGTGGCAGTTCAAAACCGTGTGGGGCTGGCAGTAGGAGCTGGATGAGGTTTGGAGGAGTGACCGTCACACCTGGGTGCCCGGACCCTTGGGTGTCGGGATTTGAATCGAGCCCTCGGTGACCGGTTCGTCGAAGGTCGGGCGGTTTATCGAGCCCTGGGTGCCCCGACTTTTCAGGGTCGGGAACCACCGACTCTCAATCGACGTCCTCCCCCAAATCTCCCGATTTGGGGGAGGATGCCCCGAGGGGGCAGGAGGGGGTTCCGTACTCGGTTGGGCGTTAGCCCAATCGAGCCCGCTTGCCACTTGGTCTGAATCGGGCCTGCGGCCCGCCGAATTCTCTTCGAGGATTCGGATTTCCCCCACCCGGCCTTTGGCCACCCTACCCCCGATGGGAATCGGTGGAGGGCGAGTCCAAGAGTCGTCCTCCAGTTCCGAAGTTCATTGTCCCAAACTCGCCCCATATTGGGTGCCCCGATCCCTTCAGGGTCGGGATACCACGAACTCTCAAGCGACGTCCTCCCTCAAATCTCCCGATTTGGGGGAGGATGGGCAAAGCCCAGGAGGGGGAATCCGTACTCGGTTGGGCGGTAGCCTAATCGAGCCCGCGCTCTGCTTGTTTTGAATCGGGCCTGCGGCCCGCCGAATCCTCTTCGAGGATTCGGATTTCCCCCTCCCGCCCTTCGGGCACCCTCCCCCGACGGGAGTCGGTGGCGGGCGAGTCCAAAAATCGGCCCGTGATCCCGAGGGGGATCGCCCCAATGTAGACGAAATCGAGGCACAGGACCCTAAAGGGATCGGGGCACTCAGGGGTGTTCTCAGTTCCGGATGGTGCCGCCACCGAGGATGCCTTGGATCGGGGCAAATCCGGGTACCGATGCACCCAAAAAGCTCAGCATCATCCGCGCCATCGCCAGCATTCCTGCGCCCTTTTCCCACCAGGTTTGCCCGGTCTGGACGGCGGTGTTCCAGGCGTTGGTTAGCCACTGGGGAGCGGAGGATCGGGTCGCCGCTTTCGGAGCGGGCTTGGTACCGCCGGAGGTGCCGAGACTTGCCTGAAGCGCTTTGTCGACGACCGTGAGTTGAGACGCCAGCTTGCGCTCGCCACTCGACTTGCCGGACTTGATATTCATCACCGCGCTGGTCGAGCTGTTCTTCATCTCAACCTTGATGACGCGGCCCTTGCCGACATGAAACTGGATTTTGCCCGTGCCGCGCAGGGCCGTGTTGACCTTGCTGACCGCATCCTTTTCGTCCTTCACGACTTCAAGTGCGTCGTTTTCGAGCACGGTGTAGTCTTGCTTCACCGTGACATCCACTGTCGCGACTTCGCCCGTCAGGTCGACGGTTTCGCAGGAATAGCTCATGTCGCTATCGCCAAACGCCTTGGTGAACTCCCATTTCTGACCCTTTTCCCAGCCGTTCGCCGGGAGCTCGATCGGGAGGTAGGTGATGTCGGGGAATCGCTTGACATCGAGGCCGGGAAGCCGCACGGGGAGGGCGATGTCCGGCGCATCACTTTTGGTGATCTTGCCGAACGGGGTCATCTGCACAGTGGTTTTGGGGAAGTAACCCTGGGCGTCTTCGAGAGCGAGTGGCAGCGGAAAGCCGTTGAACTTGATCTCGAATGCGGTCATTTCGCTGCTTGCGCTTTGGGTCTCGGCCTCGGCGGTCACGCCATCGACCTTCACCGTCATGGCGACTTCGGCCTTGCCCGTGTTCCCGCCGAGAATCGGGAGGAATCCATCGAAGACCACCGCGACATCGTAGCTGGCGGTGGTGCCGGGTGTCCACTGATAAGCGGCCGGCGCAAGGGCGGCGGCAAGCAGGAGGCTTGTCATAATAGGTTTGACGATTCTAACGCCCTTGGGGGCAACAGATTCAGCGGGGAGTCCTAGTTAAGCCGTGGTTTCGCCTTTGTGGCGCAGGGGCCTCGCGGGTAGACCAAGTGAGGTTTTCACTGGCTTGTTGGTGATATTCAGCACCCGCTCCAGCATCAATTTGATGACACCGGCAACTGGGTAGGCGAACATCATGCCGATGAGCCCGAAGAGCGCGCCGCCGCAGAACACGACAAACATCCCGACGAAGGGATGGAGTTTCACGGCTTTGCCGACGACCCTCGGCGTGATCACGAGATCCCAAGTCATCGTGATGATGGTGAAGACGAGGGCCAGAACGGCGGCAAACGCCCATGCGTTCGGCATGCTCAGAAAGGCATTGCTCCTGGTGCCCGTAAATCCTGTGACGAGGAAGAGCACAGACATGCTGATGAGCCCGCCGATGTTCGGGATCAGGTACAGCGCGCCCGCGACGAGCGCGAAGAGGTACGAATAGGGCGCGCCCATGATCGTCAGCACGAGAGCCATGACCGCGCTGTAGATCGCAATGTTGATCGTCACGCCCCGGATGTAGCCCTGGAGCACGTCGCCGACATCATCAAGGAGCTGAGTGGTGCCTTTCCGAATTCCGGGGGGAATCCATGAGGCGAGCCGGGTGCGGAACATCTCCAAGTCCATCATCAAGAAGATAGCAAAGAGAGGGGTGAAGGCGAGCAGGATGAGGCTGCTCGCGGCCGCTCCCACTCCGGCAATAAAGCTGTTGAACGCACCTGTGAGCCCGGCGCTGATGTTCTCACGATAGGGATCGACGTACTCGGCGGTCAGAGCGCGACGGGTGGTGGGGAGTCCGAATTGTTCGAGAGTTCCTCGGTAAGTGGCGAGGTACTGATCCACCTGACCAAGTGGCCCTTCCGGTTTCGCGCGAACGGCGGGATTCCACCTCACAAAGGGGTTGTCGTCGGCGGATTCCTCAGCAAGCTGGCGAGTCAAACCTTGGATGGCGACGCGCACTTCGTTGACCTGTCGGCTGACCTGCGGGGCGAGCCAGGCGAACACTCCGCCGACCGCACCAAAGAACACAATCGTGATGGCAAAGACGGCGGCAGGGCGGGGAAGCCCCATTTTTTTGAGGCCCTTCACCATCGGCTCCAGCAAAACCGCGATCAGCCAGGCGAGCAAGAAGGGGAGCAGAACGGCGCGGACGGCCCACAAAAAAGCAAGGAGGGCAACCACCACGACAACCCAGAGAAATAGTCTCCAGCCAGCCATGGGTGTCCTCCTTGCCTCCTTGCGTTAGTCGATTTGTGAATGCAAGAGTGGGCGGTTAGGCGCCGATTTCTTCGCTTTCAATCGCCTTGGGGCCGCGCTTGGCGCGTTGCTCGGCGATCCAATCTTCCGTCTTGTCCTTGGCTTCCTTCAGCTTGTGGGACAGTTCATCGCGGGTCTCTTCGCCTGCCTTGGGGGCAAACAGGATGCCAGCGATCGCGCCGATCAGCGCGCCCAGTCCGAAACCAGCCAACAGATAAATCAAACCGTTCTTGTCGTCATTTGCACTCATGGTAGAGCCTTCTCCTTTGCGGGGGCTGCCTTAACCGCCGCCCGCTGCTTCTTAAAGTATGACGCAAACAGGCGTCCTCCCAAGGCGAGAATTGCCGGAAGTGGGCCACGTTTTCGCCAAACGTCGATGGCTTGCGTGATCTCGTTCGTCGGATTGGCCTGCAGCGCCGCCAATTCTGCACGCAGAGCCGCCAGCTGAGAGTCGTGTCCGCCGAGGCGAGATTCGCACTTTTCGATCCGCTTCTCGATGAGCATCATCGCCTTGCGGAACTGGGTGTTCTGACGCACGATCATCACAATCGTGACAAGCAGTCCTACCAGGGCAAGAACGTTGAACAGGATCAGAAAAAAGAGGAAACCGTTCATCGGATCGTGCCTCCGGCTACCACGGTTTCGCCTCGATACGCCACCGCGATCTGACCCGGAGTCACTGCGCGCACTGGCTGATCGAAAACGAGCGTGGGTTCGGGGAGAGCGTAGAGCATGGCGGGCTGCGCCTCCATGTTGTACCGAATCTTCGCCTTCACGCGGATCGGAGCTTGGCCTGGCTCGATGCTGGACCAAGTCACATCTTGAAGCACGACCTGAGTTTGCTTGAGATCGTCATCGCTGCCCACGATCACTCGGTTTGTTTCCGGCTGAATGCCAATCACGTAGAGCGGACGCTCGCTGGATACGCCGAGGCCCCGTCGTTGACCGACCGTGAATCCCGCGACACCTTCATGTTCGCCGATCGTGCGACCGCTTGTATCCACGAGCTCACCCTTGCTGAACATCTCGGGACGCTTGTTCTTGAGGAACTCGCGGTAGCCGCCGGCGTCGCTGACAAAGCAGATTTCTTGGCTGTCCGGCTTATCGGCAACGGGCAGATTGGATTCTCGCGCCATGCGGCGGGTTTCCGCCTTGTCGCCCAGTTCGCCCAAGGGGAACATGACCTGGGAGAGTTGCTCTTGGGCCATGGCGTAGAGCACGTAGCTCTGATCCTTTTGTCCGCCCTTCGCGCGGAGCAGTCGGTAGCGCCCGGTGGCCTTGTCGTGACGGATTCGGGCGTAGTGGCCCGTGGCGAGCTTGTCGCATCCGAGCTCCTTCATCGTCTTGAGCAGAGCTTCGAACTTGACCTTCTTGTTGCAGGTCACGCAGGGGTTCGGCGTGCGGCCCTTCGCGTATTCATCCACAAACTCGTCAATCACGGTCTCCCGGAAGGTGTCCTTGAAGTTGATGACGTAGTGGGGGATATCCAGCATGCGAGCCACGCGGCGAGCATCTTCCACCGCACCGAGCGAGCAGCATCCCGCGTGACGCGGATCCTTTTGGCTCTCTTGCCAAATCTGCATCGTCACGCCGATGACATCGTATCCGCGCTTCTTGAGCATGGCGGGGACGACACTGCTGTCCACTCCGCCAGACATCGCGACACAAACGAGGGGCTTCTTCGGCATTTATCCTCCCTTGAGCAAGCTGGCATAGGGCTCGCGGGTCAGCGTGGCTTCGATGTCGGTGAAAGGTACGGCGCGCGGAGCCTGACCCTCGGCAATCAGGATGAAGGCCGGGGTGCCAGGAAGCTTCAGTCGCTCCATCGCCATGCTGAAATCGGCGAGCACGCGGTCGAGGTAGACGTTTTGATCGTTGTCGTCGAGGGAAAGCGCCTTGCGCACCTCTTCTGGCTTCAGACCGACTTCCTCAGCCATGCCATAGAGTCCGCTCTCCGTGGTCACACGTTGGGTGTTTTGCTCAGCAAAGAACTTGTCGAGAAGGTCGAAGTACTTGCCTTGGTCGGCGGCATACTCGAGCATCATGGCGCCAGGAGCTGAGGTCTCGTGTCCTTCCTTGTCGAAAAGCGGGAAGTGTCGGAAACCGAGGCGGAGCCGACCCCCGAACTTGTCGTAAACCTTCTTCACCTGAACAGCGGTGGTACGGCATGCCGGACAGTTGATATCAGCAAATTCGACGAGCGTGACCTTGGCATCGGCGTTGCCCTTGGTTCGGCTCGCTTGCGGGATGATCTCCTCGATTTCGACGCCCTGGAACGAGATTCCCGCATAAAATTCGGCGGCCGCGTTCTTCATTTGCATGCGCGTGATGCCGATTCCGCTGATCGCCAGGATCAGGGCAGCTGCAGCCAAGGTGGTGATCTTGGTGTCGGTTGGGGTTTCGGCCTCTTCGCTGGGGCCGCCGGTTTGCAGCATCAGGCCGTGCACGACGAACAGCACGAACATCGTGATGGCTGAACTGAGACACCAGCCGCAGAGCTGACGAATCTGCACGATCGACACGGTTTGCAGATAGAGGCTGAAAAGCATCCCCACGCCGGTGAGCAGGAACCCGATGTTTGCCGACTGGCGCCACTTCAATTGGATCAGCGAGCCGCGCATGAAAGCGAATCCGGCGATGGCCGCGTAGGCGATCAAACCCAGGAGAGCCACGGGAATTCCGAACAACTGCCCAGCTGGACTATTCACAACCGCTGCGCAGTTCACTGTGGAGTTGGCCGCACAGGGCACTTGCACGCCTCCGAAGTGGGAAACGGTCAGAACGCCGGCGATGTAAATGCCAACGGCACTCAACGCCAAAGCGATTCGGTTGTAGAGATGGGCGCGCACGTGAGGATTATACGATTCCCAGGGTCATTCCGTGCCGGACGGCCTCTCAGCTTGGCTCGGAGGCAAAAAGGAGACGGGTATCCTGGAGGGCACAACCCATTGAGACGGCATGAGCAACGTCACCCTTCTTCAACCTGGATCGAGCCCATTCCCGCGCGGAAACTCCACCAAGCGGGGCACCTATTTTGTTCAAACCTGGGGGTGCCAGATGAACGAAGAGGACAGCGAGCAAATGGCGCTCTACCTGCAGGAAATGGGTTTTGCTGCCGCGAAAGATGTTCGCGAGGCCCAAGTGGTTCTGCTCAACACCTGCAGCGTCCGTAAGAAGCCAGAGGATAAGGCGTTTTCTTTTCTCGGTGAACTGGCTTTGCTCAAAAAAGGGCGGCCCGATATGGTCATTGGTGTCGCCGGATGCATGGCTCAGGTGCGCGCTGACGAGATCCGCAAGCGCAATCCCCACGTTGATTTCGTCGTCGGAACCGCCCAGGTCAGCTCGATCCCTGGCTTGGTGGAAGAGGCCCTCCAGGGTAAGCGATTCCAAAAGCGACTGGATCTGCCCGAGCGAAAAGGGGCGATCGTTACCGACATCCCCCAGCGGAATGTCGAGCGCACGGGGAAGCTCAAGGCGTTTGTTCCGATTCAGTACGGTTGCGACAAGTTTTGTACTTTCTGCATCGTCCCGACCACCAGGGGACGGGAGCGAAGTCGCCCGACCGAGCATTTGGTCGAAGAGGTTCGCCGTCTCGCCGAGTTGGGAACGAAGGAGATCACCCTGCTCGGGCAGACCGTGAATAGTTACGGAAAGAACCTCGCCGAGGGCCGTGTTCCCTTCAGCAAGCTCCTCCAGATTCTCGGCGGGATCCCGGGAATCGAGCGCATTCGGTACACCTCGCCCTATCCGCGTGACTTCAAAACGGATCTCATCGAGATCATCCGCGATGTTCCGGAGGTGATGGAGCACTGCCACATGCCCTTGCAAGGCGGACACAACGATTTGTTGAAGCGCATGAAGCGGCTCTACACCGTCGAGAGCTTTCGCGAGATTCTCACGGAACTTCGGGCCACGGTTCCTGGAATCGGCCTGACGACCGACGTGATCGTTGGTTTTCCGGGCGAAACTGAGGAGGAGTTCGAGGGGACGCTGGCGGCGATGCGAGAGTTTAGGTTCGATGGCGCATACATGTTCCGCTATTCGCCCCGCCCCGGCACCCCAGCCGCGGAGATGGATCAGGTTCCGGTGGAAGTGAGCAAGGCCAGACTGGAAAAGCTGATTCAGATTCAAAATGCGATCTCCTGCGAGATCAATGAATCGCTGGTGGGTGAGGAATTTGAAGTGCTGGTCGAAGGGCCAACGCCGAAGAATCCCGGCCTACTCCAGGGCTATTCGCGATGCTTCCGCATGATCCACTTTGCGGGCGATGTGGGTAAGTTAAGGGGCGAAACCGTCACGGTGCGCACCACCCAGAGCCACCTTTGGGGATTCCACGGCGAGATCGTTTGATCGGCGCTGGGGATCGCTGAGGGGTTTTGTCGAATGCTTTCGATTAGGTAGGGTGAATCCGTGGGCACGTTCCTCGGACTCGATCTCGGCACTTCGGCAATCAAAGCGACCTTGATTGACGGCTCCACGGGAGCTGTGCTCGCCCGGGCCTCGGCGCCGAGCACGGGGGAACAAAAAATCCAGTCGCCGGCCCCGGGATTCGCCGAGCAGGATCCTCTGGTTTGGTGGCATCACGCCAAGGAGGCGATAGCCCAGATTCGCTCCGAGCACGCCGCAGGTTTGGCGGAAGTGGAAGGGATCGGGATTGCCTACCAGATGCATGGCTTGGTTCTGTGCGACGAGGCCCTGTACCCAACTCGTCCGGCGATGATTTGGTGCGATAGCCGCGCCGTGGAGGCGGGAGAGAGCCTGTCGATGGCGGTGGGGCCGGACTATGCTTGGCAGCACCTGTTGAATCAGCCAGGGAATTTTACAGCGGCGAAGCTCGCTTGGGTTGCTCAGCATCAGGCGGAAAAATTGAAGGGATCGCGATGGATGATGCTTCCCGGCGATTGGTTGGCGGCAAAGCTCACCGGAGCATCCGCAACCACGGCGAGTGGGCTCAGCGAAATGATCCTTTGGGATTTTCAAGCGGACGAGATCGCGTCGCGTCTCTTTGCCCAGACCGGAGGTCGAATCGAGATGGTTCCTCCGGTCGTTCCCACTTTCGGCGATCAGGGGACGGTTGATCCGTCGGTTGCGGACGCGCTTGGTTTGCCTCGGACGGCAAGGGTGCTCTATCGAGCCGGGGATCAGCCGAACAATGCGCTTTCCCTCGGAGTTTGCGATCCCGGCGAAGTGGCCACGACCGCCGGAACCAGCGGCGTGATTTATGGGGTGACGGATACCACTCGGTGGGACCCGGAAGGTCGGGTGAACACCTTTTTGCACGTCACCCACACCTCCGAGGCTCCCCGGCGCGGCGTGCTTCTGTGCTTGAACGGAGCCGGATCGCTCTACAGTTGGGTGCGGCGCACCTTTGCTCCCGGGATGGGCTTTGCCGAGCTGAACGCTCTGGCGGAGTGCTCGGAGATCGGCGCAAAGGGCGTTTCGATGCTTCCTTTTGGCAACGGAGCGGAGCGGACCCTGGGGAACCGAGACCTGGGGGCTTCGGTGCACGGGCTCAGGTTTGCCGACCATGGCCTCGGGGATCTTGCCCGCGCCGCGCAGGAAGGAATCCTCTTCGCGATGATCGATGGATTGGCCGCGATGGCCTCGGTCGGAGTGGAGTGCAAGAAGGTGCGCGCGGGTCGGGCGAATCTCTTTCTGAGCGAGGTTTTTGCGCAAGGTTTCGCCGATCTCACCGGAGCCGAGCTGGAGCTTCTGGAATCGGACGGGGCCCTCGGAGCGGCTTTCGGCGCGGGCGTCGGAGCGGGGGTTTGGCAGCCTGCCGAGATTCGTTCGATGCTGGTTCAGCAGAAGGTTTATCGTCGGTCGGACGACAACTTGGAGGCATGGGCGGAGGCGCAAGATCGTTGGGGGTTGGCTCTCCGCCGTGCCTCGGTTTCCGCCTGAGCCCCGACTCAATCAGTGAGCTCGCGCGTCATACTGAGGAACGCCATGATTTCGAGTCTGATCTTTTCCTCCCTGATTCTTGCCCAGCCGCGCGAAGAGGTGGTTTGGGATCAGTTTCGCATGGGAGAAACCGGGCTGCGGCTCCAGCTCCCGGTGAAGCCGAAGGTCGAAATGGGGTCGAACTCGGTGGTTCTGACGGCCAAGGACAAGACTTTCACGGTCGAAATTGTCGCCGTTCGGGACGAAGAGTCTTCGCGACCGACCTCTGGCGGGCTCTACAGCGAGAAGTTTCGCGAGTTCCAAACGAAGCACGGCAAGCAGATCAAGAGCATCATGAACGAGGCGCCGGTGCCTGAGGCCTTCATGTTTCGGGCCGATGATTCGATCGGATTTGTGCTCGAAATTGATGCGGAAGGGGGCTTTGCGGTGGCATGGCAGTACGTGCGAATCGACGGCTGGCGATATACTTTGAATGCTCGGAGTTCTCGGCGTGAGCAGCCGATGATTGAGAAAATGCTCGGGAGTATCCAGTACATCGATCCGGTGACCGGCGACTTTCCTGAGAGGGAGATCGGAGCGATCGGGCTCCGGAGCTATCTCGGGCATGCCTTCCTGCCCGCTTCCGATGCGCCGCTCGACTTTGCGACAAGTTTTTCCCTCCAAAGTGACTCAATTCCATTCGGAGCCGCAGCAGGGAAGTGGGATCGACAGTCGTTGGACTTTTCGACATCCGAGCAGCTGAGGAAAGGTCTCACTCAGTGGTTGGGCGGGTTTGTCCAGGGGGCTCGAAGCGAGCTGGATCTGAAGCCGGTTCAGAAATCTGGGCTTCCGGGGTATTCGATCGAAGGGCATGTGACGATTCAGGGTGTCCGGATCAATATCCGGGGTATCGGGCTGATTCAGAACAATGAAATCCGGGTGGTGGTGGCGTTCATCGACCCGCAGAAACCGGAGTCGGCCAAGATGGCAAATCGACTGATCGAGTCGATCTCGGTGGTGCCGCAAGGCTGATCCGAGGGGTGTCGAAAAGTTTCGCTTGCAAAAGCTGGGTTTTGGGGATAGACTAGTCGAAACGTTTCTATAAAGCGGCCCGGGGCGATCCTCGCTCATAGGCCGAGGAAGCGAGGAGACCATGAGACAAGACGCAGATGTCTTCACTCGGCCAGCAGCGGCGATCGGGCGCCGGGCGTGGCTTTTCCTCTGGATCCTTGCCGTTTTCCTTGGCTCGCTTGCTGGTTGCCAATCTGCCACCACCTCCTCGGATGTGACCATTCGCTTCACCGTGTGGGACGGCGATGAATCCCTGAAAGTATTGCGCGCGGTTGTGAAGGATTTTGAGCGCGAGAATCCCGGGATTAAGGTGAAGGTCGAGAACTTTGGTGACTACAACCTTTATCACCAAAAAATGCTGACTCAGTACGCCGCCGGTGTCGCGCCGGATGTCGCGATGATGGATCCGGGGCACTTCCAAGCACTTGCCAAGCGCGATGCCATCTATGCTCTGAATCAGTTCTTTGATCAGACACCTGGCTTCGATATTGATTCGTACTACAAGACTTTGGTGGACATGCATTCCTACAAAGGGAATGTCTATGTCCTGCCACGCGATATCGCCCCAATGGGGCTGATTTACTACAACAAGTCTTTGTTTGACAAGGCGGGGCTTCCGTACCCAGATGGTTCGTGGACATGGGACTTCGAAATCCGGCCCGAGCTTCGCGAGAAAGACTTCCTTTGGGTGATGGAACAACTCAAGGAGGTTGATGGCAATGGCAAGGTCACTCAGTGGGCTTTCGTTCCCGACTGGATCGGGTTCTTTATGGATACACTGGCCTTTGGGTATGGGCTCGACTATGCTGATGATATTGAGAATCCCACTAAGGTCAAACTCGATGATCCTGGTTGGACAAAGATCTATGAGTTCTATGAGGATCTGACATCCAAGAAGCGCTATCTGCCGAATCAGAGCGAGCTTACCAACGTTGTTCAGTCCAACGCTCCTCTGATGTTCATTAGCGGAGACTGCGCGATGATGCAAAGCGGAATCTGGCAGGTTCCGAATATTCGCAAATCGCTCAAGCCTGGCGAAAAGGGATTCTTTGAATGGGATATCGCTTTGGCTCCGGCGTATGCGAAAGGGGAACGTCGTTTCCCGACCGGCGGTTCGGGATACTCCATCTTTAAGTCGACCAAGCATCCAGAAGCTGCCTGGAAGCTTGTTCAATACATGGCAGGGAAACCTGGAATGATTGCGATGGCCAAAGCAGGTATCGCCCAACCGGGCATCCGCGAACTAGCCCTGAGCGATGCGTGGCTGCCTGGCCCGAATACCCCGATCGAGCAACGTTACCCTCCGAGCCGGATTCTTACCGATCAAGCCGTGCAGGATGTTGCACTGACTCCGAACAGTGATCTTTGGCCTGAGATCAATGGGATCATTGGTGGCAGAATCTCGGCAATCTACAGCGGAACAACTCCGGCAAAAGAAGCGATTGCGCAAGCACAAAAGGAGTCTCAAGCTCGACTCAATGTCCTCCGAGGGGAGCAGTCGCTTCCGCCGTTCCCTTGGGCGGCAGGAGTCGGGATTGCGACTCTGATCGCAGGTGCCATTGCGGGATATGTCTATTGGCCGGAGAGAAATCGTAAGCTCACCTGGCGTGAAAAGCGAGAGAGCCGCTCGGCGTATCTCTTCATTTTTCCGTGGTTGTTTGGTTTCATCACTCTCACCCTCGGTCCGATGCTGCTGTCCTTACTGATGTCCTTTGCCGACTGGGACATTATTCGGGAAGCCCGGTGGCGTGGAGTCGGCAACTATCACGAAGCATTCGTGGTCGATCCGCGGGTACTCAAGTCGCTCACGGTCACGTTGGTTTATACGTTCTTCTCTGTACCGATTGGTCTCATCTTTGCCCTGATTCTGGCGATGTTGCTCAATCAGAAAGTGCGCGGGGTTCCGCTCTTCCGGGCCATGTACTATCTGCCTTCATTGGCAAGTTTGGTGGCGGCTTCGCTGATTTGGAGAAGGATCTTCTCCGCAGAAGGAGGATTGCTCAACCAGCTGATCTTCGGCGACGGGACGAGGAACATTCTTGGATTCCAGCCTTGGCTGCAAGACTTTGCCGGTAAGCCAGGCGAATCGGTGAACTGGTTAGGCAGTGAAACCCTGGCTCTTCCGAGTTTTGTCATCATGAGCCTTTGGGGCGTCGGGGGCGGAATGGTGATCTTGCTCGCGGGACTCCAGGGCATTCCGCAGCATTACTACGAAGCAGCAACGGTTGATGGCGCAGGGCCTTGGCATAAGTTCAAGAATGTCACACTGCCTCTTCTCACCCCAGCAATCTTCTTCAGCTTAGTGACCGGGTTCATTGGCTCCTTCCAGACCTTTGCGCAAGCATTTGTCATGACAGGTGGCGGCCCCAATGATGCCACGTTGCTCTATATGTTGCACCTCTACAACCAGGCCTTCACAAGTCTGAGGATGGGATATGCCAGTGCTCTCGCTTGGCTTCTCTTCTTTATCATTCTCATCTTTACCGTGATTCAATTCAAAGGAAGCAAGTGGGTTTACTATGAGTCAGATGTCAAGCGCTAGTCGAGTCCGCACGGTAGTGGCGCTCGAACGTCTGAGGCGCAGTGTGCTTTTCATCATCATGGCCGTCGGGGCAATCATTTTCATGATTCCGATGTGGGTCAGCGTGGTGATGTCACTCAAAACTCCATTTGAGATTGCGAACTCCTCCCCGTGGGCTTTTCCGAAGGAGATCACGTGGGAGAACTATCGAACCGTTCTCACCAATCCGAATGCCAACTTCTTTCTGTTCTTTAAGAACTCGTTCGTGATCTCGATCCTCGGAACGGCCGGAGTCCTCATCACCTCGGCGATGGTCGCCTATGCGTTTGCGCGCATGCAGTTCAGGGGCCGCGATCAGCTGTTTATGCTGCTTCTCAGCACCATGATGCTTCCGGGTGTCGTCACGATGATTCCGCAGTACGTGCTGTTCGCGAGGATTGGCTGGGTGGATACGCATCTCCCCCTATGGGTGCCGGCCTGGTTCGGCGGAGGCGCTTACAACATTTTCCTTCTGCGCCAGTTCTTTCTCGGCATCCCGCGAGAGCTGGATGAAGCAGCCCTGATCGATGGGGCGAGCCATGCCACGGTGTTTTGGCGGGTCATCATGCCGCTGAGCGGGGCGGCTCTCGCGACGGTCGGTGTGTTCAGCTTCATCTATAACTGGCGCGACTTTATGGGGCCGCTCATCTACCTGAATGACCCCGAGAAGCAAACCCTGGAACTTGGACTCCGAACCTATCAGACCCTTCAAATGGAGCGATGGGAGCTCCTGATGGCCGCGTCGGTTCTCGTCCTTATCCCTCTCGTCATCATCTTCTTGGCGGGGCAGAAGTTCTTCGTCAAGGGCATCGTGATGACGGGCGGAAAATAGCTCTCCCGAATCTGGTGGAGAAAATTTTCGACAAAAAACTTGCAAATATGAGAAAACTCCGTATAATAAAGTCGAAACGGTTCGACTTGGTCGCCATCCAGGAGAAATGCTTGGAAGCCATCCGGGTTCGATCCGCCTCGGGATCGACAAAGGTGTCGTCATGAGAGCCTCGCTGAAAGATATCGCAAGACAAGTGGGAGTGTCCGTCAGTACGGTCAGCTACGCGCTCAATGATGGCCCGAAACCCGTTGCGGCTGATCTCAAGGAGCGCATCAAGGCGGTTGCGGCAGAACTCGATTACCGACCGAACCAGCTCGCGAAGTCGATGAAAACCCGGCGAAGCAAGATCGTCGGACTCGCCCACACCAACATCCGAGAACACTTCCTCGGACTCCCCATGATCGGGCCGACAATGAGCGGGGTAACCGACGCCGCAATCGACGATGGCTACGATGTTTTGCTCTACACCCACGCCAAGATCTTGGATGGGGAAGAACTCCTCAATTACTTACTCGATGGTCGCGCCGATGGCATGATCCTCGTCGCTCCGGAGCGATCCGACACAACCATTGAACTGGTGGCGGGTCGCAATTTCCCCATCGTCGTGGTGGCAGGCAAGCCGATTGGAACCGCGCCGCACATTCTGCTGGATAACGTCGCGGCCATGCGGCTGGCGATCGAGCATCTGCGGACGCTCGGACACACCAAAATTGGGCATCTGGCAGGTCGCCAAACTCTCTGGGATGGCGAGGAACGCAAAGCTGCTTTCCAATCAATCTGCCACGAAATGAATCTGGAAGTCCGCCACGAGTGGATCGCCGATACCGAGTTCAGTCTCGAATCTGGCGAGCGCGCTGCCCGGGCGATTCTGCACAGCAAAGAGCGACCGACTGCGCTGGTCTGCGCCAACGACTTCACCGCTCTGGGGGCCGTGAGGGCCGCTCAAGAAATCGGCCTGAGCGTACCGGAAGATCTATCCCTTGTTGGGGTTGATAACTCCGTGGAAGGCATGGTTTCCTCCGTGCCTCTGACCACCATTACCTTCCCGTTCGAGGAAGTCGGTCGGGCCGCGTTCCGCGCATTCATGGCCAAGCTCGACGGGCAACAACCGCCCCGCGTTCAAATTTTCTCTCCGCAATTGGTTGTGCGAAGCAGCACAGCCTCTCCAAAGAAGGACATTGCATCATGAAGTTACGTGCATTCACACTCATCGAACTGCTCGTCGTGATCGCGATCATCGCGATTCTGGCGGCTATTCTTTTCCCGGTTTTTGCGCAAGCTAAAGAAGCGGCCAAGAAAACCCAAGACCTCAGCAACATCAAGCAGCTGGGCACGGCCTCGCTCATCTACGCATCGGACTATGACGATATGTATATGCGCGGCTCGTACCGGGAGCCCGTTTCGGGGAACTCGATCACTTGGAAAGAAATCGTCTTGCCGTACATCAAGAATGGTCGCAAGACCGGAAACTGGATCGACGGCGGACAAGTGGTCGGCGGCATCTTCGAGAGCCCGAGTCAACCGAAGCCGGCAGTCGGCGGATATGCTCCGCACAACGCGATTGTGCCGGATCAGGTCTGCAACTGGTGGCAAGGCGCTCAGTACGATGAAGCCGCCTGCGGAACCGGGCAAAACGGTCGTCCGCGACCCTCGCGCAGCCAAACCGAAATCAACAACCCGGCCTCCATTGTTCTGCTGACTACGGTGGGGATCAACCCCGATTGGGGTGGCGGCGAGGTCGTTGGATCCTCCGCCAACACCATGGAATCCGACTGGTGGTTCCACGGCGGTGCCCAATGGCCGCCGGTCTTCACCGGCCCAACCTCTGGCGCCAAGTGGGATAACGACCTTGGCAACTGCGATTGGAACGTGAACACGGCTTGCGCCATGCCGCGCTATCGCTACAACAACACGGCGAACGTCGCCTGGGCAGACAGTCACGCGAAGAACGTGAAGAAGTTCGCTCTCAACTGGTGCCGCGACATCTATCCAGGCTTCAACCACTTCCCTCCGGGATCCAACGAGGACTGGAGCTGGATGTTCACCCCAAGCAACCCATGCGCAGCCTTTGCCCAATAACATGAAAGGGCTCATCGTGCTGCTGTTGATGGGTGGAGTGATGCTCCTCGGGGGATGTTCGGATTCGAACTCCCCAGGGGAGCTCCCCCCGCCTCCAAAACAGGAATACACCGAAGAGGAACTGAATCAGATGCCCCCGCAAGCGAGGGAGCGGGTTCAGAACGCTCAGAAGATGGCCGAAGGTAACGCCAAGGCCAACACTCCCCAAGGGAAGTAAGTCTCCCATCGAGGGCCGGGGCGCAGAGTCTCCGGCCCTCACGACCTCTCCGGAGCCAAGCTCGGGAGGAACACCATGAAACGCACTTTTCTGTTTGCACTCTGCTGCGTATTCGCCGCATCGATTTTCACCGGTTGTGCGGGGCCAGGCGACGATGTTGAGGTGATGGGCGAAACACCGGCTCCGACGGTGGCCCGCGAAGGCGAACCTCTGCCCGCACTTGCCGGAGGATGGGTTGCCACCGAAGGTAAGGCCTCGCTTGATTTGATGCCGGATGGCAAAGGCAGCATGGAATCGACCATGAACGTCCGAGGAAGCGAGCAGGTCTCCAAGGCGTCGGGAACTTGGTCTGCTACCCAGGATACGTTCTACTTTGAGTACGTGGACGAGACCGGGGTTCATACCGTGATCAAGTACCCCTATGAGATCAAGGGCGACACGCTGACTTTGACCATGGCGAAGATTCGCAAGACGATGGAGTATCGTCGAGCCAAGGCGGGTAAGGCCACCGCTGCGGCCTCGACAGATCAGAAGTAACCAGTATGTCGATTTTCTCCCTGCTCTGCGCCGCTACGCTGACCCATCTCGGAACACCGGGGTCTCTGGCGGATCCCCCTGGATTGAGTCTCCAGAATCCGCGATTTGAGTCCAAGCTGCAAGGTTGGAGTGACGTTCCAGCTGAAAGGGCATCCGTACGATTCGAGCCTGCCCCGCCGAACATCGGCGGAAAGGCGGCGGTGTTCACCACCGCGGTGCCAGCAGGTGCCGATCCCTGGAGCGTGGAAATCAAGCAGTCGGTCACCGCGCCGGTGGTCGCGGGAGAGCGCTTGGAGTTCAGCTTCTATGCGAAGGCGAAGAGCGACTACCCGATTGTCGCCCACATCCAGCAATCGAGTCCGCCGTACACGGGCCTTGGTTCGCGGGAGCTGACGGTGAGCGGCGATTGGCGGCGGTACTCGGTTCGGGGAACGGCTCCGAGCGCTTTCCCTGCTGGCTCGTGGCAGGTTGCGATCCATCTCGGCAAGGCATCCGGCGAAATTTCGATCGCGGGCTGCAAGCTCGAACGAGTCTTACCGGATCCAGCCACTCGTGAGAAGCCTGTTGTTCTGCTGAAGAATGCCGGTTTGCTGTGGGAATCGGATTCGACAAATGGCTGGACGGCCAAGGTCACGGGAGTGACCGGCCAGAAGTTCTCGCAAGCGGCCCAGCTCACCACCAAAGTCACCGAAGGCATGATGCCGTGGTCGATCAATGTGCGCCAATGGTCCAGCGGAGCGGTTGGCTCGGGAAGCCTGATCGTGGGGAAGATCTGGATGAGGGCGCATCAGCCGATGACCGTGAGCACGCACTTCGAGCTCGGGTCGCCGCCCCACGACAAATCGGCCTCGTCGAACTTCCAACTCTCAACCAAGTGGCAGGAATACACCCTGTTCGGCAAAGCCCTGCAAGATCTCGCGGCAGGTGAAGCTCGGCTGGTGGTGTTTCTCGGGCACGAATCGGGCACGGTCGAACTCGGACCTGTTGAGGTCCTGAACTATGGAGCCACCTCTCCCAACGCCCTCGGACTTAAACTTCAACCCTACGGAGCAGCTGCAGTGAATGACGCCTGGCGAAAAGCCGCCTTTGAACGAATTGAAACCCACCGAAAGGGTGACCTTGCCATCTCAGTGACCGATACCAACGGGAATCCGCTCCCCGGTGCCGAGGTGGAGCTTCGTCAAGTTCAGAGCGAATTCCGTTGGGGCACGGCGGGCCCGGCAGAACGGTTGCTGAGCACCGATGCCGATGCCGTCAAGTATCAAGCGATCCTGCAGGAGTTCTTCAACACCTTTACGTTTGAAAACGACCTCAAATGGGGCGACGGCAAGCCATCCCCAGAGGAGATGGATCGGGCGATTGATTGGTTGTATTCCCGAAACTTCAAGGTGAAGGGCCACAACTTTGTCTGGGGCAGCCAGCGCTGGTTGCCCTCTGGGATGATGCAGCTCTCTGAAGCTGAGCTGAAAGCGAGGATTGAGCAACGCGTCCGCGAGCATGCGGCCCGGTACAAAGATCGCCAGTTTTGGTCGTGGGATGCGATCAACGAAGCGGTGACGGAGCGCGAACTGTGGGACAAGATTGGCTGGGATCAGTTCGACAACGTCTTCAAGTGGGCCAAGGAAGTTGACCCGAAGACTCCGATGGTTTACAACGACTACAACTGGACGGAGGAAGCCGAAGTTGGATCGGGGCATCGGGAGCGGGCCATCGAGATTGTGCGTGAACGCATGAAGGCAGGGGCTCCTATCGACAAGATTGGCATCCAGTACCACGTCCGGATTCCCGCCACCCCAATGCCGCGCGTTCTGGAAATCTTGGGCGAGCTCGATTCCAAGCTCGGCCTTCCGCTCGAGATCACGGAATACGACTTCTCCTGCTTGGATGACGAATCCCACGCCCAGCATATGGAGGATTCTCTCATTGCGATGTTCAGCCATCCGAGCGTGGATAGTTTCATTCTGTGGGGGTTCTGGGAGGGGCGGCACTGGCGACCTGAAGCGGCGATGTTCCGCCGAGATTGGAGCGAGCGACCAGCGGTTTCGGTCTATCGGAAGTGGGTCGTGGATACGTGGCGCACCAACGCGACGCTCAAAACCGATGCTCAGGGAACCTCGGCGATTCGCGCATTTGGGGGGGAATACGTGGTCAAGATCAGTGCGGCGGGCAAGCAACCCTTTGAGAGGAAGATTCGGGTGAAGGCTGGCACGAAGAGCGTTCTTTCGGTCGCGCTCCTTTAGAGAACTACCGGATTGACCGGGTGACGTGCAGCTTGGTCAGAAACGATCCACCTGGCAGGGTGGAGTGAATGCGGACCCGCTCCGGGTTGACGGTGATCCCGTCGGCCCGGGCGGGATGCGTTTTGGGGTGACACAATAGCAGTTCATCCCGCTTTCTTGATCTTATGGCGACTCCCGTGCAAGCTCCCGCAGGTTTTAACATCGGCCCGATTCCCGTCGATGTCCCGGTCGTGCTTGCCCCGATGGAGGATGTGAGCAATCTGGCCTTTCGCCGTGTTTGCAAAGAAATTGCTGGCCCGGGGCTGATGTTCACCGAGTTCGTCAGCGCGATGGCGATTCACTACAACGCGAAAAAGACTTACAAGAAGATGATCATCCACCCAGAGGAGCGGCCTTTGGGGATCCAGATTTTTGGCGGTGACCCGGAAATCATGGCGGAAACCGCCCGCGTGGCGGAGGAGTTCGGCGCGGACATTGTGGACATCAACATGGGGTGCTGGGTGCCCAAGGTTTGTCGCACGGGGAGCGGTGCGGCGCTTCTCAAGGATCCAGAACTCGCCGAGAAGATCGTGCGGAGCGTGGTGAACGCGGTCAAGGTTCCGGTCACGGTGAAGGTCCGCGCGGGCTGGGATTACAGTCTCTTTGCCGCCCCGGATCTCGCTCGTCGGTTCCAGGATGCAGGAGCACAGATGATGACCCTGCACGCCCGATTTGCCAAACAAGGATTTGAGGGAGAGGCGAACTGGGATCTCATCCGCCAGTTACGAGAAGTTCTTACGATTCCGCTGCTCGGCAACGGGGACGTGAAAACCCCCGAGGATGCGATCCGAATGATGTCGGAAACCGGGTGCGATGGCGTGATGGTGGGTCGCGCGGCGATCAGCAACCCGTGGGCCTTGGCGCGGATTGTTGCGGGCGTGATGGGCCGGGCGATTCCCGATGAGCCCTCGCTGGAGGATCGAATCAGTACCGCGCTGAGCCATGCGCGCATGATGATTGCCCACGAGGGGGAATCGGAGACCTTTGAGGAAGCGCGCTCGAAGCCCGACTACCACGAGTTTGAGGTTCGAGCGATTCGGGCTTTGCGGGGTCAGTTGCCTCTCTACATCAAAGGTGTGCCAGGGGCTTCGCAGATTCGCGGTCAGCTCTCGGGAGTCTCCTCGATTGACGAATTGGCCGGGATTCTTCACGGGTTTCTTGAGCGATTCGACGCCGATTCTCCTGAATCGTGAGCCTTTCGGACGCCAGCCTTTCGGAAATTAGTAGAATCAAGATTGGTTCGTTTCCATGCTGTTTCGCACCCTGATTCTGCAAGCGAGCGCGCTTCCGTTTGTCAAACGGTTTGTGCGCGAATCCCGCCTTTTCCGCCCGATTGTCCGGCGGTTTATTGCAGGCGAAACTCTCGATGATGCGATGTCGGCGGCGACCTCTTTGGTCGACGAAGGATTCCGCGTCTCGCTTGATTTGCTGGGTGAAAATGTCGCGACCCTGGAGGAAGCCCATGCAGCCACGGCGGCCTATCAACAGGTCTTGGATCGAATCGCGGGATCGCCTCAGCGGGAGATGATCAACATTTCGATCAAGCTCACCGCCTTGGGGCTGGATCAGGGCGACGAGGTGGCGGAGGCGAACTATCGCGATTTGTTGCAGACGGCGTCGAAATCTGGCACTTTTGTCCGCGCTGACATGGAAGCTTCGGAATACACCGCGCGCACGGTCGAGATTGTTGAGCGGGTGCATCGGAGCTTTGCCAATACAGGTACGGTACTCCAAAGTTATCTTTATCGAACGGATAGCGATTTGGAGCGGCTGATTGCGGCGGGCATCCGCGTCAGGATCGTGAAGGGGGCCTACCTGGAACCGCCCGAGGTGGCTTTCCCGGAAAAAACCGATGTGGATGCGAAGTATTTGGAGCAAGCCAAGAAGCTCTTGCTCCGAGGGCATTATCCGGCGATTGCAAGCCAAGATGAACTGCTCATCAACCGGATTCTGGACTTCGTGGAGGCGCGAGGGATCGAGAAAGATCGCTTTGAGTTCCAGATGCTGTACGGCATTCGGCGCGATTTGCAGCATCGGCTCTTGGCGGCGGGGTACCGAGTCAGGATCTACATCCCCTACGGCGAGGCGTGGTACCCGTATTTCTCGCGTCGGCTGGCTGAGCGTCCGGCAAATCTGCTGTTCATCACCCGAAGCTTGCTCCACAAATAGGGCCGAATCGGTGGTTTGTCCGCTGCGGCGGTATCATAGGAAAACCGTCGGGGTGTGGCTCAGCTTGGTAGAGCACCTGCTTTGGGAGCAGGGGGTCGCAGGTTCGAATCCTGTCGCCCCGACCAGATTCAAATTTAGGTTCAAAACCGCCGAATTTTCTGGTCAATCTGCAGGTTTTACTGATTTCTAGGTAGTAGGTCGGGACGCAGGTGCTCTACCAAGCTGAGCCAACCCCGACAGTTTCCCTATGAGGTTCAAAGTGGCTGTTTCATCGAGAACAGTCATGACACTACTTGCACAAAATCGGCCCTGGCAAACGACGCTCATTTCGGAGCTCATCGAGCAGTATCTTGAGGACTGCACCGCCCGCAGACTTTCCCCCCGAACCATCCAGGTCTATTCATTCTTTCTGGCCCGTCTTGCATCCTGGTGCGAGCAGATCGGCGCACGCGACATCCAGGAACTGACTCCGGAGATCTTGCGCCAGCACATCATTTGGCATCAGCAACCAGGGCCACGAGGAAAGCGCAGCTCCAGCTACGTTCACGGAGCATTTCGGGTCCTTCGGAGCTTCTTCAAGTTTCTTGAGATCTCTGAGATCATCGAGACCAATCCTGTGAAGGCTCTCAAAGCGCCAAGGCTTCCCAAGAAAATCCTTGAGCCGCTTACGGCGGATCAGATCCAGCGCGTGATTCAGTCTCTGAGTGGCTGGGAGAAGACTCCAAGGAGTCAACGAACCGGGCTTCAACTGTTTGAGATGCGAAACCTTGCCTTGTTCTACTTCTTGCTGGACACGGGCATGAGGGCGGCCGAAGCATCAAGCTGCCGGATCGGGGATGTGGATCTTCGTACTGGGAGGGTCTTCGTTCGAAGCGGGAAAGGTGAGAAGGATCGAATCGTCTTTCTGAGCTCAATCTCTCTGAGGTATCTGCAGCAGTACGTAAGGATGCGTCCAGACCTTGCTGAATCCCAGCTCTGGATTGGTCAGTTTGGACCTCTTGGAACTTCGGGAATTCAGATGATCTTCAAGACACTGGGAAGGGAACTGGGGTTCTCGGTCTCTCCTCACAAGATTCGACGTACCTTCGCCATTCTGATGCTCCGAAATGGGAGTGATCTCTACCGGCTTCGTGACCTGATGGGTCATGCGGACATCCGGACGCTGGAGCGGTACCTCAAGATCGATGAAAACGATCTTCGGGTGGCGCATGAAAAATGGAGCCCGATCAGCCAGCTTGGCGTTGCTCAGCAGCAAGTCTAAGACTTGCAAAACCGCTGAGCGGCGTAGGACACGATATCGGGGACGCTGGCGTTCGTCAAACTTGCCATGTACGAGATCAGCGTCTCCCAGTCCAGCATCCGCACTTCGGTTTCATAGATGAATCCGCGACTTGTCCCGGTCATGTCTCCAGCTCCCAGATCCCAAACTCTCATTCCGACCAAGATGCGCTCATCAGGGTCGAAGTCTTGATAGTCCTCGTCATCCAAGTCGCTATCATCTTGCATTCGATACCGAAGAACGACCACTTCACGAGCAAAAGTTCGTCGCTTTGAAAGCACTTGCATCGGGTCGTACCCGGTCTGATACCGGGTAAGCAAACCTTGCGCGGCAATCTCTTCGACGAATGCCAAGGGGCAAGACGTCAACCGCGCAACGTCATGGATTGACAGACTTGCTCGACTAAGCACGGGCAGGAGGAGATTTTCCTCAGGCGTAGGGACGTAGCCACGAGCGATCATGCCCTGCAGGTGCTTTACGTGGGCGTCGTGTTGTTGATCTGACTCGGGCTGGGGCTTGATCACTTCCGCTACTGGGCGCATCTCGCTCGGTTGCTCCGATGGTTCGACTGCTCTCATCTCTTCGGATTGTGTCACGTCTGTTCTTGCCGAAGTTGCAGATTGATCGATCCCTGTCTTCGGAGCTGCCTCACCTACATTCTTCACACCGGACTGGGGAGGGGAGTCCGCAGTCACACTCGATCCCGGCTGAACTTCTCGCTGAAGTTCAGCGATGTGCCTTTGGTTCACGTCGAGCGCATTATGAAGCCGGAGAATGTACTGGAGCGCGGCATCGCGCGTGAACATCTCGACACGAGGCTTGTCGTACTGAAGAAAGTCCGCCATGAGCCGGTAAGCAGTGCAGTGATTCTTGGAGACTGTCCAACTGCCCTTAACGCCCCGCGTCAATAGGGACTGAGTATCTTGCGCACTCTTCGGCTTCGTCCAGGTCGTCATGTTCTGCCGACTGCATTTGAGAATCTCCGCTGCTCTGGCGAAACTGATTTGTTCATCGTTGTGATTCATCTCTTCTCTCTCCCCGGATAGGGTCCTAGTAAAAGTCCTTGACGAGCGGCTCGAAACACCTCGTCCCCATTTTTACATGACGGGTCGATCTTGCATCAACAGCTGGGCAGGAATTTTTACACTTGCAGGGCTCTTCAGGTGCAAGTTTTGCGTGTAATCCAGGACACTTCGAGCGCCGTCTCCCAAGCAAGCCACTCGCATGAAAGGATGCGATCTGGCAAATCTCTTGGAGAAAAAAAGAATAGTGAATAACACACATGATTTCGAAAACAACTTGTCTTCTGCTCACGACGAAATGGTGGGCCACGATCCGCTGACCGCGACCGGTCAGCAACGAGAAACTCAAGCGCGTGAGGCAGACGCATCGGCTCGGCCTGCTCCCAAGCCTGTTGAGACGAGTGCAAGCGCTTCGCCCCAAGAAGGTTCTGCCGAGGTTGCCGATAAGGAGGCGCGCGAAGCCAAGAGTGAAGATGCGTCGGTATCCGAGCAACAGTACGGTGAGACCCTGACAGGGGCTGTGGATGCAAAGGAGTCTTCGGGTGTTACTGCGGACGACTTGCCAACGTGGCAATCCTTGCTCAAGCGACTCAATGCGAAAGCGGTCGGGACACGAGAGCAGTATCTCCAGTTCGGTCCGTTTACATATGACGACGGCGCGCTCACGCAAATCGTCGGAGGCCGATCAAGGAGGATCACCCTGGCTCTCTACAACAAGGATCTCGACCTTCGGGCGCGAATCATTGAGGCGGCTCGGCAGTCGGGATGCATTAATCCTGATAGTCTCCCCGAGGAACTTGAGCCAGTCCAGAAGCGGCTTGATGAATTCTGGGAAGAAATCAATGGAATGAGGGATCTCTGCGAGGGATATGGCTACGTGATTACTGCCTCGTACGTTGGTCTCACGGTTGCATTGAAGAAAGAGAAGAAGGGAGCTGCTACAACGGTGGAGGTGACCAACTAACGATCTAATGGGGGTGGGACTATTAACTTATACCACCCCCGTAAGATGTTAATGGTCTAACATCATGGCAACGATCATATCCTCCGTCTTGCATCTCTTTCAGCAGGGAGTCACGGATGCTTCCAAAATAGCTGATCGTACGGGATTATCTCGAAGCAAGGTCTCACGCGCGCTGCGTGACTTGCGGAAGAGAGACTTCGCGGCTCCAGGAAGAGGGAGGGGGATCCGAGCGGATGCACGCGTCTATCCGCCATTTCTTGTGCCCGAGAAAATTCTGACGTGGTTTCAGGATCAGGGGTCTGAATATCCTGAGCTTGCTGCGGTTCTGACATTTTGCTCGGAACTTCCATCGGCTTCGCGCATGAAGTCTCAGCTTCCGGCGGTACCAGGAATTGCGTTCACGGCAGCATCGATTTCTGGGCTCCCGGGGGTCACCCTGGTTGCGTCAAAGCCAGACTTCGATGAACCACTCCGAATCGAGCGGCTTCGATTGCCTGAAGGATTTCCTGGGCCAGAGGCCTGGTTTTCCCAGCTGATCGACGTTCGGTCTGGGGAGCCCTTGGAGGAAAAGGCGGCCGAGGTTGCACTCTCTCCAGTAGAAGAGGTCAAGGAGCTTCAGCAACTGCTCAACGCACAGGAGTTTGACGCTGCGGAGCTTCAAGAGCGGGCAAACGAACTTGGTCTGCAAGTTGACCTTGGCAAAGCGAATCGGCACCAGGTTCGGTCACGGCTCAGGTCATTCTCGGACTTCTTCCTTAGTCCAAAGCAATGCTACAAGGCAGTTGAGCGAACGCTGCGACTCTACACCGTGGGAGGCGGCTTGCAAACAACGAAATCGGCTGATCGGGAGCAGCTTCTTGCGGGGTGCATCCAGGTTGATCTGAAGCACTTTCAGGCGGCGGTTCAAGCCAAACTTTGCGGAATTGAGTCGATCAATGAGTACGTGAAGGAAGGATTCTGGGAGCGATTGACCGCAGAATCTGGCGCTCCCAAGCCCGTTCTCAAGACGGCGTTCTACTCCCTGATGTACGGCGCGACGGTCTACAACACTCGCAAGCGAGCCCTGGAGACCGGTGAAATGACTCTTGATCAGTGGGAGGACTTCCTCGACACAAAACTGATCACAGAGCTCTTCCAGCGATCCGAAGAAAACCTCGAAAACCTTCGAGCTGCCGATACGGTTCTGGATGCGTACGACCGAAATCTCTGTGAATTGCTCGCTAAGCGTCCGAAAGGGAAGCACTCTGGTTTGTTCACCCTCACCAGTGCTCGATCGATGGCAGGGTCTCAAGCTCAGTCTTACGAACTGAAAGTCCTTGCTCCCTTGGTGATCCATCTGCTCAAGAAGAAGGTGCCCGTGATCGCCTGGCTGCATGATGGCTTCATCATCCCGCCAGATCACGACCCCGCTATGCTGGAAGAAGCTCTTGAGATTGGAAGGAAGCTCCTAGGAGAGCTTGAGATCAACTCAAGTTTTGAGATCACGACGCTTGGCAAGACCGAGTAAAAGACCACGCAGCCTTCAGAGAACCTTACGCAAAACTCTCTGAAAGTGGCGCAAACAGGCCAGAAACCACCCGGTTTCTGGCCCTATTTGTAGGTGAAAGAGGGGGGAGGTCAAAAACTTACCCCCAGGGGGTTCTTGCGACTTCCTTCGGTAGTGTCCCTGGTTTAGCGAAACGCCAAACCAGGCTTTTTTGTCCCCTTCGGGGAGTGGCGTCTAGATTTCGCGTCGAGCCAGTCAGTTCTTCATCAATGCACCGCGGCCTGTGTGGCGTGGGCAAACGGTGCCCACGAGGAACTGAAAAATGATCAACTCGATTACAAGTCCAGTCACTTCGTCCAACTTCCGCGACCTTTCTTTCAAAATCACCAAGGACATCGTCCGGGCGATCCGCGAAGGTGCTGCGGACTTCAACATGCCGTGGAACTCCAGCGCCGAGCTTGGACTCCCGCGCAACGTCCATTCCCGCAAAGCCTACAGAGGCGTGAATATCCTCTCTCTTTGGGGACGAGGCATTCTCCGGGAATACCGAACCCCTTGGTGGGGAACCTATCAGCAGTGGATTGAGCTTGGATGCTACGTCCGTGCAGGAGAGCGTTCCACACCCATCGTCTTCTGGGACACCTATTCTGGGAAAGATCCGGAAGAAGAGCGGATTGAAGATCGTCCGAAGGGCCGTCCTTACGCGAAACTCTTCCACGTCTTCAATGCAGATCAGGTGGAAGGATTCAAAACGATTCGTGATGAATTCATAAGGGACTCCTTCGCGGAGCCAGAAGCATCCGATCACTTCTCCTTCTTCTCCCAGATTCCTTCCGATGTCAGATTCTGCGGAACTGTTGCCGGATACTCTGGGATCACGGACTCGATTCGGATGCCCGACAAATGGAGATTTCCAAGCGAGAAAGCTCTTTGCAGCGTTCTTGCTCACGAACATATCCACTGGACAGGCCACGAATCCCGGCTCAAAAGGAATTTGACGGGAAGATTTGGGAGTGAATCCTACGCAATGGAAGAACTGGTAGCAGAACTTGGCGCAGCCTTCACCTGTGCCCGGCTTGGGATGGGTCTGGATCCTCGCAAGGATCATGCGCCCTACCTTGCAACCTGGCTCTTCCGGCTCGAAAACGATCCTGGAGCTCTGTTCTCAGCAGCTTCCTTGGCTCAAAGAGCCAGCGACTATCTCTTCGAGCAGGTCGCTGAACTCTCTGAAGTCAAGTGATGAGTGCTGGGCTAAAGCGAGTGCCCGAGTTCTTGAGTGCGGCGAGATTCGCCCATTCCGACTCGGGCACTTCACGACTTGCGGGGGAGGCATCTGCCTCCCTTCGCATTCTTCCCAGAAACGTCTATGCCCGGCCCGAACGAGCGATCTCGTCTTTGCGCTTTCCAGGATGCCTTTAGTGAGTGGTACTCTAATGGCGTGCCAGAGCGACAACTCCTTGCGGGTAGGGCTCGGGGCAAAAACTTAGGGGGGGCAAGCCGATTAACTATGCCGCGAATCTACGACAACATCGAATTGCAGTTCATGCCAGCGCTGGAGGACATGCTTCGTACAGCGACGAGCGCGGACTTTTGCGTTGGCTACTTTAATCTCAGGGGGTGGAATCGCCTGGGCCAAGTGGTGGAAGACAGGTTCCCAGGTGGAAATGAGGGGAGTTGCCGCCTGTTAGTCGGGATGCAGACTATGGGCGAAGAAGAGGTTCGCCAAGTGTACAGCCTCCTTCGGGAGGACGGCATCGACAATGCGAAAGCTATTCAGCTTCGGAAGAAAATGGCCGAGGAGTTTCGAAAGCAACTCACGATCGGTGCACCTACCGAATTCGATGAGAAGAATCTCCAGCGCCTGGCAAATCAGCTTCGAACTGGACAGCTCGTCGTGAAGCTATTTCTTCGGAATAGTCTACACGCCAAGCTCTATCTTGTTCACCGGGCAGACATCGCGGCGCCAATCGTGGGCTACGTCGGTAGCTCGAATTTGACCTTTGCTGGGCTAATGAAGCAGTTCGAATTGAACGTTGACGTTGTTGAAGGCGACGCGTCGGCGAAGCTCGCCAAGTGGTTCGAGGATCGTTGGGCAGATAAGTGGTGCCTAGACATCTCGCAGGAGCTCATTGAGATTATCGAGGCGAGTTGGGCCAGGCCAACCGTCATCCCGCCGTATCACATCTATCTGAATATCGCCTATCACCTTGCCCAGGAAGCGCGAACCGGCCTATCTGAGTTCAAGATTCCTGCCGACTTCGGCAATCGACTCTTCGAATATCAGGTTGCCGCCGTAAAGATTGCGGCGCATCACCTCAATAACGATCGGCGAAGGGGCGTCATCCTCGGTGACGTCGTGGGTCTCGGCAAGACCCTCATGGCGACCGCTCTTGCTCGAATCTTTGAGGACGATCTTGGCCTCGAAACGCTTATCATCTGCCCGAAGAACCTCAAGCCGATGTGGGAAGAATACGCGCATCGGTATCGGCTTCGCGCGAAGGTCGTTTCCATCACCGAGGTTGCTCCCAAGACACGCAAGGGTGCGGACGGCACGGAAGAGCGTTACGGCGGACTTCACGAGATGCGCCGTTACAGGCTAATCATCCTGGACGAAAGCCACAACTTGCGGAACCGCGAAGGAAGCCGTTACCGAGCGATCCAGGAGTACATCAACAAGAACGAATCTCGCTGCATCCTGTTAAGCGCGACGCCCTACAACAAAGCGTACCTCGACCTCGGTGCTCAGCTTCGGCTTTTCGTGCCCGAGCATCAAGATATCGGCGTTCGCCCGGACATGCTCATCCGCGAGGTCGGCGAGGTCCAGTTCCAAGCGAAGCATCAGTGTCCGCTTCGTAGCCTTGCGGCGTTCGAGAAGAGTCCCTACGCCGACGACTGGCGCGAACTCATGCGGCTCTATATGGTCCGCAGGACGCGCGGATTCATCAAGGAACACTACGCTAAGACCGACGAGCAGAACGGGCGGAAACACCTTCTGCTGGAGAATGGCGAGCGGACCTACTTCCCGGATCGCATCCCGCGAACGGTCAAGTTCGAGATCGACGAAAAGAGCAAGACCGATCCGTACGCCAAGCTGTTCAGCCTCGCCGTGGAACGCGAGATCAACAAGCTAAATCTTCCGCGCTATGGCCTTGGTAACTACGTCGCCAGCAAGCCCCACACGCCGCCGACGCCAGCAGAAGCCAAGGTTCTGAGTGACCTAGGACGGGCCGGAAAGCGGCTCATGGGATTCTGCCGGACCAATCTCTTCAAGCGGCTAGAAAGCAGCGGCCTCGCCTTCATCCAATCGCTTGAGCGGCACATCCTCCGCAACTACATCTACATCCATGCCATCGAAGCCGGGTTGCCGATTCCAATCGGCACCTCCGATCCTTCGATGCTCGACACCGACGTTGTGGACATCGACAGCGACGATACGGCCATCACCGGAAGCATCTTCGACGCGGAGACCGAGGACCTGACCGACTCCGATGCGCCAAGCGTTCGCGCACCAATGCACGACCCGGAAGCGTTCAACGCCAAGGCGAAGGAGGTGTACGATCAATACGCGAGCAAGTACAAGCGGCGGTTCAAATGGCTTCGCTCTGGCCTGTTCGCCGAGTCCCTCCTCAAGGACCTAAAGGCCGACAGTGACGCCCTATGCGGCATTCTCAAAGCTCATGGCTCGTGGGACGCCTCGCTCGACAAGAAGCTTCAGAAGCTTCATGAACTGCTCACGGTCGTTCACCCGAACGAGAAGGTTCTGGTCTTCACGCAGTTCGCGGATACCGTCGATTACTTGACCGACGCGCTGAAGAAGCTTGGGGTCAAGCAGATTGAGGGGGTCAGCGGCGACAGCGAGAACCCTACCCGACTGGCGTGGCGATTCAGCCCTGTCAGCAACGATAAGCGGGAACTCATCAAGTCAGACGAAGAACTTCGCGTCCTGATCGCGACGGACGTTCTCTCTGAAGGTCAGAACCTCCAAGACGCTCACGTCGTCGTGAACTTCGATCTTCCCTGGGCCATCATCCGGCTCATCCAGCGCGCCGGTCGTGTGGACCGTATCGGCCAGAAGCACGAACAGATTTACTGCTACAGCTTCTATCCCATGGACGGCGTGGACCGCATCATCAACCTTCGCGGTAGGGTTCGGCAACGCCTTACCGAAAACGCTGAAGTCGTCGGCGCCGATGAGCAATTCTTCGAAGATTTGAAAGTCGATGACAAGTATCGCGACCTCTACAACGAGAAGTCCGGCGTCCTCGACGGAGAGGACGACAGCGAGGTCGATCTGTCCTCCCACGCCCTTCAAATCTGGAAGAACGCGACCGACGCCGATCCGAGCCTCAAAGCCGTCATCGAATCGCTTCCCGACGTCGTTTTCTCGGCGAAGGCTCATGCCGCCGAGCCGAGCAAGCCCCACGGCGCGCTGGTCTACTTGCGGACTGCCGACGGCGGAGACGCCTTGTCTTGGGTGGATCAGACGGGCAAGGCGGTCACCGAGTCGCCCCTGGCGATTCTCCGCGCCGCCGCTTGCAAACCCGATACTCCCGCCGCTCCCAAGGCGGCGAACCATCACGATATCGTGAGGCTCGGCGTCGAGCGGATGGTCGAGGAGGAATCCAAGATCGGCGGGCAACTCGGCAAGCCTTCCGGCGCGAGATTCCGCACCTATGAGCGGCTCAAAGCTCACGGCGAGAAGATCAAGGGCACCCTGTTCGAAAGCGAGGAACTGCTTCGAACCATCGAGGACATCTACCGCTATCCGCTTCGGCAGACCGCGACGGACTCCCTCAACCGCCAACTCAAGGCCGGGATCGCCGACGAATCTCTCGCCGAACTTTGCATCGCCTTGAGGAGTGAAGACCGTCTCTGTATTGTCGAAGAGGACCGTGAGCATCGAGAGCCGCGCATCATCTGCTCCCTTGGCTTGGTAGAGGTAAATCCATGAGCAAGCTCAACGTAAGTAGAGTTCGCGATCTTCTTCAAGAGTTTAGGTTTCAGAATCTGTTCGTCGAAGAGCTCGGGTGGAACAACCCGAGTCAGCGGAAGTCTGAACGGCTCCTCGTCAGTGGTGAGGCGTTTACTTTTCGCGGAGTGGGCGTTCTTGGCGGGATTGAGGCGTTTGAAGTCCAAAGCGAATCGGGGACTATACCTTCCCGAGCCATACGGCAAGTCGTCTCGAAAGAAATCGCCAAGCTTCGGTTCGAGCATGTGCTGATCTTCGTGGATCAAAAGCGAACCCAGAGCCTTTGGTTCTGGGTCAAGCGTGACGGGAACAAGCGCTTACCCCGCGAGCACCACTTTTTCAAGGGACAGCCGGGAGACCTTTTTATCTCAAAAATTGCCGCGATGGCGGTGGATCTGAGCGACCTGGATGACTCAGGCCAGCTCGCGCTGCTCGAAGCCGCAAAGAAGGTTCAGCGGGCACTCGACATCGAGCGGGTTATCAAGAAGTTCTTCAAGGACTACGATGAGCAACGCGTTCACTTCACGAACTTGATCCGAGGCATTCGGGATGACCAAGACCGGCGGTGGTACGCCAGTGTCCTGCTCAACCGGATGATGTTCATCTACTTCCTTCAGAAGAAGTTCTTCATCGACAATGGTGACGGGGAGTACCTCGAAAGGAAGCTGGCCCAGAGCAAAGAAAAGGGCAAGGATCGCTACTACTCCGAGTTTCTCCATGCGCTGTTCTTTGAGGCGTTCGCCAAACCGGAATCGAAGCGTTCTGCCGAAGCCATCCAACTGACCGGCCAGGTGAAGTACCTGAACGGCGGCTTATTCCTTCCGCACAAGTTGGAGCAGAAACACAAAATCGAGGTCCCGGACGAGGCGTTTGAGCAGCTGCTCGCACTCTTCGGTCGCTATTCCTGGAACCTCAACGATATCCCCGGGGAAAGCGATGACGACATCAATCCCGATGTGCTGGGTTACATCTTTGAAAAGTACATCAACCAGAAGGAGTTTGGTGCCTACTACACTCGGCCCGAAATAACGGAGTATCTGTGTGAACAGACGACCTACCGGCTGATTCTCGACCGGATTAGTGAGCCCGATATTGATGGTTTACCCCCGGGCAAGAAGTTCGATTCTGTGCCCGAACTATTGGTGCGATTGGACAAGATCACCGCACGAAAACTTTTGCACGATGTGCTCCCCAGCCTAACAATCTTGGACCCCGCAGTTGGCTCTGGGGCGTTCCTCGTGGCGGCACTGAAAACCTTGATCACGGTTTACTCCGCTGTCATCGGCTGGCTTCGCTTTCACGACAAAGAGTGGCTCGATCACCACCTGACCACCAAGTGGAAGGTCAACCCAGACAAAGAGCAGTATGCGATCAAAAAAGCGATCATCACCGACAACTTGTACGGGGTCGACCTCATGGAGGAAGCCACTGAAATCGCCAAGCTCCGGCTGTTCATGACCCTCGTCGCGTCGGCGAAGTCGGTAGATGATCTTGAACCGCTGCCAAACATCGACTTCAACATCTTGGCGGGGAACTCGCTGATCGGGTTGACCCGGGTGAATGATGCCGAATACGAAGCCACTCAGCGATTGAGGAACACGACGGCGAGCCTCTTCGCTCCGGACAAGACTTACCGCCAATTGCTTGATGAACGCAACCGGGCAGTCCGCAACTATCGCTATGCCGGTGCCCTGACCGACGATCTAGTCTCACTTCGGAAGGAAGTTGAGGACAAAGAAGCAGAAGCCCGCCCGGTGCTGGCGGACATTCTGCAACAGGCGTTCGAAGACCTGGATGTCAAGTTTGAGCAAGCGACTTGGGACGAGAGAAAGTGGGAGTTGGGCAAGCCGAAAAAGCGCGCGGTGACAGCAGCGGATATCGAGGATCTTGAGCCGTTCCACTGGGGGTTTGAGTTCGGCGAGATTCTCAACATGCGCGGAGGGTTTGATGCGATCATCACCAACCCACCTTGGGAAACTCTGAAGCCGATTTCGCGCGAGTTTTGCTATCCCTATTCGCCGGATGCCAATCGGCGACTTTCGACGGCAAAAGAGTTTGATGCCCTTCTCAAGGATTTGGTCAAGGACGATTCCATTCGGGCGGAGTACTTGGATTACCTCTCCCAGTTCCCCCATCAGAGCGGATACTTCCGGGCGGCACCTGAATACTCCAACCAGTCCGCGATTGTTGGCGGAAAGAAGACGGGAACGGATGTCAACCTTTATAAGCTTTTCATCGAGCGGTGCTATCACTTGCTGCGTCCGGATGGCCTTTGCGGGATCGTCGTTCCGAGTGGCATCTATAGCGACCTCGGAACAACGGGTCTCAGGAAGTTGCTCTTTTCGAACGCGACGGTGACTGGGCTGTTCTGCTTCGAGAACCGAAAGGAGATTTTTGAAGGTGTTCATCGGAGCTTCAAGTTCGTCGTCCTCAGCTATCGCAAGGGCGGGCATACGGAAGCATTTCCTGCCGCATTTATGCGGCATGATGTCTCGGATCTGAGCCGCTTCCCGGAGTCAGTCGGGATGCGGATTACGATGGAGACGGTGAAGTCGCTCTCTCCGGACACTTGGTCCGTCGTAGAGTTCCAGAACCCGCTGGATGCCCAAATCTCGGAAAAGATGATGTGTTTTCCTGCACTGGGGGACGCAGTTCCGGGTGCTTGGCAACTGAAGCTGACCCGGGAGTTCGATATGACCAACGATGCGGCGCTCTTCGGAGACAACGGGCCAGGCAAGCTCGTGCTGTACGAAGGCAAGATGATTTGGCACTTCACCCACCAGTACGCGGAGGGCCGATACTTCGTCGATGAGAAGGTCGGTCGAAAGTCGATCCTGGGACGCACGGAGGATAAGGGCCAGGTGCTGGACTACCAGCGTTACCGTTTCGCCCACCGGTCGATTACTGGCAACACGAATGAACGCACAATGGTCTGCTCAATTCTGCCCAAGGGTGTGTTTTATGGGCACAGCCTGAATGCATCGAAGCGAGAAGGTTATGCTATGTCCGAATCTGAGTTGCTGCTTCTTTCGGCATTGATGAGTTCGTTCACGGTGGATTACGCATTGCGACAACGGGTAGCGACTCAGCTAACAATGTTCTTCGTCTATCAAATTCCGGTGCCGCGCCTTAGTAAGGCGGACCCGCACTTCGCCCCCATCGTTCGTCGCGCGGCCCGGCTGATCTGCACCACCGAGGCGTTCGCCGATCTATGGAATGAAGTTGACGCAGAGATCGGCCTGGAGCCCTCGGCGCCCAACCCCAAACCGGGTCAGTGCCCTTGGGCTAGGTCGCTCGCTGCAACGGAGCCTCACGTTCGGTCTGTCCTACGGTCCGAACTGGACGCCCTAGTTGCTCATCTATATGGTCTGCAAGAGGAAGAGTTCAAACATGTGCTCTCTACTTTCCCCCTCGTTGACTCAGGCGTCAAAGACGCCGGACTCGCTGCCTACCGCTCCGTTTTAGCGGGGAGAATCGCATAATGGCCACAAGCAATTGGTTGCCGCTGAGATCGATCAGAGTCAACAACTATAAGTCGATCGTAGATTCTGGAAAAATCGAGTTGAGTCCGTTCACGTTGCTAATTGGAAACAATGGATCCGGGAAAAGCAGTTTGATTGAAGCCATTGAGTTGCTCCGGAGCCTAGCAACGGCTCCGCTCGACGAAACCTTCAGAGGCTCAAAGGCCATCGAACACATTGTGCACAAGGGTCGGAAAAAAGGGAAGCTGTCTAAGCAAACGAACTTGAACAAGGTATCCGAACGACTGAAATTTAGTGCGGCGGGACGAGTTTATGGGAGCACGACCGACGCTATTCGGCCCGGTTCTGCCTATCAAGTTCGCTGTGAGCTCGCAAAGTACGGAGATTCTGAAGGGGTTCGCGTTGCGGACGAGCTGGTATCGATTGGAGGAGCTTGGTCCAAGTTTCGGCACCTTGATTGCATTGTTGAAGGCATCCAGTCTGGGAGCAAGCAGAAGCTGGAATCATCAAGATTGCCCCTGGAACGAACGCTCTTGGAACAAGAACTGGGCCGCTTCTTCATTCACTGGCAGATGCTCGGGCTTGTCCCAGAGATAATGGGGCTGCCGGTTACTAAGCGCCTTGATGTTCGAGTCAACACAATGAACCGCGACGGGTCGGATGTCGCTGAGGCTCTCCATCGTCTCGCGAATGGTTCCGAAGAGGAACAACGAGCTTTTTGGTCTATCGATGAGACCATGCGAAGCATTCTGGGCTATGGTGAACGAGTGGAGCCAAGGCAGGACTTAGGCGCTATCGCCAGTCGTTTCATTGAGTTTGATGAAGGTGGATATACAGTTCCGGGATGGATGCTCTCTACTGGAACTATTCGGTTGGTAGCTCTTTTGATTGCGTTGAGACGCCCACAACCTCCGACTCTTCTTTGCATTGAAGAAATCGAGAACGGCCTTGACCCACGTACCCTGGGGCTTGTGATGGATGAGATCAAATTCCTCACCAGATCAAAGAAGCTTCAAGTCATCGCCACAACTCACTCGCCGCATCTTCTTGATCAGGTTGATTTGGATCAAGTTCTCTTTGTTCAGCGTCGGGAGGGAGCGCCACACTTTCTCAGACCCTCTGAGAGCAGCCACGTCGAAGGGTTTCGGGATCATTTCAGCCCTGGACGTCTCTACACGATGGGAGTCTTATCCGAGGCCGCGAGGCAACTTCAGTGAGGATCGGCTTTGTCGTTGAAGGCTCAAATGAAGATGCCGGTGATGTACACGCCATCCGGGCTCTATGCCTGCGGATTGCAGAGGAACAGGGGATTTCTCGCGAACCGGTCGTGGTAGCGGGCGGAAGTAAGCCTGATGTGTTGCGGGAAGCTAACAACCATGTTGCTGCTTTGCGCGCTTCAGGCTGTCAGCGAGTGGTAATTGTTTGGGATAACTGCCCCCCGTGGAGTGGCGATCTCGATGCGGATCAGGCGTCCTGCGAAGCAATCGCTTGGAATGGAATCAACGATGCCGGACATCCGCCTGCAAACATTTTCACGGTTTGTTCTCGGCGGGAACTAGAAGCATGGCTCTTAACGGATGCCTCGGTGGTTTCCTCGATGTTGAGAAACATCGGACGTGGCTCGATGCCGAGCATCTCAGGCTCGAACCAACCAGACACTATAGACAGACCGAAGCATCGGCTGCATAAATGGTTCTATCTTCGCTGTAATCGACCGCCTACGGGGCCGGAGTATGCGGCTATGTTCAGCCAAGCTAAGCTGACCAAGCTTCGACGATCCGCGTCGTTTAAGGCATTCGAAGCAACAATCGCCGGCACTTGATAGACAATATTGTTCGCCCGCTATATCCTTACCCAAGGGTAACGGCATGGCCGGGCTAGGTGCACAGCATGTCCGATGTCCAACTTGACATGCGCGGAGCTCCCGGTTGGGACCAAGTTCTTAGCCTATGCTTCCTGTGACAGCGGCTATCTTTCGGACACGGACGCTCATACACGGGCTTGTGCCCCGGCATATGTCGGTTCCCATTTAACTAAGGAATTCCAGCCCTGTGGTGGTACCCTCCAGTTCCGAGTGAGTTCATTTCTTTCCTACCTCGCGATACTGGAGATTCCTCGGGAGTCGGTGGGGAAGGTTGTTACTCTGCGGGAACTGGGAGAGTTTCGGATTCTGGGAGAAGAGGGATCCAGGTGCTGGTTCGAGCTTCTCACTTCATCATTCTCAGAACTGTTTGGAACGGTTGGACAGATTCGGAATCTCGTTCCAGAGGCGAGGATTTCAGCAGCGGCGTGCGAAGGTGTTTCGGTTTCTGTGAGACGCAGGATGCTGAAGTCTCTTCTGGATTCCCAGCCACACAGTTTTCCGCTTCTCGTGGGAAGGACGTTAGAGCAGAGTCTCTCCGGTTGGGATGAAGACGATTTTGTAGATCTTGGGATCGTGAGGTTTGAAGATCTTCTCTCGCCGGAGCCGGTCTTTGCCCTTGTTCCAAAGGGAGCGATCAGGCCACGGCTTGAGCAGATCGGTCTCTCGCTTCTTGACAACAACCTTCCATTCGTCTTTGATAGCTTCGTTGGCCGGGACAAAGAGCTTGAGGGCGCCTTGGACTTACTGCAGAAGTTTCCGCTCGTCACCATCAAGGGGCCAGGAGGAATCGGGAAGACCCGGTTTGGGATGCACCTTGCCGCGGCTACTCGCCATCTTGGGGCCGAGGTTGTTCGGTTCATTTCGCTTGCCGAAATCCATTCGGACGATCAGGTTGAAGGCCAGGTTCTGAGATCGTTCAAGGCAAGCGGTCAGAAACTGGGAGAGATTCTAGAGATCTACCGAAGGAAGAACCTTGTTCTCGTCCTTGATAATTGCGAGCATGTTGAGCTCGGCGTGCGAAGACTTGTTCAAGAAATCTTGAATGAACTTCCACTTTGCCGGATTATTGCAACTTCAAGGCATGTTCTTGGACTCAAGGGTGAGGCGGTTTTCGAGCTCGACACTCTCGATCTGCCTGAAAAAGATATAGATTCACTTCAAAAGATATCTGAAACGGGATCTGGCGAACTGTTTCTGGATCGGTTCGAAGAGCAGGGATCGCGCAGCAAGCTGGATGAGAAGGACGTCACAGCGATTGTCAGTCTCCTTCACCTGGTGGACGGGGTTCCACTCGCGATCGAGCATGCCGCCTACCAGGCGGCTCTCAGCGGCGTTCAGGAGTGCTGGGAATCTCTTGAGAGGTCACTCCTCAAGCTCTCGGGGAGTGAGACAGCTTATGAGCCGCGGCACCAGACAATCAGGGCCACTTTGAAGTGGAGTCTTGACCTGCTATCTGACGAGCAGCGGAGCGTCACCGAAACCCTCGCGGTGTTCCGAGGGCAGTTTGACAGCCGGGATTTCCGGGTTCTCACCGGCTTTTCTGAGGAGACGGAGAAGCTCTGGGAGCTTTATCGCCGAAGCATTGTCCGCAAGTCTGGAGTCGTTGATGGTCGGCAGTACTTTCAGATGACAGAGGCGTTTAGGCAGTTCGTGTTAGAGACCGTCAGTAAAGAGGTGATAGATCATGTGAAGGAACGATACGCACCGCGTGCATTCCAAATGTGTATCGAAGCTCGGGCTGCATCTGACGGGGCAGCCGCGATGTTCGACTACGTTGATGAAAAGCTCCGCTATACAATGATTTTATGCTGTCTGGAGCTTGGTGCAGCCAAGAAGCTGACGGGGGCGCAGTTAGCAATTGAAGCGCAGGTGAGATACTGGCTTAGCTTTGGTGGTGCAAGAGATGGTTTAGATCTGTTGGCGGGTTCTCCATGGCTCCTGGAGAACTCCTCCGAGCTCAGGCAGGCCCGCGCTCTCTTTCTTTATCTCTTGGGTGACCTTACTGCCGCAGCTAGTGCTATGCAGAAAGTTCTCGATCGTGCTCTCCAAACAGGGCTTAAGCACGAGCTTCCACGGATCTACAGAAACTTCGGAACCATTATGGCAACCGGGGGCCAGCTTGCTCGCGCGGCCGAGCTCTTCGATGCTGGGCTTAAGGTTTGTGAAAACCAAGATCAATTTGAGGATATGCGGCTTTTTGTCAACAACAAGGCAAGAATCTTGCTGGATCTTGGAAAGGCATCTGACGCCTACGATGAGTTAGCCCGACTTCAGACGCAATTCCCCTACATGCGGGAATCAGCTCTACTTCTCTTCGCGGTAAACTGGCTGGAGGCCTGCCAAAGTACTGGCAAACCAGAGCTCGCATTTGATTCTACTCTACGCGCGGTTGAAGTCTTGGAAACCTTTGGAAGCATGGAGCAGGCGCCGGCGCTACTTCTCAGGTGCGCGCATTTGTTTGCGGAGTCTAACCCAGATTTCGCAGCCGAAATTTTCGGTGCCTCGCTGGTGCTCTACGAAAAGTCTCCGTCAACAACCATTGGTCGGATCAGGATTGAAGAGCAGATACGTGCCTTCCGGACCGAATCGTGGCTTCAAGCAGAGGCAAGGGGCCGTGCACAAGACCCTGCTACTGTTTTTTCAAGACTTCGGGTTGCACTTTTTGAACTGAAGGCGTCAACATAGTCGAGTGAAGCGATTCATCGCTCACCAAAGGAGAGTAAATAGATGCCAAATGGTTATGGTGTAGATATCGTTCCGCCACCTGTTGATGTCAACCCAACAAATCCTGAGTACCGCTTTGGGCTAGGAATGGTCGAGATCGTGGGTCAGGTCGGACAGGAACTTCCCGGTGAGATCTTCACCGAGGGAATCGTCAACTTTTTGGGAGTGGCCGAATTTGAGGAATATGCCCTGGATATCGTAGATGGAGTGCTGACAGAAGTAAGCCTACTAGATCAAACGATTGACTGGGGTGCCTCAGAGATTTCGCGATCTGGCCCTTTCAGCTTTGAACTCGGGCTGATCCGGTTTTTCAGGCTGATTGGCAAAGGGTACTCCGAAAGGCAATACACTTACTTACGAGGCGAGTTCGCTTTCCTCGAAGACGGAGTGACTAAAAGCCAGAGTTTTACGGTTCGCATGAAGCATTTCTAGGGCAAAAATGCACGAACTTCCTGATCTCTCCAAGCCAGAAGGGCAGACGCTTGAAAACAAGGCTGCCTACATCTGGAATTCTCGGACGGGGTCGAGGGATCCAAAGCTAAGGTTGGGAGTGCTGAAGACGATCGCCGCCTTCCTGAACACGGAGGGCGGCGAACTCAGAATCGGTGTAGATAATTCCGGACAGCCCTCGGGGATTGATGCCGAGCTCCACGAGCTTTTCGACCGAGATCATCTCGATCAATTTGAACTCCTCTTGCAGGAGGCGATTGTCAAATGCCTATTTCCGCTTCCGGTCGGAAAAGTAACGATGCAGTTTGTGAACCCGTCCGGGGGATGGGTGTGCCGAATTTTCGTGAAGCCTGCCGCTGGCGTAACGTATTTGCGGGAGAAGTCTCAGTCGGGCGAGCAGACGCATACGATTTATGTGCGAACTGGGAATAGGACGACAGCTCTCTCGGACATCCAGCGGGATCGATTTGTTGTGGAGCGACTTTCTGGAAAGTGGCCTCTTTAGCGCCCATTGTTCGCAGATTGTCATGAAGGCAGTTGATATTTGTCGGTGAAATCAGTACAATACTGCTTGAAATCGTCACTTTGAACCGGAAGTGATACTCCCTTAAATCAGAACACTTTGGGAGCAGGGGGTCGCAGGTTCGAATCCTGTCGCCCCGACCAATTTCTCTTCATGTGTAAGTTTGGGTGGATCATCATCCCCATAACACATTAGTAACTCCCCGGGGATAGTAGCGGCTGCCGCCCGCGACACCATCGAGAATTTGGTCGCTGAAGGCCCAGTAGCCGTTCTCTCCCGCCGACACCCATTGCCAGTGAATCTCGTCTGCTTGGGGATCTTGGTGGCCCCAGAGTTTTGCGGCCACGTGTTGGCAGAGGAAGATTTTGCTGCACCAGGAGTTGATGCTGGTGGAGCTGAGTTTCCAGCCTCCGCTCGGGAACTTGCATCGCCCGTCGTGGATCACCGTATCGAAGTGCCGCTTCAGGGCGGCGAGGAGATCGGGGTAGCGAGCTTCCACCAGCGGCATCAACCCGGTTTGCATCGGGAAGACGAGTCCTTCGATCAGCGGGATGATGACGGACTCCACGCCCTCGAAAAGCACAGCCGGGATCGTGCCGTCGGGCCGGACGGAGGCCACGATGGTTGCGGCAGCTCGGTCGGCTTGCGTTTTGGCCCGCTCCGCGCTGGCATCATCGCCGAAGACTTCGGTATTCAGCTTCTCGAGAAGAAGGTAGGCCGCCCACGATTTGACGCCGAGATAGACGTTGTTGCGCGATTGACCCAAGGAGACGTCGAGGCTATCGTAGGTGGTGATTTCGGCTCCGCCTTGGCAGCGGGCGGCGTCGAAGCCCATGATTCCGTTGCGCTGGGCCGGATCGGGGTGATCTCGATTCTCCAAGCTTGTCAAGCATTTGTCAAGCGTGGATTTGTGGGAGCGAATCCAAGCCAGGTCTCCACTTTGAGCATAGACCCCGGCGCAGCAGACCCAGTTGACGAGCTGCTCCATGGTCATGTAGCTGAAACAGTCGTCCAGTCCGGCGAGCTCGTATGATGAATATCCCGGGCGCGAAAACTGATTTCCCACGCCCATATCATGGGTAAAGCTGATCCCACCGGGCAGGATTTCGTCGGAGCCAGGGGCGCGCACTCCGTCTTCATAAGAATATCTATCGGCGAATAACTGCAACGTATCGCGCACAGCCCAAGGGAGGTTTTCCATCTCGAACCAGAGGTGGTCGACCGCCAGATCGAAGGTGTTCATCATGCGATACTCACCTTCGTTCATCACCCAAAGAAGGGAATGGTCGGGGCGAACGAGCATCTGAGATGCACCGACGTAGCTTCGGATGGCGTGGTCTTGGAGGAGTTTTTGAGTCTCCGAGAGGGGGGCCTCTGCGCGCTGGGCTAGGGTGGTACGCGCTGCGTCAAGTCGCTTGTCAGCGCTTGACAAGGCTTCGTGAAGCACGTCGTCGATTCCCTCGAAGACGGTGGTGTAGAGGTAGCTCGCGGGGATGCCGGTGGTGATCTGCCCGGCTTGCCAGAATCCGATCGCGATGTCGAATTCGCCGACCTCTCCGGCTGGAACCTCTCCGATGAGAACGGCATGGGGGCCAAGGAGAAAATGTTGGTTTTCTGGAATGGGGATGTCGAGGCAGCGCTCCAGGCCAAAGCTCATGCCGACGGTCATCGTGCCTTCGCGGGCGGCGATGCCGGTGATGGTTCCTTGTCCGAATCCGACGAGGCCGGGTTCATCGATCCGGCGGAAGTTGCTGTAGGGGTCGTGGTGGGAGGTGCCGAAAAACACCCGGCGCGGCGCGGCAGATTCGCGGTTATTGAGGGTGAGGCGGAGGGAGAGGCTTGGTCGAAACGTTTCGCGTTTCGCACTGCGCGACATCAAAGCCGGGTCTTGCGATTGGGCGGAGGCACTCAGAATTTCGAATCGGAAGTCACCGTAAGTCCACACATCGAGCACGGAATCCAGTTCGCGCGCGATACTGGCGCGGTCGGCATGCTTCAACCGGGCGTGTGTTCGTTCGTGGCCGGGCTGTTCGCTGCTGTATCTCTCGCTTTCATCGCGCATATCCATGTCGAAGAAGGGCAGGGCTTCAAATCGATTTGGCTCAACTTCGTATCCCACATAGATCGGGCAGTCCGCCGGTTTGGTCAGTCCGAGACCGAGTCCGCCACGCGATCCTGGCGTACCGAGAGTGAGCGAAGCGAAGGCACCGAAGGGGCTATGGTGCGCATTGAACCAAGGATCAGAGGGAACAGGCACAAGGTCAGAATACCAAAGATTCAAATGGGCCCAGCCCTGAATCCGGGAGGTGAAGATCGGACAGTTGTCCCATCTTTCGGTGAAATATCACTTAAATCCTGACCCAATCTCAGACAATTGCTAAAGAAACGCATCAGCCAATAGTAATATATAACTATGGGGTCAAAGGCGACTGCATTTGAGACGATAACGGATGTGACGGCATTCCGACTACAGCCCACGGCTCAGATCATGGATTTTATGACCTGGGCTTCCGGTGTCGATCTCTCTCAGTCCGATGAGTCGCTTTACCGACACTACCTTTCCGAAGGAGGACTCCTTCACGAGCATGCGTTCCGCGGCGGGCTCTTTTTGGCTCAGAGGCTTCGTTTGGCGCCGATGGCGGTGGTTCGGTGTCCGGGTAGCGATCCGGATGATTCCGCGCAAACCCACGCGTAGGACTTTGCAACCTGGCCTGGATACCGGTCGTCTCACTCAAGCATTTGCCGAACCCGCTCTGGGTTTTCGCGAGGTGAGAGATGAAATACATTGAAGGAATCCCCGTTTGGGGGCATCCAGTCGACTCGGATGCCGTGAGCCAAATCCAAGAATGTCAACGACACGGCGGAGTGAAATCTGCGCTGATGGCTGACCACCACGTCGGCTATTCCATGCCGATTGGGGGCGTGGTGGCGTACCAAAATGCGGTCAGCCCGAGCGGGGTTGGCTACGATATCGGATGCGGAAATAAGGCCGTTCGGCTCGATCTGAAGTACGAGGCGATTGCTGGCTCGATCAAGAAGATCATGGACGACATCGTCGGGCAGATCAGCTTTGGAATGGGGCTGAGCAACAACTTCCGGGTCGAACACGAGCTCTTCGATGACGTGGCTTGGAAGCTCCCGATGGTCAAGCCGTTGAAGCAAAAGGCGCAAGCCCAGCTCGGAACGGTGGGGGGTGGGAATCACTACGTCGACCTATTCCGCGATGAAAACGACAATGTGTGGATTGGTGTCCACTTTGGATCGCGGGGGCTTGGCCACAAAATCGCCACGCACTTCTTAGAGGTCGGTGGCGGCAAGGAAGGGATGTTCGTGCCCCCGACGGTGTTCCAACTCGGGACTCCGGTGGGAGACGACTATCTGGAAGCAATGCGCTTGGGTGGGCTCTACGCCTATGCCGGGCGCGACTGGGTGACGGAGCAGGTGCGACGCATCCTTGGAGCGAAGGTGGTGGATGAAGTCCACAACCATCACAACTACGCTTGGAAGGAGGAGCACTTTGGTGAGACTCTCGTGGTGGTTCGCAAGGGTGCGACTCCGGCGTTCCCGGGTCAACGCGGGTTTGTTGGTGGCTCGATGGGAGATATCTCGGTGATTCTGGAGGGAGTGGATTCGGAGGAGTCGCGCGCTGGGCTGTATTCCACCGTGCACGGCGCGGGCCGGGTGATGTCGCGTCGAAAGGCAATTGGCAAGTGGAACAAGCTGACCCGCGAGTACGAAGGCGGCGCGGTTTCGATGAAGTCGATGCTGCGTTGGGTTTCGGAGCGTGGGGTTGAGTTGCGGGGCGGAGGTCCGGATGAATCTCCGCATGTCTACAAGCGGCTGCCCGAGGTGCTGGAGCACCACGGCCAAACCGTGAAGATTCTGCACACGCTGACTCCGGTCGGGGTCGCAATGGCGGGGTCGGATGTGTTTGATCCCTACAAAGACTGAACGCAGTCAGCGCAAAAAAAAAAATGGGAGCTCCTGGTGGAGCTCCCGTTTTTGTTTCGAGGTTGGGGGCTTAGTTGTCCTCTGGCGGAGCGACTCGCGTGGTGACTTCAGCAAAGTCGGTCACGAGGTCGAACGCGGGAGGAACTTCTCGCACCCGTCGCGTGGAGTTGAGGGCGACGACTCGCACCTTCACATCACCCGAGGGCTTGGCGACGTAGTTGTTCGCGGCTTCACCGGAGACAGAGGCCTCGAAGGTGGTGGTTCCGTCGCGAGTGACGCGGGCATTGGCAACGAGATCCCATCGGCCCGTGGAGGTGTTGAACATGTAGAGGAAACCGGTCACGCGGGGACTCGAGGTCGTTCCGATGATGGTGGCTTCTACCGATCGCACGTCAGTGGTGACGTTGCCGAAGTTGAAGGTCAGGTCGTAGCCGGCGTATTGACCGCGGCCCGAGACCATGCTCGAGCGAACGGTGTAGGACTGGCTGTCGTTTGCGGCGAGGAGTCCCGCGAGGTTGCCCGCGATGTTGGTTCCGAAGATCGGCACCACGCCATTCGGGCCGCCTGTGCTCACAATCGAGCTGGGCAGGACGGTCCAGGTTCCGATTTCCGTGCCCCAGTTGCCGTTGCCGTTCGTGAAGATCTCGTGGCATCCCCAGAATGTGGTGCCATCAAGGGGATCAATCGCAATTCCTGCGTAGTCGCCCCAGCGGCTGGTGCCGCCAAAGTTCACGCTGGTGAAGTTGCCGGATGTTCCGAGAACTGTGACCGGGCCGAGTTCACCGGCGGGATCAAGGTCGTTTCGAGAAGCGATGACGAACTGCGGCGCCATGTTCGGGCCGGTTCGGGTGGCGACCACGCTGATGCTGCCTTCGGAGTTCTTGGCGATGGCGGGCATCAGGATGGAGTCGTTCGCGCCTTCGGCGACGAACCGACCGGCTTGCGTCAGGCTCGGAAGCCCAGAGGCGGGCCAGCTTCCCAGGGCGACTTCGCCCCAACGCACGTGGGATCGACCAGCGGCCGGGCCCTCGTTTGCGGTGAAGGCATAGACCAGCGCGCCGTCAATGTAGGACGTATCCATCATGCGGTCGCCGATCGTGTCGATGGAGGCGTTCAGCATCGTCGCGCCGCCTTGTTGGGGGGCGAAGTTGGGGATCGTCACATCGCGTTGGGTCAGAACTGGAGCGTTCGCCGGGCCGGTGACCGCGATCAATCGCGCGCCGTTGGTGCTTCGCAATCCGAAGCCGACGAGCGGGCCTCCGGTGCTGAAGTTCTTGGCCATTTGCAGAGTGAACTGCCCCGTGGCGATTAGGCCAGCGGTCGGGGTTCCGCTGATGAGCGAATCCTTGTTGAAGACCTGGATGGTGCCTTGAGCACCGCCTGCCCAACCGAAGTGGTTGTAGGTGATGGCGAGCAGATCGTCATTCACGGCAAGGCTGGGGTAGTCGCTCCAAGAATCAGCGAATTCGTTCTCGATTCGGTAGCGGATCCAGTTGCCGGTGGGATCTGCGTCGTCGGAGATTCCGATTTCGACGGCAGAGACTTCGTTGTCGAAGTCAACATCCAAACTGATGACAAAGAATCGCTGGGTTTCTGGGTCAAACACGGCTCGGGGGTCGAAGATGAACCCGCCGACGCCAGGAACTCCATTCCAGAATCCGCCTGCGCTCAGGGGTTGGAAGAACGTTTGTTGACCCGTGGCCTTGTTGAAAAACGCGATGTGGCTGTTGACCACCTGCACCACGTGAGTGGGGCCGACGGCGATGTGTGGGTCGGGTGGGAATGCACCGGTGAAGTTGATGCCAGGAAACTTTGCGCTGGCGGCGGCCACGTTTTGGCCCTTCATGCTGCCTTCAACAAACCCGGAGGGAAGCGGAACCGCATTCGCATCGAGCGGGGTGCGCTGGATGCCCGTTTTGGGGTTCGACGGGCGAACGCCTCGGTTGGTGAAGGTCGGGGCCACTTGGGGGCGGAAAGAGTTGGTGTTGATCACCGATGGTCGGACATTCAGCCGCTCCATCTTGATCGGGGTGACCTCATTTCCGTTGCTGACCGTGGGCTGCGTTTGAGCAGTTGCGATGCACGCAACCGAAAGCGCAGCGATCAGCCCAGAAGACGTGAGGAGTCGTCGGGGCGTCAAAAGATGACTCATGTTAGTTCGAACCTCGAGCCGCCGATGACCATTCGTACGAAGCCATCAGACAGACGTGTTATTGTATCTGACGGGTTGGGCCGTTTGCTTCGTTCGGGATAAGAATAAAGGTAGATTTCGCCTCATGTTGACCCATGAGCAGCATGAAGCGCTGTCTAACGCACGCGGGCAGTTAGACGCTATCCGGGGGCATCTTTGACCTCCCCCGCCTACAAACCCAACTAACCGAATACGAAGACCGGGCGAGCCAACCCGACTTCTGGGACGACCCGCAAAGCGCCCAGAAGCAACTCCAAAAAATGGCCCGTCTGAAGGAAACCATCCATCCGTTTTCTGCGCTCTACAAGCGTCTGGAAGACATTCTTGGGTTCTACGAAATGCTTCAGCTGGAGCCAGACGAGTCTCTTGAGCAAGAGGCCGATGGCAACGCGATTCAGTTTCTCAAGGATCTGGAAGCCTACGAGCTCACGACTCTCCTCAGCGGCGAGCACGATGATCGCACCGCGATCATGGAAATCAGCGCGGGGGCAGGGGGCAGCGAAGCCTGTGATTGGGCTTCGATCTTGTTCCGGATGTACTCGCGATATGCTCAAGAAAAAGGCTTTAAGCTGGAAATTATGAGCGAAACCCCCGGCGATGTCACGGGGTATCGGAATATCTCATTTGAAGTCACCGGGCAGAATGCTTACGGATTCTTGAAGGCAGAGAGCGGGGTTCACCGGTTGGTTCGGATCTCTCCGTTCGATGCTGCTTCTCGCCGACATACCTCGTTTTGTCGGGTGGAAGTGATGCCGGAAATGGAGGAGTCGGAGATTCAGATCAATGCCGACGAGATTCGTGAGGACACGCTTCGCGCCGGCGGAGCAGGTGGCCAGCACGTCAACAAAACGGAGAGCGCGGTGCGCCTCGTTCACCTTCCGACAGGGATCACGGTTCAGTGCCAAAACGAGCGATCGCAACACAAGAATCGTGCGGCGGCCTACAAAATGCTCGCGGCTCGATTGGCGGAGGTCGCTCGGGCGGAGGATGCCGAGAAGGCCAAGGCGATTCGAGGAGATATCGGCCCGGCGGAATGGGGGCGGCAGATTCGGAGTTACGTCATGCAGCCCTACACGATGGTGAAAGACCACCGAACCGGGCATGAAACGGGCAATGTCGTCGCGGTAATGGATGGGCAAATTGATGGATTCATCGAGGCGTTTCTGAAACGTCCGCCCGGCGAAGATGCCTTTGTGGAGTAGTCGGTCGGACGGGGCGAACAGTGTGGCCCTTCTGGAGCGTCTGAGGATAGAGAGAGATGGTTAGTTCGTTGCTCGCGATGGTGGTGGTGGCCTCGGCGGGATCGGCAGAGATTGCCCCGATCCCTTCGGTGAATTCGTCGGCGGGGTTTCAGCGGTTGGTGGCAACCGCCGCGAAGCACTTGGAAGCGGGGAAGTTCGATGCTGCGGCAGGCGTCCTGAAGCTGTTCCCTGAGGACGTGCTGATTTATCGCGTGGACTTTGAAGGCGTCAACGCCGCTCAGCGGGCGACCTTTGAGGGGATGGTTCAGGAAGTTCTCTCTAGCTTCAAGCGGGGGATTCCCGACTTGGAGATCCGCCCAGCCAAGCGGGGCGAGATACCGCACCTGGCGGTTTCGTTCAGCGAAAAGCTTCCGAATGATGAGGTCACGGGGCTCCCGAAAGGCATGGTCGAGTTCGATGGTGCCGGACCGGGGGATATTCGGTTTGAGTCGGTGATTGGATTGCGACGACTTTCGGTGGGGACCGTGATCGAGTCTCACCAATTTGCGGCCGATTTTGCTTATTCGATTGGTGCCACTCTCGGCTTTGCCCGTGCTCCTAGGCCGGGCGTGATCATGTTCCGCACCGATGGGGTCGGGGGTCGATTGGGGCCAATTGGGTTGGATCATCGAAAAATGCATACCGCCAATCGGGCCGTGGTGGCTCGGTTGAAGCAAGCCGTGGCCGCCAAGGAGCGCCTGATTTATGCGGTGCCGAGTGCGTATCTCGGGACGACATCGTGGGATGCCGGGAGCGTGGTGCAAGGGACGGTTTCCGAGCAGAGGTTCGAGATTGTGAACCGGGGCAAGGCTCCTCTCACCGTTCGTGTGGTTCCGGATTGCAGTTGCTTCACGCTCAATTTTCCGGACACGATTGCCCCGGGGGCAACTGGGTTGCTGTCGGTCTTGATGAACTCCAAGGACTTCAAAGGGCCTCAGCGCAAGGCGCTTTTTGTTTACACGGATGACCCAGAGCGTGCGGTGACGCGGATTGATGTCACGAGCTATGTTCGACCGGTGCATCGCGTGCTGGGCGGTCCGGAAGGTGGCATCTTGGAGATGACCGAGAACGGGGCGTCTTCGGTCTTCTACTTTGTGATGGAGGAGGATCAGCCGGTGGAGATCCTCTCGACGCAGGTTTATGGTCTTTCCGGGGTGACTCGGGTGGAGCCGTGGGAAGGGATGCTGGCTGATCCTGAAATCAATGAACCTGCGCTTCCGCGGAAGGGATATAAGATTTCGGTGCTTCTGAGTCCTTCTGCCGTCAAGGGCAGGGTTCCGGCGAGCGTGATTGTCGAGACCAATCACCCCCTGATCCCGGTTTCGAGCCGGGCATTCAATGTTCAGCGCGGGGTGGCTTCGTTCCCTCCCACTCTCTACTTTGGGGAGTTTAAGGGGTCGGCGGCGCGGGGATATGTGGTGCTGCAGGGCCTCGGGAAGCCCTTCAAGATCACGAAGATCGAGACGAGCAGCCCGGACTACAGTGCCACGCCGGAGACTCTGGAGAACGGCGATATCAAGCTCGTTTTGGAGTGGAAAGGCAAGTCGGGAGCGGGGGCTCTGCTCGGGAGCGTGACGGTCACCACCGATCTTCCCGGACAACCTCCTATCGTGATCCCGATTCAAGGAATCTCTGAATGAAGCGCGGCTGGCTCCTCCTTCTGGGGCTGGTGCCGTTCGTTTTTCTCCAGCAGGGCAAGGCCACTCAGCCTGAGACCTGGACGATTGTCGTGGGGGGCAACACGCAGGGATATCTGACGCCGTGCGGGTGTACGAAGCCGATGCTTGGTGGGGTTCGACGCCGAGTGACTCAGACAAAGGAGGCTTGCAAGGATCATCCTTCCTTGGTGATCGAGACGGGGAGGCTGGCCCAGGGGAATCCCTCGCAGGGTCTCTCTCGGCAGGCGGAGATGAAGGTTGAGACTCTGGCGGAGACCTTGCGTTTTGCGGCGGTGGATGTCATCGCTTTGCATCCTCTGGATCGATTTTTGGGTGATGCGGGGCTGAATGGGGTTTCTCGACTCTCGCGCGCGCCGCTTCTGGATACCTCGCCGATGATTCCGAGTTCGGAGACGATGCCGGAGTTCCGAAAGGGGCCATTCGGGGTGCTGAACCACGATCCGGCGAGAGGGAAGGCGGGGATTGATGCGGTGGGGGCGATTGTGAAGTCTTCGCCTGAGACACGTTGGATGGTGGTGACGGCGGGGAATCGGCAGGAGGGGGAGGCTTTGGCCAAGGAGTTTCCTGAGCTGATTCTCGTGGTTTACGCGTCCGAATCGCAGATCGCGTTTTCTCCCCTGCAGGTCGGTCGAGTTTGGGTGGTTTCGCCTGGCGTCAAGGGTCAGGGCATGCTTCGATTGCAATGGAACGGAGAGGCACTTGATGGCTACGAGGCGGTTCGGCTGGATGACGAGACGCCGAACGATCCCGATGCGGCGCGGATCTATCGACGGTATCAGGATAGGGTGAGGGCGGAAAAGTTGCTGGAGCAGATGCCCCGAACCAGCGAGGCGGCCTACGCGGGATCGAAGGCGTGCAAGAGTTGCCACACCGAGGAATACAAGATCTGGAAGGACACCCAGCATGCCGATGCGCTCGCGACGCTCGAACGGGATTTCCATGATTCGGATCCCGAATGTGTTGGTTGCCATGTTGTCGGACTAGAAAGCACGCAGGGGTTTGTCGCCCGGGAAAAAACGCCCCACCTTACCGACGTTGGCTGCGAAAGTTGTCATGGCCCGGCGGCGAATCATGTGAAGGCTCCGGAAAAGGTTCGTATGCCTAAGAAAGGGGCGGAAAGTTGCTACGGTTGCCATAACTCTGAGCATTCGCCGACCTTCGATTTCGCCACTTACTGGGACAAGATCAAGCACTGATTTCCACCCCCTATGTGGGAAACCCGCGAATTTTGTTGAATCACTTTTCGCAGGTTCGAGAGTGCCTTATAAGAGTAAGTTTGGGCCATCTTTCTTGCTGAAATAGATGGCGGGGAAGTCCTTGACAGTCAGGGCCAAAGATGTTAAAACTAGCGTTGTGACCACGGGGGAAACACCCCGGATCACCTTTTTCTTTTCTCGAGTTGGACACAGGCTGATGGCTGCCACGTTGGTGAACCATATCCCGAGCCAGGCGGCGGAACCAGAGCGATCTGGGCGCGCCCTCTATCGCCTTTCCGACGCCTCTCGCCCGGCCTTGGCGACCGGATTTGCTTCGGTGGCACCTTTGCCGAGCAACGCGGAAGCGCTGCAAGCGTGCGCCCTTTTCTCGCAAGGACTCCAGAGTCTGTTGGTGGTGAGTGGACCGGCGGGATGGGGGCGTACCGCCCTCCTGGATGCCACGGCAAGCACAATGGCGTTGGAGTCGGGAGAGACGATCGCCGTGCGGTCGGCGATCGAGTGGGCGCGATCGCGGGAAAGAGCGGACGCTCTGGAAACGTTGATCCTCGACGATCTGCAAGATGCCTGGCGGCACCCCAGAGCGCGGCAGCTACTCCGCACGCGGCTGGAGCGTCGGGTTCGGCACCGACGACCGACGCTCGTCAGTATTGTCGCCGAGCCAGGAGGGCCCGTGCTTGCTTCGCTTTTGCCGCATGCTCGAGAGTGGAGAGTCGCGAGAATCGGACATCCAGAAAGTGTCGAGCGGGCGCTGGTCGCGCAGCGGCTCGCCCGGATCGAGGAACTGGAGATCAGTCAAGAAGTCGCCCAGTTCATGGGGATGCACCTGAATGGGAGCGCGCGATCCATTCGAGGCGCGTTGCAGAGGCTCCGCCTGGTGAAATCGAATTGGACCTGTCGCGATGATGTGTGCCGAGCGTGTGGGGTTCTGATGCCGTATGTGCTCGGAGAGAATGGCTGGGATCCGCGGGATGCGGTGCATGATGCGATTCTTCGGGTGATGTCGCAGTCGGAGGATTGGGCAGGCTCTCCGAGTCTGAGGGATCTCAGTGCTTATCTGATGGTGACTCTGACGGGATTGACCGAAGGGGATGTCGCGACCTTCCTCAAGGTGACCCCGAGCAGTGTGTATCGGCGCTGCCAGGCGGTGAAGAAGCGTCTGGACGAAGAGTGGCTGGTGGCCAAACTGGATGAATGTCGGGCGGAGATTCGCAAGACCTTCGTGATTTCCTAGGATGGTGGTTTTGGAGTGGATCTGGCGCGAATTGTGCTGGACTTGGGATGACTAGGTCGTAGGATGCGGCCTCCCCGGCGGAACGTCGGGATATTGATGGTGAAATGCGAACCCTCGCGGATTTGAGCTTGAATACCCTCACCGTGCAGCCCACGGATGATGCGGCCACTGCTTTGCTGGCGATGCAGCGTCATGGCGTGGGCGCGGCGGCGGTGATGGAGGGGGATGCTCTGCGCGGGTTGGTGACCATCGAAGCGGTGATTTTGAGCGAGCCCCAGGTGCTGGTGGCGGAGCTGATGCGAGGCGGCGGCATGCGACTCCAGGCCGACGAACCGGTGCGTCAGGCGGCAAAGGTTTTTGTGCAGCAACAAGCTGACTTCTTGGTGGTCGTTGATGGAGATCGATTCGTGGGGCTGGTTTCGGCCCTGCTGTTTATCACCGAACTGGGTCGCAGTTTTGATGCTCATACCGGCCTTTCGTGGAGCGATCGGCTGCGGGATTGGGGGGTTGAGCAGCTGGAAGCGGGACGGGAGATCAGTGTCGCGTTTTTTGATCTCAACGATTTTGGGCAGTACAACAAGCTCTATGGTCACACCGTCGGGGATGCGGTTCTGCGCGCCTTTGCCGAGCTTCTGGGTCGGCTGGTGGATACGCGCAAAGATGTGCTGGTGCGCTACGGCGGCGACGAGTTTGCGATTGGATCCACTCGGTCGCAAGCGGAGCTGTTGGGGCTGCTGAGCGAGCTTCGGGAGCTTTCGTTTGAAGTTGATGGCGTGCCCGCTCCGGTTGGATTCTCGTACGGAGTTTCGGGCGGAAAGCGGACGCAGGAACCTTCGCGGACGCACGTGGCGGCCACTCTTGACAACTTGATTGGCCTGGCGAGTAAAGCGTGCTTGGCCAACAAGCCGGGGGCCCTGAAAGGGGCAGTCGAGGTGGCACCTGCCGTGCAGGGTCGATTGAGCGTGGTCTCGTCGGCGGAAGAGGTGGAGGTGCACCTTCAGCGTGGAGGCGAGGAGATTGTGGGATCCGCTTCGCCGAATGGATCGGTTTGGAAGGCGGTTGCTCAGGCGGCAGCCGACGCGGTGAATCAGATGGAGCCGAATCGGGAACTCGAGATTCGGGAGATGCTGTTTGTCGGAGGAGCCGATGGGAAGCGGGTGATCGTGCTGGGCACCGAGTCGTCATCTGGCGAGCCTCGCGATTTTGAGGCTGCGGGCGCGCTGGAAGGATCGACTGATGTGGCGATCGCGCGGACAGTGCTGAACTACGCTGGCTTGGCGTAGTGGCCCTGATCTGGTGGTTTGGTTTGAGTTTTGTTTGAAGGGCCGGATCAGAACGCCTGGTGGCGGATACCGGTGGCATCGTAGAGCGTCATTTTTTGCGTTCCAAACTCACGGACAATCCCGACCAGGTAGCCCAACATATTGCCCTGCGCCACGACGTTCTCGTAGCGCGGGTTGAGAGGGGTCAGGATGAAGTTTTCACCATCGTGCTTGAGCAATTTGATGGTGATTTTGTGCTCGAATGATCGGAACAAGATGACGTGCCCGATACGCGGGACATCGGTCTTTTGGAAAATGCAAAGGTCATTGGGCTGGAGTAGGGGCATCATGCTATCGCTGGCCACTCGGCACGAGAATCGGCCCTTGGGGTCACCCATTTCCGGAGGAACGAACTCGAACGTGTCGCTCTCGAAGGGGTCTGTCCATTGCACGGGGTCGCTGGCGGAGATGAGTCCGAGGTAGGGGATGGGAATCTGCAGCTGGCTGGCCGGGATGGTTGGGGGGCCGACTTCGTCGGAGAGCCCCAGGGCGCGAAGTTGCACTTGGATCTCTTGATCGGGCGTGCTGAGGCCGGATTCGAAGTTGGCATAGCGCGACCGCTTGATCCCCAGCTTCTCGGCCATTTCCTGTTGGGTGAATCCCTTTTGCTTCCTGAACTCGCGGAGTTCTTGGGCACTGATCCCTTCCATGTTTGACATTTTGCCACGATGTGGAAAATTTTGTCAAGGCCCGTTGACAATATAGTCGTCATACGTCTACTCTATTGTCATGAGCAAACAGTTGTGCTTGCGGCGCGTGGACGCGTCAGAGATGGAATCGTTGACAGAGTTGCCAAGATGGAATGATGAGTGGGAAGCCTTGGCTCGTCGTTGTGCGCGGGCATGGGCTCGGCGTGTTGGACTGGGGAGAGAGGACTCGGAGGATGCCGAGCAGGAGGTGGTGGTGCATACCTACATTCGGGTTCAGGAGGGAAAGCTGAGCGGCCCGGAAGGGGTCTGGATTCTGGCACGGAATCGGGTTTTGGATATGCGATCTCAAATTCAAAAAGTGGCGTGGGTGCCTTTCGAAGATGAGCATGGGTCGAGTTCGGTGACGAGCGACTTGAATCTGATGATCGAGGAGGTTCGGGAGAAGTTTCCGGAGCTGGTGGTGCTGGCAGAGGCTCGGGCTGCGGGGTTTGAATGGGAGATGATCGCCGAGGCTTTCGGAGTTCCGACGGGCACTCTTCGGGTGCAATGGTCGCGAATGGCGCGCAAAGCGTCAAGCGAACTTGGCAAAACTTGGCAGAATCTGTTGCACGTCGAATCGGCCCGCCGTCAATAGGGGATGTGCGGTCGCCCAATGGCTCAATGAGCCGGGGAAAGCGGGGAAGGAACCGCACATGAGAGGAGATGAAGGGATTGGGGAAGAGGAAGAGCCAAGGGGAGTGGTATGTCGCGGGTGCGGGCGGAGGGCAGTCTCCGGTGGCGTGGCTGAGCGATGAGCGCTACGCTCGCTTGCCAGCCGCGCACCGGGCTCTCGCTTGGGCGGCTCGCGCGGTGGGGGAAAAGGAGAGCGGTCGGAATCGCG